>PLBP01000031.1 GCA_003135415.1 Hyphomicrobiales bacterium
CCACTTCAGTGGGGGCGGATCACCGCCAAGAGCACCACGAATATCAGTATCCGGAACATCGGCCAATCAATCCCTTTCCCGTGAGCATGAGGACTGCAGTAAAGCTTAAACACGCGGGGTATTTGAAGTACAATAAACGTTATGATTGTATCGAGGTTCAACGAAGGCACAAGAGAGAATACCCGTTATTCCGGAATTGCGTATGAAACAGAAATTGTTTTTGTAATCCTTGGGTTTATGGCGGACCAGCAACGGGATTGATCGGATTCACGGTTGATCCGAGGATTACGATCAGTTCCGACGTTGATATCGGTTTCTTGCAGGCAGCACTCTTTCAATGGATCAACCCGAAATCGTGGATCGCCAGCACCGGCGCGGTCGGCGCCTATCTGCAACCGGGCGAGGGGAGCGCGCTGCTGCAATCGATTTCATTCGCCGCGTTGTTTGTGCTCGCGACCCTTCCCAGTGGCTTCTTGTGGCTCGCCTTCGGCGCTTCGATGCAGCGTTTCATGGCGAACGCGAGGGCCGCGCGCGCGTTCAATATCGCCATGGGGGTTGCTGCTTGCGGCCTCGGTCATCCTCATTCTGTGGTAGCGGCGTCCGCCACCCGGACCCATCAGGGGCCGCCGGGCAGGCAAGCTTGCGCAGCCTGCCTAAAGTTGGCTGCGAGTGTGGCCTGAAAGCCACAGCCGGTTGCAAAACGCTTGGGGATGCCAACTTGTCACTGCCCTGACGGCCGCAGCCCCCTATAATCCACGGGCTAGTCGGTTTTCGGCTCGTTGTGGGGGTTTCCATGAAAAAGTTTCTGATCGCGACCACTGCCATTCTCGCTCTGTTGAGCGCGGCCGGCTGTGCAGGTAAAGCACCAATCGGCAAGGCGCCTGTCGTCGCCAAGGGCTGAAGATCTAAACAAGCTTCTCGTCGCGGGCATCGCGGGCCGCCGCGCTCATCAGCGCGAGCGTGCCCGCGCTCGCGTCGTTCACCCCGGGCTGAACTAGCGCTTCGGCATCCGTAACTGCGCTTCGCGCGCCCAAAAAATCGCAACGCTTGTGCATCCGCCCACCCCAAGTCGGCTTTATCCGACTTGGGCGCTATTGCTTCCGATCTAGGGTAAACTCGAGATCGGTGAGGCGGCCTCCGCCCCGTAAGGTATCGGAGGCATGAGATAGGGAAAGCCGCCGGTTTCGCTCTCAACAACAGGAAGCGCGGATGAAAGTACGGCGCACTTTTATGATGTGGTGGACGCTCTCGTCGATCCTGTTTGTCGCTTTCATCGCAGTGCGGCACGCGAGTGATTTGAAGCGCCAATTCGAGCAGGCCTCCGCGCAGCAGCAGTTTATTTTCGAGCGCACCAAGGAAAAGGCCGCTCCTGTGCGCTCGCTCTTCGGCCTTACGGCTATAGCGCTGGGCCCTCCATTGGGCTTACTTGCGATCGGCCTAGCGCTGATCTGGGCATCCGGCGTCACCGCTCGATCGGAGCGGCATTAAGCTATATAAAGCGGATTCCGATACCCTGTGACAGAAAAGTCATAGGCCTCACGCTTGAATGGCGATACTTTGCCGAAGAATTCGCGGGTGGATTCGAATGAATAAGCTTGTCGCGAGCATCGCTGCGGCTGCACTCTATAGTGCGAGTGCAAACGCGCCCGCACGTGCGGCCGACATGCCGGTGCCCGCACCAGCCTATAAAGCCGCGCCTGCGCTCTTCAACTTGACTGGCTTTTACGCCGGCGTGAACGGCGGCGGCATTTGGGGCCGCACCAATCAGCCCACCCCCGACGTATTCATGAATATCAGCGGCGGCCTCATCGGCGGCACCGCCGGCTACAATTGGCAGGCGGACAATTGGGTGTTCGGCATCGAGGGTGATCTCGATTGGGCGAGCATGAAGGCGACCCAGTTCGTTACCTGTCCTGCGAGCGGCTGCACCACGAAATTCGATGCCTTCGCGAGCGCGCGCGGCCGGCTCGGCCTCGCCAACGGGCCATATCTCCTCTACGTCACGGGCGGCGCTGCCTTCACCCAAGCGCGTATTTTCTCCGGCAACGGCGTCATCAACGGTCCGTGGGATATAGCGACGGGCTGGACCGCGGGCGCGGGCATCGAAGGCACCATCGAGCGCAATTGGTCGTGGAAGGTCGAATATCTCTATGCGAGCTTCGGGCATTTCGCCGACGCCAATCTCGTCACTTGGGCCGACAACAACAAGTTCAATGTCGTCCGCGCCGGGCTGAATTATCGCTTCGGCAATTAAAGCTCGCTAGCCAAGCTTTATACCTTGGTTCACCATGTCCTTGGGACGAGATTTATTCTCGGGAACTCTTGTACTATTGATCGAATTGACAGGCCGTTCTCTAGCGGCTGCGGTCGAGGCGGCGGAACGCCTGCGGCTCAAATTCGCCGAACTTCGCCTCGCGACGCTGGGCAAGGGGGTCAGATTTACCTGCAGCTTCGGCGTCAGCGAATGGCGGGACGGCGAGAGCATTGACGAACTTCTCAAGCGCGCCGACGTCGCGCTCTATAGCGCCAAGAACACCGGCAGAAACCGTGTCGTTGCCGATGACGCGGCGCTGGCGGCGGTCGGTCACGAAAGAACGACGAGCGTCGTTCGCTTGGCGGCGCGCTGACGCCGCCTAATATTTCAGCATCGCAAAGGTTAATGAAGAAATAGCGTCGAAGTGGCGCTGTCCAAATTCGCGATGCTCCGCGGAACCTTTTGCAACCCCTGGCCGTTTCTAGTGTCGTATGACCGGCAAGCTAGAACTGGTGGCTTCCATGGCTTCAGCAAAGGAATTTCGCGAACGCGCCGCAGAATGCCGCCGCATGGCGGAAGGCGCGGGCAACGGCATGATGCGCGGCGTATGGGCGCGGCTAGCGGAGCGCTGGCTTACCTGTGCAGCCCTTGCGGAGCCCAAGCTGCCAGGGAGCGATGAAGCTCAATTTTCCCACTGAACGCCTTACGGCTTCAGCTTCTCGAACGGCGGCCGCATGAATAGCGGCGCGCCGACGCCCTTCAACTGGGCGAGGCTTTCGTCGACATTGGCGGCAACGCAATCCACATTGCGCTGCGGGTCTTCTTCATCGCGCCCCACGGAGTGGACATTGCGCAGCACCGCCTCGATCAACAGGGCGCGCTGACGGTCGTCGGCGCCCGACGCGCGCAATAGCTGCAGGGCGTAGGCGAGATCGAGATGAACGCCGGCATAGAGGAACGGCACCATGTCGTCTCGCTTGCGCAGGCAATAGAGGATGAGCGTCCGGTCGGAGGCATAGGCGCGGGCGGTCTTCAGCACCGCTTCGAACAGCGGGGTATCCAGTTTTTTCGTCTGCGCCATCGCCGCGCACGGAGCAAGGACAAGGCCCGATAGAAGAGCCATCGACATTATTTTCCGCATCGTTTTCCTTCGCCGAGCGCGAGAATTCCGCCCGCACGCATCTTCCGGTTTTCTTAGGTTTAGCGCTTTTTTGCGCCGTGACGATAGCCTTGTGCGACAGCGCCGCCGATCCGCTTCGAAATCAGCACGGTACGCAACGGCATCCCCACGGCCGGCAAATCCGGTGCCAGCCGGGCCGGCACCACCAGCCGCCAAATCCGTAGCAGGTGGCGTTTTGGATCGGCGAGAAGTTCTCGGCGCTCGCGTGCATTCGCGCGGCGCTGGCCGAAGCCGCGGCATCGGCTTTCCACACCAGCAGGCCCACGAACGCCATCGCCGCCAGGGTCGCGAGCAACTGCATCCGCTTGCGCAACCAACCTCTCCTCGAAGGGTGAGCAGGAGGCGGCTAGTTTCGCGCGCGGTGGAAGAAAAGCGACGCGGTCAAGTGACGCAGCACCGCCGCACGCGTTGCGATGCATTTTAACCTGGAAGCACGAAGGCCATAGTGCGGGCGGCGAATCTACTCTACGTTCGCTCTATGAACTGGCCCGCCCCCGTCGAATTCACGGTTCTGATTTTCCTCGCGCTCTTTTTCAATTGGATCAGAGCGATTTTGTGCGTCGCGGCGGCCGTTTTTATTCGCGCCCGTTGGATAAGCCTCGCCATCGCCGCACTCATGGGTGCGGCCGTATCCGCCGCTGAAAACGGCCTCGACAAATTTTTCGTGCAATTTCTCGACTTCGACAACGATATTTTTCTCGCCATCTCCGCGCTCGCGGGCGTGTTCTGGTGGGGCATCGGGCGCGGGCTCTATGCGATGTGGAGTTACGTTAGGCGGCAACCCGCCTAGGGAAGCTGGCTTCAACGAAAAAGGATTATAATCCCATATATATACTTGACGTACCATGACCAAGAATATAGACCCCACGAAGCGTGACAGGCCGAACCGTTTTGGATGGGATGGGGACCCTAAGAGCTTAAGACTGCCAGACGGGCTATCTTTCAAGGACGCGCAACGCGCTGCGTGCCTTGTGGCGGAATGGCAGGATAGCGAGGCATTTTCTCCGATCCCGCTGGTTATTGAAATATATTCTTTGTTGCATCCCTATGCAGTCCAGAAAGGACGAAAGAAAAGCGCGTAAGCTGCGTATTGAGATTGTCGATATGCACGGCCATTTGCTGCATCTCTTCAAGAGTGCAATGATGCTTTTGGAATCCGAATTTGTTTCCCCTCCAAACGATCATTTGAAACTCTCCTGTCAGGGGAGATTCGCTTACGAAGGTCCAGAAACTTCCGTGAGCGACAATGTTTCGTTTTCGAGCTATAGGTTTGACTAGCGCCGCAAATTCGCGAGCAACTTTTTTATAAGGTTTGAGGACCTTCACCCGGTCGAAGCACATTTTCCATGCGTCTATCTTTTTCTGAAAAGCGCGCGGAAAAGGGGTAAGCAATTTGTTTCCTCCTTTAAGGGTCGTTATCGTTAGAAGGTCGTGCCCAAAATGAGATTCAAATCGACCCCAAAGCGCGACAACGCGGCCCATGCTTTCGTAATATGCTGCGGCCCCTTGGGGTTCACTAAGGAATGGCGCGCTTCTTATAGTTAGTTGAATAGAACCTGATTTTTTGGAGTCCGTCATGGCACAGCGACCGAATAATAAGCGGGATGATGTTTTGAAGCGGATGCTTCAAACGAAGCCGAAGCCCCACAATTCTAAGGTGGAAAAGAAGCCGAGTCCAAAAAAGAAAAAATTACCTCACGAATAAGAAAAAGCCCCGAACGACGCAAACGGCCAACGCAATGCGGTTGTTGTGGCGGAAATCGAACTCGGCAAGATAGCGATGCAGATGCTTTTCGGCGCAATGCTGATAGGTGCCGCTAAGGTGGACGCGAAAAGCTGCGTCGCAGAAACGTGGCTCATTGAGGTTTTTCTGGAAAGGAGTCGTACATGGCTTTGAAAAACGGCGGCGGGCCTGTGCGACTGGCACCAGCCATGGTTGGTGTTAGCAACATCCTATGTGACGTACCGGAAGGTTGGCACTCTATTGCAGCGGATAATTCGCGATCTATGGAGGAAGACAGGGCTACCAGGAAATTTCTTTATTCAAATTTTCCATCACGAATCGAAGGTTGATGCTGCTTAGGTACGAATGCCACTGGGGTGGCCCCATAAAACCCATTTTTCCAGAACCAGCATCCCAAACAGCAACTGCCGCACCCTTTAGACCAGCTTTGTTTGCCTGAAATCCGAGAATAGCTAATTCTTGATTCTGATCCGAGCTGATCATTTGACCGAATTTTTGCTCAAGCGGGAAAATGATCATGTCCTGCCCCTGTTCGTGTATATGGGCCACTTTGTATTTTGGCATCGTGAGCCTCCAAAAAAGATAGTGTGGCTCGATTTACCCGTTTGAGTCGAGTGGTCAATCAACTGGCTTTCGCGACTGCCAATAGCGAACGCAAATCGGTTTGCGAGGCTTCCAAATCTTCTTACGCCAGCGCATAAATCGTGCAGCCTGAAACTTCCAGACAGGCTTAGTGAGCCCGCCGATAGGTGAGGCGCTTTCCCGCCGCGCCTTGGATTGCAATATCTGCGCGCATTGCATCGTTCACGCCTAGAGCAATTCGGTTGTTATATCGGAAATCAAATTCCGCAAGATAACGATGCAGATGCTTTTCTTTGCAATGCTGATAGTTGCCACGCATGCCGCGTTTGAAAATCGAGAAATATCCTTCGGCGCTATTCGTGTGAATATCGTCTCGGACGTATTCCTTGGCCGAATGTTTGACCGTTTCGTGTGAGGCAAAGAAAGCATCTGCGCCTTTGTAGAGGCGACTTTCATCCGTATGCAAACGGGTTTCTGCTGCTACGTTCTCGCGCACGATCTTCTGGACGGTCTGTTTGTCGGCGACTGCAACGTGGAATGAGCGGACTTTTCCGCCGCGTTGGACCAGCGATACGATAGGGCGATTGTTCCACTTGTGACCTTTTTTCGTGAAAGGACGGCCTTTGCGCTGCGAAGATACACGCATTGTTTCGGCAGCTCCGAAATAGGTTTCATCGGCTTCAACGATCTCGCCGTCTCCACCTAGAGGCTCAAGGCCAATGGCACGCATAGCCTCACGGATGCGATGCGTCAGGAACCAAGCCGATTTATAGGTCAGGCCAAGCATGCGGCTGACTTGAAGGCTGCTTGTGCCTTTCTTGCCAGTCGATAGGAGATGCGTGGCGTAAACCCATTGATGCAGTTTGATATGGCTGCGCTCGAAAATCGTTCCAACGGTCACAGAGAACGGCTTGCGGCATTCGTTGCATTTATGAACGCCGGGACGCGTGGACTTGCCAGCGAGCTTTGTAATGCGTTTCTCATCGGCATTGCCGCAATGCGGACATGTCGGGCCATTAGGCCAGAGCAAGGCTTCTAGATGCTCGCGGGCCGCGTTTTCGTCGGTGTAAATCTTGGATAAGGCCATGACGCTCTCCTATCCCCAGAATCTAGCATTTGGGGCTTGGTACGTCAAGTATATATATGGGATTATAATCCTATTCTGAGATAAATTTTTTGCAAATCGAACCCAATTTCAGCATCAGTTCCATGGGTTTAGCAAAACGTGGGTCGATGGCTAGAGCGAGTTCTCTAAAAGGCGTGAGCGGCATGCGCGACGAAATCCGCGGCCTCAACGAGCGGATCGAGGCCTTCGGATAGATCGTGGCGCGCCGCAGCGGACCGAGCGGAATATAGGGGCGCTGCGGCAATAGAAACATCGTGGCGCCCAGCTGGACCCGAATCTCGCCTGATCCCCATGGCCAGAGCCCCGCGATTGCGCGCACCAGCGTGCTTTTGCCGCTGCCCGATTCCCCTTCGAACAGCACGCGCTCTCCCGGCTTGATTTCGACATCGGCGTCCTTGACCACGACCTTGCCGTCGTCGAGCGTCACCGAGACGTTGCGCAACTGCATGGCAATGCCTTTTGCAGTGTCGCCCCGCTCGATGCGGCCCCAGCCGTCGCCGGTTTCGGCCGCTTCCAAGGCATCGAGCGAGACTGTGAGCGCAGCCACGCGGCCGGCCGAAGCGGTCCAGTCGGCGAAGCGGGGATAGTTGTCGACGAGCCAATTGAACGCCGTTTGCACCGTCACGAAGGCGGAGGCGGCTTGCATGACTTGGCCGCGCGTCATGGTGCCTGCGAGGAACTTCGGCGCGGAAAGAAGCACCGGAAAAACCGGCGCGATCACGAAGCTCATCTGAGCCACGACCGTGGTGCGCATGTACTGGCGGCAAAGCTCGCGCCAGCGGCGCATGACGCTGGAGAGCGCGAGATCGAGGCCGGCCTTTTCCTCGTCTTCGCCCGCGATCAGTGCGATGCTTTCGCCGTTCTCCCGCAGCCGCGTCAACGCGTAGCGAAGCTCGGCCTCGCGCTGGCTCTTTGCTTCGGATGCCTGAATATATCTTCGCCCGATGATGGCCATTGAACCGCTCGCAAGCACGGCGTAACCCACCGCCGCGACCACCAGGAAGCCCGGTATCGTCACCGATCGCCCCGAAAGATCGAACGTGAGATCTCCCCCGACCACCCAAAGAACGCCGATGAACGTCACCGCCGACAAGATGGCGGACAACAATCCGACCGCGACAGCGTGCGGGTAGGGCGCGAGAGCCTCTACGAGTTCAGGCCGAAGCCGATCCGACGGCATCAAAGGCTACCTCGACCAGGTATCGAGGCAATGGGACGAGGCTTTGGGCCGACTAAAGTCGCTGGTCGAGCGATGAGCGGCAGGGTATTTTAAAATTTAATCTTCCCGCGCTGCGGTATGCCGCCGCGCCGAAACTTTTCGGCCATATTGGCGTTGTACGAGCCCTCCGCTCGTCGCGCTATCGTGGCGCCGATCGTGTAGGCTACCCTCCGAACCGGAGCGAACGATGCCAAGGCCATTACGAGAGCGCGGTTTCTGATGCGTCTCGCATTAGGCCTCGAACGCAGCGGCCTGTTCGCGCTGGAAAGGCCGATCCGCTCCTGCATCGTTCTATTCGTCCTTTGCGTCGTCGCCTTTATCGGCGCCGAGCGCATCAAGGTCGACGACTCGTTGAGCCAGCTGTTCCGCTCCGACACCATCGAGTTCAAGCAATACGAGGAGGTGACAAAGCGCTTTCCCTCGAGCGAATACGACGTCCTCGTGGTGGCCGAAGGAAAGGCGCTGCTCGCGCGCCCGAATCTGGAGAAGCTGCGCAACCTCGTCACCGAGTTGCAGTTGATCGACGGCACGCGGGGCATCATCTCGCTGTTTTCGGCGCGCGAGCCGCCGCAGGGAGATCAAGTCCCGGCCGCGCTCTTTCCCGAAAAACTGCCCGAGGGCGTCGAGTACAACAAACTCATCGCGCGCGTAAAATCGAACGAGATCATCCGCGGCAAGCTGTTGTCCGATGACGGCACGCTCGCGCTGTTCGTGCTCGCGCTCGATCCCGAGATCGTCGGCAGCGGCAAGCTGCGCGAGACCATCGGCGAAATTCGCAAAGCCATCGCGGACGAGATGGCGGGCTCGGATCTGCGCATCCAGCTCTCCGGCGTTCCGGTCATGCAGCTGGAGATCCGCAACGCCGTCGAGCGCGACCGGCTGATCTACAACACGGTCGGCTTCCTCGCCGGCTGTCTGATCGCGATGCTGTTCTTCCGCCGCATCTCGTTCATGTTCGTCGCGGCCGCCCCCCCGTTGATCGCCATTTTGCTCGCGCTCGGCGTACTCGGCTGGCTCGATTTCCGCCTCAACATGTTCCTGAACGTGATGACGCCGCTGATCATGGTCATCAGCTTTTCCGATTCGATGCAGCTCACCTTCGCCGCCCGCGATCGCTTGATCGCGGGGGAGTCGAAACACGACGCCTTCCAGAATGCGATCTACGTCGTGGGGCCGGCCTGCGTTTTGACGCACGCCACCGCCGGTCTTTCGTTCATCGCGCTGCAATTCTCGTCATCCGACCTGATCCGCTCCTTCGGCGAGGCGGGGCTGATCGCGACGGTGCTGGCGCTCTTCGCGGTGTTGACGCTGGTGCCGCTGTTCGGCGTTCTCCTGGTGCGGAAGGAAGCGGCCTTCGTCGCCCATGCGAAGATCGCCGACACCGGCGTGAACGCGCTTCGCGCATTCTGCAATTGGATCGCGCTTCGCATGGTGAGCCACCCGGGGCTCTACAGCCTGATCGCCGTGTTGATCGTGGCGGGCCTCGCGGTGATCTATTCGAATCTCGAGCCGCGCTACCGGCTCGCCGATCAAGTACCCGACGGGCAACAGGCGGTGGCCGCGAGCGGCCGTCTCGACGCCAAGCTCACCGGCGCCAATCCCGTCGATATCCTGATCGAATTTCCGCAAGGCACGAAACTCTATTCGGACGACGCGCTGGAGACCATCGCCGAAGTGCAAAATATCCTCGAGATCCAGCCCGGCATCGGCAATGTCTGGTCGATCGAGACGCTGCGGCGCTGGCTTGCCGACAAAGCCGGCAAGTCGGACATCACCACCCTCAAGCAATATGTGGATTTGCTGCCCGCGCACCTCGTGCGCCGCTTCATCGCCCCGGAGGAAACCGCGGTGGTGGTTTCCGGCCGCGTCGCCGATCTCGACGCCAATCAGATCCTGCCGCTCGTGCAAAGTCTCGACGAA
Organism: Hyphomicrobiales bacterium; assembly: GCA_003135415.1. Classification (GTDB taxonomy): domain Bacteria; phylum Pseudomonadota; class Alphaproteobacteria; order Rhizobiales; family Xanthobacteraceae; genus Palsa-892. The sequence continues at coordinate 10,026 of PLBP01000031.1, forward strand.
CAAATGGCCGAGGTGCAAAAGCGCCATCCCGGCTATGAGATCGCGGTGACGGGCCTGTCGGCGATCGCCGCGCGTAATAGCGCCAACATGATCGGCAAGCTCAACCGGGCGCTTACCATCGAGTTTATTTTCGTCGCGGCCTTTATCGGGCTCGCTTTCCGCTCCGTCGTGGTGATGTTCGTCAGCTTCCTGCCCGGTATTTTCCCGGTCGTGCTTTCGGGCTCGATTCTGTGGCTCACGGATGAGGGCTTGCAGTTCGCGAGCGTCGTCGCGCTCACCGTGTCGTTTGGCCTCGGCCTAAGCGCCACGATCCATTTCTTGAATCGCTTGCGGCTCGAGAGCACGCCGGACACGAGCCCGGCGCTCGCGGTTCAGCGCGCGACAGTGCTCGTGGGCCCGGCGGTGATCCTCACTTCGGTGGTGCTCGCCTGCGGCCTCGTGGTAACCGTATTTTCGAACCTGCCGTCATTGCGGCTGTTCGGCTGGCTCAGCGCCTTCGCCATGATCGCGGCCCTCGTCGCCGACCTTTTCATTTTGCGGCCGACGGCAATGTTTTTGATGAGCCTTGCCGAACGCTTTCGGCGTGTCCCCTAGCCGGCACGCCCGAAACGGTTCCCCGTTACTTCCCGCGCGCGAGCACGATCGAAACGCCGGTGAGTTGCCCGCCCGGCGGCGCGCTGATGTCGACCGATTGCCGGTCGCCCCGCGTCGTCATCGTCAGGTTCGCCGAAAACGACGGCGAGGTCACGATGACGTTGAACTGGCCGGCCCGGGCGGTGCCCGCGATCTGGCCGTTCATGTTGCGGCTCGACTCGGACCACGAGCCGGTGATCTGGCCGCCTTGCGACATCACGTCGCTGCTGAGATCGAATCGATAGCTGTCGCTCGCGCAGCGCAGGCTTTGCTGCATGTTGGTGCCGTCGCCGCCCACCGTATATTGCGCGCGGCAGCGGATGCTTTCCCGTCCTCCGGACCCGAGCGTGATGGTGCCGGCGCCTGACCAGTTGCCGGCAAGACCCGCGAACGGCCCCGAATCGGCGCGCGCACTTGGCGCCGCGCTTGGCGAAAAAACGAACACTGTAAAGAGTAGCGCCCAGCACTTCAGTGCCGCGGGCCGCAGTAGATGTCTCATTGTTCCATCCCCAAATTGCAGAGCAACGATTCCAACGCTTAATGAAGTCGAAATGTTGCATGGAAAAGTAGGAATCACAATTTATCCATATTTTCATCGCGGCAGGGGCACGTTTGACGCCTAACAGGCCCGCTTATCCAAGACTGACGGAGCCGGGAATGAAGACGTGGATACTCGCGGGTGCGATCGCATTCGCGGCAATGGGAGCGACTTTCGTCGATTGCAACAGCGCAGGCGCGGCGAGCCTGGAAACCCCGAAAATCACCGAGGTCAACATCGGTCAAATCAAAGGCCAGTTGAAGCTGACCGAGGCCCAGCAACCGCTATGGGCGAGGGTCGAAGCGGTATTGCGCGCCGTCGCCCGCGAACAGGCCGAGGGCGAACAGGCGGGGATTCTCCGCCGCGTCGGCCGCAGGATGGTTTCGATTGCCTTCGACGGCACGGTGACGCAGCGGATCCAGAGCGCGGCGATGCCGTTGCTCGCGAGCCTCAGCGAAGAGCAGAAAGCGACTGTGCGGAGATTGGCGCAGCGCCTCGGTATCGGCGACATGGTCGCTTCGATGAACTGAGCTACGAGCGCGGCCCAAAGCGGCCGCTCTTTTGTTATCGGCGCTAGGGCGCGGTACTCCAGGCCTTGAACTCGGCCTCCGACACCTTCGGCAGCTTCTTCACGAAGGCGACGATCGACCAAATTTCCTTGTCCTCGACGCCGGCGAGCTGAAAGCTCGGCATCCCGGTCATCTTGATGCCGTTCTTGATTACCCAGAAAATCTGTTCCGGTTCGTGTTCTTGTCCGACCTCGCTCAAGTCAGGCGGATCGGGCCGGAGGCCCTCGGAAAATTTCTGCCAGGGTGCGCCCGGCGCTCCGTGACAATTGACGCAGCCGCGCGTGGCGAAGACGCGTGCGCCTGCCTGCACGATTGCAGAATCGTCGAGATTGATGGTGGGGGCGGGACCGGCATGGCGCACCATTGAAGCCATGCGGACCTTGATCAGCGCCCACTTCACGATGCCGGGGTCCTCCTCGGTCGCGGCGACGTTGAAAAATCCGCCGAAGAAAAACACCGCCGCGCAAACGGCGACAATAATCCCGAGCCCTCCGATGAAAGCCAAGAGCCGCATGCGGATACTCTCCCTATAGCGGTCGCAAGCTTGGCGACCCTTGATCCGGAAAGGAAGTTCGCCGCCGACCGGATGCTTATGCCAGACAATCCTTCGCGGCTTTCACCGGGCGCGCCTTGAGAACTTTCCGCGCCGGCTTCGCCTTGAACATCATCATCTCTTTGGTGAAGGGATTGATGCCCTCGCGCGCCTTGGTGGCGGGCTTCTTGATCACGACGAACTTTGCAAAACCGGGCACCACGAACTCTCCCGATTTCTTCAGTTCTTTGTAACCGACGCTCGCGAGGGATTCGAGAACTTCCTTCACGTCTTTACGCGTGAGCTTCTCCGATAACTGATCGGCAATCGCTTGAATGAGTTCGCTTTTGGTCTGCATGGGGCCGCTCCAGAGTTGACCTTTACATCCCTTGGGGCGGGATTCGTGTCAACCATCGTTGTCCGATTATCCATCCCTTAGGCCGCGCGGGTTGTCTTTTTCGCACAGATTTGCGCCAGATCGGGGCTTCCCGCGCACAATGGTACCGCGCCGTCCTTTACTTTTGTGCGTTGCTCACTAGGCAAAACGGGTTTTTGGACTGGCACTTCGCCCGCGCCTCTTCGCGGTCTTTGCCAGTGGCGGTGCAGGTCGCGTGCGTCAATATGATCGGAAATGCCGGACACCCGACGTCGAACTTATAGCCGGTCCAATCCCGCCAGATCCGTTTGACCTTCTCGGTGACCGTCTCGGATTTCTTGTCCTGTATCAATAGCACCGAGGAAGGATTGCCGAAGCGATCCGCCGTCGAAACGGCGAGGGCGTTGGTACTCACCATCGCCAGTAGAATGCCTGCGGTGAGAAATGGGATATGACGCACATTCATCTCCAGATGTTCGAGTGTTCGAAAAGAAAAAGCAAGGATTCGGAACCGGCTTTAGAACACGGCGAGATATTTCAGCATCGAGATAATGCCGATGATGATCACGACCACGCGAATGATTTGCTGCGCGCGGCCATCGATCGGCAGCATGTTGACGAGATAAAGCACGAGGATGATGACAAGGAACGTGATTAAGATACTGATGAGAACGGATGCGCCCATCTGCAATCTCCCGCGGGAGGATCGGTAAAAAATTGAAGGCTCCCGCTGCCCCTCGATACAACGCCGTGGCAGGAGATTGGTTCCGTAGAATGGCCGATTTTATTGACGCAATGCGAAAAAGCTGGATTTTGCGGCGATCCCTTATGTCGACCCCCGGACAGACAATAAGCGTACCGAATGTCTTTGTTGCTCGTCGAAAGCGGGTGTGGCCTGCGGGGGAATTGGCGTGGGAATTATCGTCGTTCGCTGTCCAAGGACAAATCAAGAAATTTCGACTGGAATCGAAATCGAGCCGGAGGATTTTTTGTTACTGCCGCCGGTCGCGGGCCGGGTTCAGTGTCCGCTGTGCGGGGAAGAGCATTCGTGGCTTCCATCCACGGCGCGGGTGAAAGACGTCGAACTTCGCGTGATCGGTCAGGCGAAGCCGAACGATCCGTCGGCGGCGGATGCAACTTAACGCAATCCCAAAGGGAACTTTTTTTCGGTTTGCACGTTAAATGAGCATCACATTTAAGAAATTTTCGTTGCTTTCGCGTTCGTCCCAGCAAGCACTGCTGCCTATCTCGCGGCTCCTAAATTATCTGATTGGGGAAGGATTTCGCTTGCAAACTCGGATGATCGAAAACCGCTTGGAAAGTTACATTACCATTATTGCCCGCCGATGAACGCACCCGCCAAGCTCCATCGCAATCGTGTTTTGTGCGCATTAGGGGCGGACGAGCTCGTTTTGATTGGGCCGAGCCTGACAAATATTTCTTACGAACAGGGCGCGTTACTGCAAGAACAGGGCGAGCCGATCGAGCAAGTTTATTTTCCCCAAAGCGGAATGATCTCGCTCGTCGCCGTCATGAATGACGGAGAAACGAGTATCGAGACCGCAACCGTGGGCCATGAGGGTGTGGTCGGCGCCATGTCCGGCTTTGGGCCGCGCCAGGCTTTCAATCGGGCGGTCGTGCAGGTCGGTGGCGCGATGGCGCGGATCTCGGCGGCTAAATTTCAGGCTGCGGTGGCCAAAAGCCCGAGCCTTCGCGACGTGATCCTGCGCTACGGCGAAGTTCTGCTCGCGCAAATTCAGCAAGGGGCCGCCTGCAACGCATTCCACGAGGCGGAAGCGCGGCTCGCCCGCTGGCTCCTGCAAACGCAAGATCGCATTGACAGTCCCATCATTCCGCTCACGCAGGAGTTTTTGGGGCAGATGCTGGGCGTGCGCCGGACGACCGTGACGTTGATCGCGAGTAGCTTGCAAAAACGAGGACTCATCCGCTATCGCCGCGGCAAGATCGAAATCGTCGACCGCCCCGGGTTAGAGCGTTGTGCCTGCGAATGCTATGAAACGGTGCGCAAGCAGATCGAAGAATATTTCCCACAGGCCAAACGATAATTATGCCGGGCGTCCGTTACCCGACTGCGCGACGCCGCGGGTCGGGTAGATGTGGCCGCGCGCTACCATCAATGCGATGAGAAGCGGCATCGCCAAGAGCGCGCCGAGCGGGCCCCATAGCCACACCCAGAACGCCACCGAGAGAAAAATCGCGAACGGGTTCACCGTCATCCGCCGCCCGACGATGTTGGGCGTCACGAACTGTCCCTCGGTCACGGACTGGGCGATGAAAATCGCCGGCGCGAGCAGCGCGTAGCCGACCGACGGAAAGACCACGAGCCCGACGACGAAAAGAACGGTCGTCATGATGGCGGGACCGATCAATGGCACGAAATTCAGCCCGAAGGCGAGCACGCCGAGCGCGATAGGGGTGGGGAGCCCGACCAATGCCGCCATCGTCGCTGTCAGGGCACCGATCACGATATTGATGAGCGCGAGGGTTCCGACGTAGCGCGACAGGTTCCGCTCCACGTCGTTGAAAATGCGCAGCACACGCAGACGATCCTTTCGCGTGTCGGAAAGCGCGATCAAATAGCGGCGGAAGGTTTCGTGACTCGCCAAAAAGAACAACAAGGTGGCGAAGAAGAGCAGCAGTTGCGCGATCGCCGGCGTCAGTACCGAGAGGATCGGCGTGATGAGTGTGCTGCTCACGTCGAACTTGAGCGCACCGATATCGATGCCGAGCGGCCCCGAAAGCGCGCTTTGGATGTCGCGGAGTGCCGCCAGCGGCCGGTCGAGGAGCTGGAGCTTGTCCCGCAGCGTCGTTCCGATTTCCGAATTCTTCGCCGCCCAATCTGTGACGAGGCCCGATAACACGACGATCACGACACAGAGCGCCACCGAGAACACGGCGACAAGCATGAACGAGGCGATCCACGGCGAGATTCTGAATCGCGCCAGGCCCTTCGCCAGCGGCGCCATCATCATGCCGATCACGACCGCAAGCGTGACGGGCAGAAGCAGCGCGCGGGAAAACTGCAGCGCCGCAAGCGCCAGCAGGAGAAAAATGCCGATAATCGCGATCTCGGTGGTGCGGCGCCAAAACATTTCGTGGCTAGCAACGGGCGCGGGCTCGACCAGATCGAGTTGAAACCGCCGCGCCGGCGACGAAGAAGTCTTCATAATACCGCCCCGAATACTCGTATGGAATCGCAGCAACTATTAACAGTTAATCACAAAAATAGTTCCATGAAATCGCCTCGGTCTCGCAACCTTTCCCGGGCTCGACTGTTTGGATGGCAACGGAATGCAACAAGGAAATGCAAGGAGAGCAAACATGGGACGCGCTTTGATCCTGTAGCTGTTGGGGATCCCGATTCCGATTCTCATCGTGCTGTGGTTGTTCGGCTTTTTTCACTAGGTCACCGGCGGCTCCGTTTTTCCGGGCCGATTAAAGCGATGGAGAGACGCAGCACCCTGCGCCTCTCCTTTTTTTGCAAATGTTCGGTAAACGACGTAGCGGGCTGATTTAGCTCGCCGCCTTCCGATTGACACCCTTGCGCTCCGCGATAGCCGTGAGCTTCTGATCCGCCGCCTCTTCTTCTTTCAGCGTCGCCGAAAGCAGCCGCGTCACCTCGTCGTGGCCGAGTTGATGCGCCCAGGCGATCAGCGTGCCGTAGCGGGTTATCTCGTAATGTTCGACGGCTTGAGCTGCGGCGATGATCGCGGCGTCGCGCACCTCTTTGTCGGCCACCTCACCCATGACTTCCTCGGCTTCCTTGATGATGCCGTCGATGGCGGGGCAATCGACGCTTTTGGGCTCCTTGCCGAGCTTCTTGAACACCTGTTGGAGCCGTTCCACATGGCCCTTCGTCTGCTCGAGATGGTCGCGGAGGCCTGCGGAGAGCTCGCGGTTGGTCGCCTTCTCGATCATACCGGGAAGCTTTTTCGTGATCTTGTTTTCGGCGTAGTAGATGTCTTGCAAGAGGTGCAAAAACAGGTCGTCGAATGTCTTGATGTCTTTCGTGAAGATACCCATGACGCGATCCCTTTTCTTTTGTTCGGTTGAGTACATATCGACGCAGAAATGCGTGGATAGTTGCCAATCGCCCGAAAGCCGGATCGGTTCCGTCGACGCGCCTATTAATTAAAGGAACGATTCAGCGGCGCGCGCGTTTTTCTCTCACAGACTTTTCAATCATGAGAGGACGTCATGGACAAAGATCGCATCGAAGGCTCTGCCCACCAGGCCAAGGGCAAGTTGAAAGAGGTTGCCGGCAAAGCGACCGGCGACGCCAAGACCGCGGCCGAAGGAACGGCGGAAAAGACCGCCGGCAAGGTACAAAACACGATCGGCGGCCTCAAGGACGCTGTGAAGAAAACGGTCGGCCACTAACCGCAAGATTTTCTGAGGATTGAGTCCGGAGTGAACCGGGCTCTTTCTTTAGGATTCGATGGAGTGACTGAGGAGGACCCCATGGCTAGAAAATACTCACGCGGCGCGTCGAAGGACGTGGAACGCGAGATGCACAAGTTCAAACGTGGAAAGTTGAAGAGCGGAAAAGGCGGCCGCGGCGGCAGGGTGAAGAGCCGCAAACAGGCCATCGCCATCGGCCTTTCGGAAGCCCGTAAAGAGGGCAAAAGGGTTCCCAAGCGCCGCCGAAAATAAAAATCGGTTTTATTGGAATGACTTCCGGCCGGCGCTGCGGCTCTTGCTGCGCCGACCGGCTTGCATTTTCGCCGTGCCTCAAATCCTGCCGAGCAGGACAAGAACCAAAACGATAACGAGTACAAGGCCGATGCCGCCGCCGCCGTAATAGCCGGTGCCGTAGAACGGGCCGCCGCCTATGCCGCTGAAGCCGCCGAGCAAGGCGATGATCAAGATAATGACCAGGATGGTGCCGAGAGACATGACGATCTCCTATGTTGCGATCAGTTTTTCGGAATTGTTCAGAACATCAACGCGCCAAGAGCGTGCGCCGCGACGAACAGGCCGCCCAAGGTCAAGCCAAAAAGGGGCGCGATCAAAGCATCGATCATATGAACCTCTCCGTCCCGAGCCTCGCGATTGTCGAAGCTGCGCCATCAACGTCGCAGAAGGGCCTAAGTTCCATATCGCGTAGCTTTTTTGTGGATATATTGGATGACCGCAGCGTAATTTACGGTCCCTCCGCCAGCGCGACCGAGTGCCTGAATATTTCAGCGCTGATAGGGCGAGGCGACGATCACGCGCACGGCGCGAATGGGGATCGCCGTCATTTTGTCCGCTAGCGAACCATCGTCGTCAGGCGCATGAACGGCCGTCATTTTTGATTGCACGCCCCAAATAATCGACGAGGTGGAAGACACAAAAGCCAGAACCGCCGCGGTGAGAAAAGCGGCGGCGACGATGGGGAGGCCGGTTTTGAGGTCCATACTCCCCAATCGCCTCGATCAATTTAAGTTCCTCGCGACCTTGCTCGTTCCCGGCTTATCTCTCCCGGGCCTGCGATTGCTGAGGCACGAGAAGGGCCGGCGGCAAGCTGCAACCTTTTGACGACTTCCGCGTTGTCAAAGCAGCTCATCAATTCGGATCGGAAGAGGGGATTTTCCCATGGCTGCCGTCGACCCAACCACCAAATTCACCCGCGATGCTTCGGCTACCGTCGAAAGTCTGCAAGAGGATTTAACCGCCATGCGTGACAATGTAGGCAAACTCAGCCAGCAAGTTGTCGATCTCCTGTCCGCCAAGGGCGGCGATGCTTATAAGCGCGCGAAGAAGAGCTTTGACGCTAAGACCGGCGAGGCCGCCGATGCCGTCCGCGACGTCCGCGACACGTTCTCGGATGCGATCGAGGAGTCGGTGCAGGAGCGCCCCTACGCGACGCTCGCCATCGCGCTCGGGATCGGCTTCGTGATCGGCGCGACTTGGCGCAGGTAAAGTTTGGAGCTTGGCACCGATAGGTTTGGCGCAGGTAAAATTTGGCGCGGTTAAGGCGCTCGCTAAGGAGCTGACGTGGGCAAAATCGACGCTGCCATACGAACGGTCGTCTACGGCAGCATAGCCGCGGCGGCAGGCGTCGCGGCGTTCTTCTTTCTCGTGATCGCGGCCTTTCTCTGGACGCAACAGCACTACGATACGATTGTCGCTTCCGGCGTCGCCGCCGGTCTTTTCCTGCTGGTTGCGCTCGTCGCGCTGATGGTGCTCGCAATCTCGCGCCGCCGCGCGATGAGAGCAGCGAAAGCCGAAGAAGAGGCAGCGTCCGCGAGTAGCTTGCCCGCGTGGCTCGCCGATCCCGCCACGCTATTGATGGCATTACAAATCGTTCGCTCGGTCGGGCTAGGCCGGCTTGTGCCGCTCGCGCTGGCGGCGATCACTGCTTTTGGCGCGGCCAATTTGGTAAAAAGTCCCGCGCGCGCGAACAAGCGCCGGACAGAGCCAAGCGAATCGAAGCGCGCCGCCTAAACGCCGCCACTATCTAAAAATTGAGAAGCTAAATTATCGAGCGCGCCCTCACAGCACGCGCAAATCCGGCTGGCTCGAATCCACCAGGTTATATTTGATCGGGCCGATGCCGCAGATCGCGATCATCACGGGCTCCTTGCCGTCCTTCTTGGCGCCGTCATAGTGCGGCGTGCGCGCGACGCGGCGGATAAAGCTGCCCGCGGGCATCGGAATCGTATCGTTCGGCGCGAAGTCTTCCCCGCTCGCCACCCACCAGGTGCCGGACACCACGACGCAAAGCCGGTCGGTCTCATACCAGTGCGGCGCGCTCATGTAGCCCGGATACCATTTGGTGAGATTGAAATAGATGCCGGGCTCCGACGACCTGCCGAACAGAAGGGCGTTCTCGACGGTTCCGGGGGTTGATTGCGCGATTGCTCCCACACGATCTGCTCCGGCAGCCGCGTGAAGGTCATATTCGGATCGACCCGCGAGGCGAGGGCGCGCTCGCCCAGAAGCGCCGCCGGAAGTGCCGCCAAGAACGGGACCAAGAACGGTGCGATCAGAAGATCGCGGCGATTGGTTGAGAGCGTATCCATGGCGTAGTCCTCCTTGGGCTCGTTGGCCCGCCCGGTTTTTCCGGCGCAAAGCTATTGCATCGGCGCGATCCGATCCAGACGGGAACATATCCGCCTCCGCGGGCTTGTAATGCGGGGTTGTGAGATCGTCCTGATCGCGCGACCGATCCGCGTCACTACAGGGAGACCGCAACATGCCCGCTACCGTTAGCCTCTATCTGATCGGCGTCTGGTTCTGCGTCGGCTTTTTCACCGGCGCCGGATGGGCGATCGCGGCATGGCTTGTCGGCCGCACCCTTTCGCGCATCTGAGGACGAGCACCAATCGATTAGGAATAATGCGGCTGGAGGGGTAAAATAACGGCGCTTATCCCAGACAAGGAATCCGCATGAGCGCCGCAGAAAATAAACAATTGATGCAACAAGTTTTTGCCGAACTCGCCAAAGGGAACGGCAAACCTTTTGTCGACTTGATGGCCGACGACTTTCGCTGGACCATTACCGGCACCACGCCGTGGTCGAAAACCTATGAAGGCAAGCAAGCGGTGCTGAAGGATCTGATGCAGCCGCTGTTTGCCCAGTTCGCCGGTCGATACATCAACACGGCCGAGCGCATCATTGCCGAAGACGATTACGTCGTGATCGAATGCCGCGGCCACGTCACCACGAAGGCGGGCAAGCCCTACAACAACACGTATTGTTATGTATGCCGCATGGCCGGCGGCAAAATGCGCGAACTAACCGAATATCTGGATACGCAACTCGTGGCGACGGCGCTGGCGGCGTCAGCTTGATAACAACCATCGATTTTCTGCTTTGATGATTGGCCGAACGCGTGTCGCGCATGGTGAACGCAAACCCGTGCGTTGGTCCTTATGAAAAGGCCCCGGCAGTGAGATGCCGGGGCCAGCAAGCAGGAGACTGCGACTTCATCAAAACTAAGCTTGCTTGTTAATCCTGCCATTCGTGGCCGAGGCTTTAGGCGCAAACCCACCATTCGACCGTTCGGCTTGCTTGGTCGCGGCGGACTCCGCCGCCTCTACGGCCACGCTGTCGCCGTCTGCGGCTTTACCGGCACTCGGGGTCGGCGGAATGATGCTCACAGAACCTACGCTTAAAACTGACATGCTCGAATTCCTCTCTAGAATACGAGCGGTCATAGGCAGGAAAGATTAAGAAAATACGCGCGTTGCCTCATCGGGTCGTGAGCGGGATAAAGTTCGGGCGTGGCGCAAACAATTTGGATTGTCGCGATATACCAAGGTCCAGGGAAACGACTCATAAGTCGCAGCTGTATTAGGCATTGGCACTAGCCGCGATCCGTCGAATGAGCGCTTATTTTGAATCCGGCAATTTCTTGCTTTGGTTATTGGTGCCGCCCGTGTTGCGCACGGAGCCCCACGGATCGGAACTGGTCGGCTTATCGGGAATCCGTTTGACCGAATCCCGGTATGCCCGTTCGTCAATCTGTTTCTGCGGAATTTCCTGGGCGGGGAAATCCTTGGCGTAAACAGCGCTTGCCATTAACCCAAGCATTGCTGCGGCGATGAAGATCCTCACGCACGTCCTCCACTTGGCAAAGGCTGGAGCCTTTTGTTTTCCATTTTTCCTTGGCTCTCTTCGGCATATTAGCAACAAATAAGGCCCGGGGAAGACGGCTCCCGCTTTGTACGATGAACGAATATTCGTGGTTTTCGGGCGCCGGTTAACTGGAGGGGGCAAGAAAAATAGCCCGGCGCGACGGCCGGGTTATCCGTAACCGTATTTCCGAATCCTGGATTAGAACTGGCCGACGTCGGTGCGGTGCTTGAACATCGCGTTTTCCGGGTCGTCCATCATGTACACTTTGCCATTGTGCATGAAGATGACTACGCCGCCGGCGAGCGGCTTCGCGTTCTTGAACAGGTCCATCGACTTCATCGTGCCGATGACGCCCTGGCCGTCGCCGTTGAAGATGACCATCTGGCCTTCTTGATTGATGGCGATGTCGCGCGCTTGAACGGCAGTCGCCGCGGTCAGCGAAGCGGCCGCGACAACGGCTGCGAGAGCAACTCCCTTGAGTGTGAACATTTTTGATTTCCTCCGAATGCGCCGGCACCATCACCGCCGTAGGTCGGCCACGAAGGCTTCCCCGAACTTTCTTTTTCATGGTTGCGCGAAAGGAAGCCAATCAAGCCGCTTCACGTCCGATCAATTGGCGCGATGAAAGCGCGCGAATTGTCTCGCGCGGCCGTGAGAAGGCTCGCGACCGGATCACGGTGACGTGTGAATGTAGTGGGTGAAGCAGGGCGAGTTATTTATCCGAGCCGCCGGAGCCATGGACCTGCTTTTTTACGACGCGACGGGCCTTCGAACTCTATGGCGGCATCAGCGGCCCGGGAAGCGCTCGTTCGGCTTCGCTTTGCAGTCGCGCCTCGTGCCGTCGAAGAAACACCGCGGCAGCAATGATTAGAATCACGGCTGCGAGCCCGGCCCCAATCCCGGCATAGCGAGTAAAGAGGTGCACCTTCTTTCCTAAATAATAAGCCCCGGCGCCATAGAGTGTCGCCCAAACAATTCCGGCCGCGATATTGACGAGGAGAAACGACCCCCAATTCATACGATTCGCACCGGCCAAAAACGCACCGAACACGCGTAGCAAAGCGATAAAACGGCTAAGGAAAACGATCTTGCGGCCATGGTGCAGGAATAGATATTGACCAAGCTTGATTCGACTTTCGGTGATTCGAAGGCGGGGGCCGTATCGGAGCAAAAGGCGGTAGCCTCCCTCGCGTCCGATCCAGAATCCGATCGTGTTGCCCAAAATGGCGCCGAGGGCGGCGGCAACAATCACAAGCCAGATATTCAGGTCGTGGCCCGTGCCGGCGTAGATCGCGGCGGCAATCAGGATGGTCTCGCCAGGCAGTGGCAATCCCAAACATTCGAGACCAATGATCAGAGCGACCACCGCGTAGCCATAGGTGGAGACGAAATGGATTAGCTCATGCTGTGAAAACAAAGGATCTAACCATGCCGGCATTGTTGAATACGATTATAACCTATCTACTTAGCCCGGCCGAGCCAACATGGTTGAGCGACTCCGACAAGGTGGAAGAGATGATCGAAGGTTTTGCGCACCAACGCAGCGTCAGTGTCTGAATCAATTCAACTCGGCGGGGAAAAGCCGCTCGATTGACTCAGCCATATGTTCCCCCTCCGGGCAGCCACCCCCTTGTTTGCGCGGTAGTTTGGCTGGCTTTTTATGGGTCGCGCCCACTAGAACGAAGTCGGTATTTAAAGGCGCGCTACAAGCCCACGTTTCATTCGAGGCGAGATTGATCGCGATGGTCCATTGCGCGTCAACGCACATATGCGGCTGACATCCGCTCACCACCAGCCAATTTTTATATTCCTGGGCGCGAAACGACGCGCGCATTTCGTTCATGTCCGATAGGGCGCCGGGGCCGAGAATTCGCGCGACCCGCCGCTTTACGTCCGGCTGTTGCAGAAATGTTTTTCCGTTCACGCGCTCGGAGGGAAATTTTCCGATCCATACTTTGTAGAAAGCGGCGGGAGAATCCGGCAGCGCGGAATGAGTAGGAGTGGTCATCCAGCTCAATAGAAATAGGGCGAAGAACAACAAACGCAGATCGCGTGACATTTGCAATTATCCGGCAATCATTCGCCTTTTCGACCCACGCAGCCTAACACATGCGATCAAACGCTTGGCGTAGGCTAGGGCTGCCGAGGGATGTGCTGCTTGTTCTCGATGGGAACTTCCGCCGGGACAAGGGGTTGAGTTCGATCGCTATACTCAGCCTGGGGCGGGCAAGAATGACAGCCTTCAGGACGCTCGCAGCTATTATCGGCCTTTGCCTTGTCACGGCGATCGGGTTCGTCGCCATTGCGTGGCGTTCGCCCATCGCACCCGTCCCACCTCCCAATACCGCAAGCTTCGACCGCGAGCTGCTGCGCCGCGGCGCCCAACTCGCCGCGGCCGGTGATTGCAACGCCTGCCACACCGCGCCGGGCGGTCGCGCCTTCGCCGGCGGCCGAGCGCTACCAACCCCGTTCGGGACGATCTATTCGACCAATATCACGCCGGACCCCGACACCGGCATCGGCCAATGGCCGGAGGAAGCGTTCCGCCGCGCACTCGCCGAGGGCGTGGACCGCGAAGGCCGGCAGCTTTATCCCGCCTTCCCATACGATCATTTCACGTTGCTCACGCAAGAGGACGTGAGCGCGCTCTATGCGTTCTTCATGACACGCGAGATGGTGACCGCCACCGCGCCCGAAAATGAAATTTCTTTTCCGCTGAATGTGCGCATGCTTCTCGCGGGCTGGAAGCTCTTCTTTTTCCGCCAAGGCCCCTATCAACCGGACGCGGCGCAAAGCGCGGAATGGAATCGCGGCGCTTATCTCTCCGAAGGACTTGCTCATTGCGGGGCCTGCCATACGCCGCGCAATCGTCTTGGTGCGGAGAAGGCGAGCGAACGCTACGGTGGCGGCGAAATCGAAGGCTGGAACGCCTACGCGCTGAATGAGGCCTCGCCTGCGCCAGTGCCGTGGGATACCGAGAGCCTCCGGCTTTATCTGAAGAACGGTTGGCACGATGCGCATGGTGTCGCCCGTGGCCCGATGGCGGCCGTCGTCGACAATCTCGCCACGACCCCCGACGCCGACATCAAGGCAATCGCCACTTATGTTGCGAGCATCGCAGGCCCCGTCAGCGCCGAGCGGCAGCAAGCGGCCGAAGCGCTGGTCGCCGCCGCGCGCAATCCAGCCGGCAAATCCGCCTCGGGGACGGAAACTTCCGGCGAACATATTTTCCACGCTACCTGCGCCGGCTGCCACGAAAGCGAGCGGCCGCTCCCCTTCGGCGGCGTCAACTTGATCCTCAGCACGGGGCCGAGCGGCCCCAATCCGCACAACATCCTCAATGTTGTGCTGTGGGGCCTGCCGCCGGCGGATGGCGCGCGCAGCCCGATCATGCCGGGCTTTGCCGCCTCGCTTAGCGATCAGCAGATCGCGGCCCTTCTTTCCTATGTACGCGCGCGGTTTAGCGACAAACCGGCTTGGCCGGATCTCGAAAAGAAGGTTCGCGAGGCGCGGAATGCGGGCCGTCCGGACACGGTGTATCCGGCTCATGGCATCGATCCCGCCGAGGCAATGCTCAACCGAGGCGAGGGGCCATGAAACTCAAGGTCAACGGAAGCGAGTATGAAATCGACGCCGATCCGGATACGCCGCTCCTCTACGTGCTGCGGAACGATTTGGCGCTGAACGGCGCCAAATTCGGCTGCGGGCTCGGCCAGTGCGGCGCTTGTACGGTGATGGTCGACGGCAAAGCGATTTTCTCCTGCCTCACGCCGATGCTCGTGGTCGAAGGCAAGGAGATAACGACCGTCGAAGGTCTTGGCTCGATCGATAACCCAGGGCCCTTGCAGCGCGCCTTTATCGAAGAACAGGCGGCGCAATGCGGCTATTGCATCGCCGGCATGATAATGCGCGCGCAGGCATTGCTGCAAAAAAATCCGGACGCATCGGATGCGGAGGTCCGCGCCGCCCTCGAGCCCAATCTTTGCCGCTGTGGAACCCACATGCGTATTTTGCGTGCGGTGCGCCGCGCAGCCGATCTGATGCGGACGGCAGCGCACGGCTCCGAGCGGAGAGCGCCATGACGAGCGCTCTGGTCACTCGGCGGAGCGTGCTCGCCGGTACCGGCGCGCTAGTCGTAAGCTTTTCGTCGATCTCGCGCGCGCTTACGCAGACATTGGATACAGGGCAACGCGAAAAGCCTCCGTTGCCGGGCAGCCTGAAAGAAAATCCGTTCCTCGATTCCTGGATTCGCATCGAAGCCGACGGGCGCATCACGATCTTCACCGGCAAGGCGGAGCTCGGGCAGGGAATCAAGACCGCGCTTTTGCAGGTCGCCGCCGAACAGCTCGATGTGCCGCTCGCTTCGCTCAAGCTGATCACCGCCGACACAAGCCAGACGGCCAACGAAGGTTTCACCGCCGGTAGCCATTCGATGCAGGATAGCGGCACTGCGATCCTGCATGCAGCAGCACAAGCGCGCGCAATTCTCGTGGTCGAAGCGGCAAAACGTCTCGGCGTTACGGAGGAAACGCTCAAGACGAAAAGCGGCGCCGTGATCGCCGCCGACGGCCGCAAGCTCGGCTATGGCGAGCTCGTGTCCGAGAACTTCCTGCATCTGGAGGCGCAACCGCAATCGCCGCTGAAGGATCCCGCCTCGTTCACGGTGATGGGAAAATCGACCCCGCGCGTCGACATTCCCGCCAAGGTCACCGGTGGCGCCGCCTATGTACAGGACATGCGCCTTCCGGGCATGGTTCACGCCCGTGTCGTGCGACCGCCGAGTTACAGCGCGAGTCTCACCAATGTCGATACGGCGGGCGCCGAAAAATTGCCCGGCGTGATCAAAATCTTGCGCGATGGAAATTTTCTCGCTGTCGTTGCCGAGCGGGAATTCCAAGCGATTAAAGCGATGCGGGCGTTGTCTGCCGCGGCGCAATGGGCGCAGAAGCCAAGCCTGCCGAAGCAATCCGAGCTACCGGCAACCGTCATGGCGCTGCCGAGCCAGGACACGGCCATTATCGACCGCCGCCAAGAAGGCATTGTCGCCGCCAAGAAATTAGAGGCAACATGCACGCGGCCCTATCAGGCGCACGGCTCTATCGGTCCGTCCTGCGCCGTCGCGGTTTGGAATGAAGAGAGCATGACCATCTGGACCCACACCCAAGGCGTCTATCCGGACCGGCAAGCGATCGCGCAAATGCTGCGTCTGCCGCCGGAGAAAGTTCGCTGCATCCACGTCGAGGGCTCCGGTTGCTATGGCCACAACGGTGCCGATGACGCCGCGGCCGACGCCGCTTTGATCGCGCGCTCGCTTCCCGGCCGTCCCGTGCGCGTGCAGTGGATGCGTGAGCAAGAGCACGCCTGGGAGCCGTTTGGCCCCGCGATGGTGACGAAGGTTTCCGCCGCACTCGATGAGGCGGGCGATATCGCCGACTGGGACTATGCTGTGTGGAGCAACACGCATTCGACGCGCCCCGGCGGTGCCGGCTCGTTGCTTGCGGCACAGCACATGGCGGAGCCCTTCGCGCTACCGGCACCGAAACCGATCCCGCAGCCCGAAGGCGGCGGCGACCGCAACGCAATCCCGCTTTATCATCTTCCGAGCGCGCGCGTGATGCACCATTTCCTGCCGGCAATGCCGGTGCGCGTATCGGCGTTACGATCGCTCGGCGCCTACATGAATGTCTTCTCGATCGAGAGTTTCATGGACGAGCTCGCCGAAGCCGCCGGCAGAGATCCGGTCGAATTTCGCCTCAAACACCTCGACGATGTCCGTGCGCGCGACGTAGTCATGCTTGCCTCCGAGCGTTTCGGTTGGGATTCATTTCAAAGGCGCCTGGGGCGCGGCTGCGGCTTTGCGTTCGCGCGCTATAAAAACCTTGCCGCCTATTGCGCGATTGCGGCCGAAGTCGAGGTCGAACGCGAAACCGGACGGGCGCGTCTCGTTCGCGCCGTAGCCGCGGTCGATAGCGGGCAGACGGTCAATCCCGACGGTGTCATCAACCAGGTCGAGGGCGCAATTCTACAGTCGGCGAGCTGGACGTTGTACGAGAGCGTTGGCTTCGACGACACGCGGATCACTAGCATCGACTGGTCGACCTATCCAATTCTTCGCTTCGATGCAGTCCCCGCGAGCGTTGACGTCCATATCATCGACAGGCCCGGTCAGCCGTTTTTAGGAACCGGCGAGACGGGGCAGGGACCGGCCGCCGCCGCCATCGCCAACGCAGTTGCCAATGCGACCGGAAAACGATTTCGCGATTTGCCGCTTACTCGTCAACGCATCAAAAACGTGATCGGGGTCTGACGTACGCGGCAGCATCCGCTATCGGATCCGCAGGACATCATGTAGTTGGTCGTGACGAGCCCGCCGAAACAGGGTGTGCCGACAAAGATTAGGGGAGCGGTTGGGCTCGCGTTCATGGCCGTTGTCGATCGTTGAAATCGGGGCTCAAGCAACGCGACGCTGAGGCAAAAACTAAAATCTGGCTCCCCGGGCCGGATTCGAACCAGCGACCCGCGCATTAACAGTGCGCTGCTCTACCGCTGAGCTACCGGGGAACAATCCCGCTATAAACCGGGGGCCAGAGCTTGCCAAGTACTTGCCGAACGCTGCGCCCCCGACCGGGAGAGGGCGCCGAACGAAGAGTAAAGTGGAGGCCACGCCCGGAATCGAACCGGGGTGCGCGGATTTGCAGTCCACAGGAATCGACCGCCAAACAGGGGCTTAGCTGTAAAACACCAGAAAATCACCCCACGGCCGATCAATGGCTTACCGGCGTTTCGCAAAGCGCTGAGGGTAATTTAGACGCCCCCGACGGTTCTTCTTTGCTCTAGCGACAGAGATTCACCGCGCATTTTAGCGCGTAGTTTTTTTAATTGCGTGATAGCCAGCGGCCATATGCCGCCCGGTCCACGGGGCTGAGGAAGCCGCCGCAGGAGAAGCCGGTATTACGAAGGGCATCGGATTTAAATGGCGACGGCGGAGCTATCGCTTGCCAGCAAGTCTCCGCCGCCACGTAGGAGCGAGCAATCCCTTAGCGGGAACTCGCAGGAGAGGTTTAGCCGACGAATGGCCGAACCGCAATTCTCCCGCGTCAATAAGCGCAGATAAAAGCCGACCGCATGACCCCGGCTTTCCAATTTGGTTCTGTCATTCGTCTATGTCTCGATTGGACCGGCTCCGTCAAACAGAGACATTAGTTTTGCCCTTAGAGGCAAAGCTATGCCCCTCCCAAACCTCACCATCAAACAGATTGGCAAGGCGGAGAGGCGGGGAAACGTTTGAGTCAGAGAAAGCTGTTTGTGAGCGGCGGGGAATATGGGGAAGCTTGAGGGCGCGGGATGTTGTCGAACTTTGAGTGAAACGAAAAATGCTATAAAAATTTGGCGTTTTTGAAAAACCGCGATGTCATACTGACCTGACTGGCTTTTTTGAACCAAGCGTTGTGAGAGAATGTCTTGGAAAGGAGCTTAAGGTCATGCCGAAGAAGAGGTTCAGCGCGGAGCAAATCGTTACACTGCTTCGTCAGATTGAAGTGTCGATGGCACAGGGCAAATCAACGCCGGTGGCCTGCCGGGATGCTGGCATATCGCAGCAGAGCTACGCGATGAGCTACTAAACGGAGAAATCTTCTACAGCTTGAAAGAAGCACAGATTGTCGTCCAGCAATAGCGTAAGCACTACAACACAGTCAGGCCGCACTCATCGCTCGGCTACAAGACCCCGGCGGCTTATTGCCGATACACTAACCCCGCTGAAAAGGCGCATCACTTTTCAATAACTGTCGTTGATTTTCCCTCTGCATTACTCTTAGTGCTATAAGAGAGGGGACGTCTCGGCGGCAGGTGATCGATGACGGTAGTTCTTGGCGAGGAGACCGCGACACCACTAGTAAAGAACTATGTCTTCTACGTAGACGTTTTCTCCTACTGCAATCTTCGGTGCCCCTCCTGTCCGGTTGGTAACAAAACTGGCCACACTGACCACTTACCCCGGGGTCTGATGAGTCCTGCTTTGTTGGGGGAAATCCTTGATAAGGCGCTCTCAGAGTGTGTTGTCTCGGTGATAGGGCTTTACAATTGGACCGAGCCACTTTTGCATCCCGAGATCGCCGCGTTGATCCGAACCGTGAAGGACCGCGGTATACCCTGCGTGGTAAGTTCCAATCTCAATGCGCTTCGCAACCCCGAGGAACTTCTCGCGTCCGGTCTTGACGCGTTACGCATATCGCTCTCGGGATTCACACAACCAGTGTACGTAATCGGACATCGTGGCGGCAATATTGAAATCGTAAAGGCCAATATGCACCGCCTTGCGGCCGCGAAAGCTGCGACGGGCGCGGCCACAAGTATCAATGTTTTCTATCACCGCTATCGGTATAACGAATGTGAGATCAAGCCAATGTCGGCGTTGTCCCACAAGCTTGGCTTTGGGTTCGAGAGCACGCTTGCCTATGTAATGCCAGTTGAAAAGATAATCGCTATGGCTCAAGGGCAGCAAAGCCCAGAAGATAGAGAGCTGCTGTCAAATCTCGTTGTTCCTTTGGACCGTGCGCTTGCAGTCACTTCAAGAACCAACAAGACGAGCTGTTCTCTCCTTGAGGACATTATCACCATTGATGTTGCCGGAAATGCCATGCTCTGTTGTGGCAGCTCCATGGAGCGGGGTAACGTCATTGGCAGCTTTCTGAATTTGCCACTCGATGAAATCCAGCGCCGGCGAAGGGAAAGGACGCTGTGTGCATCGTGTCTCCAGCTTGGCATACCAGACTATTTCGCGGGCGCGATTGAGTAGCGACTGAAATTCGAATGCCTGCCGACTGGCGCAGCTACTCTGCTCCGGCGTTCCCACTGATAAACTGGCCGGGGCTAGACCGCCAGCTCCAGGCTACTGGATGCACCCCCACTGACTTAATGCCCGGCGGGTGCCCGGGATCATCAGAAACGTCTTGGCTCGCGATCTTTAGGCTCCTCGCATGACAGCCTAGCCGGTACAAACCTCGCTTCGTCGGCCATTTCCTCACCATCGTAAAACTTGAAGATAACGATATTCGCGCCCCGATCCTCGGGATGGGTCGCGAAGTGGCGATCTCGCGCTGTATTCCTGTCCTCGTCAAAGCGGCTCCGTCGCTACTTGCCACCACCGATGAGGTGATCGAAAAAGTGGCGTGATGTCCGCTTCTCTAATCGGCCGTTTGGGGTCAAGCGCTTTCAGACTATCCACGACTGCAGTGTCGAGGTCGCTCGCGGGCTCGTGCTTCTNNGGCCCTTCCATCATGGGATTCGAAGACGAGGTGGAACTGATCCACCCCCATTGAAGTGGTCCGACTTGAGGTATGTCTTTTGACATCGAGGAGGACCGAAATGCCGAGGAAGAGACACAAAGCCGAAGAGATTGTCGCGAAGCTGCGACAGGTTGATGTACTGGTTTCGCAGGGTCAGAGCGTTGCCGATGCGATCCGTCAGATCGGCGTGACCGAGGTGGTCTACGTGATGAGCTTCTCGACGGAGAGATCTTCTTCATCGCTGGCGAGCAAAGCAGTTAAGGCGCTGGCTTATCCTCTATGAATGGCGCTATCTCGATATTGCCGATTGGGCTAAATACAACCATACCGAAAACGAGTGGATCGACAGGATTAATAACCAGCGGGATGTTCTAGCGGCTAAAAAGGTGCCCTGGCGGCTGCCCGATGTCTAAAAATATTTTTCTCTCAATCGATCGCCCAGTCGCTCAGAGCAGCGCGATAACAGCGAATGGTTACGCTTCCGGGGGCCTTTCAATCGAGCAGCGGATTTCTCGCGATAGGCCGGTGGCTGCGTTTTGATAACTCACGTTTCGCGTAGCGGCGCGTCAGGCGCCCTAGGAAGGCTCCTGAGCGGCCTAGGAGGATATTCAGGCCCGCTAGGAACTAATTCAGACGGCGCGAGTCCCAGGGCCACCGCTGCTAACGGCGGTGCTGAAACCGCAGCGAACGAACCACAGACCAATCAAGTCTCTGAAACAATTGGGCTATTCGCGTCTTTGGTGACGCTATTGGCAGAATAGATACGGCTTTTTGACAAAAAACCCCTTAACTGAAGGCGATTAGTATTTGAGGAAGCTAGCGAAATTTGATCTTTGACGCGGCATTATCGGCCAAGACGAGGCGACTTAAAATCGGATAATGTAGCAAATACAAAGGCTTACCATTGTTAGCAATGGGGATTGGATGGCGCGCGCCCGAGCGGCGGCCCAAAGAGGGAGTCAGCTCTGAAAAGATCAAGCATATCAATTAATTAGCCAATAAAAACAACGGAATGACAATGGCTTGCAGCACGACTAGCGGTCAGCAAATTGGCTCAGAACAGCGAGATAACAGCTAAATGCTCGGACACGGACGCCCCCTGGTAACAGGGGCATAACAGGGAACTCCGAGGCTCCGACTCCACCCGCTTACCCCCCAACGTTCTTTGTATGTTCACGTTGCTAGGCCCAATAAGGAGTGGCACAAGCAGACGACAGTACGCATGTGCCAAAGAGGTGCCTTATGCCTCCACATTTCGGAAAGTTCGTCGCCTACTACCGGGTATCCACCGAGAGACAGCACAAGAGCGGGCTAGGAAAAGAAGCCCAAGTTAAAGCCGTTCAAGATTATCTAAACGGTGGCACCTGGGATTTGATTGGCGAGTTCGCGGAAACCGAAAGCGGCAAAAAGAGCGACCGGCCCAAGCTGCATCAGGCGCTGGCTATGTGCCGCAAGCACAAGGCGAAACTAATCATTGCGAAACTCGATCGACTTGCCCGCAACGTCCATTTCATTTCGGGCCTGATGGAGCAAAAGGTTGATTTCGTCGCGTGTGACATGCCGAACGCCCAACCATTCCAACTGCATATCTACGCCGCGATGGCCGAGGAAGAACGCCGGGCCATATCCGCCCGCACGAAGGCCGCGCTACAAGCCGCTAAGAGGCGCGGCGTTAAGCTTGGTCGCACAGGGGCCGAGCTACTGGCTCCGAGATTCAAAGCCGAGGCGCAAGCCCGCGCCGATGAATTGGCGCCGCTAATTCGTGAGCTGCAAGCCGAGGGTTACTCGCTCCGCGAGATTGCCGATGAACTAACCAAGCGCAATGTTCCAACGCAGCGCTCTGGCAAGTGGCACCATCAACTAGTTCGAAGGATTTTGCAGCGAGGGCGGGCGAGCTAGTCGAAATCTATCCTTTATTTACTCGCGTCAGTGGTTGACCAGCTTTCAATAAGCGCAGAAACTAAATTGCCGCCTTCCGACAAAGGCGGATTGCAAGGTACGGAATTGCAAAGCATGGCCCTTCAAGGCCTGTTTGGCAGGCGGCGGCAGAAATGCCGTCGTTTCCTTTCACGATAGGGCGATATTCTCCATGTCGCAGCTTCCGTTATGGATTCAATACTGCCAGGCGCTCGCGGTGCCTGTCATAGCAATTGCAGGTGTCATGATCGCACTCGGTCAGCTTTGGCTCGCTGGAGTTAGATTGCGTCATGATCTTTATGACAGGCGCCTAAAGGTCTTAGAGACGGCCCAACGATTGCTAGCTGTTGTATTCACCAACGCTAATATTCCTCCGGACGAATTTTACAAATACGTTCAAGGAATCTCACAAGCATCGTTCCTCTTGAACGACGGAGTTGTTAGCTATTTAGAAGAATTACGAAAGCGCGCACTTCAAATGATGCGAGTTGAAATATCTCTTAGAAATCTAGAGCTACCACAGGAGGAACGTGCAAGATTAGCGGACACGGCAGCAGAATACTTGGACTGGTTCACATCGCAGCCCGACGTGCTCGCGAATAAATTTAGACCCTTCATGCAATTGACTAAGCCGTGGGTGTTTTCAAGGAAATGGCCGTTTCTGGCATTTGCGCCATAATACCGCATTAGTCGCTCCGCCTTCTCGCTTGGCCACCGTAGGTGGGTAGCTGGCGAAAATCCTTAAAGCCCATTGCGTCTGCTTGTTCGAGAGCGGCACGAATAGCTTTCTTTGCTTCTTCGAGAGTGTCAGCGGTGCCGTTCAACCAAGTAGGGGACGGTGCGTAGCAATAGACGCTCCACGTCCAATGATTCTTGGGGGGAAGGCCAACTCGAAGATACGTTCGCGCAACATCCCACCCGTCGCGCATAACAACGTAGTCATTGTCACTGCCAAGGCTAGATTTGCGCAGTGTGAGGTCCATGCGCTTAGAATAGCGCCGAAATCGGTGGCGATCTGCAAAACTTGTCAATAACTTATTTAGGACATTCAAAGTCTTAGGATCGATTGTTCGTTTTCCGTTCTACTTTTTCTTCACAGTCAAAAATCCGCTAGGCGCGGAATCCAGTGTGGGCTTATGGTTTCAATGCGGCTCTAAGTCCGCGATTTGGAATCTAACGGGCGACGATGGCGACAAAACAACACAAGGCCAAAACCAATTCTCAGGCCGATGCCCTGGCTGCCGTAGGAAAACTCCTTTCGGATTTGCAACCCTACGCGCTGGCCGTAGTCGCATTGCGCGATCTAACAGCCCGCCCCAGGGAGACGAGAGACAAGAGCGATTTGATGCTCAATGAATTGGAATATGCAGAGGAAGTGATTGCGAAGATTGATGCGATAGAGGCGACGGCAACACGATAATGAGCAAGGGCCAACACCGATTTAAGCAACGCGAGATAACCCGCGCCATCAAAGGCGCGACGAAGGCTGGACTTACGGGTTTTGAAGTAAGCATTGACCCCAAGGACGGCACCATTAAGATTCTCGACGTGCGCCTTACTGATTTGTCGGTCGAAGAATCGCAGAAGATCAGGGCGACGCGAGCATGACGCCACGGCTTGCGACAGAGCATGAAGCCGCCGGCGCCACGGGGCTAGACGTTTCGACTTTTCGCGCGTGGGTCGCGTCGGGCCGCTTGCCGAAGCCGATTGTTGACTGTGGAAAATTTGACATGAAAGCAATCGACGCAGCGATAGACCGCATATCGGGCCTCGGCAGTCCAACAAACGCGCTCGATGCTTGGCGAGCAAAGGCGGAGGCCAATGCGCGTCAGGCTTAAAGGGATTCACCGCGTCGAGGTGAAATCAACCATCTATTATTATGCGTGGCGTGGCGGCCCCCGCCTTGTCGGTGAACCAGGATCGCCGGAGTTCATTGCGAGCTACACCGCCGCTCACGCTTCGCGGCGCGAACCCGATCGAGCAAGTTTTCACTCCGTTATCTCCGGCTACAAGGCAAGCCAAGATTTTCTCGGATTGAGCGAGCGCAGTCAGTCCGACTATTTGCAACAGATTGCGAAGATCGAGGAAAAGTTCGGCACACTCCCACTCGCCGCGCTCGATGATGCGCGAGTGACGCGCGATTTTCTCGAGTGGCGCGACTCGATGGCACATAGCCCGCGTCAAGCTGATTACGCATGGACGATCCTCATGCGGCTATGCTCGTGGGCGCGAACTCGCGGCCTCACGCTCTACCGTCCGCCCGAGCGTGTTGATCGCCTGTACCATGCCGACCGTTCCGAGAAGATTTGGGGCGAGCAACATCTTGCTGCGTTCCTTGGTGTGGCATCCGAGCCGTTGCGGCGGGCGCTAGTACTCGCGCTGGAAACCGGGCAGCGCCAAGGCGATCTGCTAACGCTTCCCTGGTCGGCCTATAAACCAGACGAACAAGGGCAGCTTTGGATTCGGTTGCGGCAATCGAAAACCGGACGCCGCGTGAATATCCCGGTGACGCGCTCGCTCTGCGCCGTGCTCGACAACACGAAGCAGACCGGAACCGTAATCCTCACCAACAAACGCGGACTGCCGTGGCAGTCCAATGCGTTCCGTAAACAGTGGGGCGACGCGACCAGGAAAGCAAAAATTCAGGGGCTAACGTTTCACGACCTTCGCGGGACCGCAGTAACGCGGCTCGCAGAGGCGCGATGTTCGGCCGCCGAGATTGCCTCAATCACCGGCCACTCGATGCGCGATGTCGGCGCAATCCTGGACGTGTATCTGGCGCGCACCGGCAAGATTGCGCTGACGGCAATCGCCAAGCTCGAAAGGGGCAGGGCGTGAACGCAAACTGTAAAACGGGATGTAAAATGCCGGACCCGAATCCGGTTAAGTATTGGAGGCCACGCCCGGAATCGAACCGGGGTGCGCGGATTTGCAGTCCGCTGCGTAACCACTCCGCCACGTGGCCGATTGAACCCTTCAATAAGGCGCGAGCGCGCTGCGGGTTGATAGCAAAGGCTTCCTACCTCAACAATGGTTAAGCAGCGGTGGCGTCTCGATGAATTCATTGTCGCGGGGCTCCGCTCTTGAGCCGGCTCAATCCGGCTTCTGCATGGGGAGGGAGAGCCCGCCCGCCTTGCCCTTCCGAGCGGGCTTCCTTTATGATCGCGCGCCGCAACAGGGGTCAGTCAGAATGCGTAGGCTCGGCGGCGTGATGTCGGAACGAGCCGAGGATTCGCGATGATCGATTATGCGCGCCAGCGGCAAGTGATGGTGGAGGGTCAGATCCACGTCAACGACGTGACCGATCCGCGCATTCTTACCGCGATGAGGGAGTTGCCGCGCGAGAAGTTCGTGCCGGCGGCGCGCGCCGAACTCGCTTATGTCGACGAGGATATTCCGCTGCGTGCATCGACCGCGGGCAAGCCCGCGCGTTACCTGATCGAGCCGATGGTGCTCGCGAAACTCGTGCACGCGCTTTCGCTCACCGCAAGCGATCACGTGCTCGATATCGGCTGCGCCAGCGGCTATTCGGCCGCATTGTTAGGGCGCCTCGGGGGCAGCGTCGTCGCGCTCGAGGAAGACGCTGAGTTCTTGCCGATCGCAACCCGGCTGCTCGCGAGCATAGGCGCCACCAACGTCAAGATTGTGGGTGGGCCGCTCACGGCCGGATGGCCAAAAGAGGGGCCCTATGACGCGATCCTCTTGCAGGGCTCGGTCGAGATCGTGCCTCCGGCCCTGACCGAATCGCTGAAGGACGGTGGCCGGCTCGCTGCAGTGGTTGGCTCCGGCCGCTCGGCCAAGGCCACGCTTTACCTGCGCTCCGGCAAGATTGTAAGCGCCCGGCCCGTCTTCGACGCGGCAATTGCCCCCTTGCCAGGCTTCAAAGCACCCCACGAATTCGTGTTCTAACTGCGGATTCCATCTCTGTGGCTATCCTGCCGCGGGGGCCGGAAATCGCAGCTATGCGTCGATCGGCGGTTTCCTCGCCTCGAAGGGCCGACTATTCTGCCTTCGAAACAGGGACGACAAACCCGGCCGGGAACCAACCCGGTGGGACGGGAGCGATTGAATGCGTGAGCGTCTGGACGGGGCGGCTGCTGGCTGGATCGCGATGATCGCGCCGGTCATTGCATCGGTCATTGTTTTTTTGGCGATGGGCGGAAGTGCGAGCGCGCAGACGCTGGAGCAGGCGATCACGGCCGCCTATGTGAACAACCCGACGCTGAACGCGCAGCGGGCTTTGGTGCGCGCCACCGACGAGAACGTGCCGAAGGCGCTCTCCGGCTATCGCCCGACCGTCACTGGGGCGGCGCGCGCGGTCAAGGACAATGTTACGACCACAACTCCGCCGGTACCGCCTACGCAATTCAATCCGTTTGGTTCCCCGTCGACTAAGTTGAATTCCACGCTAAACGAATCGACACTTTCGCTTACCCTCAACCAGAACCTCTATAACGGCTTCCGCACCGCCAATAACGTGCGCGCGGCCGAAACGCAGGTGCGGCAGTCGCAGGAGACGCTGCGTGCCACCGAGCAGCAGGTGCTGCTCGACGCCGTCACCGCCCATATGAACGTACTTCGTGACGAAGCGCTGGTACAATTGCAGCAGCAGAACCTGACGTCGCTGGGCGAGCAGTACCGCGCGACGAAGGATCGTTTCGAAGTGGGCGAGGTGACGCGCACGGACGTGGCGCTTGCGGAAGCCGCCGCTGCGGGCGGGCGCGCCTCGCTGATCCAGGCGCAATCGAACCTCAACACCTCCCGTGCTGTGTACCGGCAGGTGATCGGCGCCGAGGCGGGGAAGCTCGCGCCGGGGCGCCCGATCGACCGATTGCTGCCGCGCGCCTACAACGTTGCGATCACCGACGGCCTGGCGCGCAATCCAACGGTGGTTTCCGCCCAATACGCCGTCGATTACGCCGCCCTGCAAGTGAAGGTGGCGGAAGGCGCGCTGCTTCCCTCGGTCAACGCACAAGGCATATTGCAACGCTCTAACGAGCCCCAACAGGGGCTCCAGCGCGTAGACGAAGCCTCGATCGGCCTCGCCGCCACCGCACCGATTTACCAGGGTGGTGCCGAATACGCCGCGGTCCGGCAGGCGAAAGAGACGCTCGGCCAGACCCGCATCCAGATGGACGTGACGCGTGACCAGGTGCGCGCGAACATCGCGCAGCTCTGGAGCCAGCTGGAAGCGGCAAAGTCCAGCATCCAGGCGGCGCAGACGCAGGTGAACGCGCAGCAGACCGCGCTCAGGGGCATCCGGGAGGAATACAAGGTCGGCCAGCGCACCATCTCCGACGTGCTCTTGGCCCTGTCTAATCTCGTTTCGGCGCAGAGCACGCTCGTGAACTCGCAACGCGACCGGGTGGTGGCATCCTATGCCGTTCTCGGCTCGATCGGCCACCTCGACATGGGTTCGCTCGGGTTGCAGGTCGCAACCTATGATCCTGAAGAGCATTACCGGCAGGTGCGCGATAGCTGGGGCGGCCTGCGTACCCCCGGTGGGCGCTGAACAAGGGCCGTTTCCGCCCTCCTGCATTGCGCTCGACCCCGCCAATGCCATACATACGAACAAAGCACCGGATTGGACGATTCGTTCGATCGAATCGCGCGCGCGCGAAGGCCTGAAGGAAAGCAGCGAGGCCATGTCCCAGAAGGCTGCCAAGGCGCAGGAGCCGTCGATGGAGGAAATCCTTGCCTCCATCCGACGCATTATTTCCGACGAGAACGGCTCGGGCGAGCCGGCGCAAAAGCCCGTGCAGGAACGGCCGGCGCCGCCGCCGCTCGCTTCCGCAGCGAAGCCCGCGGCCACGCCGGCAAGAGAGCCGGGCCCGCCGCCGCTCCAAGAGTCGGACGTGCTGGAGTTGACCGATATGGTCAAGACGAAAAGCGAGCCTGTCTTCAAGCCGGTCGAAGGTTCGGACGTCGAGTTCCGGGATCAGGTGCGAAAGCATCCGGAACCGGAGGCGCTGGCGCCCGCGGCGCTGCCGGCCCGCGCCGCCTATCCCACCCGGCTCGACGAGCAATTGCTCTCGCAGCGCGCGAGCGAGGCGGTCTCCGCCGCCTTCGGCACGCTTGCCAACACCATGTTCGCCGAGGGCTCGCGCTCGATCGAGGACGTGGTGCGCGAGATGCTGAAGCCGATGCTGCAGACCTGGCTCGAGGACAATCTGCCGAGCCTGGTGGAGCGGTTGGTGCGCGCCGAGATCGAGCGCGTTTCGCGCGGCGGTTGCTGAAGAGGGTTTAACAAACCCGCGTTGACACTCTCCGGCGGCTCCGCTCTTTAAGCCGCGCGAACAGCGCGGAACTCATGCTCGAAAAGACCTATCAGCCCGCCGAAGTCGAGGACCGCATCTACCGCACCTGGGTAGAGGCCGGCGCCTTCGATTCCGGCCGCCCCGACCGGAAGGGCGCCGAGCCCTATTGCATCGTGATCCCGCCGCCGAACGTCACGGGCTCGCTCCACATGGGGCACGCGCTCAACAACACCTTGCAAGACATCCTCTGCCGCTTCGAGCGCATGCGTGGGCGTGACGTGCTGTGGCAGCCCGGCACCGACCACGCCGGCATCGCCACGCAAATGGTGGTCGAGCGGCAATTGATGGAGCGGCAGGAGCCGAACCGGCGGGCCATGGGCCGCGACGCCTTCATCAAACGCGTGTGGGAATGGAAGGAAGAATCCGGCGGCACCATCATTCGCCAGCTCAAGCGCCTCGGCGCCTCGTGCGACTGGCGGCGCGAGCGCTTCACCATGGACGAGGGGTTGTCGCGCGCCGTGATCGAGGTCTTCGTCGCGCTGCATAAAGAGGGGCTGATCTATCGCGACAAGCGGTTAGTGAATTGGGATCCGAAGCTTTTGACCGCGATTTCCGATTTGGAAGTGCAGCAGGTCGAAGTGAAGGGCCATCTTTGGTACATCAAGTACCCGGTTGAAGACCTTGCAAACACATACATAACCGTCGCAACGACACGACCGGAAACGATGCTCGGCGACACCGCCATCGCCGTGCACCCCGATGACGAGCGCTACACGCAGCTGGTCGGCAAGAACGCGATTTTGCCGCTCGTCGGGCGCAAGATTCCGATCGTCGCCGATGAATATTCCGACCGGGAGAAAGGCTCCGGCGCGGTCAAGATCACGCCCGCCCACGACTTCAACGACTTCGAGGTCGGCCGGAGGCACAATCTGTCGCTCATCAATATCTTCAGTGACGACGCGCGGGTCACCTTGAAGGGTAACGACGCCTTTCTCGCGGGTGCGGTGAAGAGCGTCGATCTCGATGCGGTGCTGGCGCTCGACGGCAAGGATCGTTTTGTCGCCCGCAAGGCCGTCGTCGAGATGCTGGAAGCGAAGGAATTTATCGAAAAAATTGAACCGAACGCCCACACCGTGCCGCACGGGGACCGTTCGGGAGTCGTCTTGGAGCCGCGGCTGACGGATCAATGGTATGTCGACGCGAAAAAGCTCGCGGTCGATGCGCTTAAGGCCGTGAAAGATGGCCGCACGACGTTCGTCCCGAAGAATTGGGAGAAGACCTATTTCGATTGGTTGGAAAATATCCAACCCTGGTGTGTCTCGCGCCAGCTTTGGTGGGGGCATCAGATTCCGGCCTGGTACGCGGCGGACGGGATGATCTTTGTCGAGCGCTCTGAGTCCGAGGCGAAGGCCGCGGCGAAAAAGCATTTCGGCGAGGATGTCGCGCTGAAACGCGACGAGGACGTCCTCGACACCTGGTTCTCCTCGGCGTTGTGGCCGTTCTCGACGCTGGGCTGGCCGCACAAGACACCGGAGTTGAAACGCTATTACCCGACGAGCGTCCTCGTCACTGGTTTCGACATCATCTTCTTCTGGGTCGCGCGCATGATGATGATGGGTCTCCATTTCATGAAGGAGATCCCGTTCCACACCGTCTACATCCACGCGTTGGTGCGGGACGAGCGCGGCGCGAAAATGTCGAAGTCGAAGGGGAACGTCATCGACCCCCTGCATTTGATCGACGATTACAGCGCCGATGCGCTGCGCTTCACGCTGGCGGCGATGGCGGCGCAGGGCCGCGACATCAAGCTCGCGACGAGCCGCGTCGAGGGCTATCGCAACTTCGCGACCAAGCTCTGGAACGCCGCGCGCTTCGCCGAGATGAACGGCGCCGCACGCGTCGCCAATTTTGATCCGAAATCGGCGAAGGAGACACTCAACCGCTGGATTCTGGACGAGGCCGCGCGGGCCACCAAAGAAGTCACGACCGCGATCGAGAGCTACAAGTTTAACGACGCCGCCAACGCCGTCTACCGTTTCGTCTGGAGCATCTATTGCGATTGGTATATCGAGCTCGCGAAGCCCGTGCTCACGGGAGCCGACGGCGTCGCCAAGATGGAGACGCGCGCCACCGCCGCCTTCGTGCAAGACGAAATCCTCAAGCTCTTGCATCCATTCATGCCATTTCTGACCGAGGAACTCTGGCGGCTTACAAGCGAGCAAGGGGCGAAGCGCGAAGGCCTGCTCACGCTCGCGCCCTGGCCGCGACTCGAAGGGTTAGAAAACGAAAAGGCCGAAGCCGAAATCGGCTGGTTGATCGATCTTGTTTCGGCGGTGCGCTCGGTGCGCTCGGAAATGAACGTTCCGGCTTCCGCGCAAGTGCCGCTCGTCCTCGTCACCGGCAAGGAAACCGAGGCGAGGGCAGGGCGCTGGGACGAGGCATTGCGCCGTCTCGCGCGGCTTTCGGAAATCACGTTTGCCGCGAAGCCCCCTCCGGGCTCGGTACAGTTGCTCGTGCGTGGCGAAGTCGCGGCGATGCCCTTGAAGGGCGTCGTTGATCTCGCCGCCGAGCGCGTCCGCCTCGAGAAAGAATTGAAGAAAGTCGCTGACGACATCGACCGCGTCGACAAGAAGCTCACCAATGCGGACTTCATGGCGCGCGCGCCGGAAGAAGTGGTCGATGAGCAGCGTGAGAAGCGCGCCGAGGCCGAAGACCGCCAAGCCAAGATCAAAGAAGCACTAGAGCGCCTGAAGAGCGCCGCGTGAAAGAAAGCGCGTCACAAATGCGCGTCATGGCCGGGCTTGTCCCGGCCATCCGCGCCTTCGAATCGACGCCCTAAGACGTGGATGCCCGGCACAAGGCCGGGCATGACGGACCAACGGGTCTGAATTCGGGGAAAGAGATTGCCTCGCAACTTCATAGCACTCCTTCTGCTCTGGCTTACCGGCAATGCGCTGCGATTGCCGATCCTAGCGATCCCGCCGGTGCTGGCGCTGATCCAGACGGATCTTCACTTATCGGGCACCGAAATCGGCGTGCTCACCGGCCTGCCGGTGATTTTGTTCGCAGCAGTCGCGGTGCCTGGCTCGCTTCTGATTGCGCGCGTCGGCGCGGTGCCGGCGTTGGTGATCGGACTTTTGCTCGCGGCCATCGGCTCAGGGCTACGCGGCCTCGCGCCGGGAATAATCGCGCTCTACGCCACCACTATTCTCATGGGTGCGGGCATTGCGATCATGCAGCCCTCGCTGCCGCCGATCGTGCGGGCGTGGCTGCCCGCGCGCATTGGTTTTGGCACGGCGGTTTATACCAACGGGCTTCTGGTCGGCGAGTCGATGCCGGTCGCCTTCACCATCCCGTTCGTTCTGCCGCTTTTCGCCGAAAACTGGCGCGCGAGCCTAGTGTTCTGGTCGCTGCCGCTCGTGCTGATCGCGCTTGTCGTTTTTGTCTTTCAGCCGCGATCGAAAATCACCGTCGCGCCTTCACGCCGCTGGTTACCGAGCTGGCGCGATCCGTTGCTGTGGAAGCTTTCTTTCGTCATGGGCGCGGCCAACACCATGTATTTTTGCTCGAATGGGTTTCTGCCCGGCTATCTCGCGAGCAATGGGCGGAGCGACCTGATCGGGCCCGCACTATCGGCGCTCAACATCGGTCAGCTCCCCGCTTCGTTTCTGCTGCTTGCGATGGCGAGCCGTTGGGAACGCCGCGCCTGGCCGTTCATCGCGGCGGGCGTGATCGCGCTTACCGGCATCGGTGGCATCGTTCTCACAGCGAATCTGTGGACCGTTATTTCCGCAGGCCTGATCGGCTTCGCTTGCGCGGGCGTACTGGCGCTGGCGCTCGCGTTGCCCGCATTGCTCGTTCCGCCCGAGGACGTGCCCAGGCTCGCCGCCGGCATGTTCACCATCGGCTACGGCATGGCGATGATCGTGTCGGTGATCGCGGGCGCTGCCTGGGACGCGGCCGGCATCGCCGCCTTTGCATTTTTGCCGATCGCGCTTGCGGGGTTACCGCTTCTCCTCGTCACGGCTTCAATCGATTTTTCACGGCGAAAGCATTGAACGGCTTGCTCAAGAATTTCGAATCCTTCAATCCGTAGCGCCACGGCTTTGAGGCCGCTTTCGTGATCCCGATGCGCACGCCCTTGACGATTTTCACCGGCGCTGCTCTGGCGAACAGTTGAAACGGCAGCGCGTCGAGCGCGAACGCGTTATGCGTGCGCGAAATCCCAAGCGCCTGGCAGATTTTCCCCGGCCCCGAGCAAAGCGCAAGCAAGTCTTTCATGCCGCGCCGCCGTTTCATCGCTTGTATGCCCTCGGTCGGCTCGATTGCGCGGACGAGGACGGCGCTGGCACTCCCCACCCGCTCGCAGACGAAATTCAGACACCAATGAATGCCATAGGAGCGATAGACGTAAACAAAGCCCGGCGGGCCGAACATCACGGCGTTGCGCTCGGTGCGGCCGCCAAAGCTATGTGCGGCCGGATCAGTGTGATGATAGGCCTCAACCTCGACGATGAGGCCGCCCGCGCCCTTGAACAGGAGTGTGGCGCCGATCAAATCGGGCGCAACCTCGTGCACGCTACGGGCGAAAAAATCCTGATGCAGGCGGCGAGGGCGGGGCATTGGCCCTTCTTGTCATTGCCGGACTTGATCCGGCAATCCATACGGCCCTGCCATAACGGAGATGCTTCATGGATCACCGGGCCAAGCCCGGTGACGACGAGAAAAGAGCCCCGGCTCATTTCTCCCGCCGCCCCATACCGTTGGCGGTAACCTTCCCTGACCAAGCCCCTTGCAGCGGATTTCTTCGAACCAAACCGGCACATCCCGCGTTGGTTAACCCGCGGTTAGTGTTGCAGCCGCGACACACCTTCAGAACTTCGCAAAGCTAAAGAGCTTTCCGGACCAAAAGTCGCGGTCCCGCCACAAAGCAACCCGACATCCGTACGCCGTCTTAATATCCCGTAGAGGCAATTGCGCCTGTAGGGCCGGCGACGAGTGGTCCATGGACGCCAGGACATTTGATAAATCGAGACTTCCGAGCCGCCACGTCACCGAGGGGCCGGAACGCGCTCCCCATCGCTCTTACTACTATGCGATGGGCCTCACCCGCGAACAGATTCACCAGCCGTTCGTGGGGGTCGCGACCTGCTGGAACGAAGCCGCGCCCTGCAACATCGCGCTGATGCGCCAGGCGCAGGCGGCGAAGAAGGGCGTTGCGGCCGCCGCCGGCACGCCGCGCGAATTCTGCACCATCACCGTCACCGATGGCATCGCCATGGGCCACGAAGGCATGAAGTCCTCGCTGCCCTCGCGCGAGGTGATCGCCGACTCGGTCGAGCTTACCGTGCGCGGTCATTCCTATGACGCGCTGATCGGGCTCGCCGGCTGCGACAAGTCGCTGCCCGGCATGATGATGGCGATGTGCCGCCTCAACGTGCCCTCGATCTTTATCTATGGCGGCTCGATCCTGCCCGGCTCCTTCAGGGGCAATCCCGTCACCGTGCAGGATCTGTTCGAGGCGGTCGGCCAGCATTCGGTCGGTAAGATGAGCGATGACGACCTCGACGAACTTGAACAGGTCGCCTGTCCCTCCGCCGGCGCCTGCGGCGCGCAATTCACCGCCAACACCATGGCGACGGTTTCCGAGGCGATCGGCTTGGCACTTCCGTACTCGGCCGGCGCGCCCGCGCCCTACGAAATTCGCGACCGCTTCTGCATGGCGGCGGGCGAAAAAATCATGGAGCTTTTGCAGCGCCGCATTCGCCCGCGCGATATCGTGACGCGAAAAGCGCTCGAGAACGCCGCCGCCGTCGTCGCCGCCACCGGCGGATCGACCAACGGCGCGCTGCATCTGCCGGCGATCGCCCACGAGTGCGGCATCAAGTTCGATCTCTTCGACGTCGCCGAAGTGATGCAGCGCACGCCCTACATCGCGGACCTGAAGCCCAGCGGTAAATACGTCGCCAAGGACATGTTCGAGGCGGGCGGCATTCCGCTCCTGATGAAGACGCTCCTCGATCACGGCTTTCTGCACGGCGAGTGCATGACCGTCACCGGCCGCACCATCGCCGAGAATATGAAAAGTGTGAAATGGAACGACGCCCAGGACGTGGTGCATCCCGCCAACAAGCCGCTTTCCAAGACCGGCGGCGTCATCGGCCTCAAAGGCAATCTCGCGCCCGAAGGCGCGATCGTGAAGGTCGCCGGCATGAGCGGGCTCAAGTTCTCCGGTCCCGCGCACT
The DNA here is from genome assembly GCA_003135415.1 of Hyphomicrobiales bacterium. Classification (GTDB taxonomy): domain Bacteria; phylum Pseudomonadota; class Alphaproteobacteria; order Rhizobiales; family Xanthobacteraceae; genus Palsa-892. The sequence goes on from PLBP01000031.1 coordinate 44,967, forward strand.
GCTTCGACGGCGAGGAAGCCTGCTTTCAGGCGGTGAAGACTCGCCAGTACAAGGAAGGCGAAGTGCTCGTCATCCGCTACGAGGGCCCGAAGGGCGGCCCCGGCATGCGCGAAATGCTCGCCACCACCGCGGCGCTCTACGGCCAGGGCATGGGCGGCAAGATGGCGTTGATCACCGACGGCCGCTTCTCGGGTGCAACGCGCGGCTTCTGCGTCGGCCATGTCGGTCCCGAGGCCGCGGTCGGCGGACCGATCGCGCTGGTCAAGGACGGCGACATCATCGAGCTCGATGCCGAAAAGGGCACGCTCGAGGTGAAGCTTTCCGCCGAGGAACTCGCCAGCCGCAAAAAAGGCTGGAAGCCCCGCGATAACGGTTTTGCTTCCGGCTATTTGTGGAAATACGCGGAACAAGTCGGCCCCGCGGTCGAGGGCGCTGTCACCCATCCCGGTGGCAAGGCGGAGAAGAAGACCTATGCGGATATCTGACGCCATCCGCTTTGGCTCAGTCGCAACGGCGATTCTCATCGCCGCGCCCGCGCTTGCCTTCGACAATCAGCAGACGCCTTCTGCCGCTTCGGTACCGGGGCCGGTCACGCCACTCGCGCCCACGCCCGGTGCGAAGATCGTGTCGCCCGTGCCCGAGCGGCCGACGCCGTTCGAGGCGTTCCGCTCCGGCACCCAGGCGTATCTTGCCGGCGAAAAAGGCAAAGCGCTGACCGAATTGCGCTATGCCGCCGAGCAAGGTGATTTGCCCGCGCAGTGGAAGATCGGCCGCATGTATGCCGAGGGCGACGGTGTCAAGCGCGACGACAAGAAGGCGTTCGAATATTTCAACAAGCTCGCGATCGAAAACGCCGACGAATCCCCGATCGGGCCGCATGCGCGCTTCGTCTCGAGCGCCTTTGTCGCGCTCGGCAATTATTATCTTTCCGGCATTCCGAACTCCGAGGTAAAGCCGGACAAAGAGCGCGCCTATGAGATGTATTCCTACGCCGCGTCCTATTTCGGCGATCCCGACGCGCAGTATCGTCTCGCACGCTTCTATCTCGGCGCCGACGGCACACCGAAGGACGCGCGCCAAGCGGCGCGCTGGCTCGGGCTTGCGGCGCAAAAGGGCCAGTACAAGGCGCAGGCATTGCTCGGCCACATGCTGGTGGTCGGCGAGGGCGGCCTGCCGCGGCAGGCGGCGCGCGGCCTGATGTGGCTCACGCTCGCGCACGAGGCGATGACGAGCGGCGACGACGGCTGGATCGCTCAATATTACGACGAGGCGGTCACGAAGACGAGTGAGGACGAGCGCGCGCTCGCCCGCGTCTATGTCGAACAGTGGCTGTGGGGCAATCGGCGCTGAAGGCTGACGCTGAAGGTTGATAGCGTCTCGGCTTACTCGTCACACTGGACTTAACGAACAAACTCATCGTCATCCTGAGGTGCGAGGGCCGAGGCTCGAAGGATGATGGGACTCCGGGCCAATCATCCTTCGAGGCTCACTCGCTTTCGCTCGTTCGCACCTCAGGATGATGGATAAGGGCGCGCTCAGCGTTTCTCAATCGCTAAATCGATCCACGCCGGCACATGATCCGACGGCTTCTCGCCGCCGCGCATATGCTTGTCGATGCCGGCGCCGACGAGTTTATCCGCGGCCTGTGGCGACAACATCAGGTGATCGATGCGGATGCCATTGTTCTTCTGAAAGGCACCGGCCTGATAATCCCAGAAGGTATACAGGCCGGCTTCGTCGCTCGTCGCCCGCAGCGCATCGACGAGGCCGAGATATTCGAGCGCGCGGAATTTCTCCCGCGTCGCCGGCAGGAATAGCGCGTCGCCTTCCCACGCTTTCGGATCGTACACGTCGGCGGGCGAAGGAATCACGTTGTAGTCGCCCGCGAGCACGAGCGGCTCCTCGTTTTCCAGGAGGCTCCGCGCGTGCAGGCGCAAGCGATCCATCCAGGCGAGCTTGTATTGGTATTTCTCGCCGCCCGGCGGGTTGCCGTTCGGCAGATAAATCGAGGCGACGCGGAGAATTCCCGCGCCGGTCGAGATCACGGCTTCGAGATAGCGCGCATGATCGTCGGCTTCGCCGCCGGGAAGCTTTGGTGCCACTTCGTCGAGCGGAAATTTTGAAAGAATAGCCACGCCATTATAGGTTTTCTGCCCATGAACGGCGACGTTGTAGCCCAAATCCTCAAACGCGCTGCGCGGAAACGATTCATCCACGCATTTGATTTCCTGTAGGCAAACGATGTCGGGCGCGCGTTCCTTCAGCCAACGCTGCATCGCCTCGATGCGTTGCTTGACGGAATTGACATTGAAGGTCGCGATCCTCATCGAGGCCGCGCCCTAAAGAAGCATGATCTTTGCCAAAAACCGGTTTCCACTTTTCGGGATCATGCTTTAGAGCGAAAAGCTGGTGCCGCAGCCGCAGGACGCGGTCGCCTTCGGATTCTCGATCTTGAATGAAGCGCCGATCAGCTCGTCGACGAAGTCGATTTGGGAACCCGCCATGTATTGCAGCGAGACCGGATCGACGACGACGGTGGCACCCTCGCGCTCGATCACGAAATCGTCGGCCGCGCGCTCGCGCGCGACATCGAAGCGATACTGGAAGCCCGAGCAGCCGCCGCCTTCGACGCTCACGCGCAGCACCGCGGGCGCGGTCTCGGCGCCAAGAATCTGCGCGATTCGGCGTGCGGCGCGCTCGGTCACGGTGACGGTGGTGGCATCCATGCGAAGTTCCAAGCCTTTGGCGGTTGGACAGTGTCCCATACGATAGTTAAGTGCTCCCGGCACCATGTCAAATCGGGAGCGGTGCGTGGCAATTCAAGCGGAACGAGAACGGGCCTCCTTCGCCGCCGATCCAGCGCGCTCGCGCGGCCGGCTCGTGCCCGAGAAAAAAAGCCGGTCGCGGAACAAATTCCGCCGCGACTGCGACCGCATCATCCACTCCACCGCCTTTCGCCGCCTCAAGCACAAGACCCAGGTCTTTGTCTCGCACGAGGGCGATCACTACCGCACGCGCCTCACGCACACGCTGGAGGTGGCGCAAATAGCCCGTGCGCTCGCGCGCGGCCTCGGCCTCGACGAGGACCTGACCGAGACGCTCGCGCTCGCCCATGACCTCGGCCATCCGCCGTTCGGCCACGCCGGTGAGCGGGCGCTCGATCTTTGCATGAAGGATTTCGGCGGCTTCGATCACAATGCCCAGGCGCTCCGCATCGTCACGCAGCTCGAGCGCCGCTATGCCGATTTCGACGGGCTCAATCTCACCTGGGAGAGCTTGGAGGGCATCGTCAAACACAACGGCCCGCTGACGGATCGCGCCGGAAAGGCGCTTCCGCGCCACGAGAAAGGCGTTGCCGCCATCGCCGAATACACCGCCAAGCAAGATCTAGAATTATGGTCTTTCGCGAGCGGCGAGGCGCAAGTGGCGGCGGTCGCGGACGACATCGCCTATGATGCCCATGATCTCGACGATGCCTTGCGCGCGGATTTATTCGGCCTCGATGAGATCGCGCCGCTGCCGGTCGCGGGCGCGATCTACGCCCGGGTCAAGGAGCGCTACCTTGGCGCGGAAGACGGGCGGCTCACCAACGAGGTCACGCGGCGGCTGATCGCCGCGATGATCGAGGATGTGAGCGCCGAGACCGATCGGCGCGCCGCACGAATGGGAATTCTGACAATTGAAGAAGTGCGCGCGGCGAAGTCCGCGCTCGCCGGCTTCTCGCCGCCGATGGCCGCGGCCGATGGGGCGATCAAGGCTTTCTTGACGCCCCGCATGTATCGGCATCCTCGCGTGCTCGATATTATGGAAAGAGCACAGGCGGTGGTGCGCGATCTCTTCGCGCACTATTTCGCTGGCCTCGCGGATTTGCCGGCCGAGTGGGCGAGGGGGCTTTCCTCCCATGACGAATCCAAGGCGCGCCGCATCGCCGATTTCATCGCCGGCATGACCGATAACTTCGCGCTGGCCGAGCACCGCCGTTTCTTTGACTCGACTCCCGATTTACGTTAGCGCCGCGCCGCGTCACTCTGAAACGATACTGTTTTAGAAAGCCTACCGATGGATCCATTCGCGTTGTTCGCCGGCCAGGTGCGCGACATTGTCGCCGCACTCGTGCGTTCCGGCGCGCTGAAGGACACGCCCGACACCAGCAAGATCGTGGTCGAGCCGCCGCGGGAGGCTGATCACGGCGATCTCGCCACCAACGCCGCGATGGTGCTCGCCAAGGGAGCCGGCATCAAGCCGCGCGAGCTCGCGGTGATGATCGCGCACAAGCTTCTCGACGTTCCCCGCGTGCTTCAGGCCGAAGTGGCGGGGCCGGGCTTCATCAACATTTCGCTCGAGCCCGGATTTTGGCTCGACGCCCTCGGTGCTGCGCTGAAAGCCGGACAGGATTTTGGTAAGAGCAATCTCGGCCAGGGCGAGAAGGTCAATGTGGAATATGTCTCGGCCAACCCCACTGGGCCGATGCATGTCGGCCACGGCCGCGGGGCGGTGTTTGGCGATGCGCTCGCGAACCTTTTGGCGTTCACGGGCCACCAAGTCACCCGTGAGTATTATGTCAACGACGCGGGCGCGCAGGTGGATGTGCTCGCACGCTCCGCGTATCTGCGCTATCGCGAGGCGCTGGGAGAGAAAATCGGTGCGATACCGGAGGGACTTTATCCCGGCCATTACCTGAAGCCCGTCGGCGCGGTCCTCGCGCAAGCGCACGGTAAAGCGCTACTCGGCAAGCCCGAGGCCGAATGGCTGCCGGTGGTCCGCGCCGCCGCGATCGACGCCATGCTGAAACTGATCCGCGATGACCTCGCCGCGCTCAATATCAAACACGAGACATTTTTCTCCGAGCGATCGCTCATCGCAGACGGCCAAGACAAGGTCGCCGCCACCATCGAAACACTGCGCAAGGCTGGCCAAGTCTATGAAGGCCGGCTGCCGCCGCCCAAAGGGCAATTGCCCGAGGATTGGGAGGATCGCGAGCAGACGCTCTTCCGCTCGAGCGCTTTCGGCGACGACGTCGACCGTCCGCTCAAGAAATCGGACGGCAGCTACACCTACTTCGCCTCTGACATCGCCTATCACCGCGACAAGATCGAGCGTGGCTTCACCACCCTGATCGACGTCTGGGGGGCCGATCACGGCGGCTATGTGAAGCGGATGCAGGCGGCGGTGGCCGCTCTTTCCGCGGGTAAGGTTAAGCTCGACGTCAAGCTCTGCCAGCTCGTCCGTCTTTTGCGGCAAGGCGAGCCGGTGAAGATGTCGAAGCGCTCGGGCGACTTCGTGACCTTGCGAGAAGTTGTGGATGAAGTGGGCCTCGACCCGGTGCGGTTCATGATGCTCTTTCGCAAGAACGACGCCGCACTCGACTTCGATCTTGCCAAGGTGATCGAGAAGTCGCGAGAAAACCCGGTTTTTTACGTCCAATACGCCCATGCGCGGGGAAAATCGGTACTGCGCAACGCCAAAGAGGCGTTTCCGCAGATCGAGTTATCCCCAACCGGGCTCGCGCGTGCGCCGCTCGAACGGCTCGCCGACTCAGGGGAGCTCGCCTTGATCAAGAAAATCGCCCAATGGCCGCGGCTCGTGGAAGCGGCGGCGGGCGCGCATGAGCCGCATCGGCTTGCGTTTTACCTGCATGATCTTGCTAGCGAATTCCACAGCCATTGGAACAGCGGTAACGAGGTGCCACATTTACGCTTCATTATTGAGGACGATGCACCATTGACCTTGGCCCGTCTGACACTCGTCTGCGGGGTGGTATTGGTGTTAGCCTCCGGCTTAGCGATCCTTGGTGTGGGGGCACCCGAGGAGATGCGGTGAAAGCTGGAAGCGTAAAATTCGTCGGGGAGCGGTCCTAACGTATGGCCGACCAACGGTTCAGGTCCCAGCAACGGGACCCGGGTTTGTCACAAGCGTCCAATTCCGGCGCCAAGGGGCGATTCTCTCCGCGCGGCGAGGATCCGCTCGCGGAGCTCGCGCGCCTTATCGGCCAGGACGATCCTTTCACCGATTTCCGCAACGATCCGCGCGGCGCGCCGCCGCCATCCGGCAATGCTCACGCTCCGCGGAACGGCAATGGCCGCGATCGCCACAGCGAGCAGGATCAGGATTACGACGAGCGCGATGCTTACGATCGCGAGCCGCAAGCGCCTGCGCGCGCGCGGCGCCATGCCGAGGAAGATTTACGCCAACCTGACGTGAACGCCCCGCGCAAGAACGGGCGCGGCGCTTACGCCTATGGCGGCGGACGCGATGAAGCTTCTCATTGGCGGCTGCCCCCCGAGCCTGCTGCCGGCCGTGAGCCCAATGCAAGCCGCGCACTTCCGCCACAACCCGCGAAGCGGTCTGCCCGGCAGCCCGACTACGCGCAAGAGACCGAAGCCGATTACGACGATCCGCGTTACGCGCGCGGCGCGCGCCGGGGGAATGGCTATGCCGATACCCGCCAGGCTTACGACAGCCCCTACGATCGCGAAGACGAAGCGGCCGGCGAACCTGAATACGAAGAAGATCGCTACGCCGGCGAATATGACGAGCAAGCCTATGCCGACCCCGCGACGAGTCGCCGGCGCTGGCTGTATGCCGGCATCGTCGCAACGATCGGTCTTCTCGTGGTGGGCGGAACGGGCGTTTACGCCTACCGTGTGCTGTTCGGCAAATATTTCGGCGACGCGGCGCCGACCATCCGTCCCGCCGACTTGCCGAACAAGGTCCCCCCGCAGACGGCGCAGGCCGGCGATGGCGGCCAGAAATTGATCTATGACCGCCTGGACGGTCAGAAGCCGGTCGAACGGATCGTATCGCGCGAGGAAAAACCGGCCGATGTCGCCCAGAACGCCGGCCGCGTGGTTACGGCGCCGCCGCCGTCGACAGGCCCGGTCACCGCATTCGCGCCCATCCCCACCAACACGCAGAACGCGCCCGCGGCGATCACCGGCGCTTCTCCTGTCGGGACGATGCCGGCGGGTGAGCCCCGCAAGGTTCGCACCACGACGATGCGCGCCGATGGCACCATCGTCGACACGCCGCGCCCCGCGCAGCAACCGGCGGCGCAACGCCCCGCGCAGGACCAGCAGCAGCCGCTCGCGCTCAATCCCTATTCGCAACCGCCGCAGACGAGCAATTACGTACCGGCGGGCAGCTATGTGGTGCAGGTGGCTTCGCAGAAAACCGAAGCCGATGCCCGTACCTCGTGGCAGCAGCTACAGGCCAAATACAGCAACGTGTTCGGCAACAATCAGGCGAACATCAAGCGCGTCGATCTCGGCGATCGCGGCACCTTCTACCGCGCGATGCTCGGCCCCTTCTCGAACCGCGACCAGGCCTATGAGATGTGTCAGAATCTCAAAGCCGCGGGCGGTGAGTGCATCGTCCAGCGCAACTAAGTTCGTCGCTCGGGCTTGACGCCCGCAGGCCGCGCTTCTACCCCGCATCCAATGTCCGCCCGCGCCTTGATCGTCGGCTGTGCCGGCCCAAAGCTCAGCGTTGCCGAGAAGGAATTTCTCGCCCACGCGAAGCCCTGGGGCCTCATCCTATTCAAGCGAAATATCGAAAGTCCGGCGCAAGTCTCGGCTTTGACGCAGGAATTTCGCGGAGTCGTCGGATACCGCGAAGCGCCCGTGCTGATCGATCAAGAAGGCGGCCGGGTGCAGCGGCTCGGGCCGCCGCTGTGGCCCGACTTTCCGCCCGCGGCCCGTCTCGGCGCCGCTTATGGCCGTGACCCGGCGCGCGGAATCGAGGCGGCGAAGCTCGGGGCACGGCTGATGGCCGCCGAGCTTTCCGCGCTTGGCATCACCATCGATTGCATGCCGGTTGCCGATCTGCGCCTGCCGGAGGGGCATGGCGTGATTGGCGACCGCGCCTATGGCATGGAGATCGAGACTGTCGCGAGCCTCGCGCGCGCCGCCGCCGAAGGCCTGATCGCGGGCGGGGTGCTGCCGGTGGTCAAGCACATCCCGGGGCACGGTCGTGCCCGCGCCGACAGCCATGAGGCACTGCCCGTGGTCGAGACTTCGCGCGCCGAGTTGGAGCGCACCGATTTCGAACCATTTCGGCGGCTGCACGATCTGCCGGTCGCGATGAGCGCGCATGTGGTCTATGCCGCGATCGATCCCGCTAGCCCGGCGACGGTCTCGCGCAAAGTGGTGCAGGAGATCATCCGCGGCCATATCGGGTTCGACGGCTTGCTCATGACCGACGATCTTTCAATGAAGGCGTTGAGCGGCGGCTTCCGTGCCCGCGCTGAGGCCTCGCTCGCGGCCGGTTGCGACATCGTGCTTCATTGCAACGGCAGATTGGAAGAAATGACCGAAATCGCGGCCGCCTGTCCCTCTCTTTCGGGTGAAGCTGAAAGACGCGCGAAAACTGCGCTCAATTTCCTCAACTTGCCTGTCGAAAGCGTGGATGTCGCCGAGGCGCGTGCCCGCTTTTCCGCTATGGTAGCGGCCTGAATCGGAATCAGTCGCATGGAAGAGACTCCCTTCGAGCTACCCGCGTCCGAGCGCTCGCTCTACGAGCCGGCGCTGATGGTCGACGTCGACGGCTTCGAGGGACCGCTCGATCTCCTGTTGGCGCTCGCCCGCAACCAGCAGGTCGATCTCACCCGCATTTCGATCCTGGCGCTCGCCAACCAGTATCTCGCCTTCATCGAGCAGGCGCGTGAGCTCAAGATCGAAATCGCCGCCGATTATCTGGTGATGGCGGCCTGGCTCGCCTATCTCAAATCGCGCCTGCTGCTGCCCGAGCCGCCGGACGGCGAGGAGCCCTCGGCTGCGGATCTCGCCGCCGACCTCGCCGCCCGGCTGCAGCATCTCGAAGCGATCCGCCAGGCCGGTGCCCGGCTGATGACCCGCCACCGGCTGGGTCACGATTTCTTTGCCTGCGGCATGCCGAAGATTTCCGCCACCCTGCCGCCTTCGGGCTACACGGCGACGCTCTACGATCTCCTCTCCGCCTACGCGATGCAGCGCCAGCGCCAGGCGCTCGAAAGCCTCAAGTTCCCGGTTCGCACCGTCTGGTCGCTGGTCGAGGCGCGCGACGCGCTGGAGCGGCTCTTGGGCAAAGCCGCCGACTGGACACGACTCGACGAATATCTCATTGCCTATGTGGTTGAGCCCTCGATGCGCGCGACCGTATTCGCGTCCAGTTTCTCTGCGACCCTCGAGATGGTGCGCGAAGGCACGGTGGAGATTCAGCAAGACAAGGCTTTCTCGCCGCTGTGGTTGCGCCGGCGGGTAGAAGGCAGGCCGAAAAAAGGAGCCAAACGCCAGTGAGCGTCGTCCGTCCGCAGAAATTTCAGGCGAAAAGGCCGCACGCGGCCGCTGCCGCCGAGAACGAAGAGGCGCTCCGCCTCCTCGAGGCGGTGCTGTTCGCCGCCGCCGAGCCGCTCGACGAGGAGGCGCTGAAGAAGCGGCTCCCCGCGGGCGCCGATGTGAAGAAGCTGATCTCTACGCTTGCGGAAACCTACAGCGACCGCGGGGTCAACGTCGTCCGGGTCGCGGGAAAATGGGCGATCCGTACCGCCATCGATCTCGGGCCGCTCCTCGCCAAGCACGTCGGCGAGCCGAAAAAACTTTCGCGCGCCGCGGTCGAGACGCTCGCCATCGTCGCCTATCATCAGCCGGTGACGCGCGCCGAGATCGAAGAGATCCGCGGCGTTACCATTTCGCGCGGCACGCTCGACCTTCTGATCGAAGCCGGATGGGTGCGGCTGCGCGGACGCCGCCGCACGCTCGGCCGCCCGGTCACCTACGGCACCACCGAGGACTTCCTGGTTCATTTCGGCTTCGAAGCGATCGACGACCTGCCGGGCGTCGAAGAACTGAAGGGCGCGGGCTTCCTCGAAGGCCGCTTGCCGGCGGGCTTCAGCGTGCCGATGCCGAACGACGACGCGACGCTGCGCGAGGACGAAGAGGCGCTCGAAGCGGATCCGCTCGGACACAGTCTTGCGCCCGAGCCCGAGGACGAGCCCTCCGAGGATGCCGAGGAAGAGCCCGAGCCCCCCGCCACCCGCTACGACCGCCGACGCTAACACAAGGCCGATACTCCCTTTTCAGCCTTAACGCTGTTCCAGCCTAAGTTCTTGTTTTTGCCTTCTCCGGGTCCTAGGTTCGGAGCAGCGGAGGAACGTCATGGGTGGTTTGAGTATCTGGCATTGGGTCATCGTCGGCGTCGTCATACTGCTCGTGTTCGGCGGTCGCGGCAAAATTTCCGAGATGATGGGCGACATGGCCAAGGGCATCAAAGCCTTCAAGAAGGGCATGTCCGACGACGATACCGCCTCGGCCGAGCCGAGGCGCGACCCGAAATCGATCGACCACCAATCGTCCTCGGCGGTCCGCACCGAGACCAAAAAGAAGGTCGGCTAATCCCCGCTACGCGGTCGCGGCGCGGCCGGGAGTGCCGGAAATCTCCGCGCTGAAATGAGCCATGTTCGACATCGGTTGGGGTGAATTTCTCGTTATCGGCATCGTCGCGCTCGTCGTCATCGGGCCGAAGGAATTGCCGGGCGTCGTTCGTACGCTTGGCCAGAGCGTGGCGAAGCTCCGCCGCATGGCGGCCGACTTCCAGAACCAGTTCAACGAAGCGATGCGCGAAGCCGAGCTCGTCGACCTGAAGAAAGACGCCGAGAAGATGATCGAAAGCGCCACCTCGGCGGTGAGCTACAATCCGCTCGAAAAGGCGGGCGAGGAATTGCAGAAGGCGGTCGAGGAAGCGACCACGCTGCCGCCGGTCGCCTCTGTTATCGCGCCACCCGTCCCGCCTGCGCTTGAAAAGGCCGCCGAGCCCGAGAAGTCCCCGCCGGAGGAGAAGGCCGGAGGAGGGGGATGAGCGTAGAGGACGAAGTCGAGGCCTCGAAGGCGCCGCTGATCGATCATTTGATCGAATTGCGCGCGCGGCTGATCAAATCGCTGATTGCTTTCTTTTTAATGTTCTTCGTCTGCTTCGCGCTGGCGAAGCCGATCTACAATCTTTTGCTCTGGCCCTACGAATTCGCCGCCGGGCCCGATGTCCAGATCACGCTGATCTACACCGCGCCACAGGAATTCCTCTTCACCCAGATCAAGCTCGGCCTCTTTGGCGCGGCCTTCCTGTCGTTTCCGGTGGTGGCGATGCAGATCTACATGTTCGTGGCACCCGGCCTCTACAAGCAAGAGCGTGGCGCGTTTTTGCCCTATTTGATAGCGACGCCGTTCTGCTTCCTGATGGGCGCGGCCTTCGTCTATTTCGTCGCGATGCCCTTGGCGATGCGTTTCTTCCTCGGCATGCAGCAGGCGGGAGGAGGCGGGCAGGCGTCGATTTCGCTCCTGCCGCGGGTTTCCGAATATCTCTCGCTGATCATGACCTTGATCTTTGCCTTCGGCATCACCTTCCAGCTACCGGTGATCCTGACGGTGCTCGCGCGTGTCGGGCTTGTCACCGCCGATTGGCTGCGGGCGAAGCGCCGCTACGCCATCGTCGGCGTGTTCATCGTCGCCGCGATCTTGACCCCGCCCGATGTGATCAGCCAGCTCGCGCTCGCTTTCCCGACGCTTTTGCTTTACGAAATCTCGGTTTATCTCGTGAGTATCGTCGAGAAAAAGCGCGCCGCCGAACAGGCCGCCCGCGCCGCGGCGGATAGCTCGCCGGCCGAGTAGGGCGCGCCCATTCCTTCGGCTATGGTGCGTCCTGTGCGGTAGCCGATTCCGCGTGAAGATTGTGTTCTGGCTGCAATAACTTAGGCAAGGATTGCGATGTTTGATTCGAAATGGATTCGCGAACATCCTGATTTATTGGACCGCGGTCTCGATCGGCGCGGTTTAGCGCCCGCGTCCAAGCGACTCATTGGGCTCGACGAAAAGCGCCGCGAGGCGATCGCGAAGGCCCAAGACCTGCAAGAACGATGCAATGCCCTCTCGAAGGAAATTGGCGAGGCGAAGAAGGCGAAGGACGAAGCCCGCGCGCAAAAACTGATGGCCGAGATCGCGCCGATCAAGGAGAGTGTGCCGGAACTCGAAAAAGAGCAGCGCGAGGCCGAGGAAGCGTTCGACGCGGCACTCGCCGAGATCCCCAACGTGCCTTTCGACGACGTGCCCGAAGGCCGTGATGCGAGCGCGAATGTCGAGCGCCATGTCTTTGGCAAGACTCCGAAATTCGACTTCAAGCCGAAGCTGCATTTCGAGATCGGCGAGGGGCTCGGGCTGATGGATTTCGAGACGGCCGCCAAACTCTCCGGTGCACGCTTCGTGGTGCTCAAGGGCGCGCTGGCGCGGCTTGAGCGGGCGTTATCGCAATTGTTTCTGGACACGCACACCGGCGAGCACGGCTATACCGAAGTCAATCCACCACTACTCGTGCGCGAAGAAGCGATGTTCGGCACCGCGCAGCTGCCAAAATTCGTCGATGATCAATTTTCGACTTTTGCTAGCCTTTTCAGGGAAAAATTTACAGAAATTTTGACAGGCAGTCAGAAAAAGAAAAAATCCCAAACCATCGAATTTCAGTTCGACGATCCGAAAGTGCAAAACGCGTATGACAAGCTTGTGGAAAGTTCCAGGTACGAAATTCACGTTCCAGGGATGAATCGAGAGGGCAATACTGTAGCTGTGGGAGAGATTTTGTGGCTGATCCCAACGGCCGAAGTTTCGCTCACAAACCTTGCTCGCGACTCGATTATTGAGGAGTCAGCGCTCCCCATGCGCCTCACCGCCTGCACGCCTTGCTTTCGCGCGGAAGCCGGTGCCGCGGGGAAGGACACGCGCGGCATGATCCGCCAGCACCAATTCACCAAGGTGGAATTGGTCTCGATCACCACGCCTGAGCAATCGAAAGAAGAACACGAGCGCATGCTTGCTTCCGCCGAGGCCGTGCTGAAAAAGCTCGATTTACACTACCGCGTCGTCACGCTTTGCGCCGGCGATATGGGTTTCGCCGCCGGCAAAACCTATGACATCGAAGTGTGGCTGCCCGGCGAAAACACCTTCCGCGAAATCTCGTCGTGCTCCAACTGCGGCGAGTTCCAGGCCCGCCGCATGCAGGCGCGCTATCGCCCGAAGGACAGCAAAAACGTGCGCCCCGTCCACACGCTGAACGGCTCCGGCGTCGCGGTCGGCCGCGCGCTGATCGCGGTCCTCGAAAACTACCAACAGGCCGACGGCTCGGTCATGGTCCCCGATGCGCTCGCGCCCTATATGGGTGGCATGAAGCGGATCGAGAAAGCGAAATAATGCGCGTCCTGGTCACCAATGACGACGGCATCCACTCGCCCGGCATCGAAGCCTGCGTGCGCATCGCCGAGGCGCTTTCAGATGACGTCTGGGTGGTGGCGCCCGAATTCGACCAGTCGGGGGTCGCGCACTCGCTTTCGCTGAGCGATCCGTTGCGCCTTCGCACCATCGACGACCGCCGCTACGCGGTGAAAGGCACGCCGACCGATTGCGTGATCATGGGCGTGCGCCACATCCTATCCGACAAGAAACCGGACCTCGTGCTCTCCGGCGTCAATCGCGGCCAGAACATCGCCGAAGACGTGACCTATTCCGGCACCGTCGCGGGTGCGATGGAAGCGACCATCCTCGGCATTCCTTCGTTCGCGTTGTCGCAGGTCTATGGTCCGGAGACGCGCGAGTTGCAGAGCTACGCCACCGCCGAGAAGCATGCCCCCAATCTCATCCGCCGCATGCTCAAGGAAGGCATGCCCGAGGGCGTCCTCATCAATGTGAACTTCCCCGATTGCGAGCCGCACCAGGTCGCGGGCATTGCGATCACGAGCCAGGGCCGCCGTAACCAGGAGCTGCTCCGCATCGAGCCGCGTCACGATGGTCGCGGTAATCCGTATTACTGGATCGCGTTTCAACGCGGCAGTTGGACCCCGCAGAACGGCAGCGATTTGCAGGCGATCGCGGCAAAGCGCATCTCGGTGACGCCCTTGCGCCTCGACATGACCGACGAGCCGTTCATGACGCGCCTCGCGCAGGTTTTCGCCGCGCCGAAAAAATGACGGCCGAAAAAACCGAAGCGGGAGCCGAGATCAGCGCCGAAGCGCGCATGGAATTTTTGCTTGGCCTCCGCCAGCGCGGCATTCGCGACACAAACGTTCTGCGCGCGCTCGAGCAGGTGCCGCGCGAACGTTTCGTCGGCGAGGAGCAGGTAGCGCTTGCTTTCGCCGACCGGGCGTTGCCGATCGATTGCGGGCAGACCATCAGCCAGCCCTATGTGGTGGCGGCGATGACCGAGGCGCTCGATGTTCGCCCGGCTCACAAGGTTTTGGAAATAGGCACCGGCTCCGGCTACCAGGCCGCGATCCTCGCGCATCTGGCCAAAAGCATCGTCAGTATCGAGCGCTACCGCACGCTCGCCGATGAAGCGCGCTCGCGCCTCGCCGAGCTCGGCCTTGCCAACGTGACGGTGCTGGTCGGCGACGGCACCGAGGGAGCGCGCGATTACGGGCCATTCGATCGCATCGTTGTCACCGCCGCCACGCCCGAAATTCCGAAAGCATTGACCGAGCAATTGGCCGCGGGCGGAATCCTGCTTGCCCCGGTTGGCCCCCACGACGGCGTACAGATGCTGACGCGCTTCGAAAAAGGCTCGAGCGGCAAGCTCGCGGCCGAGGAGCTGATGGCGGTCCGCTTCGTGCCGCTGGTGGCAGGGAAAGCCGCGTCGTTGTAGACATCCCCCCGGCCGGGCAACAAAATTCTGCCCGTGAACCTTTCTTCTTAAGCATCCCTTTACCCATCCGGCGTTTACTCGATCGGTCAAGTTGCGTCCGGGTGGATGGGTATGCGTATTCCGGTTTCTATGCGGCCGTCGCCGCGCTTCGCGCGTATTTGTGCGATCGGCCTTTTCGGCTCGCTATTGGCGGCCTGCGGTAACGACGTTTCGCGCTTCAACGAAGATCCCAACGGCAATCCCTATCGCCGCGGCGAGGTGACGAACTCCGCCCAGCCCTCACAAGCGCCTATCGCTCAGATCGAATCTCGCCCGCTTGGCGCGCCTTCGAACGTCAACGGCACGCCGGTCTATGGGCCCGCGGTCTACGGCCAGAACGGCAGCTACAACCCGCCGCCGCAAAACTATTCCAACCCGCCGCAGCCCGGCTATCCGCAGAATTATTCCAACGCGCCCAATTCGGTTCCGGCGACGCCGGCGCCGGTTTCGCGCGCTCCCGTCCGCAACGACCAGGAGCCGACCGGCACGATCGCGGCCGGCGGCGAGAATTGGCGCTGGGAGGGCGGCACCGCGGTGACGCTAAAGCCCGGCGAGACCGTCGAAACCCTGTCGCGCCGCTACAGCGTGCCGGTGGTGGCGATCATGCGTGCGAATAATCTCGCCGACGCTTCGCGCATCCAACCCGGCCAGCGCATCGTGATCCCGAGCCGTCAGCACGGGCCGCAGAACGCTTCGACGCCCGCCGCCGCGCAGTCCGTGAACCGCGCCATCGTCGTGCACACCGTCATGTCGCAAGAGACGCTGACCTCGATCGCCAAGCACTACAACGTCAAGCGCGCCGAGATCGCCTACACCAATAAAATCAACGAATACGTGCCGCTCCGCGTCGGCCAGAAGCTCACCATTCCGAATGTGGCCATCGCCACCTCGAACGGGCCGAAGAACGCCGCCAATCCGCCGCCGACAGCACCGCGCGCCGAGGCGATGGCAAGCCCCCAGCGCCGCGTCGAAGAGCAGCCACCCGCAGACAACGTCGCGACCGTGAAGCCCATCGACAGTGAGCCCGAGCCTAAGGCCGCCGCGGCCGGCGGCTTGCAGTTCCGCTGGCCGGTGAAGGGCCGCGTTATCTCCAACTTTGGCGGCAAGCCGAACGGTCAGCAGAACGACGGCATCAACATCTCGGTGCCGGAGAACACGGCGGTGAAAGCCTCCGAGGACGGCGTCGTCGCCTATGCCGGCAATGAGTTGAAGGGCTATGGCAATCTCGTCTTGATCAAGCACACCGACGGCTGGGTCACCGCCTACGCGCACAACTCCGAAATCCTCGTCCATCGCGGCGAGACGGTGAAGCGCGGGCAGGTGATCTCGAAGGCGGGCCAGAGCGGGGGTGTCGCTTCGCCGCAGGTCCATTTCGAGATCCGCAAGGGCTCGACCCCGGTCGATCCCGCGCAGCATCTTTCGTCACTGTAATTTCGCAGCAATATCGCACCGCCGACTTTCTCTCGCCCGATTTGATTGCGAGGAGAGGAGATCGGTTTCGAGGGAAGCAACGATTTAGAAATAATTTGCAACACGGTTTGATCGGCCCACTGCATGTCTGCCTTGGCAGACATGCAGCCAAAAAGGTCTTCATGTTCGCCTTGGCGGACATGGGGATGAGAGAAGGGGGCGACAGATCGAAATAGTTTTGATCGGCCCGGTGACCTCCAGGTACGATCTCAAGCGGGGCGGCCGGATTCCCGTGGGATACCCCGCCGCCCCGCGCAATTTTTCCGACATATATTTTGACCTCTCCGCCATCATGCCCGGGCTGGCCCGGGCATCCCGCTTAGAGACGCATTGCGCCCTTCGAGATGGCCGAGCAAACGGCCTACGGGGCGTCAACGCCCAGGTTCGATCGCGACCAGGATGCCGTTCTCGAAATAGAGATAGCGGTCCCGGCCATAGACATGCTGCTCGCGGATGTGGTTCGCCACGTTCACGCGGTTGACCGTGACCGGCTTTGCCCAACAGGTTTTTTCCGCGTCCGCTTCCGTCATGCCGATTTTTGGCACACCGAGTTTAGCGCAGTTGGCTCCCGGAGCTCTGGCCAAAATCTGCGGGTCTTCGTCGACGAAATTGACCTTGTCATCGGCGCGCACATAGCCCGCCTGTCCGCCTTCCATCTCGATGCGATAATAGGCGGGAGTCTGGTTGAAGAGAACGACTTCCGTCACCGTGAATTTTCCCGCTGTCAGTTCCGGGCATTGAATGCGATCCAGAATGTCCGGCGCGGGCTTGGGACACAGACGAACGGAAGCGCTCGGCGCGAGCCAATAATATTTGCTCGCTTGCGGAAAATCGCCGAGCGCATGATCTGCGGACAGGGCCGGTGGACCCTTCGTCTGCGCCATGGCGGAGACTGCGAAAAGGCTCGCGGCGATCAGCATTGTTAGGCGGTGCATTGGCACTTTCCGGACTCGCATGAATAGCATCAATCTGCGGCGGGCAAGGCGAAGGCGGCAAGGCAACAATCGTCGCAGCCGGGAGGCGCATCGTCGCGGAATGAAGGGGTATCCGCGTCGACAGCGGCAAGAAGGCGGCGAAATTCGTCCTAAAAGGCGGAGCCCGCGTCAAGCGCGCCGGAGCGCGAGAAGAACCGCAACAAAGCCGATAATCGCGCAGAGCATCATCACCAGCGGCTGCGCGCTCAAAATTCCAAGCGGCAGCGCGTTGAGCGCGATGGTGCCGAACGCGCCGCTGGCGCGACGATGGTGGGTGCTTTGCTCAATGCGCGCATCGCTGATTCGAAAAGCGCCGACGATATTCTGCTGGCCGCGCGGCGCGCGCTCTATCGCGAGATCGCCGCGGCCTAGCGACCGATTGGCCGTTTATCGGTCGAATTCCGTTTTCGCCGGCCACTTTTTCGCGCGATCCGCACGTTTCTTTTCCGCGATATCGGGTGGGAATGCCTGTCCCCGATGCGTATCTCCAGGATGCTCAATAGGAGCATCGATTGGAAAAAACATGCACGTCGTAAGCGAACCCGCAATCCTCTATCTCGGCACGCCCGTGGTGCTGATCAGCACCGTCAACGAGGACGGCTCCTATAACCTCGCGCCGATGTCGTCGGCGTTCTGGCTCGGCTGGCGCGGCATTCTCGGCCTCGCGGCGCAGTCGAAAACGCCGCAAAACATGCGGCGCACCGGCCAGTGCGTGCTGAATCTGCCGTCAGCCGATCTCGCCGCCGCGGTCAATCGGCTCGCGCTGACGACCGGCACCGATCCGGTACCGCCGGGCAAGCTCGCGCGCGGCTATCGCTACGAGAAGGACAAGTTCGGCATTTCCGGCCTCACGCCGGTGCGCGCGCAAACGGTGGCGGCGCCCCGCGTGCTCGAATGCCCAGTGCAGCTGGAGGCCGTGGTCGAGGCGAGCCACGGCGTCGCCGAGGACGACGATAAGCTGCGCGGACGGGTCGTCACCTTCGAGGTGCGCATTCAACGCGTTCATATCGAGGAATCGATCCTGCTCCATGGCGAGCCGAACCGCATCGACCCCGATAAATGGCGGCCCTTGATCGTGAGCTTCCAGAAATTCTACGGACTCGCGGAGGGCGAGCTTCACGATTCAATGCTCGGACGGATACCGGAAAAGATGTATCGCAGCCCCGACGTCGACCGCGCGAAAGCCGAGGCAATGGCCGCGGCATAGCTTGGATCGCGAATAGAAAAAGCCCGGCTGAAAAACCGGGCTTTTTGTCCTGGCCTCTCCAGAACGGTCCGCTTTAGACCGCCATCTTCAATTCCTTGGTAGCACGGAAGGCGACCTTCTTGCTCGCCTTGATCGCGATCGGCTCGCCGGTCGCGGGATTGCGGCCCATGCGCGCCGCGCGATTGCGTACCTGGAAAATCCCGAGGCCCGCGAGCTTGATGCGCTCGCCCTTCTTCAGGTGCTTGGTCATCATCTCGACAATGTCACTGAGCACGGCCTCGCTCTGGACCTTGGTCATTTCGTGATCGGCCGCCATTTGCGCCGCCATGTGTTTCAGGGTCACGGGCTTGGAGCTTTTCGTACTGGCCATGATGTTCCTCCGAGAAGCGCGCCGCGCGCTACGCCCCATGGATATGAGATTCGCGGCTAAAGGCGAAGGAAAAAACCGGGCTAAGCGACTGCAGGGCTTACTGATTCGGAGATCGAAGCGCGCAATTGCGCCATTCTTCGCCCGCGCCGGGCGCACGACGTGCGGGCGATCGAGGGCGGTTCACGCGAACTCGCTTCGCAAACCTCTCATTCGCACGGCTGATCGATGCCATCGCGAGAATTTGCTTGCCGGGTGCCTTGGCCTATTCTTCGGTGCAACGCGCTCCCGCGCCAGGATTCGAGCCAAAGGATAGGAAATGAGCCAAGGCGGCGTCCGCCGCAAGGACAAGGAAATGAGCCGGGCGGAGATCGACCGGTTCCTGGACGAGGCGGCATTCGCGCATTTCGCCACCGTCAGCGCGAACGGCGATCCCTATGTGGTGCCGAACCTCTTTGTCTATGCCGACGGGTTGATTCACCTGCATACAAGCCTGGGCGGTCATTTCCGCGACAACATCGAAGCGCGGCCGCGCATCTCCTTCGAGATGGCCGAGATGGGCACGGTGTATCCCTATGGCGAATTCGAGTGCGACACCACGGTGAGCTATGTAAGCGTCGTAGGCTTTGGCATGGTTCGCATCGATAGCGACCCCGCCGGCAAGGCGCGCTTCTTCAACCGCCTGATGGCGAAATACACCGATCCGAAGTTGCAGCGCCCCAAAGGCTTTTACCCGCGGCTCGATATGGTGACGGTTTATGCGGTCGAGATCGAGCGGGTCACCGGCAAGCGCGGGCCGTTGCTCGCGGTCGGCGATCAATGGCCGGCGAAGAACATGACCAAGTCGCCGGGCGCGCTGGCGCCGGACAAGAATTAGCCGAAGGGTTGCAAAAAAAATCCGCCTATCTCGTTCATGATTTCAACGCGCATTTGATCCAAGGCGGATCCCGCGGTGTGGCTAACCGGAATGATGGATTGGCGACGAGGCGGAATTAATCGGACGAGGGGATGATTTTTTTGATCGCATCCTCAAGATCCACGGTGATCGAAAGTTTGTTGTCGGATCCCGCTTTCTCCCAGGTCGTGGCAGAAACTGTATGCGGTCCGGTAAACTTGAAATCTCCAGATACCGTCGGATTATTCCCGATCATCGCACTAAAATCGGTGATCAGGTTTTTCTGCCGGCTATAGACCCACATTGGAAACGACCAGGGCGAATGACCGCCGGAAGACGACATGCTGTAAACGAAAAATTGAGAATCCGGTGACCACTTCGCAGCGAAGACATAATACCCATTCGCTCCACGCGGCGAGGAATAGTCCTTGGAAGTCAAAAGTTTTCCCTCGCGCGTGCGGACAACGATGCGGCTTTCCATGTCGGGCGTCGCATACAAGTCGACATCGGCCGGAAGCACCAGCGCGCGTAAAGCCGCGTCAGGTGAAGGATAAACTTCGGGTCTCGTCGTTAGGCAACTCGATTCCGCTCGTGGAATCGGCAGCAATTCATGTCCGCTGCAGCGGCCATCGGCCAGTGCTTCGGTCGAAAGCATCGGCGCCAATGACGCGCCCACAACCGACTGAATGAGCACGATCGAGAATCTCATCCACATAGCTTTCTCCCGAAGAAGCACGCGACAAGAGGGAATTTTGTCTCCTATCCCTTCAGCACGACGCCAAGCCTGCCCGCCAACTCCTGCACGAACTGCCATGCCACGCGGCCGGAACGGGCGCCGCGGGTCGTCGCCCATTCGAGCGCCTCGCGCCGGAGCGTCTCCGCATCGATCGAGATTTTAAAGTGGGCGACATAGCCCTCTACCATGGCGAGATATTCGTCCTGCGAGCAGCGGTGGAAGCCGAGCCAGAGGCCGAAGCGGTCGGAGAGCGACACCTTTTCCTCCACCGCCTCGCCGGGATTGATCGCGGTCGAGCGCTCGTTTTCCATCATCTCGCGCGCCATCAAATGGCGGCGATTGGAGGTGGCGTAGAGCAGCACGTTGTCGGGGCGGCCTTCGATGCCGCCCTCGAGCACGGCTTTGAGCGATTTGTAGCTTGTGTCCTCGGCCTCGAAGGAAAGATCGTCGCAGAAGACGAGGAAGCGCTGCTTGGCGGCGCGGAGCGCCGCCATCAACACGGGCAGGGACTCGATTTCCTCGCGGTGGATTTCGATCAGCTTCAGCGAGCCTTTTTTCTGCGCGTTGATCTCGGCGTGCACCGCCTTCACCAGCGACGATTTGCCCATGCCGCGCGCACCCCACAGCAGCGCGTTGTTGGCGGGAAGCCCCTTGGCGAAGCGTTCGGTGTTCTCCAGGAGCGTTTCGCGCGCCCGCTCGATGCCCTTCAACAGGCGCATCTCGACGCGGTTGACGTGGGTGATTGGCTCGAGCCGCTTGCCGTCGGCGTGCCAGACAAAGGCGTCGGCGGCGGCGAAATCGGGCTTGGTTCCGGCCGGCGGCGTCATGCGGTCGAGCGTCGCTGCAATGCGGTCGAACGCATTAGCGAGAAGACCAAGCACGCTATCGGCAGGCGATGGCTTATTCATTTGGAACACTCCGCGAACGCGAGATAGCGGGACTGGGTCGCCTGAGCAAGCGGGATGAACAAACGGGATGAAAAAGCGTTATAAAGGGTTTCATAAGCTGACGATCGAACCAGCCGATAAGACTGGACTCACAGGGAGGACGACATGGGAATGACCAAGATCGCCGTATTTGGGTTGCTCGCGGCCGGTGTGGCAGCGGCATTAGTGGCAGCGCCGGCATCCGCGCAGGCGCTCAAGGTGAGCGTCGACGGCGTCGAGAGCGGAAAAATGATCCCGACCAAGCATGGGTTCTGCATGCCGGCGGCGCAGGGACATGTCGGGCCTGGCCCCGACATCAGTCCGCACATCTCGTGGTCGAAAGGGCCGGCTGGCACCAAGTCGTATGCAATTATCCTGCACGATACGGATTCTCCTGCGGAACAGCGCGAGAAAATGAACAAGGAAGGCGAGACACTCACGTCGGCAGTGCCGCGGCGGGACTTTTTTCATTGGATCCTGGTCGACATTCCGGCGGATGTCACATCGATCGCCGAAGGCGCTGAGTCGAATGCGCGCGTACCCCACGGCAAGCCGGCGACGCCGGCCGCGGCCGGCGGCGTGCGCGGCCTCAACGACTTCACTAAGGTCACCGCCACCAACGATGCGCTAAAGGGGCAATATTACGGCTATGACGGACCGTGCCCGCCGTGGAACGACGAGAACATCCATCACTATCATTTCACGGTGTATGCGTTGAGTGTGCCGACGCTCGGCCTCGGCAAGGAGTTCGACGCTGCGGCAGCACTGGCGGCGATGAAGGACAAGACGCTCGCGCAGGGCGAGCTGCCCGCGATCTACACCACAAACCCGGACAAGGGCGCGGTAATTCCGAAGTAATAGTTGGAAGACAGGCAAAACAACGAAAGACGGTCTTGATTACGTCAAACAAAAAATCCCCGGCTCATTGGCCGGGGATTTTCTCTTGATTACGCGGTGCGATCAGGCGGCTCACAATGGTCTGCTGTATGGCCGCCCGACCGTCTTTGACTCGGCGTTGCGACGTGCGCAGAGGCCAAGTACGGTATCGGCAGGCGAGGGCGGCGCTCGGCGCTCAAGGAAAAGGTGCTGGCGCAGGGCGGAGTCAAGCAAGTCCGCTAACTGCCAAAAGCCGCCATCGCACTTATGGTTCGAAATAACAAAAGGCCGCCCGCTAGGGCGGCCTCGTTGATCATTATTTTTCAGACGGAGTTTGCGGAAACCCAGATCTGATCAGGCCGGTGCCGGTGACGCGAGCGGCTTGCCCTTCTCCAAGACGTAGGTGCTCAGGATCCTGATCTTTTTGTCGCTGGCTTTGCCGCCGGCATGCGGCGTTTCGGCTGGCACCTGGTAGTTGTCGCCCACGCTATACGTCTTGGTTTCCTGCCCCTTGATCGGCAGTTCGATGGCGCCTTCAAGGATATAGCTGGATTCGACCCCGGGGTGTGTGTGCCGCCCTAAGACGACTCCCGGCTCAACCGTTGCTTCCGCAAGGATCGTCACATAGCCCGGCGTCGGGCCGTTACGCCCGACGTCGCGGCGGGCGGTGTGCCTTGCGCGGACACTCTGTCGCGATGAACCCCATCACCGCGCACAGCGCACAGCCCGCAAAAACTCGTCGTGTCAGCATGACAACCTCCCTCCCGTGTCCGGATCGCAGCGTCCGGCCTTATGGGACGTAAATCATAAGCCCCCCTTTGCGGAGTGGACAAGGTGGCTAGAGCCGATTGTCCTGCTTGCTTTGGTTAGTGTACCGCAGCTAAGCAGATGAATCGCGCTCTCTAAAACTTCATCATGTCGACGCTGGTCAGCGTCGTGTTATTGGAAACGCCTGGCGCGCTGACGAAATTGTAGGCGACGTATTGCTCGATGTAAGCGTTCTCGGCCGACATACCGTCGACCGGCACGATTACTTTCATGCCGCGAAGCGCCGCCTCGCTCCCGGTATACATCACGGAGCCGTGCGCCCCGGTCCCGACGACGATCACCGTCGTGATGTTCTTGTCCTTCAGGATCTGTTCGAGATTCGTCTTGTAGAATTTGTCGGCGCCCGACTGCACGGCAGGCTCCTTGCCGGTCGGCGCTACCTCGGGAAGCGTATCGGCAAACGTGCCACTGTTCACGAAACTGTAGACTACCAACACATCCTTGGCGCGCGCCTCGGCGAGAAGAGCCTTCACCTTGGGAAGCGTGGCAAGGCAGCGCGGCCGGCGCTGCTCGTTACAGGTCTGCTTGACGAAATCGAGCATGAGAAGGGCGGTGGTCTTCGGGTCGACCGTGACGGCCTTGAGTTCTGGCGCCGCTGGCGCCTTTACACTTGGCCATTCGCTGATGATGGTCTGGGCCGGTGCAGAATTAGGCGATGCTAAAACCAAGGCGAAAGCGGCAATGGACAGCAGTTGACGTGAGTGTAGCATGGGTTCCTCCCCGTGATTTGGCGTGACGAATTTTTTCTACCAGCGTGTGAGAGATTAACGCACAAGCGTGATTTCATTTAGGTGATCATCGAAATTCGAATAATTGTTTTGCAGTAACGAGCGTACCACCGCCGCCATCGGCGGGATATGCTGCACGCCGCACAGCGTGCCTGTTGTTCTGCTAAGCGACTCTGGCTATTTGGCGCCTGGGCCGGCGTCCAATTTACCATCCATCGGGAGGAGCAAATGATCCGTGAAGTGCTGTCCCCATTACGAGTCGGTCTCGTGACCTGGCTTTCCGTGCTCGGCGTTTTGTCAGCCACAAGTGCGATAGCGGACGTGATCGAGATATTTCATGCAGATTCGTTGGCTGGCCCGATGCGCGAGCTGAAAAAAACATTCGAAGAGAAAAACAAGGGCGTCACGATCAACCTTACCTCGAGCACCTCGAAGCAACTGGCCGAACGCATCCTCAAGGGCGACACCTGCGATGTCTTTGCGTCATCGTCTCCGGCCGTTATCGATCAAGATTTGATGAACAAGAAGGTCGAAGGCTCAAATCAAGTCGCGGCTTCGTGGTACGTGGTCTTCTCGGCGAATGAAATGGTCGTCATCACCGGGAAAGGAAATCCGCTTCAAATCCGCCAAGTCTCGGACCTGGCGAAGCCCGAAGTGAAATTTATCCGCGTGACGGCCGAAAAGGATCTCGCCACCGGTCGCACGATTGATTTCCTGAAGCGAGCTTCCGCGCTCGAAGGAAAACCCGAGCTCGAACAGAAGATCGTAGATGCCGCTATCAACGACCCATCCAAGCCGACGTCAGGACCCGATGTCGTGCGCGCCGTACGGGAAACAACGGCGAGCGCGGGTGTCGTTTATTACTCCTCCGCGGTGGCCGCGCGAAATGACATCGAAATCATCCGTTTTCCGGCGAGCGTCAATATGAGCGAGGCGATTCGAAATGCGGCTTCAGTGCCGGGGACGGCGAAAAACCCGAGGGAAGCAACCGATTTCGTGCGATTTCTGCTTACCGTCGAAGCGCAGGCCATCCTGAGGGAGACGGGTCAGCCGCCAGTGGTTCCTGCAATACGAAAAGGCGATGTCCCCGCAGACATAAAAAATTGAATGGGGGAGGCGCGCGCCATGTTTGGCAGTTGCCGTCGCGTCACAGGGACGAAACGACGCAACGCTGATCGTCGAAAAAAGAATATCTGTTTCGCAGCCACTCGCGTATCCCCGTCGGCAAACGCCGACAGGGGTATTCTTATGACCGCACGCGCCGTTGATCCCGCCGCCTTCATGCAGCGCCAGGCCGGCTATCTGCCCGGCGAACTCGGGATCGAGATCATCGAAGTAAAGTCCGGTTACGTGAAAAGCCGGCTGCCGGTCACCAAGCGCTTGATGGCGCCGAACGGTTTTCTCCACGCCGCGAGCGTGATCGCGCTCGCCGACACCAGCGCCGGCTACGGCTGCATCGCCTCGCTGCCCGAGGGGGCGCGTGGCTTCACCACCATCGAGCTGAAATCGAACTTTCTCGGCACCGTCACCGAAGGCGTCATCGAATGCGAGGCTCAAGCCGTGCATCTCGGCAAGACGACGCAGGTGTGGGACGCGACCGTCACTGATGGCAAGGGCAAGACCCTCGCGCTGTTCCGCTGTACGCAGATGGTGGTGCGCTAGATAATCCTGCTCCGCAGCCAGGTGGTGAGGATTTCCGCGGCGATCACGATCCCAAAGATTATGATAAGCACGAGCCCGACGCGATCCCAGTAGAGATTTTCGAGCGCGGCCTCCAACGCCATGCCGAGGCCGCCGCCGCCAACCAAGCCGAGCACCGCCGACTCGCGGATATTGATATCCCAGCGAAAGATCGCGACTCCCAGAAAAGCGGGCTTCACCTGCGGCCAATAGCCCTTGGCAAGGATCGAGAGCTTCGTCGCGCCTGCGGCGGTGAGCGCCTCGATCGGGCCCGTCTTCGCCTCCTCGATCGCCTCCGAAAGCAATTTTCCGGTGAAGCCGATCGAGTGCACCGCGATCGCGAGCGTGCCGGCGAGCGCGCCCGGGCCGAACACCGCGACGAAGAAAAGCGCCCACACCATCGCGTGCACCGAACGCGTCGCGACCAGGATGAACCGGGCGATAGTGTTGAGGATGACCGAGCGCGTGACGTTGCGCGCGGCCAACAGGGCTACGAGGCTCGCCAGCAAAACGGCGAGGATCGTTCCGAGCGTCGCCGTATGCAGCGTCTCGATCAGCGCCGCATGCACGCCGCTCTTGTACCAAGACCAGTCGATCGGCCACATGCGTGCGAAGAGATCGGCGGTTTGAGCCGGCGCGTCTTGCAGGAATTCGGGAATGATCTCGATGGTCTTGATCGACCAGATCACCGCTACGGCGGCGAGAAGATAGAAGCACGAGCGCAGGATGCGCTCGGAAAGCGAGAAGCGATGCCAGCGGCGGGGCAAAGCGGATGCGGCGGCCGTCATTGAAACAGCCTCCGCATCCAGCCCGAAAGGATTTCGCCGACCGTCACCGTGAAGATGATCGCGAGCACGATGGTGAGCACGAAGTCGTAGTCGAAGCGCTGGAAAGCGGTGAATAGCGTGGCGCCGATGCCGCCGCCGCCGACGAGGCCGACAAGGGCGGAATTGCGCAAATTGGAATCGAGCTGATAGGCGGAAAAGCCGATGAAGCGCGGCATGATCTGCGGCGCCACCGCTATGACGAGTACCGACAGGAACGGGGCGCCGGTCGCGCGGATCGCCTCCATCTGCTTCATGGAGATTTCCTCGGCGGCCTCGGCAATGAGCTTGGAGAGAAATCCCATCGAGGCGACGATCAAGGCGAGGACGCCCGCGAGTGCGCCGAAGCCGACCGCCTTCACGAACAGGATCGCCAGGATCACCGGGTGGAACGAGCGCAGCAGCGCGATCAGCCCGCGCGTGAACCAGGCAAGCGGGGCGAAGGACAGGTTGCGCGCGGCGGCAAGCCCCAGCGGCACCGAGAACAGAATGCCGAACACGGTCGCGAGGATCGCGATCTGCAGGCTTTCGAACATGCCGGAATAGAGAAGTGCCAGCTTGTCGGCGGCGAAGTTCGGCGGAAACATGCGCGACAGAAACCGCCCGCCATGGCCGAAGCCTTCGACGAAGCGCGCCCAGGTGATGTTGAGGATCGAGCTTGCGTAGAAGACATAGAGCGCAAGCGCGACAAGCCCGATGCGCAAGGGCCAGTTCGGCGGAAACGCCCGGCGCGCGGGCGAGGGGGCAGGTACGTCGCTCACTCCAGCCATCCTTCGCCGCCGTAAATCTGCAATAAATGCGAGTGCTCGAGCGCCTTTGGCGGCCCGTCGAACACCACTTCGCCCTTGCTCATGCCGATCACGCGATCGGCGTAGCGCTTGGCGAGTTCGACATTGTGAATGTTCACGATCACCGGGATGCCCTGCGCCGCCGCTTGGCGCGCAATCAGCTCCATGATCTCGACCGAAGTCTTCGGATCGAGCGAGGAGGTCGGCTCGTCGGCAAGTACGAGGTTGGGGTCTTGCATCAGCGCGCGCGCGATGCCGACGCGCTGGCGCTGGCCGCCGGAAAGCCGGTCGGCGCGCTCGTTCGCGAAATCGCCAAGGCCGACCGAATCCAGGAGAGAAAAAGCGCGCTCGATATCCTTCGCCGGAAAGCGCCGCAGCCACGCGCGCCACGCCGGCAAATAGCCGAGCCGGCCGCACAGCACGTTCTCGATCACGCTCAGGCGCTCGACGAGATTGTATTCCTGGAACACCATGCCGATCTTGCGCCGCGCCTCGCGCAAGCGCCGCCCCTTGAGCTGGGCGAGATCCGTTCCCATGAACAGGATTTCGCCTGAGGTCGGGTCGGTCAGCCGGTTGATGCAGCGGATCAGCGTCGATTTGCCGGTGCCGGACGGGCCGATGATGGCGGCGATCCCGCGGCCGGCGAATTTCAGCGAGATATTCTTCAGCACTTGAATACCGGCGCGGTACTCTTTGCTGAGATTACGAAGCTCGAGCGCATGACCGGCGCTATCGTTGGCCGATTTTGCGCTCCGTACCGAGGCGTCCATGGCCTCGCGCCCAGCCGTTATTGCTTCGGCTGCGCGGGAGCCGGTTGCGCCTGCTGCGCTGCCTTCTCGGCCGCTTTCTTCGCGGCGGCCTCCGCCTCGCGCTTATTCTCCGCGTCATAGGCCGTCTTGTTGTACGGCGTGCCGGATTTTTCCGCGATCTCGCGCACCACCTTCCAGTTTTCCTTGTAGGTGATCGGGAAGAAGCGGTCATCGCCGTTGAATTCCTTCGTCATCTCCGGCGGGAAGCGGAAGGCGTAGAAGCAATCGACCATCTTCTTCGCGAGCTCCGGTTTCAAATCGTGCGCATAGGCGAAGGACGAGGTTGGGAATAGCGGGCTGGTATAGATGATGCGGAAGTCCGATCCCTTGAGCGTGCCGCGCGTCACCATGCGGTCGTAAACGTCGGATGCAACGCCCGCCATGTCGTAGTCGCCGGACGCGACGCCGAGCGCTGACTTGTCATGGCCGCCCGACATGATCGGCTTGTAGTCCTCGTTCGGGGTCAAGCCCTCGGCCGGGTAAAGTGCCAGCGGCGCGAGATTGCCCGAGTTCGAGGAAGGCGAGGTGTGGGCGACGCGCTTGCCCTTGAGGTCGGAGAGCTTCTGATAGGGGCTGTCGGCTTTCACCAGCGAGATCAGGTGATAGCCCTGCGGGCCTTTTTCGGTGCCCTTGGCCGCGAACGGCACGGCGCCGGCGAGGTTCACCGCGAAGCCGGTGGGGCCGGTGGAGAAGCCCGCCACATGCAGGCGGCCCGAGCGCATCGCTTCGATCTCGGCCGCGTTCGATTGCACCGGGTAATAGACCACGCGCTTGCCGGTGCATTGCGCGAGGTAATCGGTGAACGGCTTAAAGATATTGGCGTAGACGGCGGGGTCCTCGACCGGTGTATAGGCGAAGACGAGGGTGGAGGGATCCTTCCACTTGCTCTGGTCCTTCGGCGCGTCGGCGACGAGATCGCCATTGTCGTCGCAATAAAGCGTGTCGAGTTGGCCGCGATTCTTGCACTCTTCCTCTGCCGCGGCGGGTGCCGCCGCGAACGCGCTCAAGAGAACTCCAAACAGGATCGCGGCGAGCGGGCGCATGCACGCTTTCGTCATAAAGTCCTCCCTCGGGCCCGCCAGCAAAGGCCTGGCCGTTGTTTTGAGCGACGATACGAGGACGCGCCGCCTGCGGCAACGCCTCGAACGGGTTGAATGTTTGCAATCCGGAGGTGCGTGGGTATAGTCCGCCCGCTTTGGCGGACTTGCGGTTTCGCCGGCCTGAAACAAGAGGAATTCGATGTTCATTACACCCGCCTTCGCGCAGGGCGCGCCGGCCGGCGGCAGCGACATGCTGTTCCAGGTCGCGCCGTTCGCCTTGATCTTCGTCATCATGTATTTTCTGATTTTGCGGCCGCAGCAGAAGCGGGCGAAGGACCACCAGCTGCTGGTGACCCAGCTCCGCCGCGGCGACACGGTCGTGACCTCGGGCGGCCTCGTCGGCAAGATCACCAAGGTTATCGACGACAACGAGGTCGAAGTGCAGATCGCCGACAATGTGCGCGTGCGCCAGCTCCGCCAAATGGTCACCGAAGTCCGCGCCAAGGGCGAGCCCGCGAAAGACGACGGCGCCGCCTAACATTCGTCGGCTTGGACTGCTTGAGGCTTTGCAATGCTGCATTTCACCCGCTGGAAGGCGCTCGCGATCATTCTGGCCTCCGTCATTATCTGTTTGATGACCGTGCCGAGCCTGCTTCCGCCCGCGACCTTCCAATCCTTGCCGTCCGCCCTGCAGCGGCGCCTCGTACTCGGCCTCGACCTGCAGGGCGGCTCGCACATCCTGCTCGAAGTCGACTCCAACGCCGTGCGCAAGGAGCGCGCCGAGACGCTGCGTGACGACGTGCGCCGCGTGCTGCGCGAAGCCCGCGTCGGCTACAGCAACTTGGCGATCCAGAACCTGACCGTGCAGGTGCGCGTTCGCGAGGAGGCCGACGTGCCGGAAGCGGTGCGAAGGCTGCGCGAATTGTCGGCGCCGCTCGGCGGATTTCTCTCGGGCACCGGCCAGCGCGACATTGAAGTCACCGATGCCGGCGGCGGGCTGATTACGCTCACCATCACGCCGGGCGGCATCACCCAGCGCATTCGCCAGGCGGTCGATCAATCGATCGAGATTGTGCGCCGCCGCGTCGACGATCTCGGCACGGTCGAGCCCTTGATCCAGCGCCAGGGCGACGACCGCATTCTGGTGCAGGTGCCGGGCTTGCAGGATCCCTCGCGATTAAAAGCGCTGCTCGGCAAGACCGCGAAGCTCGCCTTTCGCCTGGTCGATCTAACCATGACGCCGCAGCAAGCGCTCGAAGGCCGCCCGCCGCCGGAGTCGGAACTGCTCTATTCGCGCGACAAGGTGCCCTATGTGATCGAGCGCCGCGTGATGGTTTCCGGCGAAGACCTCGTCGACGCACAGCCCGGCTTCGATTCGCAAACGCGCGAACCGGTCGTCAATTTCCGCTTCAACAATTCCGGCGGCCGCCGTTTCGCGCAGGTGACGCAGGAAAATATCGGCAAGCCGTTCGCCATCGTACTCGACAACGAAGTGATCTCGGCGCCGGTCATCAGAACGGCCATTACCGGCGGCGCCGGACAGATCAGCGGCAGTTTCACCATCCAGTCGGCAAACGACTTGGCCGTTTTACTGCGCGCGGGTGCGTTGCCCGCGCCGCTCACCATCATCGAGGAGCGTACCGTCGGCCCCGGCCTTGGCCAGGATTCGATCAACGCCGGCATCCTCGCCGCCTATTTCGGCACGGCGCTGGTGATCGTGTTCATGATCCTGACCTACGGCCTGTTTGGCCTGTTCGCCAATCTCGCCGTGGCGGTGAATGTCGGCATGATCCTCGGAATTCTGTCGTTCCTGGGTGCCACGCTCACGCTGCCGGGCATCGCCGGCATCGTGCTCACGGTCGGGATTGCGGTCGATTCCAACGTCTTGATCTACGAGCGTATCCGCGAGGAATTGCGCTCCGGCCGCTCGGCGATCACCGCCATCGACGCGGGCTTCAGCCGTGCACTTGCCACCATTCTCGACTCCAACATTACCACCTTCATCGCCGCCGCGGTGTTGTTCTTCATCGGCACCGGCAGCGTGCGCGGCTTCGCGGTCACGCTTGGCATCGGCATTCTGACCACGCTCTTCACCGCCTTCACCCTTACGCGCCTGATCGTCTCGGTCTGGGTGCGCTGGTGGCGGCCGCAAACCGTTCCGATCTGAGGATCCGCAATGACACCGACAACCATTCTTATCATTGCGGCGCTGGCCGTGGTGACGGTGCTTTGCCTCTTGGTGCTGTTCGGAATTATCCCGCATCTCCGCCTCGTGCCGGATGAAACCAAGTTCGACTTCATGCGCTTCCGCCGCATCAGCTTTCCGGTCTCGGCGCTGTTGTCGATGCTGGCGCTTTTGTTTTACTTCACCCACGGCCTCAATTTCGGCATCGACTTCAAGGGCGGCACGCTGATCGAGGTGCAGTCGAAGGCGGGCCCACTCGACATTGCGCAAATGCGTACGACGCTCGATGGATTGGGCCTCGGCGAAATCCAGTTGCAGGAATTCGGTGATAAGGGCGAGGTGCTGATCCGCGTCTCGCAGCAGCCGGGCGGCGATGCCGCCCAGCAGGCGGTGGTCGACAAGGTCAAGGGCGCGCTCGGCGACACGGTGGACTATCGCCGCGTCGAAGTGGTGGGCCCGCGCGTCTCCAACGAATTGCTCGGCTATGGCACCATCGGCATCGTATTTGCGATCTTCGCGATCCTGATTTATTTGTGGTTCCGCTTCGAATGGCAATTCGCGCTCGGCGCCATGATCGCGAACGTCCATGATTTGGTGCTCACGATCGGCTTCATGTCGGTGACGCAGATCGATTTCGACCTCACCTCGATCGCGGCACTCCTCACCATTCTGGGCTATTCGCTGAACGACACCGTCGTCATCTACGACCGCATCCGCGAAATGCTGCGGCGCTACAAGAAGTTGTCGATGGCGGATCTCTTGAACATCTCGATCAATGCGACGTTGTCGCGCTCGATCATCACCCACGTCACCGTGGCGGCGGCGCTGTTGTCGCTGCTTCTGTTCGGCGGCCACGCCATCCACTCCTTCACCGCGACGATGATGTTCGGCGTCGTGCTGGTCGGCACTTACACTTCGGTATTCATCGCCTCGCCGATCCTGATTTATCTCGGCGTGGGCGCCGGGCGCACGGCGCATTTCGAAGCGCCCGGGCCGGCCGAGCCCGCGGCGCCAGCGGTCGGCGCCCGCTCCCGTTGAGCGACGCCGCCCCGCATTATCCGCGCGCGGCTCAAATCGAGGCTTATGGCGCGGGCGGCTTTCGCTTCGCCGGCATGTCGCATCGCGGCTCGATCCTGGCGCTGCCGAACGGCATTTGGGCTTGGCCGCCGCGCACGCCCGCCGAGATCGACGAGGCTTCGCTCGCGCGCGCCATTGTGGAAAAAACCGCGATCGATTTTCTCCTGATCGGATCGGGAAGCGATCCCGCTCTCCTCGCGGAGCCCCTGCGCCGGCGGCTGCGAAAAGAGGGGCTTTCCTTTGACGTGATGCCCACGCGCGCCGCGGCGAGCACCTATAACGTGCTTTTCGCCGAGGGCCGCCGTGTTGCCGCCGCCCTGATTGCGGTGGAATGAGCGCGGGGTTTGGATGGGCATGCGGAGCAACTATCGATTTTGCCGCAAGCTCGTCCGCGAGCACGACAAGGACCGCTATCTCGCGGGCCTCTTCGTGCCTTCGGCCAAGCGCAAGCATCTCTTCGCGCTCTACGCCTTCAACTACGAGATCGCGCGCATTCGCGAACTCGTGCACGAGCCGATGCCGGGCGAGTTGCGGCTGCAATGGTGGCGCGACGCGCTGGAGGGTCACGCGCGGGGCGACGTCGCGCGCCATCCGGTGGCGAGTGCGCTACTCGCGGCGATCGAGAAATTTTCCTTGCCGCGCGCGCAATGCTCGGAGCTGATCGACGCGCATATTTTCGACCTTTACGACGACGCGATGCCTGGCAGCGGGCAATTTGAAAGCTATTGCGACTCGACGGCGGGCGCGCTGTTTCGGCTCGCCGTGACGCTTCTTGCTGGCCGGGAATTGCAGGGGATCACGGAATCCTTGCAGCACGCCGGCCGCGCCTATGCGATCACCGGCTTGCTGCGCGCCTTTGCGCTCCATGCCTCGCGCGGCCAAGTGTATCTGCCGCTCGACCTGCTTGCGAAACACAATGTTGCGCGAGACGACATCGTTTCAGGAAAAGGGGCGCCCGGCCTGGTCGCGGCACTCGCTGAAATCCGCGCGATCGCGCGCGGCCACTACCAAGAGGCCTCGCGCCGCATGACCTCGTTGCCGCGAGAAATCATCTCCGCGTTGCTTCCGCTCGAACTCGTGCCGCTCTATCTCGATCGCATGGAAGAAGCGGATTACGATCCGTTCAAGACGCCGGTCGAGGTGGCGCAATGGCGGCGGCAATGGCGGCTTTGGCGCGCGTCACGACGTCACTAGTGTCCCGATTCCGAAGTTCGTAAACCCGTGCGGCACCCTCTCATACGAACTTCGGAATCAAAGGGACACTAGCTTCTCTATAATTCTAGTGCCCCTTTGAACCCGAAGTTCGCAGCCGAGCTTGCGGCACGGTGTATGCGAACTTCGGGTTCGGGGCACTAGGACGCTGACTGAATTTAAGCCGCGGCGTTGGTGCGCGACTCTTCCGCGAGCCACGCTTCGAGATCGGCCTTGGCGCGGCGGGTGATCGCCTCTTTTCTTGCTTGCGCGCGCGCCGGCCCGCGCAACTTACCGCCGGTCGGCTTCCGCGGCTCCTCATCCAGCGGCGGAAACAGCCCGAAATTGATGTTCATCGGTTGATACGAGCGCGGGCCGGCGTCGATGGTTTCCAGGTGGCCGCCGGTGACGTGGGCAAGCAGCGCGCCGAGCGCCGTGGTCGGCGGCGGCACACTCGGCCTTTCCGCAAGCCGCTCGGCCGCGGCGAAGCGCCCGGCCAGGAGACCGATCGCGGCACTTTCCACATAACCCTCACACCCGGTGATTTGGCCGGCGAAGCGCAGTCGCAAATCGGCTTTCAGCCGCAGCGCGCCGTCGAGCAATTTCGGCGCGTCGAGATAGGTGTTGCGATGCAGGCCCCCGAGCCGCGCGAATTCGGCGTTTTGCAGGCCCGGAATCATCCGGAAGACGCGCGTTTGCTCGCCGTGACGGAGCTTGGTCTGGAAGCCGACCATGTTGAACAGCGTGCCGAGCTTATTGTCTTGCCTAAGCTGTGCGACCGCATAAAGCCTCTCGCACCTGTGCGGATTGACGAGGCCGACGGGCTTCAGCGGCCCGTGCCGCAACGTCTCCAAGCCGCGCGCGGCCATCACCTCGATCGGGAGACACCCGTCGAAATAGGGCGTGCCCTCCCATTCCTTGAATTCGACCTTCTCGGCGGCGTTCACCGCCGCGACGAAGCGCTCGTACTCCTCGCGCGACAGTGGGCAATTGACGTAGTCAGCACCCGAACCGCCGGGACCGCTCTTGTCGTAGCGCGACTGAAGCCAGGCGATGGAGAAATCGATCGAATCCTTGTGCACAATCGGCGCGATCGCATCGAAGAAGGCGAGCGCCTGCTCGCCGGTGCGGGCACGGATCGCTTCCGCGAGCATGGGCGAGGTGAGGGGGCCGGTGGCGATGATGGCGTTGTCCCACTCCGCCGGTGGCTCAATTACTTCCTCGCGCTTCACTTCGATCAGCGGGTGGCGCTCGATCGCCGCCGTTACGGCGGCGGAAAATCCCTCGCGATCGACCGCGAGCGCGCCGCCCGCCGGCACCTGGTTCACGTCAGCCGCCGTTATCACGAGCGAGCAGAGCCGCCGCATCTCGTGATGCAGTAGGCCGACCGCGTTCATCGCGGAATCGTCGGAGCGAAACGAATTGGAGCAGACCAATTCGGCGAGTTTTTCGGTCTTGTGCGCGGGCGTGCCGCGATGGGGCCGCATTTCGTGCAGCACGGCCGGCACGCCGCAACGTGCCGCCTGCCAGGCCGCTTCCGCGCCCGCGAGACCGCCGCCAACGATGTGAATTGCTCTCATGCCTTTTTCATATAGGAGAATTAAGCTACCGCCACCACGGTGACATCATGCAGATCGCCCACCCATTTTTCTTCGCCGCCCTTTTCTCGCTCGCGCTTTCTCAAGCGGCTGTGGCCGTGGAGGTGAGGGTGCTCACGGCCGGCGCGATGAAAGAGATGATCCTCGCGCTCGCCCCTGATTTCGAGCGCACGACCGGCCATAAGGTGATGCTCGATAACGACACGGCGGGAGGACTTTCGCGCCGCATCGAGGGCGGCGAAGCGGTCGACTTAGCGGTCATCACGGCCCCGGTCATCGACGCATTGATCGGTAAGGGCAAGCTCGCGCCTGGCCGCGTCGATCTCGCCACCGTCGGCATCGGCGTCGTGGTGAAGGAAGGGGCGCCGCTTCCCGACATCTCATCGATCGAAGCGTTCAAGCGGCTCTTGCTCGCCGCGAAATCGGTGGCCCACGTCGATCCGGCAAGCGGGGGCACAAGTGGCATCTATCTCACGGGCCTCTACCGGCGGCTCGGGATCGCGGATCAAATCACGCCGAAACTCGTGCTGGTGCATGGCGGCTCGTCGGCCTTGCTCGTTGCCAAGGGCGAGGCGGAGATCGCAATCCAGCAGATCAGCGAGATCATCGCCGTTCCGGGCGTTATTTTCGTCGGTCCGCTGCCGACGGAAATTCAGGATACGACAACCTATTCAGCCGCTCTTGGCGCCCATGCGAAAGAGCGGGACGCGGCGAACGCGTTGATCGCGCTATTGCGGAGCGCGCAAACGGTGTCCCTGCTGCGCTCCAAGGGCATGAAGCCTGCAGCGCCCTGAAATGCGCATTTCTCTTGTCATGGCCGGGCTTGTCCCGGCCATCGATGTCTTTGCGGCAAAAAAAGAAAAACGTGGATGCCCGCGACGAGCGCGGGCATGACGAATTCGAAAAAAACAAAGGGCCCAGCGAGATGCCGGGGCCCTTCGAGTCACGATGGGTGGGTGGGTTAGACCGTGCGGGCGGAGTGGCGCGCGATCGCGTCGATCTCGCCGCGCCGGATGTTGATATCGGCGAGCTCGCGATCATCGAGCCGCATCAGCTCTTCGTAGGTCCGCTCGTAGGCGCGCCAGCGCTTATAGAGCCGGACAATGGTTCCCCAGAGCAACATGTTCAGTCTCCTTCATTCTCTCGCGGAACCGCTTGGAATCGGCCCGCCTCTTGGTTCGCACGAGATGTAGCCCTTACCGGGGGTTTTGGTAGCGGTGCAGCATCACTGCTGCATTGCGGTAAACGCATGGGATGTACATGATTTCTTCGTATTTCAGGCCCGATTCCACTGCTCAAGGGAAAGGCTCGCGTAAGCCCTCGGCCCGGGTAATATCCGCCGCACTTTCTGGCGGCCCCGCCGGTTTTTTGAATTCCCCGGGAGATGACGATGGCGAAGAGCAAGAAAAAGTCGAAGGCGAAGGCTCGTCCGAAATCAAAGGCAAAGAGCACCAAGCCGAAAGCCAAAGGACCGTCGCTCCTGTTCGCGATCGCGCAGACCACGCTGCCGATCGTCGGCTCCGATCAAGTTTTTCCCGTCCGCCGTATTTACTGCATCGGCCGCAATTACGCGGCGCATGCGCGCGAAATGGGCTCGGACCCGACGCGCGAGCCGCCATTCTTTTTCCAGAAGCCGACCGACGCGGTGCAGGTGGTCTATCCGGGCCCGGCCGTCGACCATCCCTATCCGCCGCTCACTAGCAACTATCACTACGAGGTGGAATTGGTCGCGGTGCTGAAATCAGGCGGCAAGAATATTCCCGCCGCCAAGGCGCTCGATTGCGTTTACGGCTACGCCGTCGGCCTCGACATGACCCGGCGCGACCTGCAAATCGGCATGCGTGAGCAGAAGAAACCATGGTCGCTCGGCAAGGGCTTCGACCATGGCGCGCCGGTCGGCCCCATCCTTCCGGCCGCGCGCATCGGCCACCCGTCAAAGGGCGCGATCTCGCTCGAAGTCAACGGCGTGGAGAGACAGAAATCAGACCTCTCCAACATGACCTGGAGCGTCGCCGAGCAGATCGAGAAACTATCCGAAGCGTTTGAATTAAAAGCCGGCGATATCATCATGACCGGCACACCGGAGAATGTCGGGCCGGTCGTTCCCGGCGACGTGATCGTGTGCAAGATCGCGGGCCTGCCGGATTTGTCGATCCGCGTCGTGAAACGCTAGAGCATGATCCCGAAAAGTGGAGACCGGTTTTTGGATTAGATCATACTCCAGTAGTGCATGATCCCGAAAAGTGGGAACCGGTTTTCGGAAAAGATCATGCTCCAGTAGGTCTTTATCCTTATTTCCGCCTGCCCGGCAGGGCACAAGCCGCTTCATGCGCATCCTCGCTTCGCTCGCGCTCACCGTGGCGCTTTGTCACGGTGCGCTCGCCGAAGTCCAACAGCCGCCGGTGCCCCCTTCGGCCGTGCCGCCGCAGCCGGAGCAGCCGGTCGAGCCGTCGCTGGCGCAGCCGCCTTCGGGAGTCACGATAGGGCCCGCGCTCCCGCCGCCGCCTTCGCCCGAAGCGACGACGCCCCCCAATCCGCTGCAGCCGCCGCCGGCCATTGAGGTTTCGCCCCCGCCGAGTCCGACGCCTGCGCAACCGCTACCGCCCGCGACTCCTTCTGCGCCGCCGCTGCAACAACAGACGGCGCGGGTGAGTCCGAAAGCAGCGGCCTATTTGCAGGAGATCGGGATCGATCCGAGCGCGCCGGACGTGATCGAGGTTTCGCAGGACGAGGTCGGCACCTATTCGCTCGATTCACTCGCGGCACAGCGCGATGAAACGCAAGTGCGCCGGTTCATCTATACGCGCATCTTCATGCACCGCTTCCTCGCCGATTCCGACAATATGCGGATCGAGCCCGACAAATACGACATTTCCTTCTTGACACCGGAAGAGGTGAGATTGATCGCGGACGAGTTGAACAAATAGCGGCGTCGCGCCTACGGCTTCTGCGGCAGCATTCGATCTTCCACCTTGAAGTATTTCCGGGCGTGAGCGACGAGTTCTCCGTCGCTTGGATGATCGACAGTTTCAACCCCGACGATGATTTTCGCGAGCTTGGGATCGTGCTGCTGAATGTGTTTGACCAATTCGGTCTTGGCGTTGGCCGGCCCGGTGATGAGAACCGCGCCTGCATCCGCGATCGATTGCGCGACGGCGTGGAAATAGGCGTGGTCTGCCGGGGCATTTCCGCTGCCGATGGAGTTTGCCTTGTGGTGGATGTGCTGGGTCGGGCGATCGGGGTGCAAAACGAGCCGCTCGACATCGGCCGGGCCGAAATGGAATACGCGCGCTTCGCGGTGATCGATCCAGACGACGGCATGATAGTGATGGGCTGCGCTCATGGAATGAGTCCTTTGTCTCGCGATCGGCACAATTTGCGCATTAAGTCCGACAAATACCACACCGGCTCAGCCGGATAATGCGCTGCAGCGTACAATCAAGGCATGCATCGAAACGGCTACCGCACTCTGCTAGATTGGGGCAAACAACCCTTCAAAATTCGCGGGAGGATAGAATGGCGCATTGGATCCGCTTCGAGAAGGGCGGCAAGACCGGCTTCGGCACGCTCGAAGGCGACACGATTTCCGTGCATTCCGGCGACATGTTCGTGGGCGCGAAAGCGACCGGCGACGAGGTCGCACTCAAGGACGTGAAAATACTCACGCCTTGCGATCCTTCGAAGATGGTTTGCCTGTGGAACAACTTCCACCAGCTCGCCGCCAAGAACGATTTCCAAAAGCCCGTCGATCCGCTCTACTTCCTCAAGGCGCCGAACGCCTATCATCCCGCCAATGAGCCGATCCGCCGCCCGACAACCTATGACGGCCGCATCGTCTATGAGGGCGAGCTCGGCGTCGTCATCGGCAAGAAATGCTTCAACATCTCCGAGGCCGAGGCCAAGGATTACATCTTCGGCTACACCTGCGTGAACGACATCACCGCCGTCGATCTGATGAAGAAATTTCCCACCTTCGATCAGTGGACGCGGGCGAAGAGCTTCGACACCTTCGGCGTCTTCGGCCCCACGATCGCGAACGGATTGGATCCGGCCAAGCTCGTCATCCGCACCGTCCTCAACGGAAAAGAGGTGCAGAACTATCCCGTCGCCGACATGTTCTTCCCGCCTTACAAGCTCGTCGCCGCCGTCTCGAAGGACATGACCTTGATGCCGGGCGATGTGATCGCCTGCGGCACCTCGCTCGGCGCCGGCGTGATGGCGAGCGCCCATAACGTCGTCGACATCGTCATCGACGGCGTCGGCAAGCTCTCCAATACATTCGATCAAGTTTTGCCGAGCCCGTACCTCTTCGGCCAGCCGCCGAAGGCGAAGAAGATTTGCGTCGTCGGCGCCGGCGCCATCGGCGGGCTCGTGGCGGCCAAGTTCGCGCTCGCGGGCAACGACGTGACCGTGATCGACCAGGGCACGCATCTCGCCGCGATCAAGAAGAGCGGCCTCAAGCTCGAATGGCACGACGGCAAGGTGGAGACCGCCAAGGTGAAAGCGGTCGACAAGGCCGCCGATGCCGGCAAGCAAGACATCATCGTCCTCGCGGTGAAGGCGCATTTCCTCGATCAGGTGGTGCGCGACATCGACCATCTGCTCGCGCCCGACACTATTGTGCTCACCGTGCAGAACGGCCTGCCGTGGTGGTATTTCCAGAAGCTCGGCGGCCAATACGACAATCAACGCCTGCAGAGCCTTGATCCCTCCGGCGTCCTGACCAAGAAGATCGACGCCAACCGCATCATCGGCTGCGTGGTCTATCCGGCGGCGGCGGTGACCGCGCCCGGCGTCATCCATCACGTCGAGGGCGACCGCTTCCCGATCGGCGAGTTGGACGGTAAGGAAACGGCGCGGGTGAAGGAATTGCACGATGTGTTCATCAAGGCGGGGTTGAAATCCCGCGTGCTGGACGACATCCGCTCGGAAATCTGGTTGAAGGCCTGGGGCAATCTTTCGTTCAATCCGATCTCGGCGCTGACCCACGCGACGCTCGTCGACATCTGCCAGTTTGCCGAGACGCGCGAACTCGCGGCGACGATGATGAAAGAGGCGCAGGACATCGCCCAGAAGCTCGGCGTCACCTTCCGCGTTTCCATCGATAAACGGATCGCCGGCGCCGAATCCGTCGGCGCGCACAAGACCTCGATGTTACAAGACGTCGAGGCCGGCCGCTCGCTCGAGACCGAGGCGCTGATCGGCTCGATCCTCGAGATGGCGAAACTCACCAACACGCCGGCGCCGGCGATCGAATCCGTCTATGCGCTGGTGAAGTTGCTGAACAAGGTGATGCTCGCCGAGGGCGGCGGCGTGAAGGTGGATAAGGCGAAAGCGGCCTGAAGCCACTCACGTGGACATCGCAACGGTCGCGCTGCTGGCCGGCGCTGGGCTCGTCGGCGGCGTCGCCAACGCCATCGCCGGCGGCGCCACGCTGATCACTTTTCCCGCCATGCTCGCAAGCGGCATTCCGCCGGTGATCGCCAACGCCTCGAACGCGGTCGCCGTGACACCCGGCCACTTCATCGCGGCGATCGCCGACCGCGAGCGCATTCCGGCGTTTGACCGCCGGTTTCTCCTCCTGATCGTGCTGTCGCTGATAGGTGCCGCGATCGGCGCCGTTCTTTTGCTTGTCACCACCGACCGCACCTTCATCCTTTTGGTGCCGCTTTTGGTGGGGGTGGCGACGCTGATCTTCGCCTTCTCGCGGCAGATCCAAGAAGCGATTCAAGGGCAAAAACGGAAAGCCCGGAAGCGCGGCAAGCCGCACAGCCTTCTCGGCGAATTACTGATCGTTCCCGCCACCATCTATGGCGGCTATTTCGGCGGCGGCCTCGGCGTGATGCTGCTCGCAATATTAGGCGTGATGGGCGTCCGCGACGTGCGAGCGGCCAATGTCATGAAAAACCTACTCGCGACCGCGGTTAGCGCCGTCACCATCGCAATCTTCATCTGGAAGGGGATCGTCGATTGGCCGCACACGCTGGTGATGCTCATCGGTGCGGCCTGCGGCGGCTTTCTCGGCGGCTGGCTCGTGCGCGTGCTGCCGCCGGCCACCGTGCGCGCCACGGTCATTGCCGCCGGAACCGTCATCACGCTCTATTACGCTTGGCGCTATTGGCTTTAGCCGTAGTGAAGCTATTCCCAAGTATATTTGGGTGTGAAGCGTCCGCGCATTCAGTTAATTTAGATGATCCGGAAGTCTCGCTGTAAAGCAAAAAGCAAAGTGGGGGTTTCTGTGCTATCCTCCCGGCATGAGCGAGCGCAGCGATAAACCTTTATTCGCGAAAGACGGCGCGAATTTTCTCGCCGTACTCACGCAAACCGGCGAGACCGAATGGCGCGCGAACGCATCAGTCCGACTTGATGAGCCACATCAAATTTTGGAACAGGTTGTGGGGTCAGAGATATTTACGAGCGAAGAAACTGCACGTCGATGGTTATATTCGATGGGCGAAAAACG
The DNA here is from genome assembly GCA_003135415.1 of Hyphomicrobiales bacterium. Classification (GTDB taxonomy): domain Bacteria; phylum Pseudomonadota; class Alphaproteobacteria; order Rhizobiales; family Xanthobacteraceae; genus Palsa-892. The sequence goes on from PLBP01000031.1 coordinate 86,317, forward strand.
CGGGTTCAAAAAAATCGACATAATCTTCGAACCGCTTTCAGGCAAGCACGACAGCACCTAGAGACCCCAGCGTGTCCGTGTTACGGGCCGGCAAATCCGGTTGTTTTCTTCGCCCGTCATCGATGCCCGCCAACGCATATCCGTGCGAGCGTAGTTTCAGCCATAAACCGGCGGCTTCCTTGGCGGCTGGCTCGTGCGGGTGCTGCCGCCCACGGCCGTGCGCACGGCAGTCATTGCCGCCAGAACGGCGATCACGCTCAATTATGCTTGGCGGTATTGGCTTTAGGTGCGTCAACGAAATGCAAAATCCGGCTTGTTAAAGCCGGGCTTTGTTCTGAAACGAAAACGTCAAGTCAATTAGTAAGGGCAGAAAAATTTCGGGCGGCTCCAGCCCATCTGATTGCCCCACTGATCGTAGAGCGGACGGCGCGCCCAATAGCCTCCCGGGCAGCCAACCGGCTGCGGGCCGTAATAGTCGGAATAAGCGACATAGCCGGGCGCCGGCGCGTAACCGCCCCAGCCGTAACCGGGCGGGGGCGAGGCGGCGATTGCGCCAAGCGCGAAGGCACCGACGCCGATGCCGACTCCACATCCCCAGCCGCAGCGCGCTTCGGCCGGGCTCGAAGCACCTGCGACTCCGATGGCCAACATCGAGGCCGTAGCGAGCATGAAAAGAGCCTTTTTCATTGGATTCTCCTCTAGATTTCTTGGCGTCTTGATGGGCGCCAAGCCCTCAATTCTTGTAAAGAAAGATAGGCTCGGAAGGCCTTGCGTGATGTGACGATCATCACAAAAAGGCGGATTTTATGGGCTCTCAGCTAGGCTGCTGGTTTGAACGGAACGGCAGGCCGATATGAGGATTCGAAGCCGAGGCTTGGATGCGTTTTGACCACGCCGCCTTTCTGTGTGTAAGCGTTTTGTGCCTGTACACGGCAAATCCGCTGCACGCGGAAACGAGTTCGCCCTGCCGCATCGACACTCAGGAAAATCACAGTTTTGTAGTCTGCGAATTTGATTTGCGGCATTACGAGCTGAAACTCTTCTGGAAAAAGCCTGACGGCGAGGTTTACGGCTCGCTGCAGAATATTCCTCATGGCAACCAGTCGAATAACGGCTCGCTCGTGTTTGCCACCAACGGCGGCATGTATCGGCCGGACCGCTCGCCGGTCGGCCTTTATATCGAGAACGGGCGTGAGTTGCAGGGCGTGGTCACGGCATCGGGCAGTGGCAATTTCTACGTGAAGCCGAACGGAATCCTTTTTGTCGGCGGAAATACCGCGGGTATTTTAGAAACAAGTCGCTTCTTGCAACTACATCCTCGCGTTGAAAACGCCACGCAATCCGGCCCGATGCTGGTCATCGGTGGCCGCATTCATCCGAAGTTCCTGTCGAGCAGCACTTCAGAGAAAATCAGAAACGGTGTCGGCATTGCCGATACAAAGAAGGTGGTTTTTGCAATCTCCAATGAGCCCGTCACCTTCATGCAATTCGCAACATATTTTCGTGACCAGCTGCATTGTTCGGACGCCTTATATCTCGACGGCAGCATTTCGAGTATTTATGCCCCCTCCGTTCAACGCGCCGATTATTTTTGGCCGCTTGGGCCCATTGTCGCGGTCTATGCACGCGATTGAAGAAGCGACTTCGCGTCAAGAGATCGTACCGGAGAAAAGCGGAGCTAACGGAGATCCCACCTAAATCTCGGATTTTCCACGCAGGTGCCTTCACCGGAATTCGTCGCTACCTGGCATGCACCGAGCGTCTCGTAGATGCAGCGCAGGACATGTGGATTGCCGTGTATTTGCACACAGTACGTACCATTGTAGCGGTTATCAGCGGAGGCGTCGGGCAAAGTGGTAAAAAGCGCGACGGCGATTGCGCCGCTCAGAAGGATAAAACGCATGTGAATCTCCCATCGGTTTTCTGGTGGGTCATGGCAAAAAAACGCCAGTAGCTTTGATTGGTTCCTCACGCCCAACGCGCCGGCGCCGCTTCAGCCGTAAACCGGCGGCTTCTTCTTGATCCAGGGCGCGGCTTTTTCGATTTGGGCTGCGAGCTGCAACAATACGTGCTCCTCGCCGAAGCGGCCGACGAATTGCACGCCGAGCGGCAGCCCAGATTTCGACCAAGCGAGCGGCACGCTGATCGCCGGCTGGCCGGTTACGTTTTGCAAGGCCGAGAACGGTATGTAGTTGATGATCGGCGCGAAGCCCTTCATCAAATCGGTCTCTTCGAGATCGACCGAACCGATCTTGAGCGGCGGTTGCGCCAGCACTGGCGTGATCCAGGCGTCGTAAGGCTGCTGCCACGCCGCTACCTTGCGTGTCACGCCCTGCAAGGTCGCCCAGCAAAGCTGGTACTGCGCGGCGGTGACGCTCTTGCCGTATTGATAGAGGCCCCAGGTGAGACCCTCGAATTCCTCGCGTACGGGCGACCTCCCGCTCGCGGCGGCAATGAAGTCGATCAGCATGGTCAGGCCCGAGCCCCAGACCGGCAGGAAGTGCGCGATGAAAAACAGCGGCGATACTTGCGGCATACCTTCCTCGACATGGTGGCCGAGCTTGGCGCAGAGCTTGGCCGCGGCCTCCACCGCCGCTTTGCATTCGGGATCGAACGCGCTGCCGTCGAAGCGTGTCGTCGCGAACGCGATGCGGAGTTTCTTCGGCTTCTTTTTGATCGTGGCGAGGTACGAGCCGGGCTGAGGAGGGGCGGGATAGGGATCGCCCAGTTCAGGGCCGGCGGTCGCGTCGAGTGCCGCGGCGGTATCGCGCACAGTGCGGCTCACCACGTGCTCGGCGAGGAGGCCGCCCATGATGTCGCCAGCCATGGGTCCGAGCGGATTGCGCCCGCGCGTGGGCTTGAGGCCGACGAGGCCGCAGCACGCGGCGGGAATGCGGATCGAGCCGCCGCCGTCATTGGCATGCGCAAGCGGCACGATTCCGGCGGCCACCGCTGCCGCCGATCCGCCCGACGAGCCGCCGGTCGAGTGATCCAAATTCCACGGATTGCGCGCCGGGCCGTAGAGCTTCGACTCGGTAAGCGGCACGATGCCGAATTCGGGCACGTTGGTCTTGCCGAGCGGAATTAAACCCGCCGCTTCGAAGCGGGCGACGAGCGTCGAATCGTAGCCGGCGGGGCGCGCCTGCATAAAGCGCGCGCCGTCGCGGTTGGGCCAGCCTTTCTTGAAGCCGAGGATGTCTTTCAGGAGCATCGGCACGCCGGCGAAGACGCCGCTGAGCTTGGTCTTCGCGCGAGTTCGCGCGTCGTCATAGCCTTTGAAGACGACGGCGTTGAGCTTCGGATTGAGCCGCTCGATGCGCTCGATCGCGGCCTCGACCAGCTCGGAGGGCTTGACCTTTTTCTTCTTCACCAATTCGGCCACGCCGAGGCCGTCATAATTGGAATACTCGGAAAATTTCATGGCGCGTCACCTCAGCAGACGGGAAGTTAGGCCATGCGCTAGGCGTTTGTCACGACAAAGGGCGGAGACTCAGCCGCGCTTGTTCTTGGATGTGAGCACGTCCGGGTTCACGACATGAATCGGCTTGCCCGCTTCATACGCCACGATCTGATCGAAAATATCGCCGAACTGAGTTTCATATTCGTCACGCGTGACATATCCGATGTGCGGCGTGCTGACGACGTTATCCAGCCCGAGCAACGGATGGCGCGCGCCGAGAACCGGTTCTTGCTCGAAGACATCGACCGCGGCCATCCCCGGACGTCGCGCGCGCAAGGCGTTCACCAGCGCGTCCGCCTCGATCAGTGGCGCGCGGCTCGTGTTGACGACCAGCGCCGTTGGTTTCATGCGCGCGAGATCGGTCGCCTTCACGATCCCGCGCGTCGCATCGACGAGGCGCATGTGGAGCGAGATGACATCGCATTCCTCGAAAAATGCTTCTTTGCTTTTTGCCGCGGCATAGCCGTCCGCCTGCGCGCGGGCGAGCGAGGCTTCGCGCGCCCATACCAGCACCTTCATGCCGAAGGCGTTGCCGTAGCCGGCGACGACGCTGCCGATCCGGCCGTAGCCGTAAATGCCGAGCGTCTTGCCGCGCAGCGTATGGCCGACGCCGATCTGCCATGTCCCCGCCTTGAGCGCGGCCATCTGCTGCGGAATCTGGCGCATGGCGGCGAGAACCAGTCCCCAGGTCAGCTCGGCGGCGGCATAGGACGGCGCGCCGGCGTGCATGTTCGAGGAGACGACGATACCAAGCCGCGTGCAGGCGTCGATATCGATGTGTGGGTAGACGCTGCGCTGGCTAATGAGCTTCAGCTTGGGCAGCCGCTCGAGCAGCGGCGCGCGTATCTGGGTGCGCTCGCGGATCAGCACCAGCGCTTCGGTATCCTTCAGGCGCTTCGCGAGCGCGTCGACATCCTGCACATGATCGTTCCAGATCTCGACGGTCTGGCCGTTGAGTTTCTTGAAACAGTCAAGCGTGCGCAGAGTGTCGTGATAATCGTCGAGGATCGAGACTTTCATTCCGCTTACGCCGCCCGCGATGCTTGCGAGGGTCGCGATGATTTGTGGTGCTCAAGCAGAGCAAGACCCGAGGATGTGATCCTGACGATCGCGCGGCCGTTCACATGCTCGCGCACGATCAGCCTGCGATCGTTTGCTTCCTCCCACACCGCGAGCCGGGGGCGCGAGGTGCGCCAAGCATCCATCACCTCGGCGTAGCTGCGCTCGCCGTTCGCCACCCACTCGAGAAGATCGAGGATCAGGGCATCGATCGCGTCGATCATGGCTGTCTCCAATCGCATATCGTTCCAAAATATAATATCAGCTTGAGTCGAACAACAGCCGTCTCTTCGCCATGGTTTGGCTTTTTCGTCGCAGTGGGCGGCGAGAACGCCAGGCCTCGCTCGATTGCGAAATCCGCCGGGCTGTGGGAGTTTCGCCGCCCCGAACTTAAGGTGATGTTGCGATCGATGCGTCTCTTTGTTCCGATATGTCTTGTCGCTTTTCTTGCCGCCTTGTTCACGGCTGTTTCGGCCGCGGCGGAATTGTCGCCGAAGGCGATCGAATATCTGAAGGAAATCGGCGTCGATCCGGAATCGCCCCCGGTGAAAGCCGTCGCCGACGATGTCGTACCCGATCGCCAGGGCAAGCCGGTGAATCTCGACGAGCTCGGCCGGCACAAGAATGCTTTCGGCATCCGCCGCTTCATCGCGACGCGCAACTTCCTGCGCGCCTATCAGGTCGACCCAAACACGCGCATTCCGCTCGCGGACGACTACGAGGCGTCGTTCCTGACCGCGGAGGAAAAAGCGATTGTGCGGCCCGCTTTTCGCAAAGCGGGCGACGAGCTTTATCTCAACTCGATGAAGCAAACGAAATGACGCCGAAAGCTCTTTTTTTCGATGTGTTCGGCACGCTGGTTGACTGGCGCACGAGCATCGCGCGAGAGACCGAGCGCCTGCTCGCGCCGCTCGGTCTTAAGCTCGATTGGCTCGACTTTGCCAGCGCCTGGCGGCGCGAATACCAACCGGCCTTGGAGGAAGTACGCGCGGGCCGTATTCCGTTCTCCAAGCTCGACGTGCTGCACCGCTATAATCTCGAGCGCATTTTGCCGCGCTTCGAGGTCAGAGGAGTTCCCGAGCCGGTGCTCGCCGACCTCAATCTCGCCTGGCACCGGCTCGACGCCTGGCCCGACGTGAGCGCGGGATTAGTCCGCCTGAAAAAGAAGTTTTGGATCGCACCGGTTTCCAACGGCAATATTTCGCTGATGGTCGATCTCGCGCGAAAGAATAGCTTTCCCTGGGATGCGATCCTCGGCGCCGAGGTCGCCGGCGATTACAAGCCCAAGCCCCGCGTTTATCTCGCCTCCTGCCAGGCGTTCGATTTGCCGCCCGCAGAGTGCGTCATGGTCGCCGCCCATTCGAGCGACCTTGCGGCGGCCGCCGCCTGCGGCCTTCGCACCGCGCACATCGCGCGGCCGGACGAAGCGGGGCCCGGCAAGGGCGAAGCCGCGCCGAAAACCACGGTCGATCTCGCAGCTAATTCAATCGAACATCTCGCCGACCAACTCGGCGCATAGGAGAAGTCATGTCTGATCTGACGCTGTATCACGCCCCGCAGTCGCGATCCGCCACGGCACTGTGGATGCTCGAGGAAATAGGCGAGCCCTATAAGATCGAGGTCCACCGCTTCGACGACGGCAGTTTGCGCACGCCTACCTATCTCGCCATCAACCCGATGGGAAAAGTTCCCGCGCTGAAGCACGGCGATGCCATCATCACTGAGGCAGCCGCTATTTGCTGCTACCTCGCGGACGCGTTCCCAAAAGCGAAATTGAACATTCCCATCGGCGATTTGCGCCGCGGACCATATCTTAAATGGCTCTTTTTCGGGCCGAGTTGCTTCGAGCCCGCCCTCATCGACAAGATGCTGAAGCGGGAGCCCGGCGAGCGCACGGCGACCGGCTGGGGCAATCTCGATCTCGTGCTGGATACGATCTCCAAGGCGATCGAAAAGGGGCCTTATCTGTTCGGCGATCAATTCACGGCCGCCGATCTCCTGATCGGCGGCGGCCTGCGCTGGGGAATAATGACGAAGAGCGTTCCGATACGGCCGGAATTTTCCGCTTACGCCCAACGCGTCGGCGACCGCCCGGCGGCAAAGCGCGCCAGCGCCAAGGACAAAGAGATCGCGGCGGCGCAGAAAAAGTGAGCCGCCGCACTCCGATTCACGCGGTCGCGAGCGCCGAAGCGTTTAGCTTCCCACCGCGCGCCGGTAGAGATGCCAGGTCGCGTGGCCCAAGACCGGCATTACCACCGCAAGCCCGAGGAAGAAGGGCAGCGAGCCGATCACCAGAAGCGCCGCCACGATCAATCCCCACAGCGCCATTGCGAACGGGTTCGCCCACACCGCGCGCACGGACGTTTCCACCGCGACCCAGGCGCCGACGTCACGATCGAGCAGAAGCGGAAACGATATGGCGCCGATCACGAGCGTCACCAGCGCGAACAGGAATCCGGCGCCGTTGCCGAGCACGATCAGCCACCAGCCCTGCGGCGTAGTCATCACCTCGTGCAGGAATTGCCCGGTCGAATCCGGCGCGTTGAGGCCGAACAGCGATTGGTAAATCGCCTGCGCCGTATAGAGCCAGGAAAGAAAGATAATCATCAGGAGAAGGCCGAGCGCGGCGATAGCGCCGATCGACGGCGACTTCAGCACGTCGAAGACGTGCCACCAGGAGGAATCAAGCCCGGCCTCGCGCCGCCGGCTCAACTCGTAAAGCCCGACGGCCGCGAGCGGGCCGACAAGGGCGAAGCCCGCCATCAACGGAAACAGGAGCGGCAGCACCGCGTAGCCGATCGCGAGCCGCCCGAGCACGAGGCCGATGATCGGATAGATCAGGCAAACGAAAATCACATGCGTGGGAATGGCGGCGAAGTCGTCCCATCCTTGCTTCAGCGCTTCCTTCAAATCCGCGGCGCCGATTTTGCGAATGACGGGATGGGCGGGACATTCGCTAGCGCCCGCGATCACGTGGAAATTGGCCATGGCCTTTCCTCCTGAATGACGGGCTTCACGAGGAGCGCGGCGGGAGGAGGATCGGCGGTTGCTTGCGCCGGTCACGGCTCGGAGCGGACCCGCATTGCCCGACTTATCTATACGCCGTCGGCGGCGTTTAGTTCCCGGCTGTTTCGCCGGCGGATGGCGAAGCAGGCACCATCGTACGCCCTTCGCCGCCGCAAGGCGAGAAGGAGGGCGCCAAGGCGACCGGAGCGAAGCGAGCCCGAATGAATCGCCGAGAAAACGAGGCGCATAACGCTCTGTCCGCCAAGTGCAGTGGCACGGCAAATATTGGTCAAACCATGGCCGCCAGTTAAACCGCTCATGAACGTCAGCGTCACCTCTGGTTCAACAGGAATCCTGTCCAAATGGATACGGGCGACTGACTTAGGAGGAAGCAATGCGCAATTTTGCGTTGGCAATCGGGACTGCGTCCGCGCTCATATCGAGCATGGCGATCGGTGGTAATCTCCAAGCTGCTTCTTACGCCGATGGCCGCATCAAATCGGAATTAGGCGGCACGGGTCTGATCCAAAATATTCAATACGTTTGGGAAGGACGAAGCTATTGCTGGTACGAAGATGGATGGCGCGGCCCGGGCTGGTACTGGTGCGGTTATCGCCTGCGACAAGGTTTGGGATGGGGCGGAGAACGCGGGTGGCGTAATTGGGAACGCCGCGAATGGAGAGACCGTCGCGAAGACCGCCGCGAGGATAGGCGTGAGGACCGGCGTGAGCGTCGCGAAGAACATCGCGAGCGTTATTGAGATCGCGGCCAGAATATCCATCGATTGAATTCAGGAATCCGGCCGCCATGTGCGGCCGGATTTTTTTAAGCAAAGTCTCGCACTTTTTCGGCCGTATCAATCTGTCGATGCTGGCTTCCGATTACAGATGCGAACTTCACCTGCTCAATTCAAATGCCTCGAAACAAGACACCCGCCAGCAGCACCACGTAGGCGATCGCGAGCACGGCGAAAACATTTGCCGCCGTGATGATTGGGATTCTCAGGCCTACGTAGTGCACCAGCAGGGCGAGGACGGCCAGCACCAGCGAAATAACAAAGATGGGAAAAGTGGGCGGCGTGAGATGGAAGCGCCCACCGCCACCACCGCCTCCGCCTCTTCTGAAATACCCACCGCCGCCTCTTCCGAAGAAACTGAGAATCGCTAAGAGCAATACCGCGCCAATGGTGGCGGCGATGATGGCGGCGACGATGCCGGTGCCAAGTCGGAGACCCAGCTGCGGCAGCAGCCAGGTCCCGATAAAGGCACCGATGATTCCGAGCGCGATATCGGCGACGAGGCCGAAGCCCGTGCCTTGGACAATCTGTCCGGCCAACCAGCCGGCAATCGCGCCGATCAATAGAATGACGAGAAGAGTTTCAGCAGTCATTGATCGTACTCCCCCGCGAAATTCCGCTGCGGTCTAACGCTAACATGAGGCGATGGGCTTTCAAGCCGCACGTAGAGGCGCGCTCCGTGAGACAGCGAGTTATTCGCGATCATCTTCTCGCAGCGCAGCAAACATAGCTATGCTACTATTTTTCGGCCATTCCCATTGGCGACCAACAACTTTTCCTATCCGATTTCGTTGCAACCGGTATGCGCAATTCAGGAGCGACCCATGGGTTTCGATCAGTATCACGAGCCGGCCGACGAGCTTTCGCAAAAGACACGCACTTTCGCGCGCATGATCACCTCGCTGATCGAAGAAGCCGAGGCCATCAGCTGGTATGAGCAGCGCATCTCGGTCGAGAGAAATTCCGCGGCGCGCGCGATCATGAAAAACGCGCAGAAAGAGGAATTCAAGCATTTCGGCATGAATCTGGAGTTCTTGCTGCGGACGAAGCCCGAGTGGCGAAAAGAGCTGAAAACGATTCTTTTCACCAAGGGCGATATCGTCGAGGCCGGCGAAAAAGCCGAGAAAGTCGTGGATTGAGCGGCGGAAGAGCGCTCCCTCGCGTAGCTTTACCCCGCAATCCGAGACGACTAGCCTTTCCGGGCTACGGGCGAATCTTCAACCACCCGGGTATTTTGATGCGCAAATCGGGCAGGCCCGACTTGCGCCGGGGAGGAAAATCATGAAATCGATCGTATTCGCCGCCATTCTTTCGCTTGCCGCGGGTAGCGCCTTCGCGGATTCGTGCCCGCGCGCTTGAGGCCGAGGTTGGCTGTGCCGATGTGGTTCAGGTGATTGCCTCGGTACGCGGTGCAATGAATAGTCTGATGGCCGAGGTGATGGAGGACCATGTTCGTTTTCATGTGATCAACCCTGCGCGCGATGCCGAGAGAGCCAGGGGCGCGGAAGAGCTTATCGACGTAATTTGCACGTATCTGAAGTGAGAGGATAAGCAATGAACCAGACATATCAGGCGCATGATCACGTTTTTCTCGGCGCAGGACATGAGAAGAACGAGCGCCGGACTTGGATGGTAATCATCCTGTGCGGCATCATGATGATTGCCGAGATCGTCGGCGGGATATTGTTCGGCTCGATTGCACTGATCGCAGACGGTCTGCACATGTCCACCCACGCCGGAGCATTACTTCTCGCCGCGTTGGCATACACATATGCACGCAAGCTCGCCAACGATAATCGATTTACCTTCGGTACCGGCAAGCTAGGTGATCTGGCCGGATTCACTAGCGCGATCATTCTTGCGATGATCGCCATGCTGATTGCCTACGAGGCGATCTCGCGGCTGTTCTCGCCAGTGGCCATCAGCTTCAATGAAGTCATCCCGATCGCTTTCGTCGGACTCGCCGTGAATGTTGCAAGCGCGTGGTTATTGAGCGGCGGTGACCATCACCATCATGGGCACGGGCATCATACCCACGGCCATGATCACGATTCTGATTCTCACCACATTAACGCAGCCGGTTGGGCGCTGGTCTTGACGATTTACGAGGACGGCGTGCCGCCGCGTTTCAGGTTGAGCGCCGAAGACAGAGCGTCAACACCACTTGCAGACACCACCATTGAAACTGTTCGCCCCGGTGGCGCACGGCAACTATTTGCGATGGCTGAACGGGGTGGCTATCTGGAATCGATCGACGAGATCCCTGAGCCGCACGCATTCATGGCGCGGGTGCGAATAGGGACGGAGACCGATCGCCAGGAATACTCCGTCGCTTTCGAGGAACATCAACACGATCACGCCATGCAGCGGGACAACAACATGCGGGCGGCCGTCATTCACGTGATCGCCGATGCCGCAGTATCCGTGCTGGTTATCATCGGCTTGCTGCTCGCTCGCTTCATGGGTTGGCTGTGGATGGATCCGGTTGCCGGGATTGTGGGTTCGCTAGTAATTGCGAGCTGGTCTTTCGGCTTGATCCGGGACACGGGCGCGATCTTGCTTGACATGAATCCCGATCGAGGGATGGCGGATCGCCTGCGGGCTACCGTCGAGGCTGAAGGAGATCGCCTAACGGACTTACATCTGTGGCGGCTTGGCCCCGGCCATTTAGGGGCAATCCTGTCGGTCGTTACGGCCAAGCGAAGGGGACCGGAATTTTATCATCAACTGCTTGGCCGATTTCCTGCTTTGTCGCATGTTACGGTCGAGGTGCAGCAAGGCTAATCTGAGCGTCATTTTCGCGATCAAGCGCCGTCGAAAATCAGGTCGCGATCAGAACCGCCGCCTCCTTTACCAGATCAGCGGCACGAGCCGGTAGCGCACGCGCGCGGCATAGTCCATGTAGCCCGCAAGCCCGCGCTGAAGCTCGCGATCCTCAAGCGCTGTGCGCAGAACGAGAAGTGCCGCGAGCGCGAGCGCCGCGATGAGGCCATACCACGAGCCGAGCAACAGCGTGCCCGCAGCAAAAAGGATCAGCGAGACGGCATACATCGGATGCCGGACGATGGCATACGGACCGGTCGAGACGACCTTGTGGCCGCGCTCCGTTTGAATTCTTACCACGGGAGCGAGAAACGTGTTCTCGCGGAAAATGAGAAACCAGAGCCACATCGCAACAGCGACACCCGCCCCGCCAATCCATTGCAGCCAAACCGGCATCGCGGACCAGCCGTAGCGCGCATCAAAGCCCACGAGCGCGAGCCAGCAAACCCACAGCACGATCAGGATCGGCAAAAGGATTCGGTCCCACCGCGGCTGATCCTTCTGCACGATCGGCTTCATCCGCTCTTCCAGCAGCGCCGGGTCGTGCTTCGCCAGCACCCGCGTAATCAGAAGGCCCGCGCCGAAAACGAGCACGAGAAACGCCCAGGCGGCCGGCCAAAACAGCGTGCGCGCGGCGCCGAATAAAGGCAGCGCGCAAAGCAGGAATCCCCTCCCGAAACCGAACCAGACCTTCATATTCATGGCTTTTCCCAGCTTAGAACGGGCTTGTTGGTCAGGTCCTCGTACATGATAAGCTTCTCCGCGTCAGATAGTTTGCAAGCCGAACGGGTTCAACCGGCGGCGGAATTCCGAAGCGGTCAAAGGGGGGATTTCATGTCTCGTCTCACGTCCAAGATCGTGCTCGCGGCGAGTTCGCTTTCGCTCACGGCATTCGCCGCAGAAGCCGCAGGAATGGGAAACATTCCGCTCGCGGGCGCTTCCGATTTGCATTTCGTCCAATATTACGGAATCGATCCGCGCTCCGCCTGTCAAGATGCCGGCGGCAGGTATTGGCAGATTCCGCAACTCCGCGTGAAGGTGTCGGAGGCAAGGCCCGTCGGCCAGGGCCTGTTCGAGATGTCGGTTTGGTCGGAGCGCGGCAGGGCGACCTGCGTCGCCGACTCGCGCGGACAAGTCCGCTCCTTCACCGATCAGGCGGGGGGCTACGGCCCGGGACCCGGTGGTCCCGGCTATGGCCCCGGTCCGGGTGGTCCCGGCTACGGCCCCGGTCCGGGTGGTCCCGGCTATGGCCCCGGTCCGGGTGGTCCCGGCTACGGCCCCGGTCCGGGTGGCCCCGGCAGGCCTGGCTATGGAGAGGTCGATCCGCGCTCATCCTGTCAGGATGCCGCCGGACGTTATTGGGGGGTTCCGCAGGTTCGTGTGAGCGTATCGGGCGTAAGGCGGATCGGCGGCGACAACCTTGAAGTAACCGTCTCGCTCGGCGGACGGGTTGGAATCTGCATCACCGATCAGGACGGGCAGGTGCTGAGCTTCAACGATCGCTGAGCGGCTGACGAAATTTCCCGCACGAAAATGCGATCGCTCGACGCCGTCACCTTCGACGCCGGGAATCTCGTGCTCGAAGGCGAAGAGGGCAATCTGCGGCAGTGGCACACCGCCGACGGCGACTTTGTCTCGCTGAATTATTATCCGGGCACGCCGGACCTCGGTGGGCCGCTGGGGGACATCGAGAAGATGCGTACCGCCTACCGCAAAACGGCAGTGCGGGCAGGCGGCGCTATCGTCGAGGTCGAGCCACGCGTCATCGACGATTGCCAAGCGCTCCGCACGATTCTGAAAATTCTGCAACAGCCGAAAGGCGTGATTTACATCGGCGCGCTCACGCTGCCCTTTCGCGACTTTAGCTATGTCGTGAAAGCGCAGTGCGCCGAAACGGGTACGACGGGGATGCGCGACGCGACCGTATTCACCGTCATAATGCAAAAGGGCGAGATCAGCTTCGATCAAGACGGCACGCCGAACAACTGGATGCGGGACCCGTACGATCCGGCGATCTCACTGCCCTTCATGCGAAACCATTCCGAGGATCCGGCCTATGATGCCGACTTTCCCGGTCATCCGCTCTCGCGAGCGCGCGATTTGTTGCGGCATCTCGAACGAACGGTGCACGTGGCACCGGCGCTGAAATCGGAAGCGAAGTTCGAGGGATAAGTCGTCGGCTTTGGCCCTGTTTCATATTCATTTCATACTCAATGTAGTGCCCCGTCGCGGCATAACGGGATTGTGCCTAATGTAGTTGGAAGGCGGCCCGCAACCGACTAGGATGCGGCAAGCGACCGAAAGAGAAACGAAGCGATCAATTCGCTTGAATGATTGGCACTACGCACAGGAGGAACACGATGAGTATTCTTGGAAGCATTATGAGCGCGATTTTCGGTACCAAGGCACAAGCCGGCGAACTGCCGACGGGAGCGGGTTCGGACGTCGCGGCGATCTTGGACAAGATGGCGGCCGATAACCCGGAAAAGCTCGATTGGAAAAACTCCATCGTCGATCTGATGAAGCTGTTGAAACTCGACTCGAGCATTACCGCGCGCAAGCAGCTCGCCAAGGACCTGAACTACACCGGCAACACCGGCGATTCTGCTTCGATGAACATCTGGCTGCACCAGCAGGTAATGCAGAAGCTCGCCGCCAATGGCGGCAAGGTTCCGGCCGATCTGCTGAAGTACTGAGATTCCGAAATGAAAGAAACGGCGCGCTTCTTGAAACGGAGGCGCGCCGAAACATTTTCCGCCGCGACTTAGCCCTGCAAATTGAACGCGGCTGCGCTACCTTTATTCTCCATGCGCCAGGCCCAGCACCAGCTTTCCATCGCTACCAGCGGCAAACGGCTCGTCGAGATTACGCCGCAGGTGAAGCGGTGGGTGGAAGAGCAGGGGATATCGACCGGTCTTTTAACGCTCTATTGCCGCCACACGTCGGCGTCGCTGCTCATTCAGGAAAACGCCGATCCGGACCTGCAGACAGACTTGGAGAATTTTTTTGATGAGATCGCACCCGAAACCAAGCCATACGTGCACGCGACCGAAGGTCCTGACGACATGCCCGCCCATATCCGCACGGCGCTAACGGGCGTGCAGCTATCGATCCCGGTGGTCAAGGGAGTGCTCGCGCTCGGCACCTGGCAGGGGATTTATTTGTTTGAGCACCGCCGCGCCGGCGAGGACGAAGCCCGAGTGCCCGGCGCGGCAAAGAAAGGATCCCGACCCCCCATAAACGCGAAGTCCTCATGCATTTGATCGGCGAATAATCGAGGCCAGAAGGTTGATCAAGAGCCGAATTCTTCTCGACTATGTGGCTTTCGGGCACTAGCGGGCCACATACGCAAACGCTAAATTGTCGCCCAATCGAGGGGCTATCATGCGTTATCGTTTTCTCACACCGTTGCTGTTGTTGGCGATAGTGGCGGCGCTTGCGCCGTCTAACGCCGAAGAGATTCGCAATCCAGAGCCGGTGAAAATTCCGACGCTGTTCGGAACCATCATCATCGGCACCAATTTTCCGCGCGAGGTGGTGAGCTTCTCGGAGAAGCAGCCGCCCGGCACGATCATCGTCAGCACCGGCCAACGCCGCCTCTACTATGTAATGGGCGACGGCAAGGCGCTGCGCTACGCCATCGCCGTGGGCAAGGAAGGCTATGCTTGGTCGGGCACGAGCACGATCAGCTCCAAGCGCGAATGGCCGGGCTGGACGCCGCCCGCGGATATGCGCAAGCGCAAGCCCGAGCTGCCGACGTTCATGCCGGGCGGCAAGGACAATCCGCTCGGTGCGCGTGCGCTATACCTCGGCGACACGCTCTACCGCATCCACGGCACCAACGAGCCCTGGTACATGGGCTCGGCGCAATCCTCCGGCTGCATCCGCATGACCAATGATGACGTGATCGATCTCTACGGCCGCGCGAAAGTCGGCGCGACGGTGATCGTGCGGCGGTAGTTATTGCGCCGGCGCTAGCAGGCCGATCCGCTTTATTCCTTGGTGCGCGTTCGATCTTGCGAGTTGATTTCGAGCAATTCGCGGAGCGTCCAGCCCTCGGCGTGGTTCGTGCTGCCGATGTCGTCGATCACCCAGCGGTCGTCTTCGAGCACGAAGAAGTAACGGATAATGTCGTCCTCGGGCGAGGGCCTGAACCAGTTATCGAGCACGAGCTTCACGACCACGGCCGCGGTCTTGCCGCTCACTTGGCTGGAGACGATCGAATAGGATTTTACGTCGGCGCCCTGGGTGTTGGTGCTGATATCGAAATCGATCGGGCCAACTTCGTCGCCGTTCGTATGGCTGACTTTATCGGCTTTATCCCAAAGCGCCACGGTCGATTTGGAAAAGTATTTTCTCCGCTCTTCGAGGTCGAGACCGAAGGCGGCACCTCTGCTGTCGCCGCCCTTGTAGATGGAATTGACGACGGCGACGGGGTCGGGAGTCTCGGCCGCAAGTGGAATTGCAGCGAAAAGAAGAATAGCAGCGATCAGGAACGCAAAGGCGCAACTGCCGATCTCAGTCCCGCTCCGCTGACGATTGGCTACTATGTTATTCACTCTTCCTGCTTCCCGCGATAGGCAATGGACACGATGCGCGCTTCGAGCGCTCCCTTGGCCCGCACCACCCGCGCCTTCACCGTATAGTAATAGTACGGCCCCATTTTCGGAATCCAATACATGACTTCGGCGCGGATAAGGCCGCGATCGTCGATCGTGGCGGGCGTCTCCTCGTCTTTTATGCTGGTAAGGGAAAAGTCATAACCATCGGCGTTCTTCACGCGTCCCTTCAGCTTTGCGCGCGCGGCGGCATCGATGATCTTGAGAAGATCGAGCGGGCCAGTGACTTTGTCGTTGGGGTTGAATGCATAAAGTTCGACGTTATCGGCCGAGTAGCGGCCGTTAAACGAGCGGATCATTAGCCGGCTATTGGGCGACCAATACGCAAACTCCTCGAGCCGATTCACGTGCCCTTCGCCGGTGTCCCAATACTCCGTCTTCATCCGCGCAAGGACCGCGCCGTCGAAAAGGCGGACGACCAGAAGTTCGATCTTGTCATCGTCGGGCTGCTCGGTCGGCGGCGCATCGGGCGTGCGCCACGCGAGCCCGAGCCGCTTGGACGGCGCGAGCGTGTTGCGGATCACGATCGCGGCACCATTACCGCTGCCGCAGATGAGAACCTCGCGCTTTTCATCTTGCTTGCAGGGGCCCATTTCGGCGTGGGCGGGGAGGGTGAAACCGATGAATGCGAACGCCGTGAAGAAAAGAGAAAGAGTGCGGGTGAATGTCATTCTGGATCACACACCAAGGTCCGTTTCATTATGCCGCCGTGCTTAATTTCTTCGGACATGAATCGACTATATTAGCGGCTCGAAACTTTGGCAGTATAGCTCGCCGAATTAAGGAGAGGATTTGCGCATATATATTGACGAATCCGGCACATTTTCGGGTTTTCACACCGGGTCAATCGCGACAGTAGGCGCTCTCTGCGTCCCGCACGGGCGATTAGAACACCTTGAAAAGAAGTATGCATTGTTAAGACGAAAACTCCCGAAAGAAAACCAGGAAGTGAAAGGCCGCCTTCTTTCCGAGCGCGATGTAAATAACGTTGTCGAATTTCTGGCACGCAACAATGTAATTTTCGAGATTACTGCAATAGATGTTGGCATCCACAGTGAGACTGCTGCGAAAAATTATAGAGATCAACTCGCTGCCAATATGACGGATAGGATTCAAAGATTCAACGAAGCCACGCGACCGAAAGTAGAGACCGTGATTGATCAGATTAAGAAGTGCTCAATTCCACTTTTCATGCAGGCAATCACAACGTTTGATGTGATCGCGAACGTTATCCAACACATTCCATTATATTTTTCGCAGCGCTAGCCGAAGGAACTGGGGAAGTTCGAGTGGGTGGTGGATGGTAAGGATCGGGGCAAAGTAACCAACTGGGAGCAATGGTGGTCTTCATATGCTTGCGGGGCGTTAGCGACGAGATCTCGCAATCATCCGATGCCGGAACTTGTAGGCAGTGACTACTCATATTTCAAAAAGTTCGAATCAGCCGATAGGGGCGATGAAAAATCAGGTATAGAGATGTCACTTCTGCTTAAAGACCTGCGCTTTTCGTCAGATCCCGAAGCCGGCCTTGAGTTAGTAGACATTCTTGTAAATGCTATTCGTCGAGCAATGACCGGGAATCTCGCAATTGACGGTTGGCGGCGGATACCAGCGCTTATGATTCATCGAAATGAACACTACATTTCGTTAATCAGATTAGAAGGCGCTAGCACGCTGCCATTAAATCCAGATTACAAGGCTATGATGAAGCATTTCTGGAATGGCGGAAAAAATATGCTAGCGCCTCGATTTCTTCACGAGGATTAGCAATATTATCTTTACTCCGCCGCCACGCTCCGCTTTTTCTTCGAGCCGCGCGCCAACACCGGCTTTAAGAATTCGCCGGTATAACTCTTCTTCGCGGCCGCGACCTGCTCCGGCGTACCCTTGGCGACGATCTCGCCGCCGCCGTCGCCGCCTTCGGGGCCGAGATCGATGATCCAGTCGGCGGTCTTAATCACGTCGAGGTTGTGCTCGATTACCGCGACAGTGTTTCCGTTCTCCACCAGCTCGTGCAGCACCTCCAAGAGCTTCGCCACGTCGTGGAAATGCAGCCCCGTGGTCGGCTCATCGAGAATGTAGAGCGTGCGGCCGGTCGCGCGTTTCGACAATTCCTTCGCGAGCTTCACGCGTTGCGCTTCGCCCCCTGAAAGCGTCGTGGCTTGTTGACCGATGTGAATGTAATCGAGACCGACGCGGGCGAGCGTCTCCAGCACTTTACGGATCGCGGGCACCGCGGAGAAGAGTTCAATGCCTTCCTCCACCGTCATGTCCAGGACGTCGGCGATCGACTTTTCCTTGAACGTCACTTCCAGCGTCTCGCGGTTGTAGCGCTTGCCCTTGCAGACGTCGCAGGTGACGTAGACGTCGGGCAGAAAGTGCATCTCGATCTTGATGACGCCGTCACCCTCGCAAGCCTCGCAACGACCGCCCTTAACGTTGAAGCTGAAGCGGCCGGGCTCGTACCCTCGCGCGCGCGCCTCGGGCAGGCCCGCGAACCATTCGCGGATCGGCGTGAAGGCGCCGGTATAGGTGGCCGGATTCGAGCGCGGCGTGCGGCCGATCGGCGATTGATCGATATCGATGACTTTATCGAGGTGCTCGAGCCCCTTGATCGCCTCGAACGGCGCCGGCGGGTCATGCGCGTCGTTCAGCCGCCGCGCCACCGCCTTGTAGAGCGTGTCGATCAGCAGCGTTGATTTTCCGCCGCCGGAGACGCCGGTGATGCAGGTCAGCAAGCCCAAGGGAATTTCGGCGTCGATGTTCTTTAAATTATTGCCGCGCGCGCCGATGATTTTCAGCTGACGGTTCGGGTTTGGCTTCCGCCGCTCGGGGATCGCAATTTCCAACTCGCCGGAAAGATACTTGCCGGTGATCGACTCGCGCGCCTTGATGATGTCGTCGGCATCGCCCTTGGCGATGATCTTGCCGCCGTGAATGCCGGCGCCGGGACCGATGTCGACGAGAAAATCCGCCGTGCGGATCGCCTCTTCGTCATGCTCGACCACGATCACCGTGTTGCCGAGATCGCGGAGCCGCTTCAACGTTTCCAACAGCCGCGCATTGTCGCGTTGGTGCAGGCCGATGGAAGGCTCGTCGAGGACGTACAACACGCCGGTCAGCCCCGAGCCGATTTGGGAAGCTAATCGAATGCGCTGACTTTCGCCGCCCGACAACGTGCCGGAGGCACGCGCCAGCGTCAGATATTCGAGCCCGACATCGACGAGGAAAGTGAGCCGCTCGCGCACTTCTTTCAGCACGCGGGCGCCGATTTCGTTCTGCTTTTGCGTGAGCCGCTTCGGCAATTCCTCGAACCAGGTACGGGCGTGGCGCACCGAGAGCTCGGACACTTCGCCAATGTGCTTCTCGGCGATCTTCACGCAGAGCGCTTCGGGTTTGAGGCGATAGCCGGTGCAGACCTTGCACGGGATCGAAGTAAAGTATTTCTCGATGTCCTCGCGCGCCCAATCGCTCTCGGTTTCGCGGAAGCGGCGCTCGAGATTGACGATCACGCCCTCGAACGGCTTCTTCGTCTCGAAGGTGCGCGAGCCGTCGTCATAGATGAATTTCACGTCTTCTTCGCCGGAGCCATAGAGGATGGTATCGCGGATCTTCTTCGGCAGATCCTTCCACGGCGTCGTGAGCGAGAATTTGAACTTGCGCCCGAGCCCCTCGAGCGTTTGCGTGTAATACGGCGATGATGAGCGCGACCACGGTGCGATTGCTCCCTCGCGGAGCGTCTTGTCGGGATGCGGGATGACGAGATCGGCGTCGATTTGCTGCTCGACGCCGAGGCCGCCACAGGCCGGGCAGGCGCCGTGCGGGCTGTTGAACGAGAAGAGCCGCGGCTCGATTTCCTCGATGGTGAAGCCGGAGACGGGACAGGCGAATTTCTGCGAAAAGAGAATACGTTTAAGCGCGCCGCCTTTTTCCTTTTCATCGGCCAATTCGACGAACGCCAATCCGTCGGCGAGGCGGAGCGCCGTCTCAAAGCTATCGGCGAGCCGCGTCTTGATGTCCTCGCGCACGACGAGCCGGTCCACCACGACGTCGATGTCGTGTTTGAGCTTCTTGTCGAGGGTGGGGGCTTCCGCGATTTCGTAGAACTTGCCGTCGATCTTCACGCGTTGGAAGCCGCGCTTCAAGAATTCGGCGAGATCCTTGCGGTATTCGCCCTTGCG
>PLBP01000010.1 GCA_003135415.1 Hyphomicrobiales bacterium
GCGACCCCCATGATCAGGCCGCGTTTTCCCTGCATCAGCATGAAAATTCTATCCTCTATGACTGCGCGCTTGATCGCGGGCGATCAGGCATCGACGTGCTTGAATACGAGCGTCGCGTTGGTCCCTCCGAACCCGAAGGAATTCGACAATACGCAGCCGAGTTTCTTATTGTCCTCGCGCTTGCGCACGATCGGCATGTNNGCGCCGGCGGCGCCGAGCGAGTGACCGGTCAGCGACTTGGTGGCCGAAATCGGCGGGCACTTGGCGCCGAACACTTCGCGGATCGCCTCGATCTCCTTGAGGTCGCCGATCGGCGTCGAGGTCGCGTGCGGGTTGATGTAATCGACCGGCGCCTTCACCCCTTCGAGCGCCATCTTCATGCAGCGCACCGCGCCCTCGCCCGAGGGCTGCACCATGTCGCTTCCGTCGGAGGTGGCGCCGTAGCCCGTGATCTCGCCGTAGATGCGGGCACCGCGGGCTTTGGCGTGCTGCAATTCCTCCAGCACCAAGACGCCGGCGCCGCCCGCGATCACGAAGCCGTCGCGATTCTTGTCGTAAGCGCGGGATGCCACCGCGGGCTTGTCGTTGAAGCCCGTGGACATCGCGCCCATCGCATCGAACAGGACCGACAAGGTCCAATCGAGCTCTTCGCAGCCGCCGGCGAAGATCAAATCCTGCTTGCCGCCTTGAATGATCTCATAGGCGTTGCCGATGCAGTGGTTGGACGTGGCACACGCCGACGAGATCGAATAATTGACGCCCTTGATCTTGAACCAGGTCGCGAGCGTCGCCGACGCGGTCGAGGACATGGCTTTCGGCACCGCGAACGGGCCGACGCGCTTCGGGCCTTTCGAGCGCGTGGTGTCGGCGGCTTCCACGATCGTGCGCGTCGAGGGGCCGCCCGAGCCCATGATGATGCCGGTCTTGACGTGGCTGATTTCTTTTTCCTCGAGCCCGGCATCGCGGATCGCCTGATCCATGGCGACGTGATTCCAGGCGGTGCCGCCGCCGTGAAAACGCATGGCGCGGCGGTCGACGATGCCGGTGGGATCGAGCGTGGGCGCGCCTTGCACCTGGCAGCGAAAGCCGAGCTTGACGTAATCCTCGGCGCGCGAGATTCCGCTCTTCGCCTCGCGCAAGCTTGCGAGCACCTCCTGGGTGTTGTTGCCGATGGACGAAACGATGCCCATCCCAGTGACGACGACGCGGCGCATATCAGCCTCTTCGTTTCATCGGTTTAATCGCGGCGTGGGCCACGACCGGCTTCGCGCGGCGCACTCAAACCTTCGCCGCTTCCAACGCTTGATCGACTTTGACCAAGCCGACTTTAAGGCCGGAGGCGCGATAGATGATTTCGCCATCGGCCGAGACCCAGCCGTCGGCAATCCCGAGCACCAGTTTCGAGCGCATCACGCGCTTGATATCGAGGCCGTAGATCAGCTTTTTCACGCTCGGCAATACCTGGCCGGAAAATTTGATCTCGCCGGCGCCCAAGGCGCGTCCCTTTCCGGGCGCGCCGAGCCAGCCGAGGAAAAAGCCCAGAAGCTGCCACAGCGCGTCGACGCCGAGACAGGCCGGCATCACCGGATCGCCCTTGAAGTGACAGGCGAAAAACCACAGGTCCGGCTTCACCTCGAGCTCGGCACGGATCAAGCCCTTGCCGTGCTCGCCGCCCTCTTCGGCGACTTCGGAAATACGGTCGAACATCAGCATCGGCGGCAGCGGCAATTGGGCATTGCCCTCGCCGAATAGCTCGCCGCGCCCGCAGGCAAGAAGATCTTCGTAGCTGAAAGAGTTCTGACGCTCGCTCATTGCCCGCCGTTTGCTCTCGAGGGTTCCGCCCACAGACCTAGTTTCGCGATTTACCTAACACAATGGCCCCTTTGTCGAAAAGGCAGGGGCGCTGCCTGAAGCGTCTCTTTTTTTCCGACAAATCAAGGCGTTACAAGGCGTTATCGGCTGTTGCGCCGGCTTGATGGCATACTTATCATGAAGGGACGAAGACGCATGCCCGCGGCCAGCCGGTTTTAAGGCTGGCAGGGGATGCGAAGCTGGTTTAAGCCGTTTGGCGGCAAGGTACCCGAGTTGATCATGAGCGAAACCGTTCGCAGGCCGAGCGTCGAGGATGAGAGCGCCGAACTGCCGGTGGAGCGCTTGCGCGTCGAGTCGACCGCGGGCCGCCGCACAGGCTGTCCATTCCACGACGTGCGCGAAATGTTGCGCGAGGTCGGTTTGCGTCCCACGCGCCAACGGCTTGCGCTCGGCTGGCTCCTGTTCGCCAAGGGCGATCGCCACCTAACCGCGGAAATGCTGCACGAGGACGCGATGCGGGCGCGCTTTCCCGTCTCGCTCGCCACCGTTTACAACACGCTCAATCAATTCACCGGGGTTGGTCTCCTGCGCGAAGTGGCCGTGGACGGCTCGAAAACTTATTTCGACACCAACTCCTCGGACCACCATCATTTTTACGTCGAGGGCGACAGCAAGCTGCTCGATATTCCCGGCGCCGAATTGATGCTTGGCAAGCGGCCGAGCCCGCCCGAGGGCTATGAAGTCACGCGCGTCGACGTGATCGTGCGCTTGCGCCGCAAGGAAAGCTAAGCACGCTTCATTCGACCGCTTCGTCGGGATAGACGCCCCACAGCCGTTCTTGCTCGATATAGCCGTCGAAGCCTTCACCGAAGATCCGGCACCATTTTTTATCGCAGCTTTTGACGGAGCCCAGTACGCCGGGCTGCAACTGTGCCGTAACCCGCGCATTGCCGTCGCCGCTCTGATGGAGAGCAAAGCTTTCGTCCTTCTTCGACCAGGGCGCCACCAACGCAGTGCGCCGGCTCGATAGCAGCGAGTGGTAAACCCAACCCTCGGTTCCTTCCGAATCGCGAATCCGCCGCCAGTTCTCCGATTCGGCTGTGATCTCGACCGGCAAGCCTGCGCGGGTGAAAACCCAGGTCACGTCGTGATCGCGCGTGGGTCCGGCGCGCAAATTGACCTTGTCGGCCTTGAGACTCACGAAGCGCGGGAACGGCAGGCCGCTCGCAGCACCGGCGGCCGCATCTTCCGAATGCGCCGGCGCGGAAGGAAGCGCGAGAGCGGCGAGCGCGATCAGGAGCGCAAAAGAGCTTTGCCAAGCGTACTTTGGCGCGGGCGTTGGGTCGTGCGTTGGCGGCATTCGAATTGATCCCCTCGATTCGCAAGTTCTTTCATGCATCGCAAGGCTTTTTCAAGTCCGCGCTGCAATGCCGAAGCAGCGTTTGGGTCCTTTTGAGTTTCAAAAAACCCTCTGCTACAGAGAGATGCGCTCACGATAAAAATCGAGCCTCGGTCCGGGGCTGGATGGGCTCAAGGAATCAAGGCGGGGAGATGCCAAAAAAGAAGCCTCTTGTCGTCGTCACAAGGCGCTTGCCCGACAATGTCGAGACGCGCATGCGCGAACTGTTCGATGCAAAGCTGAACGTCGACGATCGCCCGCTCTCGCAAGCCGAACTCGTGGATGCGGTCAAATCCGCCGACGTGCTTGTGCCGACCGTGACTGACCGCATCGATTCCGCTGTGCTCTCGCAGGCGGGCGCGGGCCTCAAGCTTGTCGCCAATTTCGGCAATGGCGTCGACAACATCGATGTCGCGACCGCGCTCGCGCGCGGCATCACCGTCACCAATACGCCGGGCGTGCTGACCGAAGACACCGCCGACATGACCATGGCGCTGATTCTCGCGGTGCCCAGGCGGCTGGTGGAAGGTTCGTCGGTGCTGATTGGCGGCGACGAATGGAACGGCTGGTCGCCGACCTGGATGCTCGGCCACCGCATCTGGGGCAAGCGGCTCGGCATCATCGGCATGGGCCGCATCGGCCAGGCCGTGGCGCGCCGGGCGCGGGCCTTCGGCCTGCAGATCCACTACCACAACCG
>PLBP01000020.1 GCA_003135415.1 Hyphomicrobiales bacterium
GGTGGGCGCGAGCGTGATGTCGCTCGCGCGCGCCGTGGCGCCACGGCTCGAAGGACTGCCGAAGGCGGAGCGCTTCGCCGCGATCTCGGTTGCGAGCACCCTTGGCGTCGTGGTGCCGCCCTCGCTTGTGTTGATCCTGCTCGGCGATGCGATGCTGAACGCCCATACGCTGGCGGTGACCGCTACCGGCCGCGCCGATCGCGTCATCAACACGCAAGACGTCTTTCGCGGCGCGCTCGTTCCCGCGGCGATTTTCCTCGCCCTTTGCCTTGCGATCGCCTGGTGGAAAGGCCGCCGCATCAAGCCCGCAGTGGTCGACGAGAAACATCTACCGCTCACACGCGGCGAGGCGATCCTCGCGCTCGTCTCGCTCGCTTTTCTGATCGTCGTGCTCGGCGGCGTCGCGGCGNNTCTACGCGGTCGAGGCGGCGGCGATGGGCGCGTTTGTGCTGTTCGGCGCCGGCGTCGTCACCGGGCGCCTTCGTGGAAAAGTCCTGCGCGATCTTTTGCATGAAACCATGGCGATCACCGGCGCCCTGTTCGGCTTGCTCGCCGCCGCGACCACGCTCACATTGATCTTCCGCACCTTCGGCACCGACAAATTGCTCGATCAATGGATCACGGCGCTGCCCGGCGGCGAGATCGCGGTAACGCTCGTCGTGCTCGGCACGATCGGGCTCTGCGCCTNNGACGCCTTCGAAATCATCTTCGTGCTGGTGCCGATCCTGATCCCGCCGCTCCTGATCCGCGTGCCCGACGCGGTGTGGGTGTCGACGCTCGTGTTGCTGACGCTGCAGGCGAGCTTCCTGCTGCCGCCGTTCGGCTACGCGCTGATGATGGCGCGGACAGCGCTCCGCGAATCCCTGCCGCTCCGCACCATCGCGCGCGCGGTGGCGCCGTTTCTGCTGGCGCAGCTCATGGTGCTGGCGCTGGTGCTCGCCTTCCCCGCCCTCGTGCATCTCCGCGACACCGCCGGCGCCAACACCCGCGCCTTGTCGGCGCCGGTTTCCGAGCAAGAAGTTCAGCGGCGATTCGAGGAAATGATGAAGCCGCCCGCCGAAAATCAGCCGCCCGATTCTCGCTGATGAAAATTCGCGCGGTGCAATAAAAAAATCTCCGCAATTCTTTGCCGGTGAAGTTTCATGCGCGTTGCCGCCGAATTCGCTTTACGCCGGCCCCGAATCCCCTTCTGATGAGGACAGTTTCGCGGCGTGGACGAATTGGAGGCTCTCCCTATATTACCTCCATAAGACACTACATTTAGAGTTTTATTAACTGCCGCATACTAGAGCTTGACGCAGAAAGACGAGTCAGCCTAGGTTCTAGTTCGTTCGGTGCCGCGTAATTCGGTTCGGTTCCGTACGATTCCCGAGAGCACAGTGACCCCAGCCGGGGCCATTTTCCACCCCCGGCAACGGCCTTCGTTTCTTCTCTCGGGGGAGTCAGACTACCGGGGCAGAACCCGTCCGTAAGTGGCGGGACCGGTCCCAGGGGACGCGAAAAACGAGTTCGGCCAAACCGGCTACGCGGGCGACGGGCCCGCGGCCCGAATACAAGGGGACGACAATGCGTATCGAACGCCGCTACACCAAGGAAGGCCAGTCACCCTACGCGGAGATTCCGTTCCGCACGGCGACGAGCGAGATTCGCAACCCCGACGGCTCGATCGTGTTCCGCCTCGAGAACATGGAAGTGCCCGAGCACTGGTCGCAGGTGGCGACCGACGTCTTGGCGCAAAAATATTTCCGCAAAGCGGGCCTCCCCGCGCATCTCGCGCGCGTCGAGGAGGAAACGGTCCCCTCGTGGCTTTGGCGCTCCGTTGGCGACGAAGCCAAGCTCGCGGGCCTCTCGAAGAAAGAGCGCCACGTCGGTGAATCCTCCGCCAAGCAAGTATTCAATCGCCTCGCCGGCACCTGGACCTATTGGGGCTGGAAGGGCGGCTATTTCGAGAGCGAGGCCGACGCCCGCGCTTTCTACGACGAGCATTGTTATATGCTCGCGATGCAGATGGCGGCGCCAAACTCGCCGCAATGGTTCAACACCGGCCTGCACTGGGCTTACGGCATCGACGGGCCGAGCCAGGGCCACTTCTATGTCGATCCCTTCACCGGCAAGCTCGTGAAGGCGCAAAGCGCCTACGAGCACCCGCAGCCGCACGCTTGCTTCATCCAGTCGGTCGAGGACGACCTCGTCAACGAAAACGGCATTATGGATTTGTGGGTGCGGGAAGCCCGCCTGTTCAAATACGGCTCCGGCACCGGCTCCAACTTCTCCATGCTCCGCGGTGAGAACGAGAGGCTTTCGGGCGGCGGCAAGTCGTCGGGCCTGATGAGCTTCCTCAAGATCGGCGACCGCGCGGCGGGCGCGATCAAGTCGGGCGGCACCACGCGGCGCGCGGCCAAGATGGTCGTGGTCGACGCCGACCACCCGGATATCGAATCCTATATCGACTGGAAGGTGATCGAGGAGCAGAAGGTCGCAAACCTCGTCACCGGCTCCAAGATCAATCAGAAGCACCTCCGCGCCGTGATGCGCGCCTGCATCAATTGCGAGGCCGACGGCGACGATTGCTTCGATCCGGAGAAGAACCCTGCCCTGAAGCGCGAGGTGAAGACCGCGCGCAAGATGAGCGTCGCCGACAACTATATCCAGCGCGTCATCCAGTTCGCCAGGCAAGGCTATAAGGACATCCACTTCCCGACCTACGACACCGATTGGGATTCGGAGGCGTATCTGACCGTCTCCGGCCAGAACTCCAATAATTCCGTGCGCGTCACCGATGCGTTCCTGCGCGCGGTCGAAGCCGACGGCAATTGGGATTTGCTGGCCCGCAAGGACGGCAAGGTCGTGAAATCGCTGAAGGCGCGGGAGCTCTGGGACAAGATCGGCTACGCCGCCTGGGCCTGTGCCGATCCCGGCATTCAGTTCCACACCACGGTGAACGATTGGCACACGTGCCCGGCGAGCGGCGAAATCCGCGCCTCGAATCCGTGCTCGGAATACATGTTCCTCGACGACACGGCGTGCAATCTCGCCTCGCTCAATCTCCTCACCTTCCGCAACGACAAGACCAAGCAGTTCGAGATCGAGTCCTACGAGCACGCGGTGCGGCTGTGGACGATCGTGCTCGAAATCTCCGTCATGATGGCGCAGTTCCCGTCGAAGAACATCGCGGAGCTTAGCTATCGCTACCGCACGCTTGGCCTCGGCTACGCCAATATCGGCGGGCTCCTGATGTCGTCGGGCATTCCCTACGACTCGACCGAAGCCCGTGCGCTCTGCGCCGCGCTCTCGGCGTTGATGACCGGCATTTCCTACGCCACCTCGGCCGAAATGGCGCGCGAATTGGGAACTTTCCCGGGCTACGCGCCGAACCGCGAAGCGATGCTGCGCGTGATCCGCAATCACCGCCGCGCGGCGCATGGCGAGACCACGGATTACGAGCAGCTCTCGACCTCGCCGGTGCCGCTCGATCACGCCTCCTGCCCCGACAAGGGTTTGATCGCACATGCCTGCGTCGCCTGGAACAAGGCGCTCGAGCTCGGCCATCAGTTCGGCTATCGCAACGCGCAGACGAGCGTGGTCGCGCCCACCGGCACGATTGGCCTCGTGATGGATTGCGATACCACCGGCATCGAGCCCGACTTCGCGCTGGTGAAATTCAAGAAGCTCGCCGGCGGCGGCTACTTCAAGATCATTAACCGCGCGGTGCCGGAAGCCTTGCGCACGCTCGGCTACAGCGAAAGCGAGATTGCGGAGATGGAGGCCTATGCCGTCGGCCACGCCACGCTCTCCAACGCGCCCGGGATCAATTACGCATCGCTGAAGACCCGCGGTTTCGACGATGCCACGATCAAGGACATCGAGTCGAAGCTCGCCACCGCCTTCGACATCAAGTTCGTGTTCAACCGCTGGACGCTCGGCGACGGCGTGCTAAAGAAGCTGAACGTCTCCGACGAGCAACTCGCGAACCCGCAATTCGATCTGCTCGCGCATCTTGGCTTCGGCAAGCGCGAGGTCGAGGCCGCGAACCTGCACGTCTGTGGCGCGATGACGCTCGAAGGCGCGCCCTATCTCAAGAACGAGCACCTGCCGGTGTTCGATTGCGCCAATCCCTGCGGCCGGCTCGGCAAGCGCTATTTATCGGTCGAGAGCCACATCCGCATGATGGCGGCAGCACAACCTTTCATCTCCGGCGCGATCTCGAAGACCATCAACATGCCGAACGACGCGACGGTGGAGGCGTGCAAGGAGAGCTACATGCTGTCGTGGCGCTTGGCGCTGAAAGCCAACGCGCTTTATCGCGACGGCTCGAAGCTCTCACAGCCCTTGGCCTCGCAGCTGATCGCCGACGAAGAGGACGATGACGCGATCGAGGATTTC
This sequence comes from Hyphomicrobiales bacterium, assembly GCA_003135415.1. Lineage (GTDB taxonomy): Bacteria > Pseudomonadota > Alphaproteobacteria > Rhizobiales > Xanthobacteraceae > Palsa-892. The sequence goes on from PLBP01000020.1 coordinate 4,384, forward strand.
CTCGAGAAGCCCGCGACCGCCCGCGCCGCGGCCTTGGCCGAGCGCGTCGTGGAAAAGATCGTTGAGCGGGTGGAGCGCGTGCGCGAGCGCGAGCGCCTGCCGTCGCGGCGCAAGGGCTACACGCAAAAGGCCGTGGTCGGCGGCCATAAAGTTTACCTCCGCACCGGCGAATATGACGACGGTCGGCTCGGCGAGATCTTCGTCGACATGCACAAGGAGGGCGCGACGCTGCGCTCGCTCCTCAACAACTTCGCGATCGCAATCTCGCTCGGCCTGCAATACGGCGTGCCGCTCGAGGAATATGTCGACGCCTTCACCTTCACCCGCTTCGAGCCTTCGGGGCCGGTGCAGGGCAACGAGACGATCAAAATGTCGACCTCGATCATCGACTATGTTTTCCGCGAGCTCGCGATCTCGTATATGGGCCGCTACGACCTTGCGAACGTCGAGCCGCACGATACGAGCTTTGACGCGCTCGGTAAGGGTGTGGAGGAGGGCAAGCCCTCGCCCGCGCATTCGCGCGCGGTGTCGAAGGGTCTCGTGCGCGGGAAGAACCTCTCGGTCGCCGGCGGCACGCAAGTGGGCGGATCGAGCGCCTCTGGCGGCGAAACCATGCAAGGCGGCGCCAACATCACGGCGCTCCGCGGCGGCCTCACGCAAGGGGCGACGGCGCTGAAAGCCGAAGCCGCGGCGGAAGTGCTCGCTTCGACCACGCCGAACGCCCGCGACCAGATCGCGAACGAGAGGCTCGCGGCAAAGGCGAAGGGCTACGAGGGCGAAGCCTGCCCTGAGTGCCACAACTTCACGATGGTGCGGAACGGCACGTGCCTCAAGTGCGACACATGCGGGAGCACGACGGGGTGTAGCTAACTTTCTACCACTTTGTATTGAGCGGGGGCGTTACCTGAGTTTTAGTGAGCCAGCATGCCAACGCCCCCAGCTCATCCAAAAAATTATCATATAGTTCACGCTGATCGACTGCCGTCGATCCTTGCGGAAGGAAAACTTTGGTGTGATGCCGTGATAGCTCGGCGTGCTTCGTCTGGCACAGTAATCGGCATGGGCGCAGATCCCGCGAGTTTCATCCGCGCGGTCGGCAAGGCCATGGCGATGGAAATGGAAGCGACCGATTGGACGCTAGGATGCGCGGCGCAGAACCTCGCCATTGAGCTTGCACCCGGCGACCGCGAATTCGCCGACGCACTGGCGAAAACTTTTGCTGGATGGACCTTGGTCATCACCGATGCGATCAGGCCCGCCTATCCTTCGCGCGCCATGGCCGAGCGGCGGGCGACGGCGATCTTGGCGGCGCTGGAGGGCGCGAAAACGCTCGCGCGCACGGCGCGCTCCGCCACGCCCTTCGACGCGGTGATCGATATGGTTTTGCCGGAACTGCGGGCCGCGAAGGCCGGTCGCTGATTTTTTTGGCGCCGCCCTATTCCTCCGGCTCCGTCGTGAAGAACAGCGGATAGCCCTTGCTCCGGCCGAGATCGGTCGCCTCCTTCGCCTTGGTCTCGGCGACGTCACGCGTATAGACCGCGATCACGCAGACGCCGCGCTGATGCGCCGTCAGCATCACGTGAAAGGCCCGCTCCTTGTTCATGCGAAATACAGCCTTCAGCACCTCGACGACGAACTCGCGCGGCGTGAAGTCGTCGTTCAGCAGGATCACCTTGTAGAGCGGTGGCCGCTCGGTTTTCGTGTGCGTCTTGGTGCGTGGCTTGACGACGGTCGGGCCCATAGAGGGAACTATAGCCGAGAGAGCGGGCAATGTTGGGGCGGCGCGATTATTTCTCGTCATGCGCGGGCTTGTTCCGGCCTTTTATTCAGTCATCCTGAGGTGCGAACGAGCGGAGCGAGTGAGCCTCGAAGGATGACGGCAATGAGCAAGCGCATCATCCTTCGAGGGCCGCTTTCGCGGCCACCTCAGGATGACGCTCAACTAATCAGAAACAAACGCCGAAGCGGAGATCCTTTTGCCACACCAGGCTGCAATGCTTGCGCGTGCCGCCGTGGACGACCATGAAGCGCCGGGGCAGCTTCGCGGGCACGAGGAGTTCGAGACAGGCGCCGCCAGCCAGTCTCCATAGCGCGGGCCCGTTAAAGCGGGTTTAATGGTTTGGGGGCCGAAGAGCGGGGAGAGGATCAGGCAAAAAACCGTCACCCTGAGGCGCTCGCGCGTTTTAATGCGCGAGCCTCGAAGGGCGACAGCCCGGGCCTTTCATCCTTCGAGGCTCACTCGCTCACGCTCGTTCGCTCCTCAGGATGACGGATTAGAGACGCAAGCCCGGCCATGACAAAATTGATGACTGTGAGTATAGAATTTGACGATGAACCCGCCCCACCCCGAATTCTTCCACGGCTGGCATGACTTCTTCATCCTGCTCGGCACCGCCTGCGCGACGCTGGTGGGGCTGATGTTCATCGCCGTCTCGATCGGGGCGAACATCTTCAAGGAAGAGAACCGGCCGGCGCTCGAGGTCTTCCTCGGCCCGACGGTCGTGCATTTTACTTCGGTGCTGGTGCTCTGCGTGCTTGCGATCATCCCCTCGCAAGGCTGGCTGTCGCTGGCGGCCCTGGCCTCGCTCATCGGATTCGCGGGCTTCCTCTTTTCGGCGCGGATCTGGTTCCGGCTCATGCGTAGCCGCTACGAGCTCGATTACATCGACCGGTTTTTCTACACGGTCCAGCCGGCGATCGGTTATCTCATCGTGCTCTTCGCGGCGGCGCTGTTGTACGAGCAGTCCGAATGGGGGCTCGATATTGCCGCCATCGGGCTGATCACGCTCTTGCTCGCGGGCATCCGTAACGCTTGGGACATGATGACCTGGATCGCCCTCAAGGTGCCGAACGCCGGCGATGAGAGCAAAGCGAAGAGCGCGGCAAACGTAAAACCGTTATCCTGAAGCGCTATTTGTCGCGTTGTGTCACACGAACGGTCTTCCTAAGCTTTGGCGCTTGGCTTTTCGCCAAGCACAAGCTCGATCAGGCAGGAGCCGTGCATGGTTGTCGTCCGCGAGCCCGTCCTCAAACCCGTTTCGATCAAAAGCCTCAGGCCGACGCAGATCACCGTCGGCATGCGGGAGGTAAAGGAAAAGCGCAAGGAATGGCGCAAGCACGACCCGGACAAGAAGGCCGAATTCCTCGGAAAGCATATGATCCCCGTCATCCTCGGGCCGAAAAAGCGCCACTACGTCATCGATCATCATCACCTGTCGCTGGCACTGCACGACGAGGGCGTGGAAGACGTGCTGGTCGAAGTCGTCGCGGATTTGCAAGAGCTCGATCGCGACGCGTTCTGGACCGTGCTCGACCATCATGCCTGGGTGCACCCCTACGACACCGAAGGCGTCCGCCGCCATTACAACGACATTCCGAAAACCGTCGCCGAGCTGAAGGACGATCCGTTTCGCAGCCTCGCCGGCGAATTGCGCCGCGCCGGAGGCTATGCCAAGGACACGACCCCGTTCAGCGAATTTCTGTGGGCCGACTTTTTGCGCCGGCGTATCAAGCGAAAAGTCGTGGGACGGGATTTCGACGGCGCGCTGAAAAAGGCGTTCAAATTGGCCAAGAGCCTGGACGCGAATTATCTGCCGGGCTGGTGCGGGCCGGTCGACGAAAAATAATCAATCCGCCGTCCATCATTCATCACGGGCGGGAGAGCTTGCGCAGCCCGCTCGGCCGTGAGGAAATTCGATTCTACCACCAGCGGCGCCTGTAACCCCAGCCTGAGCCCCAGCCCCAACCGCCGCCGCGGAGGAGCGAGAGTATCATCAACAGCACCACGGCGCCGATGGTGGCGAGGATGATCATGTTGACGAGGCCGCCGCCGACATGGATGCCGAGCTGCGGCATCAGCCAGCTACTGATGAAGGCGCCGACAATGCCGATGGCGATATCGCCGATCAGGCCGAAGCCGCCGCCGGCGACGATTTCTCCCGCCAGCCACCCGGCAATGAGGCCGACGAGCAAGATGATGAGTAAGCTTTGACCCGATAGATTCATCGCGGCTCCCTCCCTCCCTCGAAATGCGATGTAGACAAAGCAGAGTCCCTCTCTTCGGCTTCTCAATGCGGAAACGAAGGATTGGTTCCGCTGCCGACTCAGCGGAAATCGATGAAAATTTGTGCGAGGCGCCTTCGCACTTGCGAACTCAATCTTTATTTCGGCGGTACGAGCGCGAACGAGCCCAGGAAAGTGTTCACCGCAGCCTCGCGGCTATACGGTTTCAGCGCCGTGGCGGCGGCGCGATAGCTGCTCTTGCCGTCGACCACGACAATGCCCTTGCCGCTCAGCCGGTCGCCTTCATAGGTGAACTGCTTCGCCAGCAGCGGCTGGTCTCCGCGCGCGAACGCTAGTGTGCCGCGCGAAAGCACATTGGCGTGGAGTTCCTTCACGTAGTTGTCGATGTTGGCGTCAAGCTCGATCTCCGGCGGAGGCGGCACCTGGAAATCGCCGTGGGCGACGATGTAGATCACGTTATCCACGTTTATCGCATGCGAGACGATGCGATAGGCGGGAGTCGTCTGCACCTCTTCCTTCGGGGTCGAGGGAAAATCCACGGAGTAATCGCCCGCCACCGAAGGGTAAACGTCGAGCGAGAACGCGGCACCGGCGGCGGCGAACAGCAACGCCGCGGCGAGTGCGAGCGAGGAATAGGGTGCAAGAGATTTTTTCACGACAAATCTGCGACCGATGCCGATGCGGATCGAATCGATCCGCTTTACTTTTTTCGCTCGCTGAACAGCACCCCGCCCTTGGCCTTATTCATCAGCGGCGTCTCCATGATTGAGACGGTGACGACGCCGGGCTCGACGCTGCAGTTCTTCACCACCGCATCGGTGATTTCCTTGACGAGGCCGCGCTTCTGGTCGAGCGAGCGGCCCTCGGCAAGATAGACGACGACTTCAGGCATGGCTTCCTCCGTTCCGTACGCTCTCCTAATTCACAATCCGCGATAACCAGATTACCGGCCAGAACATCCTGCGCATAATTGCACGCATCAAGGGTGAGCGTGCCAATACTTTGGCGATCGGAGGGCTCATCAGTTCATAGCCTTTGATGAATGTGCTGCCAAATGCGTAGGAACGTAATCGTTCTTCGCGAAATTTGCGCAGAATCTGAATTTGCGGGGCGAGTTCAGTCCCATAGGCGGCCGTTGCGATGAAGCATGGCTCTCTATCGCCAGCGGGCGGCAAAAGTTGCACAGAAGCTCACCGCGGCCGGAGCGCGAAGCCGAACATGAGCCAGGCGAAGCCCTGAAACAGGACGTCGATCGCAAGGCACAGACCGAGCACCCACAACCCCGTCGCCGGCCAGCCGGAAAAGATCACGATGCCGGCGAGAATGGCGATCACACCGGAGAAGGCGAGCAAGCCGCCCATCACGTGCCAATGCTTATAGGCAAGCCACAGCCGCACGGCGCCGGAGGCGACCAGCATCGCCGCGAGCACGAGGGTGAGCGAGATCGCGCCCGCGAGCGGGTTCGCCCACAGCACCACGCCGGCAAGCACGTAGAGCGCCCCAAGCGCGCCGCTCAACAACGCGCCGCTCCAGCCGCTCGTGTTGAAGGCCTTCACGATCTGGAAGACGCCGAGCACGAGGGCGGCAGCGCCGATGAAGATCGTGCTCACGATGGTGGCGGCGGTGAGGTTGCCGAACATGAAGGTGCCGCCCGCGATCAATGCGATTCCCAGGAGTACGAACCACAACCAATAATGTGCCTTGTCCTTGCCGCGGAAAATAAGATTCGCTTTTGCTTTCGCCGTAGCCATGATTTTCCTCCCTGACCCGTTTCTCGGCCGGGAGACTACGCCAAGAAGGCCTCTGTCAGAAGCCCGGTTTTACGGCATGCGGCAGTCTGTCCTCTACTCGAAAATGCGAGTTTAGACACCTCGCTGGTGCACGGCTTGCGATGCGCCACGCGTAAAGACGAGGATGACGAGCGCGGCGAGCAAAAAGGCGACCGCCGTCCAGCCCATCGCGGTGAACATCTCGCGCATGATCAGAAAACCGCCAAGATAGGAGCCGACCGCCTGGCCGACATAGATGCCGGAGGTGTTGAGCGCGATCGAGGCCGACGCAAGTTCGGGTGCGGCGGCCGCAAGGCGGGCCTGCTGCATCGAATTCGCGGCGGCGAAGCCAAGTCCCCAAACAAGGATGCCCGCGCCCATTAGGGCGAGCGTTCCCTCGCCCAGCACCCAGATCAATAAGCCCACGAAAATCGAGCCGAGCGAAAGCGCCGATGTCCGGAATGCGCCGATCGTGGGCACAATCTTGGTCGCGATTATATTGCCAACGAAACCGGAGACGCCAAAAATCGCGAAGAAGAGGCTTGTCGTTTCCGTACCCGCGCCCGCGATTTTGAACAAGAGCGGGCTCGCATAGGTGAGGATCGCGAATTGCCCGGAAACCTGGATCGCGGTGATCGCAAGCAGAAGCACGATCAGGCGATTGCGGCCGACCGCGCCCCAGGTCGCGAGCGAAACCGGCGCACCTTGGAGGCCTCGCGGCAAATAAATTACAAGTAGCGCCGTCGCAATCAAACCGAGCACGGCCAGCGCCGCATAGGTCTCGCGCCAGCCGACTTTCGCCGCGACAAGATTGATGAGCGGAACGCCGACCGCGGTTGCCAACGACCAGCCGAGAAACACGTAGGAGATCGCTCCGGCACGACGCTCCGCCGATACGATCAGTGCCGCCGTTCCGGCCGCCTGCGGCGTGTAGAGTGCGCCGACCGCGAGCATCAAAACGCGCGCCGCGAGCAAACTGTAATAATCGGGCGCGAACGCCGAAGCGAGATGGCCCACGGCCAAAACAAAAAGGGAAGCTGCTAGCAAGAGACGGCGATCGAAGCGGCTCGTGAGCCAGGCCGAGATGGGCGATGCAAAACAGAGCACCACGGCGCCCGCGGTGATGAGAAAGCCCGCATCGCGTACCGTGACCGAAAGGCCGCGCGACAACTCGAGGATCATGCCCGCGGGGGCGAGCACCGCGAGGGCGACCGCGAAATTGCCGAGCATGAGGCTGGTAAGCGCAAAGCGCGGGGGCATTCGATATCCTGCAATCGATTGGTGATGATGAAATGCCCGCCAGAGTTGGCTCGCCGTCGAGGCCCGGGTCAAGCCTCTCGCGCGAAGCCGGATGGCTGCCATTCGCGGCGGGAATGCGAAAATGGCGGCAAGGGTGCCAATGGCGGGCCACGATCACCAAAACGAATGGAATCTTATTCGAAATCGGAGTGACTTGGCCTATTCTGCGCCAACGAAAAACAAACGGGGAGGAAGCGATGGGCGATTTCAAGGGCAAAGTGATTCTGGTCACGGGCTCGGCGACGGGCTTGGGCGCCGCGATCGCCATTGGCGCCGCGGAGCGCGGGGCCAAAGTCGTGATCCTGAATTGCACCAAGAGCCTGAAGGAGGCGGAGGCGACCGCGGACATTGTGCGGAAAGCGGGCGCCGAGGCCTCGATCGCGATAGGAGACGTCGGCGAGGACGCCGATTGCCGCAAGATCGCGGAAGCGGCTTCGCGTTACGGCAAGATCGACGCGCTTGTGAACAATGCCGGCATCACCAAGCATGTCCCCAATCACGCCGATCTTGACGGCCTTTCGAAGGACGACTTCCTCCGCATCTTTACGATCAACACGGTCGGCCCATTCCAGATGATCCGCGCCTGCCGGGCGCTGCTGGAAAAGGCCGGGGCTGCGAGCGTCTTGATGACCTCATCGATCGCGGGCGTCACCGGCGCCGGCTCCTCGGTCGCCTACGCCGCCTCGAAGGGAGCGCTGAATACGATGACGCTGTCGCTTGCCCGGGTGCTCGGGCCGAAAATCCGCGTCAACGCGATCTGCCCCGGCTATATCGACACGCGCTGGTTCAGCGATGCGTTTGGGGAGCAAGTGACCGCCGGCATTCGTGAGCGGATCGTGAATGCGACGCCGCTCAAGGTCGCTTCGAAGGCCGAGGACATCGCTGGTGCGGCGCTATTCCTGATTTCCGACGATGCGCGCCACATCACGGGAGAAACGCTTCTCGTCGACGCGGGGCTGCATTTGGGCTCCGCGCCGCTCTCGGCGCGGTGAGGCCTATCGCCGAATTCGGAATATTATGGGCTAATTCGCGAGCCAATCCGCGCATTTCTGAATCTGGTCGCTCGCGCCCCACGGCATGATCGGCACCGAGGAGGTCGAGTTCTCCGGTGAGCCCTCGATCACGCGGTCGGAGAACACCATGTAAACGAGGGTGTTCCGCTTCGGGTCGCAGCCGCGCACGATCTGCATTTTCTTGAAGAACAGCGAGCGGCGCTGGCGGAAGACGTCCTCGCCCTGTTCGAATTTCTGCTTGATGCGGATCGGCCCGATCTGGCGGCAGGAGAGCGAAATGTCGGAGACCTGCTCGGAAAGCCCGAGCCAGCCCGACCAACCGCCCTTTTCGGGCACGGTGAAATGGCAGGCGACGCCCTCGACCACCGGGTCGTCGAGGCCATAGGTGCCGAGCTTGTCGTTCGGCGAGAGCAAATTGAACACGGTCGAGCGCCGGAAAATGAGATCGGGCTCGTCGGCGGCGCGCGCAGCCGGCGCAAGCAGCAAGAAAGACGCCGCGATCAGAATCGAATCAGCAACAGTCCGGATGCCACGCATGATTCCTCCGCCTCAATGACCGCGGAGAGATAGTACCTCGCGGCCTCCTACGCAAAGGGCGATTAAGGGTTGATGCGCGGCGGCATCGGTTCCTCGCGTAGCAACTCATCGCGGCGCGGATAGAAATCCTCCTCGCGCTCGGCAAACGGCCGCCAGGAACCCAATGCGAACAACACCAGCAGGCCACCAACGATGGAGAGATTTTTCAGCGCGTGGATCATATTGTCTAGGCGCGCGGGATCCACCTGATTCCAGAAATCGTGCATGTAGTAGGTGGCGGCGACCGTGAACAGAATCAGCGCCAAGGTGGCGAGCCGCGTGCCGAAATTAAACACGATCATTAGACCCGCGACGATTTCGACCACGCCGCAAAGAATGGCGAGAAGCTGGGGCGTCTGCATCCCGGTCATCGTCTGAAGTTGCGCGAAAAATTCCACGAACGCGGGCGGCACCGTGAATTTTGCCGCGATCTCCGCTGCGGTCCCGGAGATATCCCACAGCTTTTGCGCGCCGGAGAGAATGAAGATCAGAACGAAAAGAACGCGCCCCGCTGTGAAAAGTATCGGCATCGATAACCTCCCCTGTCGGCTCTCTTCAAAGGCGACACAAAATTATGATCAAATTACGCGCCCGTTCTAGGGCGATTACCGCCCAAACACCAGCCTTTCAACGCGGCCGCGGGGTTTCGGTTCCGCGCCCAAAGTCGCGTCTTCTCTTCACGAAAATGTGGATGGCGGTAAGCCTCATCTCCATGGCTATCTTCGCGCCGAGGTGAAGCATGAGCGCTAGCCGCAGACATTTTCTCGCTTTGCTCGCGGGCGCCCTCGCCTCGCCCGCTCTCGCCGAGGAATCGGCGAGCCGGCCCACTGCCTCTGCGTTCTCGTTCAAGCGGCTCGCGGGCGGCGACATTGCGCTTTCCGCCTATGCCGGCAAGCCGGTCCTGGTGGTGAACGTCGCTTCGCTCTGCGGCTACACCCCGCAATATACCGGTTTGCAGGATCTGTGGACGCGTTATCGCGGCCGCGGATTGATGGTCGTCGGCGTGCCCTCGAACGATTTCTTTCAGGAGCCCGGCGGTGCCGCCGAGATCGAGGCGACCGTGCATCAATACAAGGTGGATTTTCCGCTTACGGAAAAAACGTTCGTGAAGGGCGCGGGCGCCCATCCCTTCTACCGGTGGGCGGCGCTGGAGAAGCCGCTCGATCCGGTGCGCTGGAATTTCCACAAATACCTGGTCGGCTGCGACGGCCACATCGCCGCCGCCTTCGCGACCTCGGTCGAGCCGTTGGACGCGCGCGTCATCGCTGCGATCGAAAAAGAGCTGGGCAAAGAGGTGTGACCTCGGGGCGCCCGATCCCACCGGCACGGACTCCAGCTTTCCCGCGACTTGCATGGTTAACCGCCGTTAGCGGAATTAACCATCGGCGATTCACCGCCGCGAAAGATCTTCCGGCTAGCTTAGGACAATCGGGTTTTTCTCTGCGACCCGAAAACTTTTCTCGACCCCGGACAGCCTTGCCAGCTCTCCGGGGTTTTTCTTTTTTCGACGGCGAGCACGAGGACGGCGGAGAGGAAGAAGTGGCGCGGCCGCGCTTTGGCGGCGGCAATGGAAGGCCAGCGCTGATGCGGACGATTAGCAACAATTGTCGATAAATTTATAGCGGATTGTTTGCCCGACCCCGACATGCCCCACGGGCTTCGCGCATCAGGATAGGCGCATGACCTCTTTCGGCCGCCGGCTCGCGGCGGAATTCGAGCAAGAATTCCCCCGGCTGGCGAACGAGTGGTGCCTCAAATGGCACGTGCTCGCGCGCGGCGAACCTATCGACCTCGACGACTTTTGCGCCGGGCGCATTAGGCTCGACGGCATGCGCTTCGATGCGAGCGCCGCGCTCGCCTATTGGAGCGCGCTGGAGCGCTACGCCCGCGGCAAGATCGACGAGACCTTCGACGTGGCCGAGGAGGAAATCCGCGTACGCGTCGGCGTTCGCATGGAAACGATCGCGGAAGACGCCGCCATTCAACTGCGCTCTTTTATCGATCGATTGCACCGGCACGCGGTCTTCACCGAATACCGGCTGCAGGCGCGCGGCTATCCCGACGAGCACTATCTCGACGCGCGCAAGGACGGCACCATGGCGGCGGAAATCCAACGCCGGAAGATGGCGCTGATCGAGCGCTCTCGCTGCGGCAGAAGATCGCACTCATGGCCGTGAGTCTGGCGCACGGGCAAGCGCGTCTCGCGCCCATTCATCTTCTTGCGGCTATGCTTACGGCGCTTGTTTTCTGTTTTTCATGCTTCACAGCGGCGGCGGGTGGCGGCGAATCGGCCTTTCACGCCGTGGCCAACGGCAAGATTGCCGCCCGATTATCCACCGCTCGTTTCGCGACAGCGTTGCCGAATCCTGTCCAACGATCTCGCGAGTGATACACTAGAAGGTGAAAGCGATTCGTACCCACGGACCAGATTGGAGCTTCGTATAGGCTCCTCGATTGCTCCTCCCGGCGTGGCGTATCGACTTGGGCGGCCGCGAGGCCGCCCATCCCTTGTCCGGAACACCGCTCGAAAAATAAAGACCGCCATAGCCGGCCCTAGCGCTTTCGGCGCCGTTTCGCCGAGCGCGAAACCCGGGAGGAAGCGCCGCGACCCGGCCACTCGATCGCGGCGCGCAATAGCACGTAAAGCACCGTGGCGTTGAGACAGTGCCAGATGAAATGCGTGCCGAACGGGAAAAAGCGGCAAACGGCGATGTCGATCGAGCGGAGAAAAAAGGAGGCCGTGAACAGCCCGGCCGCGATCCAAAGCCAATGCGAAGTCGCCGCCTCCGGAGAGTTCGCGCGCGTCTTACCTTGCACCATTGCCGCGGCCACAATCAGCATCAAGAGCGCGGGCAGATAGGGCACCGAGCGATTGAGAAGCCCGGGCGGCGTCACGCTCGGTAGCGTGAAGGATATGACTTCGAAAATGGCGAGTGCCGCGATCGCCGAGCCAAGGCCGAACTTGAGATAGCGGCGCCACACCAACACGAGATAGCCGGCAAGGAAGATCGCGATCGGGATGATGTCGAGAAGGATCGCGCCCCGGGTCGCGACGGTGTGGAAGATCGTCGAGCCGATGGCGATCGCGACGGTCACGAGAATTAGGAGAAGCGCCGGCGTGTCGCGCCCGCCTGCGCGCCGCCAGAGGAGAAAAGCAGCGGCGGCGGCGATGAAAAACGCTGCGTTGCTGACGGCGTTGAGCGGCTCTGCCCACAGCCCCGGCCCGAGCCGTTCGCAATAGAGATTGAGGGGTTCGCTCCAGTTCATCGCGGCTCTCCGGCCTATCGATCAAAAAATCGGCGAAAATATCGTTTGTTCGCTCCGAGCGACCCAGGTGCCCGAGAATCCATGAGTCTTGCAAGCGGCTTGGCCGCCCTGGCTCCGAGCGAAGAGGAACAACTTCAATGCTTGATTGAGGGCCTTCGCACCTCGATTCAGCCGGAGCGAAAAAGTTGAATCGCATGAATCGCTTACTGACACCGCCTGCCGTTCCGATTCAGCTTGAAGCGCGCGCCGCCTCAGCTCGCCCGTTGGGCGAACAGCGGAGTGGGGACGATCGCGGACCTGGGCTTCTCCATCGCCTCCAGGAGTGCTGCGTAGGAAGAGCCCGGCAATGGCGGCGCGAACACATAGCCCTGCGCGATGCGGATGTCCTTGGCGCGCAGATATTCCACCTGCTCGAAGGTCTCGACGCCCTCGGCGACCACCTCGATTTTCATGTTGCGCGCGAGCTCCGCGAGCGTCTCGATGATGGTCTGGGAATAACGCTCGGTGCCGAGCGCGTCGACGAACATTTTGTCGATCTTAATGAGGTCGACGCCGAGCTTCAGGAGATACGACAACCCGCCGTGGCCGGTGCCGACGTCGTCGATCCCGACCTGGCAGCCAAGCGCTTGCAGCGCGGCGATGACCTGGCGCGCCTCCGCGAGGTCGGCGAGCGGCGAGCGCTCGGTCACTTCCAGCACGATCTGGTCGAAGGCGATCGGCGAGCCGCCGAAGATTTCCTTCACGTCGGCGACGATACGGCCGTCGCTGAAATGGCCGGCGAAGAGGTTGAAGCCGATCTTGATCCGCGGGCGGGCGCCGTAAAGCGCGCCCATTTCGTCGCGGGCGCGGCGCATCAAGACGCGCGTCATGTCGTAGATCAGGCCCGATTCCTCCGCCAAAGGAATAAAGCGCACTGGAGGGATCAATGCTCCGTCGGGACGCCGCCAGCGCGCCAGCACCTCGGCGCCGTGGATTTGGCCGGTCTTGAGATCGACGAGCGGCTGGTAGAAGGGGATGATCTCGCCGTTCGCGATCGCGCGTTTCAGTTCGACGGCCGGATCGTTGCGCTCGCGGGGGATGGAGAGCCCGACGAAAATCAGCGCGAAGGCCGTCACCACGCTCGCCCCGAGCCGGCCGATCAGAAGAATGTCGCGATACTCCTCCGCGATCGTGCCGCGGCCGCGCTCGGCGTCGACGCTGATGGGAAACCGTTCCGAATGCCGCCGGGCGGCGAGCGATCCCTCCTCGTCGAAGCTTCCGCCCTCCTCGCCGTCGGGGCGCGCGGCGATCACCTCGCCGCCGTCGAGCGTGAGCCGCAGGCGGCGACTGCCGTTCGTTTCCTCCTGGCTTGCCTCGGGCAACAACGCGTCGTCGGGGACGAGGGCCGCGATCGAGCCGCCGCCCGCGCGCTCGAGCCGAAGCTGCAAGGCGCGCTCGGGACGGTCGCGGAAGCGCACCATGGCCAGCGAAAGGCGCCGGCTCGAGAGATTGAGCTCGCGCGAAAGCGTTCGCTCCTCGGCGAAGATGCCGAAATGCGTGCAGAGCGTGCGCCTGCTGGCGTCGAGGATCGAGAGTTCCTTCAGCGGGTTGGTGGCGAACACCGCGCGCCGCATCGAAGCGAGCGCCTCGGGACCGCATTGATCGACGCGCATGGCCCCAAGATCGACGAGCGTGGTCGTCGCCTGTTCGAGCCGCATCTCGACGAGGCCGAGTGCGCTCGAAGCAAGCCCGTCGAGACGAGACTGCGCCTGGCGCTCGACATAGAATCGAAGCGCCTGGTCGACCGCGAGGAAAGGCGCAAAGGCAAGAAGAAGCCCGCCGGCGCCGGCGGCGATCCACCACTTTCCGGATTTAGGCACGAGGCGCGTGTCCTTGACGGGATACAGTCGAGGATTCTCAACAGCATCGCATTAAGGGGGTGTTAATGAACGGAGCCGCGCGCGGCCGACGCAAGGGTGGCCCTTATTCCTTGACCGTCATGCGCGCCGTATAATCGATCCGGCTCCAGAGCATGACCGCGCCCTTGAAATACTCGTCCACCGCCTTGCGGGCGCCGCGCCAATGGCCGTAGTCGTCGACGATCAACACGCCGCCAGAAACGAGCCGCGGATATAGGACCTCGAGCTCGGCGCGGGTCGATTCGTAGAAGTCGGTATCGAGCCGTAGAAGCGCGATCTTTTCGGGCACGTTACGCTCCTCAGCAAGCGTATCCTCGACCTTGCCTTTGACAAAGATCACCCGGTCGTCGAGAAGGCTCGCTCGTCGGAAGCTGTCGCGCACGTCGTCGAGCGAGGCATAGACCCAGTCGACATGATCCTCGCGTACGCGCTCGCGATAGGTGATGCTCGCGCCCTTGCCTGCATGGGTGGTGTCGGCGGCGGTCGGCGCTGACATTCCCGTAAAGGTGTCGAAGAGATAAAACTTTCGCTCGACCGCGGATTTGCGGCAGAGATCCTTCGCGAGCATTAAATTGCCGCCACGCCAGACGCCGCACTCGACGAAGTCGCCCGCGATCTTGTTGCCGTTGAGATATTCGACCGCCTTGATCAGCGCCCATTGGCGCTCGATACTCGTCATGGTGAAGGGCGAGTAACGGCGGAGCAGAGCCGCTTCGCCGGCGGAAATCTCGGGAATGATTTCTTCGACCAGGCCACGTGGGGTGCGACGGCGACGCCTGAGCCAGATGCGCACACTCTTGAACGGGTCAAAGTCGGTCACACGCATGAACTATTCCTGTATTCGACCCGAGATTTCGGCATTATAAATAGCCGACGTTGAAGCGGCCTTGCGGCCGCGGCGGGGACCATATTTTATCGGGCGTGATTTTGCTAGTTCGCCATTCCTCCGAAATCAAATCCCAATCTCGACTGCGTCGGCCTTTTGCCGCGCCGGAAGGGACCGGCGCGCGGGGTGGAGGGGCCGCGTGAGAGCGAGCGCCACCACACTGGCCGCGGAAGTCTCGGAGCTCGAGCTTGCGGCGCTCACAACCCTCCTCAAACGGCGGCGGCTGAAAGGGCCGCATCTTGAAATCGGCACCGCCGCCGGGGGCACCTTGAAGGAATTGATGCGCTGCTATCCAGACGCCGAGCGTCCGCGCTTCGTCGTCGTCGATCCGATGCGGTATTTTTCGGATCAGCCCGCGATCGTGCGGAAGAACCTCGCAAGTGCCGGGCTCGATCCGGACCGGGTGGATTTTCGGGTCGGCAGGAGCTGGCCGGAATTCCAGCGCGCGGAGCGCGCCGGCGAGCGCTTCGCGTTCATGTTCATCGACGGCTCGCACAAGATCCACCACGTCACCGAGGATCTGGCCTGGACGAGGCTCTTAGAGCCCGGCGGCGTGGTCTGTTTTCACGACTACAATCGAAATTTTCTCGGCGTCGTGCTTCCGATTGACCGTTTTCTCGCGCGCTACCGCAACTATCGCGTGATCGAGCAGGTGGAATCGCTTCTGATCGTCGAAAAGACCGCCGCAAGCACGGCGGATGAAATCGACGCGTGGGACCGACTGCGCGCCAGGATCATCAATATCTTCCACCAGCTGCAAGCAAGCGCGAGAAAGCGGGCGCCACGCGCCGGTTCATGAGCGGCGCGAAAGCTTCGCGAGCCGCGCCCATTTCTCGTAAGTGTAGCGGCGATTGTAATCCGCGACCTGAAGGCCCGTCCGGCCATCGAGAAAGCCGAGGCGAAGAACATAGCCGCGGAGAAACGCCATCCATCCGCGAAGGGTGGCCTTGGCGGTGCTCGATGTCTTCCCTTCCGCAGCGAGCTGCGCGGCGGCGGCTGTCGCGTAGCGATCAATCTTTTCGGCAGCGTCGGCGTGATCGGTGATTGAATCGTGCTCGATCGGCCAGGAAAGGCGCGCAATGCGGCCCTCGACGATCACGTGCTCGTGGACCTTATCGGCGGAGAAGCGGCCGCGCCCCCTTCGAAACAGACGCAGCACGCGATCGCCGCGCCAATCGCCGTAACGAACGATCTTGCCGCAAAAACGCGAGCGACGCGGGATTTCATAGCCGTCGGCGGTATTCGCGCGCGCCATCGCGGCATGGATTTCGCTGGCAAGGGCGGGCTCGATCCACTCGTCGGCATCGAGCGACAAAACCCAATCGCCCGTGGCCTCGTCGAGGGCGCGGCTTTTCTGCGGCCCGAAGCCAGGCCAATCGGGTGTCACGATCACGCGGGCTCCGAGCCCGCGCGCGATCTCGGCCGTCTTGTCGGTGGTGCCGTTGTCGACAACTATGATCTCATCGGCGAAATTTGCCGAGCCGAGACAGCGACCTATCGCCGCCTCCTCGTTCTTGGTAATCACGATCAGGGAAAGGCGCGGCACTCTGTCTTCCAAAATGACGGGCAACGTGATTGAGAAGGCTCGACAATGCCGCACCCCGCCCCGCCCGTCCAGCCAGAAGTCGATCGCATCATCTTCGTTCGCCAACAATTTTCGCAATTCGGCGGCGCCGAGCTGATTCTCGACCGCATGCTAACGGCGCTCGCCACCCGCCACAAGCGTGTTGCGCTCTTAGGACGCACCTGGCGCGGCGGACGCGAAGTCGAATTCATCCACTGCGACCCACCGAAGGGAACGCGCGCTTTCCGCGAGACGCTGTTCGCCCGCGCAGCCTGCCGATTGATCGCGCGGGAGAAGGGCGCACTAGTGCAGGCGCATGAGCGCATTCCCTGCTGCGATATTTTTCGCGCTGGCGACGGAGTGCATGCGGCCTATCTTGAACAGAAACAGCGGACGCAAACTGCTTTTGGACGGCTCAAAGATCGCTTCAGTCTTTTTCACCGCAACATACTGGCACTGGAACGAAAATTATTTGCGAGCCCCCGCTTGCAGGCGGCGATCGTCAACTCGGAAATGGTCGCCGACGACATCAGCCGCCATTTCGGATTTCCCCGCGAGCGCATTCATCTCGTGCCGAACGGAATCGATCTCGCGCGTTTTCGTCCACAGGCGCGGAACGAGCATCGCGCGACGGTACGGGCAAGGCTCGGTGTTTCGGCGGCGAAGCCGGTCGCATTGTTCGTGGGCTCGGGTTTCGAGCGCAAGGGATTGCGCCCGGCGATCCATGCCGCCGCCGCATGCGATGCCGAGCTTTGGGCGATCGGACACGACCGGCGGCCTGCAAGCTTCGTCGCGGAAGCAGAGCGCGCTGGCCTCGGGCAGCACTTTCGCTTGATCGGCCCCACCGACCC
This sequence comes from Hyphomicrobiales bacterium, assembly GCA_003135415.1. Classification (GTDB taxonomy): domain Bacteria; phylum Pseudomonadota; class Alphaproteobacteria; order Rhizobiales; family Xanthobacteraceae; genus Palsa-892. The sequence goes on from PLBP01000020.1 coordinate 21,530, forward strand.
CCTGCCCTATTACGCCGCCGCCGACGCGTTGATCTTGCCCTCGTTCTACGATCCGTTTCCCTCCACCGTGATCGAGGCGCTCGCTTGCGGGCTGCCGGTGGTGACAACGACTGGCTGCGGCGCACGCGATGTCGTGAGCCAACTCGATGCGCGGCTCGTGCGCGACGTCCTCGACCGCGAAGGGCTCGCGGAGGCATTGCGCGCTGCTTTTGCGCTTGCGGCAAAACCGGAGACCGCCGCACGCACGCGCGTGATCGCTGAGGAATTCGGCATTGATCAGATGGTCGACCGTATGCTCGCGGTGCACGACTTCGTGCGCGCCGCAAGGACAAGCGCATGAAAATCCTTCACACTGAAGCCTCTAAGGGCTGGGGCGGACAAGAAATCCGCACTCTTGACGAGGCCGAAGGCTTGCGCGCGCGCGGCCATGACGTGCAATTGGCGGCGCCCCTCGAGGCCACTATTTTCGAGGCGGCGAAGCGCCGCGCCATTCCGGTTCACACCATTGCACTCGATCGCCGAAGGTTGAGGTCGCTCCTCGCACTGCGCGCGCTCATCCGCGAATTTGAGCCCGACGTTGTCGTCAGCCATTCATCCTCCGACAGCTGGCTCGTGGCGGCGGCGACGCGCTTCCTCAGCCCCAGGCCCGCCATCGTGCGGCTGCGGCATATTTCCGGCGCGGTCGCGCAAGGCCCGCTCAACCGCTGGCTCTATGGCCGCGTACCGGCGCGCGTCGTCACCACGGGTGTCGCCATCAACAACATGCTGATCGAGCGGCTTTCGCTCGATCCCGCTCATGTCGTCGCCATTCCAACCGGCATCGATCTCGATCGCTTCAAACCCGGCGACCGCAGTGCTGCGCGGGAAGCGCTCGGACTTCCGGTTGAGGCAAAACTCATCGGCATCGTCGCCACGCTCAGGAGCTGGAAAGGCCATCGCTTTCTCGTCGCGGCGATGACCGATCCAAAGCTCGCAGGCGCCCGCCTCGTTCTGGTCGGCGACGGGCCGCAGGAACCAGCGCTACGCGCGCAAATCGCGGAGCTCGGCCTCGGCGAGCGCGTGACGCTCGCGGGCCGGCAGGAAGACGTGCGGCCATGGCTCCGTGCCTTAAACGTCTTCGTGCTGCCGTCGACCGCCAATGAAGGCCTGCCGCAGGCATTGATGCAGGCTATGGCCTGCGAGCTGCCGGTGGTGACGACCGCGGCGGGGGCGATTCCGGAACTCGTGCGCGGCGGCGAGAACGGGCTCGTCGTTCCCTCCGAGAGTCCGGCAGCTCTTGCGGAAGCCGTCGCGCGGCTTCTCGACGATCGAGTGCTCGCCGGCCGCCTTGCCGCCGCAGGTCGCCGTGAGGTTGAGCAAAAGCACACCAAGGCCGCGATGTTGGATGCGATGGAGGACGTTTTCCGCGCGGCCATCGCGAAACAATCTCGCGCCTAGCCACGTCTTGCATCGCGCGCTATCAATTCCGAGAATGACAACCGTGATGAAAAGTTACCGTCCCATCGTCGGCGAGATCGCGCGCGCGGTAAAGCCCCGCACGATTCTCGACCTTCCCTCCGGCGAAGGCTGGCTTGCTGATGAAGTGAACGGCGCCGATGTCGCGATCGACGGCATCGATCTCTATGAGGGCCAGCCCAAGGGCTATCGCCGGTTTCTCGCCGCCGATCTCGATAGTGGCGTGCCCGAAAGTCTCGGCGCTTACGACATGATCGTGAGCTGCGAGGGGATTGAGCACATCGCCAACCCCGGTCTGTTTCTCAAATCAGCGAAGCGGCATCTCAATGCCGGCGGAACGCTCGTCGTCACGACGCCGAATACTTGGTATCCCGGCGCGCGGCTGCAATATTTCACCCGCGGCTTCTTTCCCGGCTTCCCGTCGCTCGCCGGCAAGATCAAGCCCGGCACCCATATGCACATCATGCCGTGGAGCTTTCCGCACCTTTACCTGCACCTCAGACTCGCGGGTTTTGGCGAGATCGAGTTGCATCCATGCCTCGAGAAGGGGCGCACGCATTTCTTCGAGCGCCTGCTCGCGCTGCCGATGAAAGCGTATTGCACAAGCAAGGCGCGCAAAGCGGCGACGCCGGAAGAAAAGCGCTATTGGGAAATCTGCGCCTCGCCCGGCTCGCTTTACGCGCGGCGGCTCGTGGTCTCAGCGAAAAAGTGGGATTAGGTGGCGCAAGAGCTCGCGCGTTGCAGCGCATCGCACTCCTTGATCCAGAGGTCACCGTAATCGACGTTCTGCCACTCGGCGAACCACGGGCCGCCGCGGATGCTGTAGAAGATCTCGCCGTTCAATAGCTCATCGTGTAGTTCTGTTCCGAAACCCCCAGCCTCCCGGCAGGCGATCTGGGCCGATTTGCCTTGACCTATCGCGATTTCGATTTGCCGAAGCAGTGTCACAATCTGCTCCGCGCTGAACCTCTTCTTCGGCATCACCAAGCTCCTTTCCAAGACATTCTCTCACAACGCTTGGTTTAAAAAAGCCAGGTCAGGTCAGTGGCTTATTGCCGATACACTAACCCCGCTGAAAAGGCGCATCACTTTTCAATAACTGTCGTTGATTTTCCCTCTGCATTACTCTTAGTGCTATAAGAGAGGGGACGTCTCGGCGGCAGGTGATCAATGACGGTAGTTCTTGGCGAGGAGATCCCGACACCACAAGTAAAGAGCTATATCTTCTACGTAGACGTTTTCTCCTACTGCAATCTTCGGTGCCCCTCCTGTCCGGTTGGTAACAAATTTGGCCACACTGGCCACTTACCTCGGGGTCTGATGAGTCCTGCTTTGTTGGGGGAAATACTTGATAAGGCGCTCTCAGAGTGTGTTGTCTAGGTGATAGGGCTTTACAATTGTGATCAGCCCCCACTGAGTGGTCCAGGTGGAATGCTAGTTTAGCATTGGCATTTGCGCTAGCGGCCACGCGGCGAAAGTCGGTACGAACACCTCGGGTGCCGGCGGTCTGTAGCCAAGCGATTCATGCGGACGGATAGTGTTGTAGTGACGGCGCCAGCTCTCGATGATGACTCGTGCCTCTTTCAGAGTGTAGAATATCTCTCCGTCGAGAAGCTCATCACGCAGACGGGCATTAAAACTCTCGACATATCCGTTCTCCCAAGGGCTGCCTGGCGCGATATAGGCTGTCTTCGCGCCGACGGCGGCGATCCAATCCTGCACGGACTTAGCGACGAACTCCGGACCATTGTCTGATCGAATGTATGCAGGCACGCCGCGCAGGATGAAGAGATCGGATAGAACGTCGAGCACATCGATGGCCCTAAGCTTGCGGGCGATGCGGATCGCTACGCATTCGTGGGTGAACTCGTCGACGACGTTCAGCATCCTGAACTTCTTCCCATCATGGGTTCTGTCTTCCACGAAGTCGTAGGACCACACGTGATTGCGGTGCTCAGGTCGCAATCGGATACACGATCCGTCATTGAGCCAAAGCCTTCCGCGTTTCGGCTGCTTCTTCGGAACCTTCAGCCCCTCGCGCCGCCAGACCCGCTCGACCCGCTTGTCATTGATGAGCCAGCCCGCATCCCGCAGCAAGGCCGCGATCTTGCGGTAGCCGTAACGGCCATAAAGACGGGCAAGTTCAATGATGTCGGCGGTCAACCGCTCTTCGTCTTGATGGCCCCGCGGGACCTTGCGCTGTGTCGAGCGATGCTGGCCNNAGTTTCCCCGGGCTGCCTCCTTCAAAATCAGCTTGTCGAGCGTTAGATCAGATACAGCACGGCGAAGACGGGTGTTCTCAGCCTCAAGCTCTTTCAGCCGCTTCACCTGATCGCTCTTGAGCCCACCAAACTCTTGACGCCAGCGATAATACGTCACCTCGGTCACGCCGATCTGACGGATCGCATCGGCAACGCTCTGGCCCTGCGAAACCAGCACATCAACCTGTCGCAGCTTCGCAACAATCTCTTCCGCCGTGTGCCTCTTCCTCGGCATTGCAGTCCTCCTCGATGTCAAAAGACATACCTCAAGTCGGACCACTTCAATGGGGGTGGATCACTTTTCCGCGCCTTCAATGTCGATCTTAACAATGAACGGAAAATAATCCTTATCGCATGTTTGATAAATCTCGTTGAGCGTCACGCAGTTTACGTCTGTTGCCCGTGTCTCGTTTTGTGCCGGTTGAGTACGGTAACCCCAGTTACCCCAGTCCGTTTCAACCACATGCATTCGCTTATTCGTCGCGGCCACAGCGCAAGGTAGTGATAAGATATCGAGTCCCTTTGAGTTTTCAAAGAGGAGTTGGAAGTTCACAGCCTCCGGTTCAATTGCGATGACTCGGGAGTCCATGCACTCTGCAGAAAAATAGATTGATGAGGCCCCTATATTTGCCCCTGCGTCCACAATTAATGGCCTGCGACCCGTCGCCCGGCCCAAGCGAAGAAAATCCATGAGATCGGAATAGCGTTGTAGCTTCTTGATGTCGTATGCCAGGTCAACGAATATTTGGCCTATCACGCCGGTATCGGACGAATTCGGACGCAGGAAGAACGCTCGTTCCATAGACCCTATCAGCAATTTCATTTTTTCAAGTTTCATCATTCCATCCGGCTAAAGATCTGACCCGTCCTGCGTTGCTGGACTGTCGCATCTGACTAACATTCAAGCCGAACCACTTTTCGGGAGGCGGCTCAGTTTTTTCAACTCGAAACTAGTCTCTCTATCTTTCATGCGCGGCATGAGATGCAATCTCGCGCAATGGAGAAAGAAGATAATCGATGGCACGTCGTTGTCCGATTTTGATCTCAACGGTGACGGCCATTCCCGGTGACAACAGCACCTCCTTGCCGTTGATACCAATCGTCCTTTGTGCGAGAGAGATCGTAGCCGGAAACGCAAGGTTTTCTGTCGGCGAGCGTTGGGCGGCATTGGCCCCGCCGCTCGGATTCTGTGGATCCCGCTTGTCGACTGCATCCCGCGAAACCGTTACCACGGTGCCATCAACAGTGTTGTAATGGGTGAATGGAAACGCCTCGATCTTGACCACCGCTGGCTGCCCTCGCTCGACGAACCCAATGTCTTTGTTTGCGATCATCGCCTCGATCTCTATTGGCGCATCGACCGGCACGATAGTCAGGAGAGATTGGCCGCTGGCGACAACCTGGCCGAGGGTCGTGACCATGAGTTGTTCAATGGTGCCCGCAATTGGGGCCATAAGACGAGTGCGTTCGTTCTTGGACCGAGCGCTGACAAGGTCTTTTGCCAGCTGATTCTGCTTACGCTCCTCCTCGGAGAGTTTCTGGCTCTGATCCGCAATAAACTTCGCAACGGTTTCCTCGATCTTGCGCTCTAGTGACTGTATTGCTGCATCTGACTCCAGGAGCTGCCCGCGATCCCCCGCATCGACCGTCATCTGGGTTTCCAATTGCTGCGATGCTTCGATGATGAGTGCCCGTGAGCCGAAGCCCGTAGTTTTCAGAGTCTCGCGTATCGCAATACGTTCCTTGGCCAGATCGATCAGTTTTGCGCGGGCATTGATGCTCCCTGTCAGCTTCTCCTTCGTGGCGAGTTTCTCGGCGAGCTGTGCGTCAAGACTCGCCTTGCTCGACGCCAACAGGGTTAGATCGGCAGCTAACACGTCCTCCTCGCGGCGGCGGACGCTCGGGTCCGTGTCGGGTTCGAATTCGACAAGCGGCGAACGAAAATCTGCTGTGTGGGCCGCGACGATCGCAACTCTGCGTCGTGCCACCTCGGCTTTTGAAGCTTCCAGATCCCGCGTTAGGGACTCACGATCGGCCCGCGTCTCGGTCGGATCGAGCTCGAGCAATACGTCCCCCTTATTTACGTGGCCGCCGTTCTCAACAAGAATAGAGACAACCTTGCCGGGCTCGACCGGCTGCACGATCTTCGAGCTTCCGCTCGGCCGGATCGTACCCTGAGCAACAGCATGGATGTCGATCCAACCGAAGTAAGACCAAATGAGCGCTGACAAAAAGCAGAAGCAAATGAATAGTGTAAGCCGAGTCGTGATCGGCGAGCGCGGGGTCTCTACGATCTCAAGCGCTGCAGCGAGAAATTCATGATTTCGGCTGCGTTCCGAGGCAGGTGGCTTTGCCGAGACTGGTGTCGACAATGTCGTTTTCTGTTCGGGTGCTGGCGATTCGGTCATTACCCCGTCCTTTTGGAGCTACGATGATCCAAAACTCTTGCTTCGACAATCAGTTCGAGGCGTTTTCCGAATATAAAGATCGCACCCTCGTAAACCTTCCCTGAGTGCGTTACAGTGACGGATACGCTAGGTAGATCTCGATAATATAGTAGATATCAGGCAATATGCTTCGAACGCGATTTTTATGAACAGAAATCGGTTAGCGCATGTCTCAGGAACGGGAAAGCGGGTCTGGGGCGAAAAGCCCACCTGAATTGGCGGCGGGGGATCGCTCACAAGGCAGCTCTTCCCCGCAGCCGCGGCAAGTTCTCCCGGTAAAGGCAGACTCGGGCCTTTTGTCGCTTACAACGCTTGCTGGCCAGTACCGGATTGCGACGGACCCATTTCAACTCGCTCATGAGCTCGGCCTTGGATCCCGTAACTCCGCTGGCGAGGACATCGTCCGCGCGGCCGCAAGGATCGGCTTGAAATCTCGGCTGCTGAAAGGCCAGCAACTCACACGGCTCAATTCCATCCCGACCCCCGCGATCATTCGCATGAAGAATGGCGAGTATCGCATTCTCTCACAACGGCTACCGGACCAACGATTTAAAATCGCTGACCCGCTCACCCGTACGGTGAAAGACGAACTGGCGGAAGCTGTTGCCGCGGCATGGGACGGTGAGATCATCTTGGTGACACGCCGCTGGGGCGGCGCTGGCATCGATCCGGCACTATTTGGCTTCCGGTGGTTCCTGCCTTCAATATGGCGCTACCGAAAACCGCTTGCCCATGTACTGATCGCGTCCTTGTTCATTCAGCTATTTGCGATCATCACACCTTTGTTCTTTCAAGTCGTGATCGACAAGGTACTGGTACACAAGGCCCTCTCAACATTGATCGTGATCGTTATCGGTCTCGCGGCAGTCGGTCTGTTCGACGTCGTTCTCCAGTACCTGCGGTCTTATGCATTGAGTCACACTACAAGCCGCATTGATGTTGAACTCGGAAGCCGTCTTTTTGATCATCTGCTACGATTGCCGCTCGCCTATTTCGAGACCCGAGCCACAGGCCAAACCGTCGCCCGCGTACGCGAACTCGAAACGATACGCAACTTTCTTACCGGCCAGGGACTTACATCGGTCATCGATCTCTTATTCACCATTGTTTTGATCGCAGTGATGCTCGCTTATTCGCGGATGCTTACGTTGATCGTCCTAATGTCCATGCCGATCTACCTGATCATCGCTGTGCAGATACGACCAATTCTTCGTGACAAGATCAACGAGCGGTTCAACAATGGTGCGGCGAGCCAGCAGTTCCTGGTCGAATCCATCTTTGGCATCCAGACCTTGAAGGCCGCAGCAGTCGAGCCGGTCCTTAGAAATGAGTGGGAGGAGCGATTGGCTGCGTACGTGAGGTCGTCGTTCCAAGCTTCGATTTTGAGCAGCATCGGCCAGAACGCCATTCAATACGTAAGCAAGGCTACGATGGCGCTGGTTTTATTCTTCGGCGCGCAGGCGGTCATGGATGGCGATTTGACGGTCGGCGGCCTCGTCGCTTTCAACATGATCATGAACCAAGCGACCATGCCGATCCTGCGGCTTTCGCAACTCTGGCAGGACTTCCAGCAGGTACAAATCTCGGTGCAGCGCCTCGGCGATATCTTCAACAGCGCTACAGAAACCCAACAGCTTGCCAACGCGAATCCGCCGGCGATGAATGGAGCGATCAAGATTTCGGGCCTGACATTTCGTTATCGCCCTGAGACCGCTGAAGTTCTCAAGAATATCAACCTCAATATTCCGGCAGGGCAGGTCCTCGGCATCATCGGACCATCAGGCTCGGGTAAATCCACTTTGACGAAGCTTATCCAGCGGCTTTATCGCATTGAGCGCGGTCAGATCCTGATCGATGGCATCGATATCGGTCAGGTCGACACTGCTTGGCTGCGCCGGCAGATCGGGGTAGTCCTGCAGGAGAACACGCTATTCAACCGATCCATTCACGATAACATAGCTCTGGCTAGTCCAGGCATGCCGCGAGCTCTGGTTATCTCGGCCGCGCGGCTCGCCGGAGCCGATGAGTTCATCTCCAAACTGCCGCTTGGCTACGACACACAGATCGAGGAGCGCGGCGCCAACCTTTCGGGTGGTCAGCGGCAGCGCATCGCGATCGCCCGTGCGCTTGTGAACCGGCCGCGCATTTTGATTTTAGACGAGGCAACCAGCGCGCTCGACTACGAGAGCGAGCACGCTATCCAGACGAACATGCACCAAATCGTGCAGGGAAGAACCGTGATCATCATTGCACATCGACTTGCAGCGGTGCGCCGAAGCAATCGCATTATTGCAATCGACAACGGATCTATTGTCGAGGAAGGGACGCATAGCGAGCTTCTCAGCCGTCGCGACAGCGTTTACGGAAAGCTATGGCGACTTCAGTTGCATGACAGTGATGATTGAATAGCGGGATATTTTTCCTGGTGCAGTCGGCTCGATGTTATCATCCTCGCCTATCTTTGTTCGTCTCGGGAATGCCAGATTCAGTCACTAGTGTAGCCTATCATCAGATTGAGTCGTCCAGCGAAGGATCGTAAATTGAGCCTCAAATCCGCACTTAGACCATTGCTGACATGGGCCGCTTCTATTCAATCGGGGATGATCGCTGCTGTTTTACGAGCTAAGCACCGCGCTGTTGCTAGACTTAAACCGTTGCTATCGTTGGTTGCGTCTATCTTGTCGGAAGCAACCGCTGTTGTTTTAAGGACTAAGCAGAGCGCTGTTGCCAAATTTTATCCTTTTGGCGCGTCCGCTCGAGCTCCAACCTCTTCAACTAATTCGCCTGCCTCGCCGTTGAACCCGCTGAAGCTCGAAACCGACGACCCGGAGTTCCTGCCCGCAGCAATGGAGATCCTTCAGAAGCCTCCCTCCCGGGTAGCAATCTCGTTGATGCAGGTCATCTGCGGCGTGTTCGTCTTCGCCTTGGCCTTGGCCTGTTTCAGCTGGCTCGATGTGCGTGCTGTGGCACAGGGTAAGATTCAGAACAGCGGGCTTTCAAAGGTAGTGCAACCGCTCGAGCCCGGTAAGGTCGTCACTATCAACGTTAAGAACGGTACTCGCGTGAATTCCGGTGATGTGCTTCTTGAACTCGATCCAACCGAAACCTCTGCTGATCGCGAAGCCCAGGCAAAAGATCTGGAAGATTCAAAGGCCGAGGTGGCGCGACGCAAAGTTGCGATTAGTGCGGCGCGCGATAAATCTCTACGGCCGCAGCCAATCGAATTTGCGCCGAATACCGAGGAAATGGTTCGTAAGCGCGCGCAGGACGTGCTCACCGCCGACCTCGCACAATTAGCATCTAGCCATGCGAGCCTTAGAGCACAGCTCGCCGAGAAGTTAGCGGCGAAGGAACGGCTGACGGCCAGCATCAATGTCCGCGCAAAGCTGATCGCCCTTGCCAAGGAGCGCATCGTGATGCGGCAAACCTTGGAGGACAAAGGAGTGGGCTCGCGGATGCTCACCATTGAAGCGCAGCAGCAATTGGAAACCCAGATGACCAGCGACGCGGGCGACCGCGGGCAGCTGCTTGAGACGGATGCAGCCATACGCACACTCGAGCGCAAGATCGAAGAAACGACTGCTCAATTCATTTCCGATCAAACCCAGAAGCTGGCAGAAGCCGAGCGTAAAGGGGATCGGCTCGTACAGGATCTCGTTAAGGCCCAATCTAAAAGCGACCGTACTCGGCTCACCGCACCAATTGCTGGAACCGTCCAGCAGCTTAATGTCAGCACCATTGGCCAAGTGGTCACAAGCGGCCAAGCGCTTCTGACCCTTGTGCCGCTCGAAGGGCCGATCGAGATCGAGGCGTTGATCGCAAATAAGGACATCGGCTTTGTCGAAAAGGGGCAGCCGGCTGTGATAAAAGTCGAGTCGTTCTCTTTCACTCGCTACGGCACAATCGATGGGAAGGTGGCCAAGGTGTCACGTGATGCGGTGGATGAACGGGATGCTAGCAATCTCAGTGATGCCGCGAATGCCGCGAAGCTGCGGGGACCATCAAATACCCAGCCGCCACCCACGCAGAATCTCGTCTTCCCGGCCACGATCACATTGGCTCGATCGTCGATCACTATCGATGGCAAAGAGGTGCCTCTTACGCCGGGTATGGCCGTCACTGTGGAGATTAAAACAGGACAGCGCCGCGCGATCGACTATGTGCTCTCACCTCTACGAGAATTTTAGCGCAGAATGAATACGAGAGTTGGCTGATGGAAATAGCTCTCAAGCGCTTTCAGAAGCATGACGCATTGAATTCTGCTCCTGCCAACTTACGTTGCGAGCTAGTATTCTTATGATAAAACAATGACTTATCCCGCGTTTGCAATCCTCAATACCTAGTCGTCCGTGAATAACGGTCAGCCCATTGATAGAGAATCTGTTTTTGGCGAACAGGTAGGATTGAGATTGCAAGATTTGCGGCTTGAGGGCCCAGAAACTTGCAATTTCGTTTTCGGGATTCCCTTGGGCCGCAAAGCATGATTCCTTGGCTGCATCGGAGGACGCGATGCGGCCGAAGCAACACGAGACGACGAGATCATGCGATTTGTTCCGGGCCAGGCTCGATCAGATCATCAACCTGAAGCACGAGCTGGTGCAGCTCGCAGGCAAGCTCGACTGGGAGTGGATCGACGGCGAGATCGCGCCGCTCTACAGCGACCAGGGACGGCCCGGGATCGCGGCCCGCTTCGTGATCGGGCTTCTGCTACTCAAGCACATCTATGGGCTGTCGGACGAAGGCGTGTGTGAGCGCTGGGTCCATGATCCGTATTTCCAGCACTTCACCGGGGAAGAGTTTTTCCAGCACAGCTTCCCGCACGAGCGCTCGGACCTCAGCCATTGGCGCCAGCGCCTCGGAGACAAGCTGGAGCTGCTGCTGGCCGAGAGCCTGCGGGTGGCGCATGCGAGCGGCGCATTGCGGACGCGCGATCTGGCGCGGGTCACGGTCGATACCACGGTGCAGCCCAAGGCCATTACCTTCCCGACCGATGCCAAGCTGCTGCACGCGGCGATCAAGGGGCTCAACCGCATGGCCAGGAAGCACGGGGTGCGGCTACGGCAGTCCTACCTGCGCATCGCCAAGCATGCGGCGATGATGGCGGGGCGCTATGCCCACGCCAAGCAGTTCAACCGCCATCGCCGGCAGTTGCGCATCCTGCGCACGCGGCTCGGCCGCATCATCCGCGACATCCGCCGCAAGATCGCTGGCCAGGCAGAACTTGAAGAGGCGTTTACCTGGCCGCTCACGCGCGCCAGCCAGATCCGCTCGCAGCAGCAGCGCCAGCGTGGCTGGAAGCTGTATTCCTTCCATGCCCCGGAGGTCGAGTGCATCGGCAAAGGCAAGGCCAGCGCGCCCTATGAGTTCGGCGTCAAGGTCTCGATCGCCACCACCAACACCCGCGCGCCCGGCGGCCAGTTCGTGCTGCACGCCAAGGCGCTGCCGGGCAATCCATATGATGGGCACACGCTGCGATCCGCAATCGAGGACACCGAGAGGCTCACCGGGCGTGAGATCGAGCGTGCCTATGTCGACAAAGGATACCGCGGCCACGATGCGCCGAACCCGCATCGCGTCTTCATCTCCGGCCAGAAGCGCGGCGTGTTCGGTGCCATCAAGCGCGAGCTGCGACGCCGCTCCGCCATCGAGCCCGTGATCGGCCACATGAAGGCCGAGGGTCATCTCGGACGCTGCTATCTCAAGGGAACCGCAGGCGACGCCGCCAACGCCATCCTCACCGCCGTCGGCCACAACCTCCGACTCGTCCTCGCCTGGCTGAAGATTCTTTTGCGCCTGATCCTGGCCGCGCTATCGCGCGCGTTCGATGCTTATCCAGGGTTCAAGTTGGCTTCTTAACGGACGACTACCTAGGTCGGCTAATTCTTGTTGAAAAGCACCGCGATTGCTGAGCTGGGCGCGTTCAGTCAGCTGCTGTCCTTGATCGAGTATTCGAGGGTCGCGGGCGAGTTCGATGCGTATGTCATGGAGACTGCTCGCGATCCATTGCAAGAGCCCAAGCGCATCGGAGAGAGGCGACGTGCTTGGCTGCGATGGAAGGAGATTCGGTCCGGCTACAAACGCTCCGCTTACATTACTGAGCTTCGATATATTGCGAGCGGTAAACCAGCCGAGGTGATCAGCTATTACTGATCACCTCGATGCCGTTGGTCATGACTGTGTAACCGTATAGCCACCAGTGCTGACGGAGAGCAAATGGAATGTCGCTAGATTGTTGGATATCGTCCAGTCGCCGACCTGCCCCGTCGACGCAAAATACCATAAGACATCGCTTATGTGGTCACCATTGTAGTCGCCACTGCCAACAACCGCCCAGCCGGCGCCAGGACTGTTGCCGAGGTCGTGCCATGTCGGGTTATTGTTGACCATGGTCCAGATGCCGACATCTTGCGTCGATCCGTTGTACCAAAGAATGTCGGTAGTGCCGTCACCGTTGTAGTCACCACTCGCGGCAACCTGATAGCCACCAGTATTCGCGGAGAGCTGATGCCATGTCGGGTTATTGTTCGACATTGTCCAGTCGCCAAGCGCTTGCGTCGACGCATTAAACAATAGGACGTCACTTGTTCCGTCACCGTTGTAGTCGCCACTCCCTACGACCGTATAGCCGCCAGTATTGCCGAGGTTGTGCCATGTCGGGTTATTGTTGACCATGGTCCAGTCGCCAAGCGCTTGCGTCGACGCATTAAACCATAAGATGTCGCTCGTGTGGTCACCGTTGTAGTCGCCACTCCCTACGACCGTATAGCCGCCAGTGTTGGCGGAGAGTTGATGCCATGTTGGGTTATTGTTGACCATGGTCCAGTCGCCAAGCGCTTGCGTCGACGCATTAAACCATAGGACGTCACTTGTTCCGTCACCGTTGTAGTCACCCGTTCCTACGACCGTAAAGCCGCTAATGTTCCCGAAATCATGCCATGTCGGTACATTGTTCGACATAAGCCAGTCGCCAGTATCTTGCGTTGACACATTATTCCAGAAGATGTCGCTCGTGCCGTCGCCATTGAAATTGCTGGAATGGAAATCGCTGCCAATGTTGAAGTGCTGCACGGTATCGATTCCGTTAGCGCTCAGCGCGTTGAATTGCGCGGTCGAGAGCGTCGCGATGTTGCTGGCCCAATCCGCCAGCGTCACATTATCCGCGCCCGTCAGCGTCACGGAGCCAAGTGCTAGGTACTGTGCAACGTTCAGCGTCAGCGTATTGTCGCTGGCATCAATGACATCGATACCATTACCCGCCAGCGCACTGATTTGAGTGGCTGTGAGGGCCGCAATGTTTGCGCCGGTGTCCACGAGGGTCACCGTGTCACCGGCAGTCAGCGTCACCGATCCGAGTGCGAGATACTGAGCCACCGTCAGGGTCAGCACGTTGTCGCTGGCATCGATTTTGTCAACCCCACGCGCACCTAAGAGGCCAATCTGCACGGCAGTGAGAGCTGCGATGTTCGCCCCCGTGTCAGACAACGTAACGATGTCGCCGGTCGCGATCGACAGGCTGGCCGTATTCACCAGCGCGGCAGCTTCCGCCTCAGTGATCGACACAGCGGTATTAGTGGCGCCGTTAACGTCCAGAATGTCGACAAAAGCGTTTCCAAACGCTGTGAAGTCCGATGCTGCGAGAGCATTAAACTGCGCCGTTGTAATCGTCACCGTTACCGTGTCGGCGGACGTCAGTATGACTGTACCAAGAGACTGGTATTGCAGATATGTCAGCGTCAGCACATTATCGGTCGCATCAATGACATCAATATTGATTGATGCGAGCGCGCTTATCTGAGCAGCTGAGAGACCTTGGATGTTCGTGCTCGTGTCGGCAAGGGTCACCGTATCCGCCGCCGTCAATGTCACCGCGCCAAGTGCCTGATACTGTGCAACCGTCAGCGACAACACGTTGTTACTGGCATCGATGGTATCGATGCCATTCCCCGCTAGCGCGGCGATCTGAACGGCCGTGAGAGCAGCGATATTCGCGCCCGTGTCCGCGAGGGTCACTGTATCCGCCGCCGTCAACGTGGTCGTCGTGCCAATGAGCGCCTGATATTGCGCAACCGTGAGCGACAGCACGTTGTCGCTGGCATCAATGAAATCAACGTTACTAGCGGCAAGCGCGCCGATTTGCGCGACCGTGAGGGTCGCGATGTGCGCGCCGGTATCCGCGAGGGTCACTGTGTCTGCAGCCGTCAGCGTCACCGTGCCAAGTGCGAGATACTGCGCAACCGATAGCGACAGCACATCGTTTGTGGCATCGATCTTGTCGATCCCGCGCGTGCCCAAGACAGCGATCTGTCCGGCCGTAAGCGCCGCGAGGTTTGCGCCCGTATCCGCGAGTGTCACCGTATCCGCCAAAGTCAGCGTCACCGTGCCCAGCGCCGTGTATTGCGCAACCGATAGCGACAACACGTTGTTACTGGCATCGATGATATCGATGCCATTACCCGCTAGCGCGGCGAGCTGCGCAGATGAGAGTGCAGCAAGGTTGGCACCCGTATCCAACAGAGTTACCGTATCCGCCCCCGTCAGTGTCGTCGCGGTGGCGATGAGTGCCAGATACTGATCCACCTTCAGCGAAAGCACGTTGTCGCTGGCATCGATCTTGTCGACACCATTACCCGCGAGCGCGCCGAACTGCGCTGCCGTGAGGGTCGCAATGTTTGCGCCCGTGTCTGCGAGGGTCACCGTATCCGCCCCCGTCAGTGTCGTCGTGGTGGCGATGAGTGCCAGATACTGATCCACCCGCAGCGAAAGCACATTGTCGCTGGCATCGATAAAATCGATCTTGCCGCCAAACGCGGTGATGGTCGCGGCCGTGAGGGTCGCGATATTCGCGCCCGTGTCCGCAAGGGTCACGGTGTCCGCGGCCGTTAGCCCCACAGTGCCAAGCGCGAGATATTGAGCAACCGTGAGCGACAACACATTGTCGCTGGCATCGATAAAGTCGAGGCCTTTACCCGCGAGTGTGACAATCTGTGCGGCCGTAAGGGTCGCAATGTTCGCACCCGTATCCGCGAGGGTCACAGTATCGGCCGCCGTCAACGTCACCGTGCCGAGTGCGATGCCCTGCGCTACCGTGAGCGACAGCACATCGTTTGTGGCATCGATCTTGTCGATTCCGCGCGCGCCTAAGAGGCCAAACTGAGCGGCTGTAAGAAGTGCGATGTTCCCCCCAGTGTCAGACAATGTGACGGTGTCAGCGGCCGCAATCGACAACCCGGCCGTATTCACTAGCGCCGCAGCTCCCGCCTCACTGATGGTCACGCTGGAATTGGTCCCGGCCCCATCAATATCCAGAACGTCGACAAGAGCGGCTCCCGCCGCCGTCAAATCCGCCGGCGTCTTCGTCGCCCACTCCGCACTCGTCAGAGTGACCGTCACCAAATCGGCCGACGTCAGTACGACCGAACCGAGTGCCTGATATTGCTGCAACGTAAGGGTCAGAACATTATCGCTGGCATCAATGATGTCGATCCCATTTGTGCCTAAGAGACTAACCTGCACATTTGAGAGAGCCGCGATGTTTGCGCCCGTGTCCGCGAGGGTAACAGTATCCGCCGCCGTTAACGTCACCGCACCGAGCGCCTGATACTGCGCAACCGTCAGCGACAGTACGTTGTTGCTGGCATCAATGATGTCGATGTTTTTACCCGCCAGCAGGCCGATGTTCGCCGCTGAGAGTGCAGCAAGGTTGGCACCCGTATCCAACAGGGTCACTGTATCCGCCGCGGTCAGAGTCACGGTACCAAGTGCTTGGTATTGCGCGACCGTCAGTGACAGCAGATTATTGCTGGCATCGATTTTGTCGATGCCGTTACCTGCAAGCGCGCCGATCTGCGCAGCCGTGAGCGCTGCGATGTTTGCGCCCGTATCCGCAAGGGTCACGGTGTCCGCGGCCGTCAGCGCCACTGCGCCAAGGGCGAGATACTGAGCGACCGTCAATGATAGCGTGTTGTCGCCGGCGTCGATGAAGTCGACCCCGCGCGCGCCCAAGAGGCCAAACTGCGTTGCCGTGAGCGCTGCGATGTTCGCGCCCGTATCGAAAAGCGTTACTATATCAGCGGCGGCAATCGAAAGGCCGGCCGTATTTACCAGCGCGGTAGCCTCCGCTGCATTGATCGAGACCGCCGAATTGGTCCCAGATCCGTCAACATCCAGAACATCGACGAGGACGTTCCCAAATGCAGTAAAGTTCGCCGCATTAAGCGCCCCGAACTGCGCGCTGGTAATCGAGACCGTCACTAAGTCAGCGGCGGTCAGTACGATTGCGCCAAGCGACTGGTACTGCAGATATGTCAGTGTCAGCACGTTGTCGCTGGCATCAAAGATATCCACGCCTGAAGTAGCGAGCGCACCAATCTGTGCCGTCGAGAGATTTGCGATGTTTGCGCCCGTGTCGAGCACGGTCACAGTGTCCGCCGCCGTCAACGTCACTGTGCCGAGTGCTAGCCCCTGCCCAACCGATAGCGACAACACATCGTTGGTGGCATCGATCTTGTCGATGCCATTACCAGCGAGCGCGCCGATCTGAGTGGACGTGAGGGCCGCGATGTTCGCGCCCGTGTCGGCGAGGGTCACTGTATCCGCCCCCGTCAGCGTCGTCGTGGTGCCGATGAGCGCGAGATACTGTGCAACAGACAAGGACAGCAGATTGTCGCTTGCATCAATCTTGTCGACACCATTACCCGCGAGCGCGCTGATCTGCCCAACCGTTAGAGCGGCGATGTTCGCGCCCGTGTCGGCAAGGGTCACCGTATCTGCCCCCGTCAACGTCACCGCACCGAGCGCGAGATATTGGGCGACCGTGAGCGACAGAACATTGTCGCTCGCATCGATCTTATCGATCCCTTTGCCCGCGAGAGCTCCGAACTGCGCGGATGTAAGCGCTGCAATGTTCGCGCCCGTGTCCGCAAGGGTCACGGTGTCCGCGGCCGTTAGCCCCACCGTACCAAGCGCGAGATACTGAGCGACCGTGAGCAACAACACATTGTCGCTGGCATCGATAAAGTCGACGCCGCGTGCGCCCAACAGGCCAAACTGCGAGTTCGTGAGAGATGCGATATTCGCGCCTGTGTCAGACAAGGTAATAATGTCGCCGGTCGCAATCGACAGGCCCGTCGTACCGACCAGCGCGGCAGCTTCGGCTGCAGTTATCGTCGCAGCGGAATTGGTGGCGCCGTTAATGTCCAAAACGTCGACAAGTTTGGTGCCAAATGTCGTGAAATCTCCCGCAACTAGAGCTGCGAATTCCGTGCCCGTCAGTGTGACTGTCACAAGGTCGGCGGAAGTAAGTACGACTGTATTGAGTGACTGATACTGCTGCAACGTCAGCGTCAATACGTTGTCGCTGGCATCGATGATGTCGATGCCTTTACCCGCTAAGAGATTGATCGTCGCGGCGGAAAGAGCTGCGATATTCGCGCCAGTGTCCGCGAGGGTAACCGTATCTGCCCCGGTCAGTGTCACGGTGCCGAGCGCCAAAAACTGCGCAACTGTCAGCGACAGCGCGTTGGTGTTTGAATGGATGAAGTCAACGCCACGCGCACCCAAGAGGCCGATCTGCGTAGAACTGAGAGCCGCAATGTTTGCGCCCGAGTCCAGCAACGTGACGGTGTCGCCCGCCGCAATCGAAAGACCGGCTGTGCCGACCAGCGCGGCAGCTACCGCTGCAGTAATCGAAACGCTGGAATTGGTCCCCGAGCCGTCAATGTCGAGGACGTCGACAAGCGCGGTCCCAAATGTCGTGAAGTCCGTTGCCCCAAGTCCGCCGAATTGCCCACTTGTAATTGAGACTGTCACCACGTCTGCGGCCGTCAGTGCAACTGTATTGAGTTGCTGGTACTGCACATAAGTAAGCGTCAGCACATTGTCGCTGGCATCAATAATGTCGACCCCGCGCGTACCCAGGAGCCCTATCTGTGTGCTCGTGAGAGATGCGATATTCGCGCCTGTGTCGGACAACGTTACAAAGTCACCGGTCGCAATCGACAGACCCGTCGTATTCACCAGTGCGGCAGCTTCTGCTGCAGTTATCGACACACTGGAATTAGTGGCGCCGTTAATGTCCAGAATGTCGACGAGTTTGTTGCCAAACGTCGTAAAATCACCCGCAACTAGGGCTGCGAATTCCGCGCCCGTCAGTGTGACTGTCACAAGGTCGGCGGAAGTAAGTACGACTGTATTGAGTGACTGATACTGCTGCAACGTCAGCGTCAACACATTGTCGGTGGCATCGATGATGTCGACACCTTTAGCCGCGAAGAGGTTGATCGTCGCGGCCGACAGCGCTGCGATGTTCGCGCCCGTGTCTGCGATGGTCACTGTATCCGCTGCCGTCAGCCCGACCGCGCCGAGTGCCGAATACTGCGCAACTGTCAGCGACAGCGCGTTGGTGTTTGAATCGATGAAATCAACGCCACGCGAACCCAAGAGGCCGATCTGCGTGGAACTGAGAGCCGCAATGTTTGCGCCCGAGTCCAGCAACGTGACGGTGTCGAGGGCCGCAATCGAGAGACCGGCTGTACCGACCAGCGCGGCAGCTTCCGCTGCAGTGATCGACACACTGGAATTGGTCCCCGAGCCATCAACGTCGATAACATCGACAAGCTTCGTTCCAAACGCAGTAAAATCCGCTGCTGCGAGAGCATTAAACTGCGCCGTTGTAATCGTCACCGTTACCATGTCGGCGGACGTCAGCGCGACTGTGCCGAGCGCTTGGTACTGCGCATAAGCCAGCGTCAGGGCATCGGTGTTGGAATCGATGATGTCGATGCCGAAGCCCGCAAGATTCCCGATCTGAGTGTTCGAAAGCGCGGCGATATTCGCGCCCGAGTCGACAAGGGTTACGGTGTCCGCCGGTGTCAGCGCGACATTCGCTGCCAGGCCGAGGCTGCCGACCGTTGTCGCGAGGTACTGCGCAACTGTCAGTGACAATACATCGTTGCTGGCGTCGATTTTGTCGACCCCGCGCGCGGCCAAGGCTGCAATCTGGGTGGAACTGAGAGCCGCAATATTCGCGCCAGTGTCGAGCAACGTTACGATGTCACCCGTTGCAATCGACAGGTTCGTCGTAGCAACCAGCGCGGCAGCTTCTGCTGCCGTGATCGACACGGCGGAATTGGTGCCGGCGCCGTCAATATCCAGAAAGTCGACAAGAGCCGTGCCGAACGCGGTAAAACTTCCCGCCGTAAGCGCCGCGAACTCCGCACTCGTTAGCGTTACCGTCACGGCGTCGGCAGAGGTTAGGGCAACCGTACCGAGCGCATTGTACTGCTGAAGCGTCAGCGACAGGATGTCGTTCTGGGAATCGATACTAACAACATTGGCAGCGCCAAACTGCGCTATCAGGCTCGCAGAACATGCCTCTAGGTTAGCCTCAGTATCCGCAATACCAGTAGTGCCCGGCGCATAAGGCTTCGAGTCAGTTTGAAACTGAGCAACAGTACGCAACGTAAGAGCCATCTTAGTCCTCCCAGTGCCGCACTACGCAGACACGCTCGAATTTTATGATGACCTAGCCGACTTGAAGGTCAGTTTCTCGCACCAGATTAACCACTCGGTGTTTCCTCGGCAATCTGCAATTCTGCCACATGGTTAACCGCCCGCCCTTCGCAGTAGCGCCGCGTCGGCGCGCGAAGAAACTTCTTTAAGAGATATCAAATGGTTATGGCCTGGCAAAGTCTACAAGTTTCAGTGACGACTTAGCTCCTCAGCTATCCGTACGGCTATTTCATGTCCGGAGACATGGTTAGCGCAGCGTCCGGCTGTAATGGAACTTTAGCGCCTCGGGCTCGCTCAACGTATTGGTCGTGGAGATATTAAGCCAAATAAGATCAGTCTTGTGGTCGGCTTTCCAGGTATTTTCAGGGAATTGGGCTGCTCAACTTCAGCAGCCGGCGTGAAGACTCCGGACAGAAAGTTCGCGAGCTCACGCCATTTATTGTCCTCGCCACTGCACCCAATCGAATGTGCCCGTCACATTGCTTCAGCAAATAACCCTACGAAGTTCGCTTTTTACTTCGTCGATGACCGCTGCCCAGTTGCCAATCTCGCGTTGTCTGAATAGTCGCGCACTCGGATACCAAGGGCTATCATTGCGATCCAACAGCCATCGCCAATCTGGGTTATACGGCAGCAACAGCCAAACTGGCTTCCCCATTGCGCCTGCAAGATGAGCAACACTGGTGTCCACCGTCACCACCAGGTCCATAAGCTCAATCATTGCTGCTGTATCGGCAAAGTCCTTCAAATGCTCGCCAACGTGGCGAATGTCCGTTCGTGACGCCAGCAGATCGACGTCGGTTCCGCGTACTTCTGTCTGCAGGCTTATCCATTCACCGCAATCGTCGACGAGCGGCAACAGTTCCCGCAGTGGAAGACTACGATTATGATCGTTTTTGTGTCCCTTACTGCCGCTCCACACTAGTGCGACACGCGGCTTGGTTTTAATACCAAGCTTATCCTGCCAAGCAGAAACTCGCGCAGCATCGCTGCGGATATACGGAATATTTGCTGGAATGGTGTTGATGTCGGTCTTGAACGCCAGCGGCAAGCTTAATAGCGAGCAGTGATAGTCGAACGTTGGTAACGGTGCCCCCTTTGGCAAAACCTGTGCAGCGCCTTCCAAGTCGGTAAGCAAAGGCAGCAGTGTCGGCTGCACTTCCAGTATCACTTTTGCGCCCAGTGCGGCGACCAGATTGGTGTAGCGACAGAATTGCAGCGTATCACCAAAACCTTGTTCGCTATGCAGAAGGATTCTACTACCCTCTAATGTCTCCGCACCTAGCCAAGGCGGTTGTGTGAAGATGCGTCTGTGCTCCGCGTGAGCATCCTCTCGTTTCGAGCGCCATTCATATCCCTCCCAGCCGCTCGCAAAGTCACCCAGCTGCAAGCAGCATAACGCTAAATTCCAGTGCGCGTCGGCGTAATCGGGCTTGAGCGCGACCGCCCTGTCGTAGTTTTCCAGCGCTTCCGCGGGGCGCTTGAGATCCCCAAGTGCATTTCCGCGATTGTTGTAGGCGTCGGCGTAATCGATCTTGAGCGCGATCGCCCGCTCATAGCTTTCCAGCGCTTCCGCTGGTCGCTTGAGATCCCGTAGTGCGATGCCGCGATTGTTGTAGATGACAGCATCGGAATCAAGCTTGAGCGCGATTGCCTTGTCGTAGCTCTCCAATGCCTCCGC
This sequence comes from Hyphomicrobiales bacterium, assembly GCA_003135415.1. Taxonomy (GTDB): domain Bacteria; phylum Pseudomonadota; class Alphaproteobacteria; order Rhizobiales; family Xanthobacteraceae; genus Palsa-892. The sequence goes on from PLBP01000020.1 coordinate 42,883, forward strand.
TGCGCGCTTCAGATGACGTAGCGCATTTCCGCGATTGTTATAGGCGTCGGCGTTATCCGGCTGGAGCACGATCGCCCTGTCGTAGCTTTCCAGCGCTTCCGCGAAGCGCTTGAGATCCCCTAGCGCATTTCCGCGATTGTTGTAGGCGTCGGCGTAATCGGGCTTGAGCGCGATTGCCTTGTTGCAGCTTTCCAATGCCTCCGCGGGGCGCTTGAGATCCCCTAGCACAACGCCGCGATTGTTGTAGGTGGCGTAATCGGGCTTAAGCGCGATCGCCTTATCGTAGCTCGCGAGCGCCTCCTCGAAGCGTTTTAGGTCTCTGTACCCGTTACCCAGATTGCTGTAAGGCGCCGAAAAATTTGAATTGAGCCCGATTGCCTTCGTGATCAACTCAACGCTTCGCTGGGCGCGGCGGGTTTGTAGCGCAATTACCCCCAGTAAATGTAGGGCATCAAAGTGGTTAGGCTTATTCTGAAGAACCTGTGCATACAAACGCTCTGCTTCAACAAGTTTGCCCTGCTGATGCAAAACTAATCCCTGCTGGAATTTTACCTGGATTGCCGTAGATACTGGTTTCTGCGCTGGTGGCGCCTGCTTACGTCTATTCATCAACGCCAATCCTCCTCGCCAGCGATCTTCGCACGTTCAGGGCTTTGCTGATCGTCTCACACCAATTCTGCGACAAGTCACTGCTGTTTTTCATTTTTGTAGCTCGGAACATCACCGCTCAACTCCGGCGACTAGAAGAAACGCAGAAAGCGGAATCGATTTTCTGAACGATCGATCAAATCTCATACACGCTGAAATCGGAAAGAGACCGGCTCGGCTGGAGGCACATCGACTCGGCGTTAACATAGCAATCTCTCAGCCAATGTGCAGATTATAAAATTACCCGTTGCTCGTCCAAGACAGTGATCGGCTCCGACTGACTGGTATAGTTGGAATGTTAGTTTAGGGTTAGCGTTTGGGCCAGCGGCCACACGGCGAATGCTGGCACGAACACTTCTAGCGCAGGCGCTCTATATCCGAGCGAGGAGTGTGTACGTCGCGTGTTGTAGTGTCGCTACCCTGTCTCGATCATGATCCGCGGCAGTGCGACACGATGCTGAGGAGATTCTGTCCGGCTACAAACGCTCCGCTT
>PLBP01000027.1:0-48797 GCA_003135415.1 Hyphomicrobiales bacterium
CGGCGTCGAAGTAAGAGGCCATGTGAAGAGGCGGCGCCGCGCCAGGTGGCGCTTGCGCCGGGCGGCGCGTTGACGAATTCAACGCCGAACGCGGAACAGGCGGCGTGGCTCTCCGAGCGCATCATGCGCGACGGCCGGCCGACCATGGCCGAGTTCGAATTGCTGTGCTTCCTCGGTTCGGAAGCGCCGCGCTCCAATCTTTCGATCTGGCGGCTGCTCGACTCCGCAGCCTAACGGCTCGCCGCCTGCGCAGGAAGACCCACGCTGCGGCCCGCGAAGCCCGCGGCGTCGAAGTAAGAGGCCATGCCGACCCGCTGAAAGGCAAGCAAAGTAGCAAGCCCGTCGGGGCCCGGCTCCGAGCGAATGACGCCTGCCTCCGAGGCCGGAATCTCACCACCGGGCAATGCCTCCTCGATCACGCGGCCCATCAGCATGCCTTTGAAGGGAATGTTGAGGCCGAGCACTTTGGCGATTGTCTTGCCGATGTCGGCATTGCTCACGGGTGCTGGATCGAAGAAGCCGGATTTGAAGCTCGGCCCCATGGCGGCCATGAAATTCATCGTGTCGGCGCGGCTGAAACTGCCGTGCATGCCCTGGCCCTGCTGCAGGCGCGTATCGGCCACGGAAACGGTGCAGAGCAGCGGTTGCTCGCAGCCGGAGGAATACGAGCGGAAATTGACGACGATCGCCGGGAAGGGCGTGATCGCGGAGCCCTTCAGGCCGATTGCGGTGAGCGGGAGAGTGCCGGGAATCTTGCCGAGCTCGTCGTCGACGAAGAGCCCGCTGACATAGTCCTGCTTCAGGAGCGCCTCGACCACGCGCGCCGCGAGCGCGCGGTCGCGGTTCGGGAGATAAACGAGATCGGAGCCGCCATTGGCGGTGACCACCACGTCGGGCTTTGCCGGATCTTCCCCGATCAAGCCGTTGCCGAAGCGCGGAAAGGCATTGTCGGCGACGGCTGCGTTCTTGGCATCGGGATCGAACAAGGGAAGCGAAAGGGCCTTGGCAAGATCGAGGGCGACGAAGCCGGGCGGCAGCTGGCCCTCGGGCACGGTGGCATAAGCACCCTTGGCGGCGGCGCTCGTCAGGCTTTCCTTCGAGATCGTCGAGAAGCCGTGATCGGCGGCGATCACGATATCGGTGGTGTCGGTAAGACCGAGATCGCTGAGCGCCTGCAGTAATTGCCTCAGATTGTCGTCGGCGTTCTTGACCGCGGCGAGCGAGGTCGGGCCGTTGATGCCGGGCGTGACCGTGTTCAGGCTGTCGCCCTGATTGTGCTGGGTGCCGTCGGGATCGCGCGACCAGAACATCAGGATGAAGGGCTGTTTGCGGGCCTTGAACAGCGGCAGCACGACCTTGGCCGCCACATCGGCGAAATAGGCTTGCTGGGTGACGTTGGCGACAGTGGTGCCGGCGGTCTTGGAATCGCCCGCGTTGCCATTCTCTCCGCGCGAAGGGGTGGCGAGCGGCAGGCCCGCCGTGGTGAGGGCTGCCTTTACCGGCTCTGACAACGGAATGCCGGCAGGACCGCCGGTCGCGTCGTCGAAGGTGATCGTGCGTTCGCCGCTCCGCTCGGTGTGATCGAACAGCAGCGTGGGGCCGAGCTTGCCGATCGCGGCGGTGTTGAAGTCGCGGGCGCGCGCGGCGTTGAGGATCGTCGTCTCGTTGAGATAATCGCCGGCGAAGTGGGCGTCGACGTCGCCGAGCACCGGATCGTTTTCGAGGAACGGCGTCATGCTGCCGCCGGAGGCCGGCACCGCATAGCCGGTATAGATGGCGTTGCCGTAAGTGCCGGTGTCGCCGAGATAGTGGCCGCTCGCCATGCCCGACGCATTCGGCATGGTGAAGGTCGGGAACAGCGCATGCGGATTTGAGAAGCTGACGCCGCGATCGCGCAACGCCGCCATGGTCGGCGCGGTCTCGGCGCTTACCTGCAACGCGCGCAGCCCGTCGGGAACGAACAGGATGAGGTTGTGCGGCCGCGGCCCATCATCCGCACAGGCTGCGAGCCATAAGAGGGCGCTCAAGGATAGCGCGGATAATGAACTGCGGATTGCCGGCATCGGATGCTCCCTGGCGGCGCTCTTCACTGAGAAAGCTTTTATGCCGCTTGCACGACGGAAACATTACGCTTCAAGCCCGTGGGCGAATTGACTTTTTTCGCATTGCGCCGCAACACAAGGCTTGGGGTAGAGTGCGGGGCATGTTCGGTAAGATCCTGATCGCCAATCGCGGCGAAATCGCCTGCCGCGTCATCAAGACCGCGCGCAAGATGGGCATCAAAACGGTGGCGGTTTATTCCGACGCCGATGCCGACGCGCTGCACGTGGAGATGGCCGACGAGGCGGTGCATATCGGCCCGCCGCCGGCGACGCAGTCTTATCTCCTGATCGACAAGATTGTCGCCGCCTGCAAGCAGACGGGCGCGGAAGCCGTGCATCCCGGCTACGGATTTCTCTCCGAACGCGCCGCCTTCGCCGAGGCGCTAAAGGCCGCCGGCATCGTCTTCATCGGGCCGAATGTGCGCGCGATCGAGGCGATGGGCGACAAGATCGAATCGAAGAAATTCGCCGCGGCCGCGAAGGTCTCGACCGTGCCCGGCCATCTCGGCGTNNGCCGGCGGCGGCGGCAAGGGCATGCGGATTGCGCATTCGAAGGCCGAGGTCGCGGAAGGCTTCGCGCGCGCGCGCTCCGAGGCGAAGTTCTCGTTCGGCGACGACCGCGTGTTCGTGGAAAAGTTCATCGTCAATCCGCGCCACATCGAAATCCAGCTGCTCGGCGACAAGCACGGCAACGTGGTTTATCTCGGCGAGCGCGAATGCTCGATCCAGCGCCGCAACCAGAAGGTCGTCGAGGAGGCACCGTCGCCGCTTCTTGATGAAGCGGCGCGAAAAAAAATGGGCGAGCAGGCGGTCGCGCTCGGTAAGGCCGTCGGCTACGACTCGGCCGGCACAGTCGAGTTCGTCGCGGGGCAAGACAAGAGCTTCTATTTTCTCGAAATGAACACGCGGCTGCAGGTCGAGCATCCGGTGACCGAGATGATCACCGGCATCGATCTCGTCGAGCAGATGATCCGCGTTGCCAATGGCGAAAAGCTTTCGATCAAGCAAAGCGACATCAAGCCCATGGGCTGGGCGATCGAGAGCCGCATCTACGCGGAAGACCCATTCCGCGGCTTTCTGCCCTCCACCGGGCGGCTCGTGCGCTACCGGCCGCCGGCGGAAGGCAAGCGCGGCGAGGCAATGGTACGGAACGACACCGGCGTCTATGAGGGCGGCGAAATTTCGCTGTTCTACGATCCGATGATCGCGAAGCTGGTGACGCAGGCGCCGACGCGCGCGGCCGCGATCGATGCGATGAGCGAGGCGCTCGACGCGTTTTCGATCGAGGGTGTCCGCCACAACATTCCGTTCCTCGCCTCCCTCATGCAGCATCCGCGCTGGCGCGAGGGCAGGCTTTCGACGGGCTTCATCGCCGAGGAATATCCCGACGGCTTCCATGCGAGCCTGCCTGCGGGTGAGACCGCGCGCACGCTCGCGGCGGTGGCGGCGGCGATGGATCACGTGCAGGGCGAGCGTAGGCGCCGGATTTCCGGCCAAATGATCGGGCGCGCGGTGACGCGCGAGAAGCGGCGCGCCGTGCGGCTCGGCGATAACGAGATCGGGCTCGAAATCATGCGCCAAGAGGATGCGATCGCCGTGCGCTTCCTCGACGGTAAGGGCGTCGAGCCGCGCGTGTATTTCCTGCAATCGGCCTGGAAACCCGGCGGCCAGGTCTGGAACGGCATGTTCGACGCCAAGGAAATCGCGGTGCAGGTGCGCGCGATCCCGAACGGCTTCGATCTCGCCTGGCGCGGCGTGCAGACGAAGGCCCATGTCTATACCGGCTCGGAGGCGGCGCTGGCGCGGCTGATGCCGAAGAAGACTATCGCCGATACCGGCAAGTTCGTGCGCTGCCCGATGCCGGGGCTGGTGATTTCGATTGCGGTCGCCGAGGGGCAGGAGATCAAGGCCGGCGAGCAGCTCGCGATTGTCGAAGCGATGAAGATGGAAAACGTGCTTCGCGCCGAGCGCGATGGGACGGTGAAGAAAATCTACGTCAAGCCCGGCGAAAGCCTCGCGGTCGACGCGGTGATTTTGGAGTTCGCCTAAAATCCCTCCCCTCAAGGGGAGAGATAAAAGATGCGATGATCAACGATGCGCCTCTACTTCTCCTTCGGCTCCAACATGAACCGCGCGCATATGGCGAGCCTTTGCCGCGGCGCCGAGGCGCTCGGACCCGCGGGTCTCGATCATCATCAATTCTTTATCGCCCATGCAGGCTACGCTTCGGTCGCATCCAAGCGCGGGGCCGCCGTCCACGGCGTGTTGTGGAAAGTCACGGCGGCGCATTTCGCGAAGCTCAACGCCTACGAGTCGGTGCTGGAGGGACTCTACCGTCAGGCTCTCATCCCGGTGCATCACGGCGAGCGGCTCCTGCGTGCGCTCGCCTATGTCGCGAGCGATCCGCACCCCGGCCGGCCCAAACCCGGCTATCAGGAGGGCATCGTCGCCGCCGCGCGCGAATGGAAATTGCCGAAGGAGTATGTGCGCGAACTGGAAACATTTTTGCCGCAGGCGTAGGACCAGGGCGAGGTGAAGAATGCGCTTCGTCCGGCTCACGGTTCACGGGCGCGTGCACGGCGTCGGCTTTCGCGCCTTCGTCGAGCACGAGGCCATTCAGCGCGGGCTCGAGGGCTGGGTGCGCAATCGCCGCGACGGCTCGGTAGAGACGCTGATCGCGGGCGACACGTTGGTGCTTGACGACATGATCGAGGTTTGCCGGCGTGGCCCCGCGGTCGCACGCGTCGAGCGGATGGACATCGATGAAACGGAAGCGGGCGAGTTAGCGCGGCGCCAGCCCGGCGAGCGTTTCTCGGTGCTTCAAACAGTTTGAGGCTTTGCCGGCTTCGCGGCCGCCATCAATTCCTGTTTCCGGCCGAGCCACAGACCATTGATCAGCCAGAAAACCGACAGCACGGCTGCGGTGATGGCGACTTCGGCGGCGCCAAGGCCGAGGGCCGCGAGCACCGCGTACGACCAGGCGCCGACCTGATCGCCGCCGCGATAGACCACCGTGTCGATGAAATTCTTCGCCTTATAGCGGTCCTCGCGCGGCACAACGGTGTAGAGCACCTCGCGCGCCGGGCGCGCGATGGCGTAATCGGTCGAGCGGCGGAGCACCTGGAAGGTGACGAGCGCGCCCAACGCCGGAACGAAAGCAAGTGTGGCGAAGCCGAACAGCGTCAGGACCGGAAGGAAGGCAAGTGCCAGGCCAACGCCGAAATAGCGAAGAATGCGGCCGGTGAGGAAAAGCTCGACCGCGAGCGCGAGGCAATTCACCAGAAGGTCGATGCTGGCGAAGAAGGCGGTCTGCGCGCCGCGATCGGCGAAATTCTGGGCGACGATGGTGGCCTGTTGAAAATAGAGAAACGTTGCGGTGATTCCGAAGAGGAGAATAAAGACGCCAACGTTCAGGAGATAGGCCGACTTGAAAGGGTGCGTGATGCCGGCGAGCACGTTGCCGCCTATCGCCTGATCCGCCGCCGAGGCGGGTTCGGCCTGCAGCGTGCCGGCAAGCCGCGACAGGTGCCGCACGGAATACACCGCGACTTCGAGGAGAAGCACGGAGCCGATCAGGAGAAACGTCACCGGTACAAAGCGCGCGAGCGAGGCAGTGATTCCGGAGCCCGCGATGGCGCCGATGGTGGCGCCGGCGGCGATAAAGCCGAACAGCCGCTTGCCTTGCTCGGTGGAAAAAATATCGACGAGCAGCGCCCAGAACACGGAGACGACGAAGAGATTGAAGATCGAAATCCAGATGAAGAAGGCCCGGCCGATCCAGATCGTCTGCTCGCCGTCGGCGAAATAAAGCAGGGCCGCGAAGACAAGAATGTTGGCGGCAAAGAAGCGATAGCTGATCGGGATAAAGCGCGTGCGCGGCAGCGTCTTTACGAGATAGGCGAACGGGATGTTGAGGCAAAGCATGCCTACAAGCGTGCCCGTAAATAGCCATTGCAGATTGTTGACGCCACCCGCGACGCCCATCTGATCGCGGATCGGCCGCATGATGTAATAGGAGGAGAGCACCGCGAAAATGTAGAGCCACGCCCAGGCGAGCGCGGCGACTTCCTCGCGCCGCACGTCGATCAGGCGCCTTAGCTTTGAATAAAGAAAGCCACCGGATTCTCCGGCGGCCGCGGGCTCGCTCATCCCTTGATTCCGAGGCGGGCTTTCAACTCGCTCACCGGCAGCGCCTGCCTGAACAATGCCTCCGGCGGTGCGAACTCACGAGCGCGCGCGAGTGGAACCGCCACCGGCTCGAAACCAGCGTCGCGCACAAGCCTCTCGGCGACTTTGATCGCTTCAGGATCGTCGCCCGCGATCGGCACGCCGATCGGCTCGCCGACGCGATGCGCTTCGCTCGCGAAGGAAGCGGCGCCGAAGGAATTGAACGCGCGCACGAGCCGCGTGCCGGGCAGGTATTTGGCGGAAGTGGGGCCTACGCCGTTCGCGATCGCTTCATTCACGATGTCGCCGTCGCGCGCGGGGATCGGATTGCAGGCATCTAACGCCACCTTGCCCTTGAGCGCCACGGCATTGTCGCGTCCGACCTCGGGGAGTGCTGCGTAGGGCACGGCGACCAGGACCACGTCGCCGAAGGCCGCGGCTTCCGCGACGGTGCCCGCGCGGGCATTCGCGCCCAATCCTTCAATGAGGCCTTTCAGCTCTTCGGGATGGCGCGAGGAAAACAGCACCTGATGTCCGGCCTTGACCCAGAGGCCGCCAACGGTGCCGCCGAGCTTGCCCGAGCCTACGACGCCGATTTTCATCGCGCCGGCCGCCGGCGACTGCGCCATCGAGGTCGCGGAAAAAGCGAAGGGAGCAAGGGCCGCGCCCGCGCCGAGGCGAAGCAGGGCGCGGCGATCGATGGGGTGATTTTTTGTCATGCTGGTTTCTCCAATTCAAGGCGGCGATTTTGATCGAATGCTTATGGCGAAGGAACCCCGCTGCCAACTAACGCTTCCGTGACGCAGATGTTCGCTAAGCGGTCATTGCAGCCGAGGCTGCCATATTTGCGGATAGTCAAACGGGCGCGCTGGCTTCGTCGGCAACTCGAACCGGCCCGAAGATTTCCTCGAAGCTCGCGCGAAGTGCTGTATCGACGTCGCCCATCGTCGCCTCGACGCCGAGATCCTTGAGGCTGGTGACGCCCCATTTTTGCTCGCTCACACCGCAGGAAAGAACGCCTGCATAATGCGTGAGATCCGGCGCGACGTTGAGCGAGATTCCGTGGAGCGTGACCCAGCGTTTCACGCGGATACCGAGCGCCGCGATCTTGTCCTCGCAGCCTTCGCCCTTGTCGGGGCGCTTGACCCACACGCCGATGCGGTCGCCGCGCCGCTCGCCCTTCACATTGAAGCGCGCGAGCGTGCCGACGATCCACTCCTCGAGCGCGAGCACGTAGCGCCGCACGTCGGCGCCGCGCCGCTTCAGGTCGAGCATCGCATAGCCGACGCGTTGGCCGGGCCCGTGATAGGTGAGGTGCCCGCCGCGGCCGGTGGCGTGGACCGGAAAGCGCCCGGTGCCGGCGAGATCCTCGCCGCGTGCGCTTGAGCCGGCGGTGAAGAGCGGCGGATGCTCGACGAGCCAGACGAGCTCGGCGGCGGTCCCCGCCGCGATCGCCGCCGCCCGCCGCTCCATGAACGCCACCGCTTCGGCATAACCGACGGGTGAAGCGGCCACGCGCCACTCGACCGGTGTTGAGCCGGAAGCGGGGGGCTTGAGCGGGGCGAGCGCGAGGCGGTCGTTAATCATTCGCTAACCATAGCCGTGCTGAATTCACGCGGGTTTGGGGGNNGTCTTGGCATCGATCAACGAAGTCGTCTGCGATATCTCCGTAGTGCTCGGCGCCACGACCATGCCCATCCACCAGATGCTCCGCATGAGCCGCGGCGCCATCGTCGAGCTGGAAGCGACAGAGGACGACGAGGTGCCGATTCTCGCCAATAACCTACCGGTCGCCAAGGGCACGGTTTCGGTCAACGGAAACCGCATTGGCGTTGCCATTACCCGTCTCCTGTCGCGGCCCGAGGCCGAATCCCGACGCTAAGCGGGTCAGCCCTTGAGGGGCAGCCCTCGATTTGTTAGATGGCGCGGCGGGCGGCGCGAGGCCAGCCCGGACATCATCAAAAAGCGGCCGTGGCGGAATTGGTAGANNTTGAGGTGCTAGCGGGGCAACCCTTGGAGGTTCGAGTCCTCTCGGCCGCACCAAATTTAGAGATCGGACGGCGGGCCGATCTCGGGTTCACCCGAGATCGGTAATTAGCTGCCCAAGTCGGCTAAAGCCGACTTGGGTGTCTCGGGTTCACCCGAGATCGGTAATTGGCTGCTCAAGTCGGCTAAAGCCGACTTGGGCGAGGTCGCCGTTGGCTTTTATTGGAGCATGATCTTTTCCGAAAACCGGTTCCCACTTTTCGGGATCATGCTCTAGCCGCTCAATCGGGGGTGTCGCGCATACTACGCGTGGAAATCTTCACTGCCGCCTGGCGCGTCGAGCGGTGGATGTGCCGCAAGGACGCAGTGTGCCTATGCCGCGGAGCGGAGTCGGCCTGCGCTTGCTTGGGGTCCGGCCCCTTCGACGCAGCATCCTTCGCCGGCGTCTCTTTCAGCGCGGCTTGCCGGGAAGAAGCCGTCTTTGAGGCGGCTTCCATCAGGGCCGCTTTCGTCGTGGCCTCCTTTGGTGCCGCCTCGTTCGTGCCCGGCTCTTTTGACGCAGTTTGCATCAAGGCCGCTTTCGTTGTGACGTGCTGCGGCGCAGATTCCTTCGCTGCGGTCTCGGCGGGAGGGGCGGGTGTAGCGGCGACCAGAGCGGCGCCGTCCGCCGGAACCATCTGCACCACCTTGTAGCCGCGCGCCTTCAACTCGCGCAGCAGCTTTGGCAGGATGGTAGCCGTGCGAGCGTGAATGTCGTGCAAGAGCAAGATTCCGGAGCCGCGGCGCTCGAGCCGGTCCATCGCGCGCTTCAGAACCGTCTCCGGCCCGATGAAGGTCCAGTCGTCGGCGGGGAAATCGGCGCCGACCGCGACATAGCCTTGCTTATTGATGTACGCGTCCAAAGGTTCGGTATGCCGGAAACCGGGAAAGCGGAAGAACGGCGCCATTTTGATTCCGGTCGGCGCCAGCGCCTCTTCGATATGGCGCCCCCCGTCGACGACTTCCGCGATGCCGCGTTCCACGGGAAGTTTGTCGATGTAGCGCGGATGATGTTCGGTGTGGTTCCCGATCGTGTGTCCGGCGCGCGCCTCGCGCTGAACCCAGTCGGGATATGCCTTGGCCATCTCGCCGATGAGGAAGAACGTCGCCTTCACGCATTCATGCGCGAGCGTCTCCAACACGGGTCCGGTATATTTGGGTAGCGGCCCATCGTCGAAGGTGAGCACCACTTCCTTGGGCTCGAGCGGCAGCGATTGCGGATAGCTCATGCTGCCGATGCGCGGGCTCTTGGCCGGATCGACCACAATCGTGCGCGAGGTGCCGAGCGCGTCGGGATTGCCGGGGCAATCCCCGGCAAGCGCAGGACTCGCGATGAACCCCGCGGCGAGCGCGCCGCTCAGCAAAATCAGACGCATGGATAAAGACCCCCGAATGTGCCGCGAGTCTTACAACGAATTGGCCTTAGCGCCAGAGGGGCGGGGAAAGAATCGGCGGAGATCCCAGCCCAAAAGGCTTGAATTCCGTGGCGGAACCGCAGCGTGCTCGGCGCCAGCGAGGAAAAAGTCGTAGATATTGGTGTCGCCGGGACGGAGGTTGTAGCAGGTGGACACAATCTCCGGCTCGCCGGCGGCGAGCAATTCCGGGATGGTGACGAATTCGTAACCCTGCACTTTTAGCTCGGAAACGATTCTCGGCAAGGCGGCGTCGGTGTGCCAGCCGCGGCCATTGGCGTGAAAGATGACGATCGAGCCGGGCTGGACGGAGGCGAGCACGATGCGCGCCATTTGCGCGGCACTTTCGCCGGGCGCGGGGTCGCCGGCCGCCACATCCCACTGAATCGGGACGAGGCCCTCCTGCGCCACCGCTTCGAGCGAGGCGGGATTGCAGGCTCCGTACGGGAAGCGAAGGTAGCTGATCCGCTTCGGCGCGCGCGCGGCGGCGGGCGTGGCCGCGTCGCGGGCGATGCATTGTTTCGCCTCGAGCCCGGCGCGCACTTCCTCGTAGGCAAGTTGGGCGTTTTCGATCTCGGCCTTGAGCGCGGCACCCGAGAGCCGGCGTAAATTTTGATGCTCCCAGCCATGATTGGCGACCTCGAACAGGGGGTCGGACATTAATTGCTCCGCCCGTTCGCGATGGGTGAGAAGCCATTTGCCGCCGGCGAAGAAGGTCGCCTTTACATTGTTATCGCGCAGGTAATCGACGATGACTCCTTGATAGCCCGCGACTTCGTAATGGGTTTCGCAAAGGTCGAAGGTGAGGGCGACGAGTTTCTTGCCGGGCGGAAGCTTCACGTGGCGAATAACGCCACGGGGCATTCCGGCGAGCGGAGAGAATTCCGCCGGCACGCGCTTGGGTGGATTGACGAGGGCCGCCGGTACGCCCCTTTGAACCCGCTCGTCGCCCGTGTGGTAGGCGAGCGCCGCCGGTGTCCAGCACAGCGGAGCCGGCGTCGCGGTTTCGGCGGATGCGCCCGGCCCGGCGAATAGGCAAAGCAGCGAAAAAACCGCCGGGAGGATCCTGTACAGCAGCGTTCCCGGAGGAGATCTTCGCGCGCTAGTTCGCATTTTGCTCTGAATGGGTTGAAAGGGACGGTCGCTGCGGTGCGATGATTCCTGCGCGAGTATTGTGACGTCACTAGGACTTAAGCAAGCGTGGAGCGTCCCGTCTTGTTGCCTCAATTTGGGGAGAACGCCGCCGCCAAATCCTTCGCTCCTGGCAACGCGGTCTCGCTATCCATGATAGAATTGGTTTGCGCCAGCAATCTTGAAACGGTGTTGTTCTTGCTGGCAACCGGGTTGCGGTCATAGCCCCCGCGCTGGAAAAAATTCGAGGTCGGCACCTGGTCGCGCATCGATTTCGGCATCGTGAGAATATCGAATCCGTTGCCGTCGCCGGTCAGGTTCATCATTTCCAGCTCGGCGGCGCTTAAAGGCGCGCCGAATTTTCTTTGCCGCGCGAACATGACGGAATTCAAAAGCTTTTGAGTCTGCAGCAAGGGTCCGACATCGATATCCAGGTTCAACGCATGAATGCCGAGACCTTGCGGCGTTTTCGCCAGCCTTTCGTGCTCGCTCCAGTCATCGGGCACGGTTTTGCTGAAATCGATCATTCGTTGAAGGATTGCAATTTTTTGATCCATCGCCCTCCGTCGCGGCCCGGTCAATCCTTCGGCCTTCTTTCTCAACACAAGGACGAATTGGCTTCCCTGCTCGGCCACCAGCTCGACGCTATTGGTGCTCAGCAATTGATTGTAGCCGAGCGCCGTCGATACCGCGCGCGCGCCCGGCTTATTGTCCTCAAGCCCGGCCTGGACATCGTAAGCACCGTTTCCGCTCGCCTCGAATCCATAAATTCGAACAGCTTGATCTTTGGTCAATCCCGCCGCGGACGCCACCGCCGCATAGGCTCGTTTAAATTCGTTTTCGCTCGCCGGCTTCTGCGGCGTAAATTGAAATTGCTCGGCGGCATTCTTGAGGAAGTCGGCGACGACCGGGATGTACCTTGGAGGCTTGGGCGGCTCTACCGGCGCGGGCGCCGAAGGATCGATGGGTGGCGGCGGTCCGGTATAGAGGGGCGGCTGAATCAAAACGTAGTCGTCGAGCACAATCGTTTCATTGTTACGCCGTTTGGCATATCTGGCCTTGCGCTTATCGCCGGTCGATTTCCAATATATTGCGGCATCGTCGTCGAATTTTTGCCGGGCTATTTTATAGTCCGCGAGTTTCTGGCGGTATTGCGCCATCTTTTTCGGATCTACGGTTGGAGCCGCGGCTGCCGGCTGGGCGAGCGCTTTCGTCGCGGCATCATTAGCAAGAACGAGCAAGACAGCCGTCAGCATCGTCGCGGTGAAAATAATCAAACCGTTGCAGCGCCAATACGGCGAGCGGCCGGCACAAACGATCGCTGGTTTAAAAAATGCACTCACAGTCTCGTATTTATTTTGCAGGAGCTGCGAGCCTGGTGTCATTTTTTGTTTTGGCGGGTTGAATAGGGCGGCGTCTGCGGCGCAATGATTCCTGCGCAAGTATTGTGACGTCGGCAAGGCTTAAGCAAGGGCAGGGCGTCTTGATGCATCGCCCCCGGCCGCGGTTTGCCTTCGTCACAATGGCCGCCTAGAACCGGCGCATGAGCGAAGTGCCGGAAAAAACCGACGAGCCGAAGCCAAAGCCGAAGCGTCAGCGGCGGAAAAAGCCGCCGGAGTTTCGCACGCTAGAGGGCAACGTCGCGTCCAAATTCACGAAGGCAGTGACGGCGGCGATCCGCGCGCGCGACGTAGAAAAATTGCGCCAGCTTTCGGCTGGTCTCCACGAATCCGACCTCGGCGATCTCATCGAGGCGCTCGATCAGGATGACCGGCCTGGCCTCGTCGAGTTGTTGGGCGAGGATTTCGATTTCACCGCGCTCACCGAGGTCGAGGACTCGGTGCGCGAAGAAATTCTCGATGAACTACAGCCGGCGAAGGTCGCCGAGGGCATGCGCGCGCTCGAATCCGACGACGCGCTCAAGATTCTCGAAGATCTGCCGAAGGAAGAGCAGGACGAGATTCTCGAAGCGATGTCGGCGCCGGAGCGCGTGGCGCTGAAGAAGCGCCTGCTTTATCCCGAGGATAGCGCCGGGCGCCTGATGCAGACGGAGTTCGTCGCGGTGGGGCAGGATTGGGACGTGGGGCGCACCATCGACCATTTGCGCGAGAACCGCGATCTGCCGGACGACTTCTACGAAATCTACGTCGCCGATCCCGCGCGCCATTTCGTCGGCGCTGTGCCGCTCGACAAGCTGCTCAGAACCCAGCGTCCCGTCCCCGTTTCCGACATCATGGTTACCGAGCACGAGGTGGTGCGCGCGACCGACGACCAAGAGGACGCCGCGCGCCTGTTCGAGCGATACAATTTGGTCTCGGCGCCGGTGCTCGACGAAGAGGGGAGGCTCGTCGGCGTTCTCACCGTCGACGACATGGTCGACGTGATCGAACAGGAGGCGGGCGAGGACATCAAGGCGCTCGGCGGTGTGGCGCCCGACGAACAACTTTCCGACCCTTTTTGGCGCATCACCCGCGGGCGCTTCAACTGGCTTCTGGTGAATCTGGCGACCGCCTTCCTCGCTTCATCGGTGCTCGGCTTCTTCGAGGGCCAATTGCAGAAAATGGTCGCGCTCGCGGTGCTGGCTCCGATCGTGGCGAGCCAGGGCGGCAACGCCACCACGCAAACGATGACGGTGGTGGTGCGGGCGCTGGCGACGCGCGAACTCGGCCCCGCCAATATGTCGCGCGTGATCGTGCGCGAATTGATGGTCGGTTTCGTGAACGGGCTCGCCTTCGCCGTGATCACCGGGGCTGCGGCGTTCGCCTGGTTCAAAACTCCCGGCCTCGGCATCGTGATCGGGCTCGCGATGATCTGCAATCTCGTCGCCGCCGCACTCGGCGGCGTGCTGATTCCGCTCGCACTCTACCGCTTCCGCTTCGACCCGGCGGTGGCCTCGAGCGCGCTGATCACCACCGTTACCGACGTGGTCGGCTTCTTCTCGTTCCTCATGATCGCGACGATCTGGTTCGGGCTGGCGTAAGAAGCTACCGCCGGCGTTTAAAAACTGCGGTATTAGGTAGCAAGCTCAGCAAGAAACCACCAAAAGCGATGGCAGAATTTTGTTTTCGAGGACTTGGTTTGCAATGGCCCGACGTTATTTTTTTAGATCGGGCTCTGGCGGCTGAATGGGAGCTCCAGGCAATCCGAAAGGTGAACTCGTTGTCGGTTGGATAGGAACCGAGAGCTTGCTTGGCGGGCGGGGTCTTTTGGCTCAGAACCGCCGCTACCGCCGCCAATTGTTACGTTAGGAAGCGAAGGCGCATCACCAGAAGGGTCGGCCATCGTTGTCTCAGGAGGCCGAGGCGTAACTCCAGCCTTGGCCGATGCATTGAATAGCGTGAGCGCCGCCAACGAGGAGTAAGGCTCAAGACGCGCATACGGCGTTCTTGGGGCAACTCCAGCGAGAATACAATCGGCTTTCTTGATGGACTTGCTACCTAAAACCGAAAATCTGCCGATTTATCGCGGTTTAATATTTGATTCACCCTTGCCGCCGATCGGCCGCCGCCGCTGATCGCCGATTAATGGCTGTCCCTTAAATTTGCGCCCTGAGATGGGGCAGAGGCCCCCAGGGTTGGGTGGCAGGAGCCATGAAAGAGCTCTTGGAACGGCATCGGCTCGGCGACCGATGGATCGCGGCCGCCGGCCTCGTGGTGGCGAGCGCGATCGCGGCGCTGCTCGGTATCGCGTTTCTCGTCGCGCATAATGTCGACGAAGACAGCGCGCGGCGCGACATCGCCCTCGCGAAGAACGGCCTCGATTCGCTCGTCACCCGCATGCGGCACGATCTCGTCTCGCTCACCCAATGGGACGAGGCGGTGAAGCGGGTGGTCTTGAAAAACGACACCGCCTGGGTTCATCGCTATTTCGGACAGCGGCTGCGCGAAACGAGCGGCCACGACCTTTCCTTCATCCTCTACGCCAGCGGCGCGCCGGTATACGCGTCGATCGAGGGCGTAAGTGTCTATAACGATCTCTACAATTGGGTCCGGCCGCAGGTCGACCCCATCGTCGCGGAGGTAAACAACGCTTACGCGAAGCGGACCGCGTTGCCGCCGCGCTCGAACCAGAACGGCGACGTGGAATCGTTGCCGGAGCCAGCCTCCCGCGCCGCCTTCCGTCACATCGATCATAAATCGGCGCTGGTGGTGGCGGCGACGATCGTCCCCAATCACGACGCGACACTACTCGGCGATCACTCGCCGCCGGTCGCGGTCAGCGTCAGCTTTCTCGAAGGAGATCTCCTGCGCGGACTCGCGAAGGATCTTTCGATCGACGACCTTGTGCTTGAGGAAGGGGCCGAGCCGGCCAAAGGAAAGGTCGGGATCGAGGTGCCGATGCCGAATGAAGGGCCGCGTTCGTGGCTGGTATGGAAGCCGCGCCGGCCCGGGACGGAGATGCTCAACCGGTTGACGCCCGCGCTCGCGGGCATTGCCGCGTTCATCGGGCTCGTCGGGTTTTTTGTGCTCCGTCATGTGCGGCGCTCGAATCGGCAGCTCGCCGAAAGCGAGCGCCGGGCGACGGAACTCGCCTTCCGCGACGCGCTCACCGGTCTCGGCAACCGTGCACAATTGATCGAGACGCTCGGGCAATCTCTTTCAGACTTGCGAGCCGGCGAAAACCTCGCGCTTTTGTTCATCGACATTGATGGCTTCAAGGACATCAACGACACACTCGGGCATCACGTCGGCGACGAATTGCTCACGGTCGCGGCCTGGCGGCTCGCTCCGACCAAGAACTGCACGGCCGCGGTGCGGCTCGGCGGCGACGAATTCGCCGTTCTGATCAAGCTGAAAGAAGACGACGAGATCGTCGGCATCTGCCGTCACGTGCTCGATGCCTTGCGTCATCCAACACCGGCTGGCGATCACGTACTGACCGTCAGCGCCTCGATCGGCGTCGCGGTCGCTCCCGAGCATGCAAGCGACCCGGAGACGTTGCTACGGCGCGCCGACATCGCGCTCTACCGTGCGCGCACCGAAGGCCGAGGCTCGCTCCGCATGTTCGACCACGGCTACGAGGAAGCGCTGCACAAGCGGGGCCGCACCGAGCGCGAGCTTGCGCAAGCGCTCGCCCGCGACGAACTGCGGGTGCTATATCAGCCGCTATGGTCCGCCGACGGCGAGCGCATGGTGGGTGTGGAGGCGCTGGTGCGCTGGGAGCATCCCGAGCGCGGCACGGTCGCGCCGATGGAATTCATCCCCACCGCCGAGCATTCCGGTCTGATCGTGCGGCTTGATGAGTGGGTGTTGCGCCGCGCTTGCGAAAGGGCGGCGAGCTGGCCGGGATTGGCACTCGCGGTGAACCTGTCGCCGTCGAACTTCCATCACTCCGACATGGTCGACCGCGTGACCCGCATCCTCAATGAAACGGGTTTCGACCCGTGCCGTCTCGAAATCGAGATCACCGAAAACATGCTCTTGCACGCGACGTCGGAAGTGCTCGGCCAGCTGGCGGAAATGCGGCGGATCGGCATTCGCATCGTGCTCGACGACTTTGGCACCGGCTATTCTTCGCTCGGCTATTTGCGCCGCTTTCCAGTCGACAAGATCAAGATCGACCAGTCGTTCGTGCGAAACCTCGGCGTCACCGAGGAAGCGGCGGCGATCGTGGAGTGCGTCGCGCGGCTCGGGCGCGCGCTGGGGCTCACCGTCACCGCCGAAGGCGTGGAGACCGCCGAGCAGCACCGCTTCGTGCGCGCGGCCGGCTGCCATCAATTGCAGGGATTCCTGTTCTCGCCGCCGGTCGCGTCCGAGCGGATTTCCGAATTCGCGCGGTCGAGTGACGCCGGCCGGCCGCAAGCAGCCGTCTCGCACGGCTAGCCACCGCGATCGAACCCGATCGGTTCCAGTTTGATACGAGGCGTTGCCCCGATTGACGGCGGCGCATGCATATCTAGTGTCCCGATTCCGAAATTCGTAAGCTCTTGCGGCACGCTCTCATACGAACTTCGGAATCTAAGGGATACTAGCGATTCTATGATTCTAGTGCCCCTTTGAACCCGAAGTTCGCAAGTGTGCTTGCGGCAGGTGTTTGCGAACTTCGGGTTTGGGGCACTAATCTGACCGCCTGCTGCGAAGGAGGCGGGGATGCCCGAAAAGCCGATGGTACCGCGCGATCCCGATTGGGACGCAAAAGTGCGCGCGAGCTTCAAACGCCAGACCTTCATGGACACGATCGGCGCGCGCATCGCGGCGCTCTCGCCCGGTTATTGCCAGGTCGAACTCGCCTTTCGCGGCGATCTTTGCCAGCAGAACGGCTATCTGCATGGCGGGCTGGTCACGACGATCGCCGCCAATGCCACGGGCTATGCGGCGTTTTCGCTGATGCCGCCGAATTCCTCGGTGCTGGGCGTCGATTACAAGATCAACCTTCTGGACCCGGCGGCGGGCGAGCGCTTTATCGCGATCGGACGCGTGCTGAAGCCGGGCCGCACGCTCTCCGTCGTCGAGTGCGATATCGAGGCGGAGGAAGCGGGCAAACGCAAGTTGATCGCGAAGATGTTGACCACGATGATGTGCCTGGAAGGCGTCGCGGACGAGATCCGATACAAAAAATAGGCGGGAGACATGCGCAATAGCTGGCAGGGCCTCGATTTCGATCTCGGCGAAACCGCCGACATGCTGCGGGATTCGGTGCGCGCTTTTTCCGACGACCATATCGCGCCGCGCGCCGACGAGATCGACCGCTCGAACCAGTTTCCGCGCGACCTGTGGCCGCGCTTGGGCGAGATCGGCCTTCTCGGCATCACGGTCGAGGAGGAGTATGGCGGCGCCGGCTTCGGCTATCTCGAGCATTGCGTGGCGATGGAAGAGGTGAGCCGCGGCTCGGCATCGGTCGGGCTTTCCTATGGCGCGCACTCCAACCTCGCGGTGAACCAGCTTCGCCGCAACGGCAACGACGCGCAGAAGAAGAAATATCTGCCGAAGCTGATCTCGGGCGAGCATGTGGGTGCGCTCGCCATGTCCGAGACGGAGGCCGGCTCCGACGTCGTCGGCATGCGCACGTGCGCCGACAAGAAGGGCGAGCGCTATGTGCTGAACGGCAGCAAAATGTGGATCACCAACGGGCCGAGCGCCGACACGTTAATCGTCTACGCCAAGACGGATCCGGCCGCGGGACCGCGCGGGATCAGCGCCTTCATCATCGAGAAAGGCATGAAAGGCTTCTCGACCGGGCAGAAGCTCGACAAGCTCGGCATGCGCGGCTCCGACACTTGCGAACTCGTATTTCAGGATTGTGAAGTGCCGGAGGAGAACGTCGTCGGCAAGGTGGGCGAGGGCGTGAAGGTGTTGATGTCCGGCCTCGACTACGAGCGCGCCGTGCTCGCGGCGGGGCCCTTGGGCATCATGCAAGCATGCCTCGACGTGGTGATTCCCTATGTGCACGAGCGCAAGCAGTTCGGCCAGCCGATCGGCAGCTTCCAGCTCGTGCAGGCGAAGCTTGCCGACATGTATGTGACGCTGAATGCCGCGCGCGCCTACGTCTATACGGTCGCCAAGGCCTGCGATCGCAAGAAGACCACGCGCGAGGATGCGGCGGGCGCGATCCTGTTCGCGGCGGAGAAGGCGACGCAAGTCGCGCTCGACGCGGTGCAATTGCTCGGCGGCAATGGCTACATCAACGAGTTCCCGGCCGGGCGCTTGCTGCGCGACGCCAAGCTCTACGAGATCGGCGCCGGCACCAGCGAAATCCGCCGGCTCCTGATCGGCCGCGAGATTTTCGAGAAGACGAAATGAAGCCGGATCGCGCTGGGCTGATCGCCTTCCTTGCGCTCGCCGTAATTCTGGCGGGCACATCATCGAGCCACGCCCAAAACCGTCAGCCGACGGCGGCGGAGATCAAACTCGTGCGCGATTGCGCGGCAAAACATCCGGACGACGGCAAGGGCGAAGAGGAATGCGCCTTCAGGCTGGTCGCCGATCTCTGCGTCGAGAAGGTCAACGACAATCACGGCCATGCCGATTGCTTTCGAATCGAGACCGTCATCTGGGACGCGATCCTGAACGACAACTACAAGGAGCTGATGGAGGCGATCGACGACAAAGACGATCAGAACAAGCTCAAGGAAATGCAGCGTGCGTGGATCGCGTATCGCGACACCACCTGCCACTTTTATTGGTTCAAAATTCACGGCACAATGGCCGGCCCGATGACCGCGGCGTGCCAGTTGCGGGAGATCGCGCGCCGCGCCATGTTGCTGGCGTTTTTCGTCCGCGTATAGGCGTAGCGCCTCGTCCACGGGCGACGCTTCGACGGCGCTCCGGACGCTATACGATCTCGCCATGAACGCTCTGCAAACCGAAACCGCGCTCGTGCTTTTTTCCGGCGGACAGGATTCCACCGTCTGCCTCGTCTGGGCGCTCGAGCGCTTCGCGCGCGTCGAGACGGTCGGCTTCGATTACTGCCAGCGCCACCGGGTCGAACTCGACATGCGGCCGCGCATCCGCGCGGAACTCGGCACCTTGAAAACGGAATGGCGCGCGCGTCTCGGCGAGGACCATCTTGTCTCGCTCGATGCGCTCGCCGCGATCTCCGAGTCCGCGCTCACCCGCGAGGTAGCGATCGAAATCGGCGACAGCGGTCTCCCGACCACCTTCGTGCCGGGGCGCAATTTGATTTTTCTTTCCTTCGCGGGCGCCATCGCCTACCGGCGCGGTGCCGGCCACATCGTCGCCGGCATGTGCGAGACGGATTACTCCGGCTATCCCGATTGCCGCGACCAGACGATCAAAGCGATGGGCCGCGCGCTCGAACTCGGCATGGACCGGCGTTTTGAGTTGCATACGCCCTTAATGTGGATCGATAAGGCCGCGACTTTCGCGCTCGCGCACACGCTCGGTGGAGATGTGCTGATTCGCCTCGTGGTTGAGGAAACCCATAGCTGCTATCTCGGCGACCGCTCGCACCGGCACGCTTGGGGCTATGGCTGCGGCGCGTGTCCAGCCTGCAAGCTGCGGTCGGAGGGGTGGAACAAGTGGAAAGCAACGCGCATGGGATAGCGGGCCGCGACGGCCTTCGCGTCGTCGAAGGCCTCGTTTTCCTCGTCCTCTTTTGCCTCACCATTCCGGCGGCGAACTGGCTGATCGGCCATGTCGGCACCGAATGCGCGCCGAACGGGCCGTGCCTCATCCCGGTGGCGCCCGGTCTGCTCGCGTCTTCCGGCGTCCTCATGGTGGGGGCGGCACTGGTGCTCCGCGATCTCGTGCAGCGCCGCTTCGGCGCCGGCATCGGCATCTGCGCGATCCTGATGGGCGCCGCACTTTCCGGCCTGTTGGCGGCGCCCGCGCTTGTCGTCGCCTCGGCGGCGGCATTCCTGATTTCGGAGACCGCCGATTTCGCGCTCTACACGCCGCTCGCGAAGAAGCATTTCGTCGCGGCGGTCGCGGCTTCCGGATTTTTCGGGCTCGTGGTCGATTCCGTCGTGTTCCTATGGCTCGCCTTTGGCTAGCTCGAATTCCTCGCGGGCCAAATCGCCGGTAAGGCGTGGATGATCGTACTTTCGATCCCGTTGATGATGTGGTTGCGCAGGCGCGACGAGCGGCTCGGCCTCATCGCGCCGTGAAGCGGCTGTTCCGCGATTTTTTTAGTGAAAAGATCGCGCCGCGAGGTAAACTCCGGGCAGCCTGATGGCGCGATTATGAACGGATCGGAACTCATGCAATTCGTCGAAGCCAATGGTGCGAAGATTCCCCAACTCGGCCTTGGCACCTGGGAGCTACGGGGTGTCGCCTGCGCGCGGCTCGTCGAGCAGGCGCTCCGTCTCGGCTATCGCCACCTCGACACCGCGCAGATCTACGAGAACGAGGCGGCCGTAGGGGATGGGTTGCGCGCCTCGGGCGTCGCGCGGAGCGAGGTGTTCGTCACCACGAAAGTGTGGTGGCCGCGTTTTTCCGCCGGCGATCTCGAGCGCTCGGCCGAGGAAAGCGTGAAACGGCTGAAGCTCGACGGGGTCGATCTTCTGCTTTTGCACTGGCCGAATTCCTCGGTGCCGCTCGAGGAAACCATCGGCGCGCTCAACCACGCGAAGGAGCGGGGGCTCGCGCACCATATCGGCGTCTCGAACTTCACGGTCGCCCTCGTCGATCAAGCCGTGAAGCTTTCGCAAGCAAAACTCGTGACCGACCAGATCGAGTGCCATCCCTATTTGGATCAGTCGAAGGTGATCGCCGCTTGCAAGCGCCACGGCGTGGCGGTCACGGCCTATAGCCCGATCGCCAAAGGGGCCGCGCCCCACGATAAGACGCTCGCCAAGATCGGCCGCGCGCACAAGAAAAGTGCCGCACAAGTTTGCCTCCGTTATCTCGTTCAGCAGGGGATCGTCGTCATTCCGCGCACGAGCCGGGTTGAGCGGCTCTCGGAGAACGCCGAGATTTTCGACTTTGAGCTTTCGGCCGCCGAAATGGCGGCGATCCGGGCGCTCGCAAACCCCAAGGGCCGCGCCATCAGCCCATCCTGGGCGCCGGCATGGGATTGAGGGGCTACGCGGCGGCCTGACGCCCTCCAGCGCCGATCGCCGATTACCCAGCGCGCACCCGGCCCGAACTGGCGCAGCACCGTGACGATGAGCACGGCGAGCGTCGCCGCGATCAGCACCCAGGCATTGACGAACCAGCCGAGATAGCCGAGCGCGAAGAAAAACGCGCGCTGGCCGCGGTTGAAATGACGGCCGGCGAGCATGACCATGCGCGCAACGCGCCCGGCCGCGGCCTTGGCGTGCGGCTTCTTCGCTTCAGAAGCGTGCGGCGTCGCGCCCAGAGGAATCGCCGCGTAATTAAATAGCCGGTAGGACCAGGCGAACTTGAAGAAGGCGTAGATGAAAATCACCAACAGGCCGATGATCTTCATTTCGAGCACGTCCGGCGTGGTGCGCATGCCGAAGGGAAGTGCGGCGAACATTTCCATCACGTCGTGCGAAGAGCGCAGCAACGCGAGTACGCCGCCGACTGCGAGCAACGAGGTCGAGGCGAAAAAGGCGGTGCCGTTTTGCAGCGACCCCATGTTCTGGCCATCGACCATGCGCATGTCACGCAGCAGCATTTCGCGCATCCATTCTTCGCGATAGCGATACATGCGTTTGTTGAGGCCGCGCCGTCCGAACGCGGTTCATTCCATCACCGCGCCATAGCCCATCCAGGCGGCGATGAAGAAGGCCACGGCGAAAAGATCGAGCGGGGTGAGGCCGTACATCGCGATACCCATGGAATCGGCGCGTCATGGTGCCACCGCGCTGCCGGGACGGCGAGGGGATCGCGCGGCGCTTATTTTTGCGGGGTATTATCCGCCGGGCGCGGCGCTAGCCATTTCCAATGAACAGCGGGATGCTCGACGGCGACCGCATTGTCGAACATCCGTTGGTCCCAGGAGTCGAGCCTTTTGCCGGCGCCTCGAGATAGTGGTTGCCGCCGTCGACAAACAGCATCCGGTCCCCGACCTTGCAATAAAACGGCATGACCTCCCCGTAGCTTACATGCTCCCAGTGCCGGCCGAGCATGTCCCCGAGCAATCGATGCCGTTACCGCTCGCACTGTTATCTGCGAGCGCCCTATCGATTTCGCGCTGAAGTTCGGGGAGGGCGGCGGCGGCCACGCGGACCGTGCAGTCCGCACAAAACGGATCGCCGCGAACGGTTGGCCCCATTGTCGTGCGGGGCCACCGTTGCAGAGCAATAAGGGAGCAAACGATGAAGAGGAGGGCGAGAAGGAAAAGGAAGATTTTTGACGGCTTGTGCGCCATTCGTGCTTCTGCGCCACCTTCTCCCGCTGTCCCCATCATTCTTGATTGCTAGTGCGCGTCGCGCAAATAGGCGCTCACGATCAGCCGCTGGAATTCCCGGCGGAAGCTGGATGGCTCGACCGGCAACAGTCCGACCTGCTCCGGCGCCTTCAAGAATTTCTCCAGCGTCTCGTCATCGACGAGCGGGAGGGCAGGGCAGGTGGGCGCCTCGATCGAAAGGGCGTCCACCGGCGGCTTTTGCAGTGACTCGATCTTCCCGTCGCTCATGATGTTCCACTCCTCTACATATGAACATCAGCCCCAAAACTCCTTCATTCATCGCGTTCTTTACTGCGCCGCGGTCTTCACCGGCGCCGGACGGCCGACATAGCCCGACATCAGGATAAGCCCGGTTTCGCTGTCGCGAAGCGCAAACATGAACGGTTTATCGACTTTCATCTCCACGAGGTCGCGGCGCACCATTGCGCTCCGCTCGATGGAGACGGCGGTCGCGGCGGCTGCTTCCGAGCCCTCCTCGTCGACCCGCAAATAGGTCTTCTGGGTGATCGCGGAAATGCCGGCGAGGTTGATCGCGAGGCCGCCGAGCGCCATCGGCGACGAGCGGCCCTCCTTCAGGCCGAGCTTGTCGAGCGCATCCAGCATCTCGTTTTTGTCCTCGATGGTGAAGCGCGGCAGCGAGAGCTGCACGCGTCCGGCCGCGAAGCCGTCGCCATAGAGCCAGCTCGCGACATCGGAAAATTCGCCGGCACTCGCGGGCTTGTCGTTGGTCGTGATCACGACGAAGGAGAAGCGGCTGTTCTTGTAGGGCAGATCGACGGCGACGAAGCGGCCGTCCTGGCGGTAGTCGGCGCGCGCGAACAGCTTCGCCATCATCTGCACCTCGAAGTCGGTGCCGCCGAGAAGGTGGAAAGGCTCGGTATGCGTCGCGGTCTTGGCGAACTGATCGAGCCAGGTTGCCTTGAAGTAGAGCGCGTCGAGCGCGACGATGCCCGGCATCTTCGGACCCTGGTCGATAATCGAGGGGATCAGGCCCTTGGTTTTCTCCGAAACCCAATCGTTGATCGCCTTGATGGTGGCGGGATCCGAGAGATCGTCTTGCGTCACGCGCGCGCCGGTGGCGCGGAGCTTCCGCAGCGCTTCCTCGACGGGCTGGGACTTGGGATCGAACACAATCCAGTTGGCGAGCTTGAGGACGGTATCCTTATCCTCGACGCCCTTGCCAAGCTTGGTGACGAGGGTGCGCAGGTTTTCGAGATCGGCCGCGGCGGCGTTGGGATGCTCGGCGTCGAAGCCGAGCGTCTTGTAGAGCGCCGCGCGCATCGGGGCGTCGGCGCCGACATCGAGAAGCGAAAGCACCGCGGCGAGGCTCGCGGGCGAGACCACGAGGTTGTTGCCGACACCGCGCTCCTTCGCGAGCTGCTCAATGAGTTGCAGGGAAAGCCGCGATTGTGCTGCAAACACGCGATCACTCTCCGAGTGTTCCGCCGCGCCCAGCGCGATGGCTGAGCCGCAGAGGAGAGCCGCAGTGGCGGCCGCGGCGACGGATTTCCTGAACATCATAGCTCCGTTTCGGATCTGTCGGCCCATGAAGACGAGCCTTTCGCGCGACCATGGCCCAATTTTAGCCCAATCTTGACCGCGCCGGGGCAAGGTGCCACGAGAACCTTTATGACTCAGAAAATTACCGTCAGTTCGGAAGCCATGGTGCAGGCGGCGACGCGCGAAATCGAAACCGTGCCGGCCGAAGAAGCGATCAAGCTGTTGGGGCGAAACGACGTGGTTTTCGTCGATATTCGCGATCCCCGCGAACTCCAGCGCGAGGGCAAAATTCCCGGCGCGTTTCACTGCCCGCGTGGCATGCTCGAATTCTGGATCGATCCGCAATCGCCCTATCACAAGGCGGTATTCGCGGATGACAAGAAATTCATCTTCTTCTGCGCGGGCGCCAAGCGCTCGGCGCTGGCGACCGAGACGGCGCAGCGGATGGGGCTAAAGCCGGTCGCGCATCTCGCCGGCGGCTTCGGCGGTTGGAAGAAAGCGGGCGGCCCGATCGAGATGGACGAAAAGAAGAAGTAATTCGCCGGCCACGATCATCGTAAAAGCAGATAGAAAGCTCGAGAAATCAATATGTGTCAGCAATGGTTATTGGTATTCGGGCATCTGCTCGAATTGGCCGGCTTTCTGTTCGTCGCTTTTGAATTGCGCAAAATGTTCGCGCGCAAACGCCCGCAAGAGCGAGTGTTCATGCTCGGCGTCGTCTTGGTGGTTGTCGGCATGCTCTCGCAAACGGCGGGCGGTTGGGTTGGCCGCATTCCACTCGATTTTTTCAAGAGCTGCTACTAGGCCAATACCAAGCCGCGGAACCTATAAGGCATGTCTGCGAGCGGACATTGCGCCGGGCGGGTTCCACCCCCATTTGACTGCCCTGAGAGGGTGGTCATGGCCGGAAATCAAGGTTTTGCGGGCACGTCGGATTCGCTTCGTGAGCGGCTGGACCGGCTCGACAGTCTATCGCGGCTTCTCGATATCGCCTTCACGGTGCCGGGGACCAACATCCGCTTCGGCGCTGAATCCATTATGCGGCTCGTCCCGGGGATCGGCGACGCGGCGGCGTCCGCGCTTTCGTGTCTCATTCTCTATGAGGCGCATCGGCTCGGCGTTTCGCGTCGGGTGATGATCCGGATGGCCGGCAATGTCGCGATCGAGGCCGTGGCCGGCGCGGTGCCGGTTATCGGCGATCTGTTCGACGTCGCCTTTCGCGCCAATCGGCGCAATGTTCAGATCTTGCGCGAGCATTTTGGTGTCGAGATTGCCGGCAAAGCGCGCAACATTTGAGGCGTAACGGCCCGGCGCCACCCGCCGCTACTTTAAATGCGAATCGATGATCGTCTCGCCCAGCCGCACAAGCCGCGCGGCGGGCCCCTTGGCCCCTAAGCTTTGCGCGCACACCCAGGCACCCTCGATCAGCAAGAATAATTCGTCGGCCAATAGTTCGGGCTTTTTGGCACCCGCGGCCTTGCAAAGTAGCGCCAGCTGTTGGCGCTTGCCCTGCTTGTGCTTCTCGATGACGCAGCGGGCAGGGTGATGCTTCTCCGGTAGTTCGACCGCGGCATTGGCGAGTGCACAGCCGCGGGACTGCGGATTGGTGATGTTGTCGCCGACATACTGGAGCCACGCCGCGAGCTGCTTGCGCGGCTCACGCGGATGCTTGCGCTCGAGTTCGCACCAAATGCCGTCGACGGTTTGCGCGAGACCGCGCAAATATTCGGCGACGAGTTCGTCCTTCGACGCGAAGTGGCGATAGAGCGTCATCTTATTGGTGCCTGCCGCCTCCGCGATCGCCTCGACGCCGATTGCGCGGATGCCATGCCGATAAAAGAGATCGCGCGCGACCGCGAGAATGCGCTCGCGCGGCGGCGGGTCTCGGGCTTCTTCGCGTCCGCTTGCGGCTTTGGTCGAAGTTTTGCTCATGGTTCTTTTTTGGCTCTTGTTTTGGCTCTTAACGGGGATGTTACCGGTCAGCGCTTGACAGCGATGTTACCGGTCGGTAACTAATTCACCAATGTTACCGATCGGTACCACGGCTGGAGATAGGGGTCACGCCCTTTCTTCGCCACCGAACCAAGTGGAGAGCCCCATGAACCGCGTCATTTTCTCCAAGCCCAGTGCGCAGAGCGTATTCGGCAAAACCACCCAAACATTCCCCGAAGTGCTTTCGGACCCGCTGACGCGGGTGCTGATGGCGGCCGACGGGGTCGATGCCGAGGCGTTAGAGGCGGAGCTGCGCGAGATCGCGGCCAAGCTTTCACCCGCCGCAGACGATTCTCGCGGCTTTTGCACCGGATTCTGCTGAACGCGCGCCAACTTTCGAATTCCGCGCTTACGCGGCCTCGCCGGGCGGCCGATCCGCCCCTCGCCCCCAGGATGCCGCCCGGCGCTTTCTTTCCCGAACCAGGAGTTACGTCATGAACGTCAGCCCATCGAAATCCTCGCTTGCGAGCGGTGCCGCGCGCTACCAAAGCCTGTTGTCGCCCTATCGGCTCGGCGAACTTTCGCTGAGCAACCGCATGGTGCTGGCACCGATGACGCGGAGCCGCGCCCTCGAGGGCAACGTGCCGAATCCGCTCGCGGCCACCTATTACGCCCAGCGCGCCGGCGCCGGCCTCATCGTGACCGAGGCGTCGCAGATAAGCCCGCAGGGCGTCGGCTATATCCGCACACCCGGCATTCATTCGAAGGAACAGGTCGCGGGCTGGAAGAAGGTCACGGATGCCGTGCATCGCGCCGGCGGAAAAATATTCCTGCAGCTATGGCATGTTGGCCGCATCTCGCATCCGGATTTTCACGGTGGCGAATTGCCGGTGGCGCCGTCGGCGGTGGCGGCCGAAGGCACTGTCTTTACTCCGAAGGGCCCGCAGAAAATGGTGACGCCGCGCGCGCTGGCAGCGAGCGAGCTTCCCGGCATCGTGGAGCAGTTCAAGCGCGGCGCCGAGAACGCCCAAGAAGCGGGCTTCGACGGTGTCGAAATTCACGGCGCCAATGGCTACCTGCTCGACCAATTTACCCGCGACGGTACCAACAAGCGTACCGACGCCTATGGCGGCAGCGTCAAGAATCGCGCGCGGTTCCCGCTCGAGGTTGCCGAGGCGGTGATCGGCGTGTGGGGGCCGGGCCGCGTCGGCTATCGCATCGCACCGAACAGCCCGTTCAACTCGATGGCGGATTCAAATCCGGTCGAGATCTTTTCTTACCTTGCCGCGGAATTGGACGCGCGCGGTGCGGTTTATCTTCATGTCGTCGATCCCGCTGCCGATGGCGCCAAGCGCATTTCACCGATCCTGCAGGAAATCTTCGAGGGCACCTACATCGTCAATGGCGGCTTTGACGCCGAAGCGGCGGACACGGCGATCCATCACGCAGAGACCGATCTCGCCGCCTTCGGTAAGCCGTTTCTCGCCAATCCCGATCTGCCGGAGCGCTACCGTATCAAGGCGGCCCTCAATGCCGCCGACCAGGCGACCTTCTATGCGGGCGAGGAAAAGGGCTACACGGATTATCCCGCGCTCGCCTGAGCGATTTTTTGCAAAGCAACAAAGCGGCGGAACCAAATATTGGTTTCGCCGCTTTGTTTTATTCCGGTAAGCCACGGAATTTTCTGTTACGTTGACGGCCGCTCGCTTTCCTCGAAAGATGAGCGGATAAACGGGAGGTTCCCATGGAAAATTTTCTTCGCCCCTGGTCTTCGCAACTTCTGAGCGTCTTGCGCATCGTGGCGGGGCTCATCTTGTTTCACCACGGCACGTCGAAATTTCTGGGCTTTCCGGCGAGCCAGTTCACCGGCGTTTCGCCCATGACGATGGTCGGTGCAGCCGGCGTCCTCGAGCTGATTGGCGGCGCGTTGTTGACCATCGGTCTATTCACGCGTTGTGCCGCGCTTATTCTCTCGGGCATGTGCGCGGTTGCTTATTTCTACGCCCACATCCCGCGTAGTTTTTTCCCGTTTCTCAACGGCGGCGAGACCGTGATCCTTTTCACCTTCGCGCTGCTCTACATCGCCGCGGCGGGTGGCGGTGCTTGGAGTGTCGATAAGGCGTGGCGGGGAAAGAAGGATTAGGACAGCAGATCAAGCGTCATCCTGAGGTGCGAACGAGCGCAAGCGAGTGAGCCTCGAAGGGTGGCGCGCTTGCTCGGTCGGTCGCCGTCATCCTTCGAGGCTCGACCGCTTCGCGGTCTCGCGCCTCAGGATGACGGGTACAGGCGTGGCAAGTTCGGCCATGAAGAATAAAGATCGAACCGATTAAATCTCCGCGCTTGCGTCTCGGCGCCTCCCTCGGCCATCTTGGCAGGGGAGACTCCGATGGCGCTCACGCTCGTGCTCGGCAACAAGAACTACTCGTCCTGGTCGCTCAGGCCCTATCTCGCGCTCGCGCACCACAAGATTGCGTTCGAGGAAATCGTCATTCCGCTCTATGAGGGCGACTTTAAGCAAGCCATCTTGAAGCATTCGCCGGCGGGCAAGGTGCCGGTGCTGGTCGACGGCGAGATCGCGGTCTGGGAATCGCTCGCGATCCTCGATTATCTCGCGGAGAAATTTCCGAAGCTCGCGCTCTGGCCCGCCGATCTCGCGGCGCGGGCGCAGGCGCGGGCGATTTCAGCCGAAATGCACGCAGGCTTCGCGGCGCTCCGTAAGGCATGCCCGATGAATTTAAAGCGCGTACCGCGGCCGATCGTTATACCGCCCGAGGCCATTGCCGACGTCGAGCGGGTCGCGCAAATCTGGAACGACACGCGCGAGCGTTACGGCCAGGGCGGGCATTTCCTGTTCGGCGATTTTTCCGCGGCCGATTGCATGTACGCGCCAGTCGCGACCCGCATTCGCAGCTATTCAGTTCCGGTCGATCTTGTATCGAGCGCCTATGTCGACGCCATTCACGCGCTGCCAGTCTTTAGCGCCTGGCGCGAGGCCGGGCTGAAGGAGCCATGGACGATGGCCTATGATCAGCTTTGACGATCAAACAAAAGCTTTGAGAGCGGCGCGTGTGCAAAGCCGGGAAGATTTTTAAAGCGCTCCTCCGGCGGTCGTAAGATTTCCATATCCAACCTCTCTTCCGAATCATATTGACTCGCGACACGCGAGGCGACTCGGGGATGCATGCCGATTCGCGATTCCAGCTTTGCGCCCCTTGCGACTCAGCCTAGCTTCCGCCCCGAAAAGACTCGGGAGAACGCGGTGGCGAGCACGATGGTGAGCAGATCGGCCAGAAAATACTGGGCCGAGGGCATCGGCACCTTCTGGCTCGTCTTCGCCGGCATCGGCACCGTGCTCCTCGACACCGCCACCGGGAATATCGGGATTGCGCTCGCCTTCGGGCTCGCGGTGCTGACGGCGGCCTACGCCATCGGCCGCGTCTCGGGCGGCCATTACAATCCGGCGGTCAGCGTCGGGCTCGCGGTCGCGGGCCGCCTGCCGCACCGGGAGATCGTCCCTTACATCCTCTCGCAGCTCGCCGGCGGCATTCTCGCGGCGTTTCTGTTGTGGCTGATCGCGAACGGCAAGGCCGGTTTCACCGTCGATGGCTTCGCCTCGAACGGCTACGAAGCCCATTCGCCGGGCAGCTACGGTTTGCTTGCCTGCGCCCTCATCGAGATCGTGGCGACTGCCTTATTCGTGACGGTGATTCTCGGCGTCACGGCGCGGAAGGCACATGCGAGCTTGGCGCCACTTGCGATCGGGTTCGCGCTCACGCTCGCGCATTTGGCCTCGCTGCCGGTTTCCGGCACTGGGCTTAATCCCGCGCGTTCGACCGCGACCGCGCTGGTGGCGGCGGCGGGTGGCACCTCATGGCCACTGTTGGAATTGTGGCTCTACTGGCTCGCGCCGCTCGTCGGCGGCGCGGTGGCGGGCTGGGCGTATCGGGAGATTTTCGCCGACGAATAGAGTTCGCCCTCCTTTCCTCGGAAGAAGGAAGGGCGTCTTGCGCCCCCGGCCCCCTCGGCCGGGAAGCCTCTGAAGAGGCGGGTGAGGGGTGGCGACGGCCCATCCTCACTCCTCACCCGGCGCCTCTCTCAAAACTACACCTCTCCCCTTGGGGGAGAGGTCGTGCCGAAGGCGCGGGTGAGGGGTAACCTTCTCGATTATCGTATTCCCCTCACCCCAACCCTCTCCCCACTGGGGAGAGGGAGATTGATCGCGGCGACCATTTGCTAATTTCGGTTCGGCACGGCAGTTTGCGCGCGGGGAAGCATCCGTGGCCGCGTTTGAATCGCAAGTCGATCCGAAATCGAAGGAATTCCAGGCGAACGCCGCGCAAATGCGCGCGCTCGTCGAGGAGTTGAGCCGCCGCCGCGCGGAAGCGGCGCTGGGCGGCAATGAGAAGACGCGCGAGCGCCACATCAAGCGCGGCAAGCTCCTTCCCCGCGAGCGGGTGATGCGGCTCGTCGACCCCGGCTCGCCGTTTCTGGAATTGTCGCCGCTCGCCGCCAACGGCCTCTACGAGGACGCGATCCACGGCGCCGGCATCATCACCGGCGTCGGGCGGATCGAAGGCCGCGAATGCGTGATCGTGTGCAACGATTCCACAATCAAGGGCGGCACCTATTATCCGGTCACGGTGAAGAAGCATTTGCGCGCGCAGGAAGTCGCGGGCGAAAATCGGCTCCCGTGCATTTATCTCGTCGACTCAGGCGGCGCCAATCTGCCGCAATGGACCGAGGTGTTTCCCGACCGCGAGCATTTTGGCCGCATCTTTTACAATCAGGCGCGGCTTTCGGCCGCCGGCATCGCGCAGATCGCCGTCGTAATGGGCTCGTGCACGGCGGGCGGCGCTTATGTGCCGGCGATGTCCGACGAGACCGTGATCGTGCGCCAGCAGGGCACGATCTTTCTCGGCGGGCCACCTTTGGTGAAGGCCGCGACCGGCGAGGTGGTGAGCGCCGAGGATCTCGGCGGCGCCGACGTGCATGCGCGGAAATCCGGTGTCGCCGATCACTACGCCACCGATGATAATCATGCGCTCGCGATCTGCCGGCGTATCGTCGCCAATCTCAACAGCCCGAAGCGCGTCGACCTCGAATATGACGAGCCGCGCGAGCCGAAATATCCGGCCGAGGAACTCGACGGCGTCGTGCCCGTCGATCTCAAGAAACAATACGATGCCCGCGAAGTGATCGCCCGCCTCGTCGATGCCTCCGAGTTCGACGAGTTCAAGCGGCTTTACGGCACCACGGTCGTCACCGGCTTTGCGCGCTTGTTCGGCATGCCGCTCGGCATCATCGCCAATAACGGTATTCTCTATTCCGAGTCGGCGCTGAAGGCGGCGCACTTTATCGAGTTGTGCTGCCAGCGCCGCGTGCCGCTTCTCTTTTTGCAAAATATTTCCGGCTTCATGGTGGGGCGCGACTACGA
Organism: Hyphomicrobiales bacterium; assembly: GCA_003135415.1. Taxonomy (GTDB): domain Bacteria; phylum Pseudomonadota; class Alphaproteobacteria; order Rhizobiales; family Xanthobacteraceae; genus Palsa-892. The sequence continues at coordinate 31,479 of PLBP01000027.1, forward strand.
GGCGGGCGGAATCGCCAAGAACGGCGCCAAGATGGTAATGGCGGTTGCCTGCGCCAATGTGCCGAAGCTCACACTCGTGATCGGCGGCTCCTACGGCGCCGGGAACTATGGCATGTGCGGGCGGGCCTATTCGCCGCGGTTCCTGTTCACCTGGCCGAACGGGCGCGTGCAGCTGATGGGCTCGGACCAGGCGGCGAACGTGCTCGCCACCGTCAAGCGCGACAATATCGAGGCCGCCGGCGGCAAGTGGCCGAAGGCGGAGGAAGAGGAATTCAAGCGCCCGATCCGCGAGCAGTTCGACCGCGAGGGCGATCCCTATTACGCCACCGCGAGGCTCTGGGACGACGGCATCATCGCGCCTTCCGAGTCGCGCCGCGTTTTGGCGCTGGCGCTGTCGGCGGCGCTCAACGCACCGATCCCGGAGACGAAGTTCGGGGTGTTTCGGATGTAGTTTTTTTCTTTGTCATGCGCGGGCTTGACCAGCGCATCCATGATGCTTCGCAACTTGCCACGCCGTTTCATGGATTGCCGGGCAGGCAAGCTTGCGCAGCCTGCCGGGAGTTGGCTGCGGGCCCGGTAATGAGAGAAGAAGCGAAGCTTCTTTTCCGGAACATCATTGCAAGGCGGGCGTTAGCCCGTCACGCGGACGACATGGCCGTGGCCTATTCGTTCTCGCGCCCTTTCACCCGCAAAGGAGACAAGCATGTTCAGGGTCTATAGCGGTCCGCCCGGGGCCGAAACGCTGCATCCCGCCGAAAAAAGGCAGCATCTCTACAAGGAATTCACCGGCCTCGATGACGCGATCGGCTGGGCGTATCATTTAAGGGAAACCGGCCGCGTGCCGCTGCTGCTCGAAGGGGACGACGGCATCCGCCTCGACAAGAAGGACCTTGCCAAGACGATGCATCATCGCGGCAGCGAACAGGTCAAGCAGCGCGCGCATTAAGCGCCCGAGCGGCATAAGCCGCGGGTGAACTTTCGAAAGCGTCTCTGCGAGGCTATGTCTCGTCCGGCCCGTGCTGTGCGCCGACCACCCTCCGTGAGTTGCGGTGGAGCGACCTTTGCTGAAACTTCCGAAATTCGGCTATCCTTGCCCCGGGGAAGATCGCGGCATAGGGCCGTTGGTAAAAAGGGGCGGGGGCAATGCAATTTTCGTGGGTAAAAGGATTTGCATTTGGGGCACTCGTCACTGCGGCGCTATTCGCTCCGGTCGCGGTATTTTCGCCTGCGTGGGCCGAGACCAAGATCGTCGCCATTGGCGCCAGCAACACCTCTGGCTTCGGCGCGGGCTTCAGGCAGTCCTTTCCTTCGCAGTTGGAAGCGATGCTGAAGGCGCATGGTTATAAAGCGCAGGTCATCAATGCCGGGGTTCCCGGCGACACCACGCGCGGGATGCTCGCGCGCCTCGACGCTTCGGTGCCCGCGAACACGCGCATCGTGATTTTGCAGCCAGGCGGCAATGATCTGCGTTTCGGCTATACCAAAGAGGAACGCGCGAACAACATCCGCGCCATGGTGGCAAAGCTGCAAAAGCGCGGCATCCGCGTGATCGTCGCCGACAATCGGCAAGGGCTCCTCGCCAAGCATTCGGCCGACGGCCTTCATTTTAATGGCGAGGCGCACGCGATGATCGCGAAGCAGCTCTATCCGCAAGTGGTAGACGCGCTCGGCGGCGGCCCGGTGGCCGTGAGTACGGCGGCGGCGACGAATGGGCAGCCTCCCGCGACCTTGCTCGCGGGCAGCCAGCCGGTGCAGACGCCCGCTTCCACTGGAGCGACGCATTGAGCGGGAATTGGTTGAAGAGATTCCGCGGCGATAAGCCGGATCCGCTTAAAAATCCGATCTTGGGTAAACCCAAGACCGGATGGATCGAGAAGTTCCGCAACGACGAGGCCGATCCGAACTGGCTCGAACGCTTCCCCGACGATGCGCCGGGACGAGAACCGCGGACAGAATCCGTTCCTCGGCCCGCGCCACGACCCACGGCCAAGCCAGGACCTTCGCGCAACATCCGCCTATTCGAATGGCTGATGTACATCTCGCTCTTGGTCCAAGTGGTGACCACGGCCAACGATTTTTCCAAGCTCGCCGAGGTCGCCGGGGGTTGGCCGGTGGTGGTGCTCACGGAAGTTTTTACGCTTGCTATCTTTGGTATCTTTATTTTCGTCGCGGTTTATCTCCGCAAAAAGTGGGCGCTCTATGTGATTGCCGGGCTCTACGGTTTTCGATTGCTGCGCTACATCCCGTCCTTCGCCTATATCGCATTGCCGCTGGTGCAGTTCCTGAGCGCGGTGCAATTCGTGTTGCAGGGATTGGCGCTGTTCTATGCTTTCTCGGGGGATGCGCGCGCGCATTTCGCGAAGGGCAAGCGCTAAATCCCTTCCCTTCTCCTAGCCGAAGTCGGATGTTTTCGACTTCGGCCAATTTAAGATACCGAACTCGGGTAAACCCAGTTCGGGTAGGAGAGGGTGGTTCGAGCTTGCGTCAGCAAGCGAGAACCGGGTGAGGGGTAAGTGAGTTTCGCAAGTTGATTTTTTGCGCGCTTCGCGTGACCCCTCTCCCGATCGCTCGCTTTCGCTCGCGATCACCCTCTCCCACAAGGGGAGCGGGGAAAGATGCGGTGCGCTCGCTCTGTTCTTCCTAGCGCGGGAGGAATGAAATACATCCGGAATCATCTCCTCGGCCAGCCGTTTTCCTGCCAAGGAGGATCCCATCATGAACAAGGAACAAATCCGCGAGTACATGGAAGTACTTGGTTCCGACGGCAGGCACATCGGCACCGTCGATCACCTCGAAGGCGAGAGCCAGATTAAGCTTGCGAAGAAAGACCCGAGCGCGGGCGGCAAGCACCACCTGATTCTACTCGACTGGGTCGATCATGTGGACCAGAGCGTTTACCTGAAAAAGACCAGCCAAGAGGCGATCGTCGGCTGGCGCACGATGAACTGAGCGCTCGCTGACGGAACGAAATTCCGTATCGCGCGTTTAAAGAGTGCTGGGTCGGCTCGAGATATCGAACCGTCCCGGCAAGGGTCGGGCCTCTGGCGTCAAAACCGGGGGTTCTGCTGTGTCGAGGATTTCGAAAAAAAGAGGTCGCCATGTACAGGGTCTATAGCGGGCCGCCCGGCATCAAGAAGCTTTCCCTCGAGGAGAGGGCGCGCTGCCTTTACGAGGAGTTCGGCTTCATCGACGAGGCGCTCGATTTTGCCGCCGCGGTCACGCGAAAGGGCCGTGTCGCCGTTCTGATCGAGGGCGATAACGGCATCGAGCTCAATTTTAGCGAGATCGCCGACGCCATGTATGGCGACGACAAGCTTGCGGCCGCGCGTGCGGTGCATTAGGGCAGGCGCTTCTTCCCACTACTTCCCACCACTTCCGACTGCGTTATAGTCCTTCCGTCGAATTGCCAAAAAAACGACCGAGGGAGGATACAATGCATCGTAAGTTTTTACTGGGCGGCTTCGGGCGTCGCGTTTTCTCCGAAATTCGTCTCCGCGCAAGCAAACCTCATCAGTGCGAAGGAAGTGGTGCGCGAGGAGATGACCGGCATGCCGGGCGAGGAAGTCGTCGTCCAATATGTCGAGCTGAAGCTTGGCGCCGCCATTCCCTGGCACATGCATCCTGACGGCCATGAGATCTCGGTGATCGTCGAGGGATCGGAAACGCTTGAGGTCGAAGGGCAACCCCCGAGGAAGGTCGGCGTCGGCGAGGGCTTCCATATTCAGCCCAACGTTGAGCATCGCGGGAGTAACGATAGCAACGCATCGGCGAAGATCGTGACCGTGCGGATCAAGCCAAAAGACAAGCCGATCATGGTGCCGGTGCAGAGCTAGGAGATTCAGTCAAGCACCTGCGAAATATAATAAAAATGGGGGCCGGGAAACCGGCCCCCAACTTCATCGACAAGTCGATAGTTCGGACTGCTAGCGCTTCGGTTGGTCGTTGTTGAAGACGTCGAAGAAGGACTTCGGCGCCTCGGCTTTCGCCACCGCGGCAGGCTTCTTCTTTTTCGCCGCTTGCGGCTTTGCATTCGTGTCGGTCTTGGGCGGCGCGATCTCGCCCGGCTTCGGCACCGAGCCGGTGACGAGGCGATCTCCGTTTATCGCCGCCTGGCCGTTGATCGAATTGCCGCCGCCCGCCGTACTGGCGATTTCCTTGCCGTCGCCTTTAGGGGCTGCGATGCCGGATGCTTGCACGTTCGCGTCCGCCCCCGGCGCGTGCTGGTGCGTGAGGCCGTACGTTGCCGCTAAAATTCCGGCACCGAGCGCGCAGAGGGCGATCAAGGGAGCGTGCGAATCTCGTTTGCGTCCGCCGCGTTTCCCTGCCGACTTCTTTCCCAGCGTCCGCGCCGAATGCGTTCCACTCTTTCGCATTGGTGCTCTCCCGAATCGAGAAGCTGAAGCCTAACCCGGATGCGAACGCCGTTCACGCCGCGCTGCCGCGCGAAATTCTACCGAAACCGGTGGAAACCCTTGGCCGGACTGGCGCCGCCAAACCATGCACAAAAAAAACTGTGCGCTCGCCGCACCGTTCTCCCGGGCGCGTTGCGGTCAGCGGGTGGTGAGCCGTTCCCATTGCGCGCGCGCGGCGGCCGATAGACGGTGCGCGAGGGTGCCCGCTACGTCCCAGTTCACCAGCGGCCGCGGTTCGGACGCGGCGGGTGGGGGCGAGGGCGGAAGCGGCGCGTACATCGAGTCGTGAACATAGGCGAGGCCGATGGTGAGTGCGGCGCCGAGAATCATTCCGAACAAAAGGCGCATGGGGCAATTTCCTCCAATGAAAGTTTTGCCAAGGCTGCTGCGACATTGCGGCAGGACCGCGATGCCGGCGCGCCGCTTATTAGCCGTAGATTTGACAAGGGTGGCGTGGAAAGGCAAAGCCTCGAACGGGTGAGCGGCGAAGGCACTATAAGGCGCGTGGGGTAGAATTCATGCGGTTTAAACCGGCCTTAGCCGCAGCCGTCCTCTTTACAATCCTCTTCCCTGGCGCCGTGCCGGCGTCCGCGCAGGTGTTCCGCTCGCTCACCTGCCAATTCACGACCGGCACCACCGGGCGCTTCGACACCGATTGGGACGTCAAGGTCGCGAGCGACCGTATCGATTTCAACATCGAGGGCATCGATACCGCGCAGGCGAAGGCGAAAATCGTCAGCGCCTTCGGGATGAGCAGCGTGCTGTTGTTTCGCGGCAACAACTCGCTCAATTTCCTCGAGCTGATGCCGGATGGAAACCAGGCCTTTACCAGCGTCTTCTTCAGCGCCAACCGGGCTGGAAAAGAGGTGGGCTCGCGCGATTGGTTTCCGGCCGTGCATTCGCGCCACATGATGATCGGCAATTATCCCGTCGTCTCGCACTACCGCGGCTATTGCCACGGCAATTGAGCCGGCTAGAGCACGATCGCTCTAGGTTGATCACCGCGCGTCCCCAACTTTTTTGCTCGAGCATGATCTTTCCCGAAAACCGGTTCCCCCCGGATCAAGTCCGGGGGCAGGCTTTTTCGGGATCATGCTCTATCGCGCGGCATCCTTGAGCGCCGTTCGTTTCCAGATCTCCCAGGCGCGAAGATGAATGTTTTCCAGAACCCGCATCGCCTTTTCGCTCTCCTCGGGAGCGAGGAAGTTGACGGGCCCGCCGAGGGCAAGCGCTTGCGCCTGCAGGCGTGCGTTTACTTCGGTATAGACCGCGCGGAACACCGCCATGGGGAGCGTGCTCGCGACCACGACGTTGCCGTGTCCACGCATCAGCGCCACGTTGTTGTCGCCGAGCGTATTCGCGAGTGCGCGGCCCAGTTCGCGGCTGCCGATCAGCATGTCGGTCATGCCGCCGGTGTCGCGGATCTCGAATACCGGCACGCCGGGATAGAGGAAGGACGACATGTGGTAGAGCGGGCGCATCGGCCGCTCGGTCACGCTGAAGGGGATGACGGCCGGCGAATGAGAATGGACGACGGCGTTCACGTCCAGCCGCGCGCGGTAGATCTCGCCATGGATGAAACGCTCGAAGAAATGCCCGAAGCCCGCGGGCGCGCCGACCGGCTCGCTGTCGAGATCGTACTCGACGATGTCGGCGGCGGTGACGAGGGCGGGGGCGAGGTTGCGCCCCATCAAATAGCGATCGGGGTTGGCGGGGTGGCGAAGGCTGACATGGCCATAGGCGTCGAGCACGCCCTCGTTGACCAGAATGCGGTTCGCCGCGACGAGATCTTCGGTCATGTCGGCCGGCTGAGGGACTTTCCGAGGGTGAGTGGTTCGACAGCCACCGACGCTACAATAAGCCCATCGCTACAATAAGCCCGAGCGCCCGCCAAAAGGTGTCGCGCGCTCTTGAAGCTTGGATTTACGGACTTATTTGACGGTCTTACGGGTTCTCAATAAGGGCTTTCGGTAGCTCGCCCATGACAGGCGACCTTCGCCCATGCTAGAGCCCGCCCGCTGCGGCTTGACGCAGGCAACAACCGGCTCCTGACAGATATGGCAACCACGCACTACGGCCCCGCTGGAGCCGTGGTTCCCGCCACTGGGAACGGCACCCACCCACCCGGTCAAAGTTTCTGGGCGCTGACGCTTGGCTGCATCGGCGTCGTCTATGGCGATATCGGCACGAGCCCACTTTATGCCGTGCGTGAGGCCGTGATCGCCGCCGTAGGAGCGAACGGCGAGGTGACGAGCGGCGCCGTGCTCGGGGTGCTTTCGCTGATCATCTGGTCCCTTCTCATCGTCGTCACGGCAAAATACGTGTTCATCCTGTTGCGCGCGGACAACAAAGGCGAGGGCGGCACGCTTTCGCTGATGGCACTGGCGCAGCGGGCGCTGGGACGGCCGAGCGGGTTGATTCTGCTGTTGGGCATCACGGGCGCCGCGCTCTTTTACGGCGATGCCATGATCACGCCGGCAATCTCCGTGCTCTCGGCGGTCGAAGGCATCAAGGTCGCGACCCCCGCTTTCGATCACTATATCCTGCCGCTCACCGTCGTGATTCTGGCGGGTTTGTTCGCGGTGCAATCGCGCGGCACCGCGGCCGTCTCCGTTTTCTTCGGGCCGGTGACGGCGATCTGGTTTCTGGCGATTGCCGCGGCAGGCATCGCCCACATCGTCCGTGTCCCAAGCGTGCTCGTTGCCTTCAGCCCGACCTACGCGGTCGGCTTCATGCTGCACCATGGGATGATCGGCTTCGTTACGCTCGGCGCGGTGTTCTTGGCCGTGACCGGCGCCGAGGCGCTCTATGCCGACCTCGGTCATTTCGGCCGGAAGCCGATTCAGTTCGCGTGGCTCGTGCTCGTCTTTCCGGCGCTCGCGATCAATTATTTCGGACAGGGCGCGCTTCTGCTCGACAATCCGAAGGCGATCGAAAATCCGTTCTTTCTGCTTTATCCGGAATGGGCGTTGTTGCCGATGGTGGTGCTCGCCACCGTCGCGACCGTGATCGCGAGCCAAGCCGTGATCACCGGCGCCTATTCGCTGACCCAACAGGCGATTCAGCTGGGGCTCTTGCCCCGTCTCCACATTCTCCATACCTCGGCATCGCTCGTGGGCCAGATCTATATCCCGCGGGTGAACTGGCTCCTGCTCGCGGGCGTCTTGCTGCTGGTCGGACTTTTCCGTTCCTCAAGCGCGCTCGCCTCGGCCTACGGCATCGCGGTGACGGGCACGATGGTGGTGACCACGATCATGGCCTTCGTCGTGATCTGGCGGATGTGGGGTTGGAATCCCTTCGCCGCCGCGGCGCTGATCGTGCCGTTCGTGTTTCTCGACATCACCTTCCTCGCGGCCAATCTTCTGAAGGTGGCGGAGGGCGGCTGGATTTCGCTGTTCGTGGGCGGGATGTTGATCATCGTCATGGTCACCTGGCGGCGGGGCGCGCGGCTTTTGTTCGAGAAGACCCGCAAGCAGGAAGTTTCGCTCATCGATCTTGTGAAGAATCTCGAAAAGAAGCCGATCCACCGCGTGCCGGGAACCGCGATCTTCTTCACCAGCGATCCGGAAAGCGCGCCGACCGCGCTCCTGCACAGCCTCAAGCATTACAAGGTGCTGCACGAGGAGAACGTCATTCTCACGCTCGTGACCGACGAATTGCCGCGCGTATGCGCCGACGAGCGTGTGACGATGGACTACATCAGCAAGACTTTTGCGCGCATCACGATCCGCTACGGTTTCATGGAAAATCCGAACGTGCCGCGAGCGCTCTCGCTGGCGAAGAAGCTCGGTTGGAACTTCGATATCATGAAGACGTCGTTCTTCCTGTCGCGGCGCACGCTGAAGCCCTCGCCGCATTCCGGCATGCCGCACTGGCAGGACCATCTGTTCGTCGGGCTTGCACGCACCGCCAACGACGCCACCGCCTATTTCCAGATTCCTTCCGAGCGCGTGGTCGAGATCGGCACACAAGTCACCGTGTAAGGGGCACTAGTATCCGCCGCCATGCTTCGCTCCGTCCTCATCGCTAATCGCGGCGAAATCGCCGTCCGCGTGATCCGCACCGCGCGGACGCTCGGCTTGCGCACCATCGCCGTTTACTCCGACGCCGACCGCGATGCGTTGCACGTCAAGCTCGCCGATGAAGCGCACTACATCGGGCCGGCGTCCGCGCGTGCGAGCTATCTCGATGTCGCGCGCATCATCGAGGTCGCGCGTAAAGCGCGAGCCGAGTGCATCCATCCCGGCTACGGATTTCTCTCGGAGCGGCCGGAGCTCGTCGAGGGCTCGATCGCCGCCGGCATCGTCTTCGTCGGGCCGCCGCCTGCGGCGATGCGCGCGATGGGCTCGAAAAGCGAAGCCAAGGCCTTGATGGCGAAAGCGGGCGTGCCGGTGGTGCCCGGCTATCACGGCGAGCGTCAGGAGCCCGCGTTCCTGAAACAGAAATCCTATGAAACCGGATACCCGGTGCTGATCAAGGCAGTCGCGGGCGGTGGCGGCAAGGGCATGCGCAAGGTCGACAAGCAAATCGATTTCGAGAATGCGCTCGCTGCGGCGCAGCGCGAAGCGGAGTCTTCTTTCGGCGATCGCCGCGTGCTCATCGAAAAAGCGATCGAGAATCCGCGCCACATCGAAATTCAGATTTTCGCCGACAACCACGGCAACGCCGTGCATCTCTTCGAGCGCGATTGCTCGGCGCAGCGGCGACACCAAAAAGTATTGGAAGAAGCGCCCGCGCCCGGCATGACCGCGGAACTGCGCGAAGCCATGACCAAGGCAGCGGTGACGGCGGCGAAAACCGTCGGCTACCAAGGCGCGGGCACCGTCGAGTTCATCGTCGACGGCGCCAAGGGATTGCGTACCGACGGATATTATTTTCTCGAAATGAACACGCGGCTGCAGGTCGAGCATCCGGTGACCGAGATGGTGACTGGGCTCGATCTCGTCGAGTGGCAATTTCGCGTCGCGGCGGGAGAAAAGCTGCCGCTCGAGCAAGAAGAGATTCGCTTGCAAGGTCATGCGGTCGAGGTGCGGCTTTACGCCGAGGATCCGGAAAAAGGATTCCTGCCTTCGACCGGAAAGCTGCACGCGCTGCAATTCCCCAAAGGCGACGGGATTAGGGTCGATACCGGCGTTGCGGCGGGCGACGAAGTGACGCCGTTCTACGATCCGATGATCGCGAAACTGATCGCCTATGCGCCGACGCGCGAGGAGGCGCTCGGCCGCCTCGCCCACGCGCTCGATGACACGGTGATCGTGGGCCCGCGCAGCAACGTGGCATTCCTGCATGCGCTGGTGATGCTGCCGGCGGTGCGCGAGGGAAAAATTGACACCGGGTTGATCGCGCGCGAGGCGAGCGCGCTCGGCTCGGAACCGCGCCCGACCGATTTCGCGGCGGCCGCGCGCGCGGTCGAGAAACTGGTCGCGCGCGAGCAATCGCGCATGGCCCTGCGTACGCGAAAACGCTCCAATGAGCGGCACTCGCCGTGGGACGCGCGCGATGCCTTCGGATTTAACGCTGCGCGCGAGACGAGCTACGCCGTGAATATCAACGGCACCCGGACGCTCGCTCGCGTCCGTTTCGATGCCGATGGCATTCACGCGAGCGTCGACGGGCAGAAATCCATCAACTGCGCGGTTGTCGAAGCGGGCGAGGCCGTCATCGCCTGGCACCAGGGCCGGCAGACCAAGGTCTTGCCGGAGGAGGCGATTGCGGTCGACCTCGAGCATCTCGATACCGGCGGCGTCGTCAGCGCACCCATGCACGGCAAGGTGCTTTCGATCGAGGTGAAAGCGGGCGAGCGTGTAAGCAAGGGACAGCGGCTCGTGGTGATCGAGGCGATGAAGATGGAGCACGCCCTGACTTCGCCGCTCGACGGCGCCGTCAGCGAGGTCGCGGTGAGCGCGGGCGATCAAGTGGCGGAACGGGCGAAGCTCCTGGTGATCGTGGCCGACCAAAGCCCCGCAGACAGCGTTGCGAAGAAATCATGACGTTGGAAAAGATTACTGCTCAGCGCCCTAAACCCGAAGTTCGCATGAGAGTGTGCCGCGAGGGCTTACGAACTTCGGAATCGGGACATTAGGGGTGAATCGCGGCCAGCGTTCGTCTACAACAGCGCCATGACCCTTCATCTCATCAAGCTCTGCGTCGGCGTCGACACGATCAGCGATCTGGAGGAGTGGATCGAGCGGCGGTTGCGCGAGAAACGCCGCAAGAAACAGCCCGCTGAGCATATCCACACCACGCGTATGATGCCGACGCGGAAGGACGAATTGCTCGACGGCGGCTCGCTTTATTGGGTGATCCGCGGCGAGATCGCCTGCCGCGAGCGGCTTCTGGATATCCGTCCCTTCGTCGACAAGGAGGGGGTCAAGCGCTGCCGGCTGGTGATGGACGGAAAAGTCGTACCGGTGCTGCCAAACCCGCGCGGACCCTTTCAGGGCTGGCGTTATCTGCCGGCGAAAGAGGCGCCGGCGGACCTTTCAAAAAGCGGCAAGGGCGTCGCGCAATTACCCGAAAAATTGCGGCGCGAATTGCGGGAGCTCGGATTGCTTTGAGTGGGGATGGAACCGCGAAGCCCGCGCCGCCGTTATCGCTCGTCATCGAAATCGGACGAGAGTGGATGCCATGGCACAAGCAAGGCAAGTAAGCCCAAGCTACGAAGAGCCGGAAAAGAACGTGGCCAATCAGCGTAATCCCGTGGTGTTGCCGCCGAGCAAGGCGCGCGCGGGCATCATGGACCGCGACACGCTCTACATGTTGATCGTTGGGACCCTGCTAACGGTCCTCATCTTCGCGGCGATCTTTGTCTATTTCAGGAACGCTTAAGCGGAACGCCGAGATTGTCGATCAGGCGCGTCGTGCCAAGTTTTGCGGCGACCAGAAGCCGGATCGGCCCCTCTTTCGGCGAAGCAATCGGAACGAGCGTTTCGGCGTGACGCGCCTCGAAATAATCGATCTTGAAGCCTGCGCGCTCGATCGCCATTTTTCCGTGCGCCATGATTTCGGCGAGCGAACCACGTCCGACGAGGGCGGCGGCGCTTTCTTGCAACGTGCGATGGAGGATGGGCGCTGCTTTTCGCTCGTCGGGCGTGAGGTAAACGTTGCGCGAAGATAGGGCGAGACCGTCTTTTTCCCGCACCGTCCGCCCGCCCACGATCTTGATCGGCAGCGCGAGGTCGCGCACCAGGCGCCGGATGACGAGAAGCTGCTGGTAGTCCTTCTCGCCGAATATCGCGATGTCGGGCAGGGCCGCGATCAGGAGCTTCGCCACAATCGTCGCGACACCGCCGAAAAAATGCGGGCGAAACTTATCCTCGAGCCCGGCCAAGGCCGGCCCTTCGGGGGCAATCCGCGTCGCGAAACCTTCGGGATAGAGTTCCGCGACTTCAGGGGCGAAGACTAAGTCGGTCTTCTCAGCAGCCAATGCGGCGATATCGACCTTCCAGGTGCGCGGGTAGCGCCCGAAATCCTCGTACGGGGCGAATTGGGCCGGGTTAACGAAGATCGAGACCACGGTCCGGCGGGCCAGGCGGCGGGCGAGCCGCACCAGCGAAATATGGCCGTCATGCAAGGCGCCCATAGTGGGCACGAGGGCGATGCTGCTTTTGCGAGATCGAAAGCCCGCAATCGTGGCGCGCAGCGCCTTCACCGTACGAACGACCCGAAGCGGGACGGCCATGCCTGTCTCCAAGCCCTTGAATTCGAAAGGGCGCGGACCCTAGCAAACGCTCCGAGACCGGGCCAAGGGCGAGCGGTAACCGGAGATGCAAAATTGATCCGCCGCAAGGCGTCTTGCCGCGACTTCTCGCTTGACGTTTTGGCCGATCGGTTCGCACAATTGCTTCATTGGGCGACCCTGTAGGGTTGGGTTGGGGTTGTTAATGCGTATCGAGAGTCAGGCGTTTCTGAACGCGGCGGCACAGGCGAGAACAGTCCGGTCGCACGTCATCGTGCTCGCCAACGAGAAAGGCGGCTCGGGAAAGACAACGACTGCGATGCACGTCATCACGGCGCTGTTGAAAGCGGGCCAGCGCGTCGCCGCCATCGACATCGACAGCCGCCAGAAAAGCCTCACCCGTTACATTTTAAATCGTAAGAGCTGGGCGAAAAAAACCGGCGTCCGGCTCGAATTGCCCGACCACTATGTCGTCGACCGGGCGAACACGCGCAGCGTCGACGAGAACGAGGCGGCGGAATTCGCCGGCTTCGCCACCGCGATCATGGCGATCGAAAAGAACCACGATTTCGTCGTGATCGATACGCCGGCGAGCGACAGCTACCTGATGCGGCTCGCGCATTCGATGGCCGACACGCTGATTACGCCGCTCAACGACAGCTACATCGATTTCGACGTGTTCGCGAGCGTCGATCCGGAGAGTTACGAAGTGACCGGCACGAGCCATTATTCGGAGATGGTGCGCGAAGCGCGCCGCCAGCGCCGCCTCGTCGCGGACTCGGACACCGATTGGGTCGTCATGCGCAACCGCCTCGGCCAACTGGAGACCCGCAACGGCCGCAACATCGCCGAGGGCCTCGCCGAACTTTCCCGGCGCATGTCGTTCCGCCAGAGCGACGGCCTCAGCGAACGCGTGGTCTATCGCGAGATGTTCCCGCGTGGCCTGACGGTGCTCGATGCGCTGAACGAGCGCACTCTCGGGGTGAAGCCGACGCCCTCTCATCATGCAGCCTGCGAGGAAGTGCAGCGGTTCTTTGGCGCGCTCCGGCTCCCGATCGACGAGCGGGGCAAGCGGCGCGCGGCGGCGCGCGCCGAGTGGTTCCGCTGTTCCCGCCGTCCGCTCGAGAACTCCTCCGAATTGATGGGCGAGTGAGGCTCACCGAGCCGTGATTGGGGCCGCTTGCGCGCGGCCCTAAAACCCCCAATCTGAGGTGCCTAGTCTGGGGGGGAAGCCCGCAGCCCGAGGGTTGTTTCATGGCCAAGGACCGCGACGGGTCTCGCGCACCCGCGCCGCAAGCGGAAAAACCCGCCGCGGCTGCCAAATCGGATCGCGCCGAGATCGACCAATTTCTGGAGCGCGCCCGCGCCGTGGGACCGCGGCTCGACGGCAAGCGCGGCCGGCTCGTTTTCGCGCTCGACGCCACCATGAGCCGGGAGCCGACCTGGGATCTTGCTTGCTCGCTGCAAGGCGAGATGTTTGACGAAACGGCGGCGGTCGGCGGGCTCGACGTGCAGCTCGTCTATTACCGGGGCCTGCACGAATGCCGAAGCTCGAAATGGGTTTCGGATCCCAAGCGCCTCGGCGATTTGATGGTGCGCATCCATTGCGAAGGCGGAAATACCCAGATCGGCCGCATGCTCGAACATGTGCGCAAGGAAACCAAGACGGCGAAGGTGAACGCGCTCGTCTTTGTTGGCGACGCGATGGAGGAAGGAATCGACGGCCTGTGCGCGCTTGCGGGCGAACTCGGCCTGTTGGGCGTGGCAGCCTTCATGTTTCAGGAGGGCCACGATCCGGCCGCGGAGCGCGCTTTCAAGGAGATCGCGCGGCTCTCGAACGGCGCCTGGTGCCGCTTCGACGCGGGTGCTGCGGCGCAATTGCGCGAATTGCTGCGGGCGGCGGCGGCTTATGCGGCGGGTGGGCCGCTCGCGCTCGCGGACCTTTCCAAGCGCAAGGGCGGCGAGGGCGCCGTGCGTCTCCTCGGCCAGATGAGATCGCGGCCATGACGCCGCTCTTGATCGGTGTCGCCATCCTTCTCTTCGTGCTGGGGACGATGCGGATTTTGACGCTGGTCAATGCCCAGATGCTCGCCCGCAATTTGCGCCGCGGCGGCGGTGTCGCGGCGCTCGCGGGGGCCGTGTATTTTACCTTCACAGGCCGCTTGCCGGCGGCGATTCCGCTCGGCATTTTCGGCCTCGGACTTCTCAACCTTTTGCCGAGGGCCGCGAGCTTCGGCGCCCGCACGCGGCCTTCGCCCGGCCAGACTTCGAAAGTGCGCTCGCGCGCGATCGAGATGGAACTCGACCACGATAGCGGCGAGATGCACGGCACGTTCGTCGGCGGTAAATACGCGGGTGTCGCGCTGGAAGCGCTCGATCGCGCCGCGCTTATGTCGGTGTTACCCGATCTCGACGAGGAGAGCCGCGCGCTACTCGAAGCTTATCTCGACCGCCGGGAGCCCAGTTGGCGTGAACACGTCGAGGAAGATGCGGGTGCGGGGCCGCGCCAGCCGCCGCGCCATGGCCCGATGACCGAGGAAGAGGCGTGTCAGATCCTCGGGATCGAACCAGCCGCGAGCGCGATCGAGATAAGACGGGCGCACCGCACGCTCATGAAGAAACTGCACCCCGACCAAGGGGGCTCGACGTACCTCGCCGCTCGCGTGAACGAGGCTAAGGAAATCCTTCTTCGCCGCCATCGCTAAACTCCAACGCTACACAACTCGTGACTAGCGACGCCTTGTCCCGTGACGTTCAGTTTCTGACCGGTATGCAAGCGAAGTCGTTTTTCTTGAGTACTTCGCAGGCCTTTCGCGCGTCCGCCTCGTCGCCAAAGCCGGCGAAGCGGGCGCGTACATACTCGACCGAGCCCTTGACCGTTTTTTCCGTGTAGGACTCTGCCCTGGAGAGAAATCCGGAAAGCCGCGCGCGGGCTGCGGCAATCCGACCCTTGGCCTCGCCTTCATCGGTATAGGCGCCGATTTGGATGTGCCAGCCCGGACGCGACGCGGCCGCGTTGTTGGGCAGGGAGACAGGTCCGATCGAGGCGACCGTCGACACCGGGCCGGAAGGAGGTGGGGAAAGCTGGGACTGGTCCTTGCGGGCGATAGGCGCCGGCGAAACGGTCGCGGAAAGCGATGCGGTTGGCGGTGCCGGAGGCGGCGCGAATGGGGGCTGGACTGGGGCCGTGATCGCCGCGGGCTGTGTCGTCGCCGGTAGCGCTTGTACGTTCACCGTGCCGGGCGTGGGGTTGGCCGGCGAAATGTCGATCGCGCCGGCGGCAGAGGACGAAATTTGCAAGGGCTGCAGCGGTGCCATGCCGGCGTTCGCGAAGGATGAAATTTTTAATACGCCGAGCGTACCGGGCTTCGCCTCGGGCAGGGGCTGCGGCTCGCCGCCTTTTGCGATCGCGACGGTGCGGACGGCATTCGGCCGGATCGGCTCGCGCGAACCCGGCACCGGCGGCGGCAACGGCGCGGAAGCGATGCGCGTTGTAGTGCTGCGCGCGGGCGGGGTGGGCGGCGCCTCGGCCACGAGCGGCAAGGTGCGCTCTCCGGCATAGGCCTTGGGCAGATAGTCGTCGATCAGGTCGCGCATGCGCTCGTCGCGGGCGCCGGCGCTGGCGCCCCCGAGCACGACGGCGACGATCGCGCGGTTGTTGAGCTTGACGCTGGTGACGAGATTGAATCCCGACGCGCGGGTATAGCCGGTCTTGATGCCGTCGACGCCCGCGCGGTTGATCAGACGATTGTGGTTTGCGATCTGTGTGCCGCGCCAAAGAAACGTCTTCATCGAGAAGAAGCGATAGAGACGCGGAAAACGGTCCTGGATCGCGCGGCCGAGGAGGGCGAGGTCGCGCGCCGTCGTGACCTGCTCCTTGTCCGGCAGGCCCGAGGCGTTCTTGAATACGGTATCTTTCATCCCGAGCGCGCGAGCTTTCCTCGTCATCACGAGGGCGAAGGTGTCTTCGTCGCCCGCGACCGCCTCGGCGATGGCGCACGCGACGTCGTTGGCCGAACGCGTGATCAGCGCTTTGATCGCGTCCTCGACTTCGATCTTTTCGCCCGCATCGAGGTCGAGCTTGGTCGGCGCCTGGTCGGCGGCGCGTTCCGAAATCGTGATCTTCTGGTCGAGCTTGATGCGCCCCGCCTCGATCTGCTCGAACAGGAGGTAGAGCGTCATGATCTTGGTGAGCGAGGCGGGATGCCTCGGCAAGTCCGCCTTCGTCTCTTGCAGGATCTTGCCGGTCTTGGCGTCGACGACGATCGAGGCAAAACCCTCGCGCCAGCCGGAGTCGGAATCGGAATCTTCATCCGCGCGGTTACGGCCGCGCGCTTCTACGTCGAAACTGTTGAAGAGAAGTGCAAGCATCGCGATCACAACAATCGCGAACGCATTCCGCGAAATTCGCGGTGCTCCCCTACGCGAACGCAACATACACACCCGTCCTTGACTTCCGACCGGGCCAAGAACGCGGCCCGGGCATCCCCGGTCTTCGAAAGCGTCCCTTCGTCCCCGAAAGCTGGCGCCTTGACCGCCAAAAAGCTGCGGCCGAGGTCAAATTTAGAGAGGGTGGCGTTAGAAAAGCGTTAATCTCCCAAGGCCTTAGGAGAAATCGCCAGAATTCTGATGGTGCAGTGCAAAATTTTCTTGATCTTTATGTTGCAGTGCAGTATGTGTCTTTTAGAGCGGCAAGGACGTGCCGTTCTTCATAGCAACCCCCAAGAGGTGCCCGCTGGGGTCCCAAGGCCGGCGGGAGTGGAGCAGACCATGTTTCAAAATTTCGACGAAGTGCAGAAGCTCACCAAGGAAAACACGGACATCGCAGTGAAGAACTTGAATACGGTGTCGAAGAGCGTGCAGGCCATCGCGGTCGAAGTCGCCGATTATTCCAAGAAGTCGTTCGAGCAGAGCACGGCCGCGCTCGAGAAGCTGTTCGGCGCGAAGACGCTCGATACGGCGATCGAAGTGCAGAGCGAATACTTCAAGACCGCGTATGAAGGCTTCGTTGCCGAGGCGACCAAGATCGGCGAACTCTATGCCGATCTCGCCAAGGAGACCTACAAGCCGATCGAAACCGCGATCGCGAAAGTAAAGTAAGCTTTCGAGCAATCGCTCTCGTAAAGTTTTCGCGTAAGAAACGCTGGCCCGGCCAATCGCCGGGCCTTTGTTTTTGGACGAGCCCGATATGAAAGACCGACCGGGATATACCGGAGTATAGGCTGCGTC
>PLBP01000027.1:48807-57239 GCA_003135415.1 Hyphomicrobiales bacterium
CCCGTGCCTAACGAAGGCCCTAGTCGATTATTAACGCCGACGCCGGCTCGGATGGCCTGATCGCAGATCGGCTCGCCATCGTCCGCCGGGTCGGCGGATTGAGGTGAGCCATGGAACGAAGCCTCCTGCAAGCGGATGATGCTGCTCGGTATCCGGAGCGGCTCGCGGCTGAGCTGACCNNTCGAAGAGGCGGCGGGGGTGCTCGCGCATCTTCCGTTCGATCGCGTGGTCGAAATATTCGACGAACAGGAGCTGAACGATCCGGCCGGATTGATCATGGCGCTGCCGGAGGAGCAGGCAAAGGTCGTGCTCTCAAGCCTTTCGGCCGATCGCGCGACCGACATATTTCAACTGCTTCCGGGGCCGGTCCGCGCGCGATATTTGGGTCTGCTCGATCCCGAAACTAAGACATCGATCGAAAAGCTGCTGACCTATCCGGCGAATACGGCCGGCAGCTTGATGACGACCGAATTCGTCTGCGTGCCTTCGACCTGGACCATCGAGCAGACACTCCAGTACATTCGCAAGGTCGAGCGCACGCGCGAGACGGTCTATGCAATCTACGTGCTCGATCCGCAGAAGAAAACGCTGCTGCAGGTTGTGACGCTGCGGCGGTTGATCGCGGGAGAGCCGCAAGATCCCATCCTTTCGGTCGCGCGTAACGCGATCACGACGACGCCGCTCGCCGATCGCGAAGAGGTCGCGAGGCTGATTTCCAAATACGATCTCTTGGCGATTCCCGTCATCGATGAAAAAGCCCATATCCTCGGCATCGTCACGGTCGACGANNCACCGAGGACGTGCAGAAGTTCGGCGGCATGGTGGCGATCGACGAGCCTTATATGCAAATCGGCTTCGGCCAGATGCTGTACAAGCGCGCCGGCTGGCTCTCCGTTCTATTTTTGAGCGAGATGTTAACCGCGAGCGCCATGCAGCACTTCCAAGACGAACTCGAAAAGGCGGTGGTGCTGACGCTGTTCATTCCGCTGATCATGAGTTCAGGAGGCAATTCGGGCTCGCAGGCGACTTCGCTTCTGATACGGGCGCTGGCTTTGCGCGAATTGCGGCTCGGCGATTGGTGGCGCGTTGCTTTGCGCGAATTGCCCACCGGGCTCACCCTCGGTGCGGTTCTCGGCGTCATCGGTGTTATCCGCATCGCGATCTGGCAGAAATTCGGCATCTTCGATTATGGCGAGCACTGGACGCTGGTTGCGGCAACCGTGGCCGCGGCGCTTGTAGGCATCGTGACGTTCGGCTCGCTCTCGGGATCGATGTTGCCGTTCATTTTAAAGCGGCTCGGCTTCGATCCTGCCAACGCATCGGCGCCTTTTGTCGCCACGTTCGTGGATGTCACCGGCCTCGTGATCTATTTCAGCGTTGCGTTGGTGTTCCTGAAGGGGACTTTGCTCTAGGCGCGCCGCGCCCTTGTTTTTTTGTGGATCTAAAGAAAAGGCCCGGGGTGATGCCCGGGCCTTTGACGTTTCTGCGATGGAAACTTGGATTTATTTCGATAGATGCAAGTTGGCGAGCGCCGTCCCGATTTGCTGGAAGGTCGTCACGATCGCGGAAGAGGATGTCAGCATGAAGAACATGCTGGGATCGCTCGCGCAGCTCTGCATCAAGGTGGAGAGCGGATCGCCGCCGGTGTTGACCTGCACGGCGTAGATTTTGATGCCGGCGTTCTTGGCGTTCTGGCAGGTGCCGGAAATGGTACTGCCGCTCTTATAATACATCCGAGAGTCCACGCCGGTGTTGGTAGTAGATCCGTCGCCTTGCCAGCGGTCCTGCGTGTTCAGGCCGTCGCTGAGCAGAATGATGTATTGGTTATACGTGTAGTGGGTTGTATCCATGGCCGGCGCTGTGGGGAACGGGCCGCCGCCGACGAGCGACAGCCAGCCCAGGACAACGCCGATCGGCTGGTTGGTGCTGCCGTTCGGCGACATGCCTTGAACCGCGGTATTCAGCGCGCTCCAGTCGTAGGTGAGGGGTATAACCTGCTGCGCCGGGCAGTTAGAAAAAGCCCACGGTAAGGTAGTGCCGCTGGACTGCTCGGCCGGATACTTGGTCGAGTCGGGAGCAGTGGCCGGGTTCGGCTGGGCGTTGGTCGATGGCGCACTGAGGTCCTGGTCGGGACCGGCGCCGGTGCCTGGGCCCGTATAGCCGCTGTAATTTAGGGGAGTGCCGCGATCGGCCACGCAGCCGTTCCATTGGTTGTGATCGTAGGTCCAATTCGCGAACGTCCAAACTCCGCCTGTCCAAGTCCCGGGCGCAGAAGTCCAAGTTCCGCTGTGCGATTGGCAGGTGCTCTGGGTCGTGTACTGCGATTTCGAGCAGGTCCCCGCCGACGTGCAGGTGCTCTGGGTCGTGTACTGCGATTTCGAGCAGGTCCCCGCCGAGGTGCAGGTGCTCTGGGTCGTGTACTGCGATTTCGAGCAGGTCCCCGCCGAGGTGCAGGTGCTCTGGCTCGTGTAACCCGACTTGCTGCAAGTACCTTTGCTCGCGTTATTCGGGTCGTGCTCCCAATCGTACCAGTCGATCCAGGTCGCATTGTAATTGCTCGCGCCGACATTGACGGTGTTCACAAAGGGAACGATCGAGATATAGACATCGCCGTTGGTGCTCGCGGCGGCCTGCAGCTGGGCGATCAGGTTCGTGGTCGCGGTCTTGAGCGCGCCGATTTTATTGGACTGGCTCATCGATCCGGTGTTGTCGAGCACAAGCGCGACGCGGAGCCGCGAATTGCCCCATTGCACTTCGGAGTGGGCGCCGACGGTGAAGGTTGTGTTCAATCCGACGAGCTTCAGCACGCCGCCGAGGCCCATGGTGTAGCTGCCCGAAACGTCCAGCACGAGCTTATTGGTGGTCGAAGAGTCGATGACGAGGTTGCCCTGCGGAATCACAACCGGGCTCGGACCGAGATTGCCGGTGAAGATATTCCAGCCGTTGGTGTTGAGGGCGCTTTGCGACAACGGCATCTCCTTGGAGAGCATCAGCGCCGTGTTGTCGAGGGCTGCCTGCATCGCCGTGCGGCTCGCATTCCCGACGCTGTAGTCGACGGCGGCGCCCATCGCGCCCAAGACGGGAATGACGGCAAGCCCGAAGATGAGTGCGATATTTCCGCTGCGGTCGGACCAGAAACGACTCAATAGACGGCGCATCACGCGGCTCCGGGGCTCCACGACTGGGCTCCTAAACATGCCATTCGAATTTTAACCGAACCTTGCGGCAATTCTCGAAATTGGCCTTGAAGTGACGGCACACCCCGCCGCAACCAGGACGTGGTTAAGAAATTCCCCCTGGTAAGCGTCGCATTCGGCCTCAGTTTGGCCTCGCCGCCGGGCCTCAGCGTTTTTCGGCCGTCGCGCCTCGGAACGGCTTTACTGCGATAGGTGCAGATTCGCGAGCGCGTTCCCGATTGCCTGGAACGTGGTCACGATCTGGCTCGAGGACGTCAGTTTGAAGAACATGCTCGGATCGCTGGCGCAGTTCTGCAACAGCGTGGAGGTCGGATCGCCGCCGGTATCGACCTGCACGGTGTAGATTTTGATGCCGGCGTCTTTGGCGTTCTTGCAGGTGCCTGAGATCGTGCTGCCGTTTTGGTAATACATCCGGTTATCCACCTGCGTGGAGGTGTTCGATCCATCGCCATACCAGCGGTCCTGCGTATTCAGGCCGTCGCTGAGCAGGATGATGTATTGGTTGTAGGTGTAGTTCGGATCGAGAGCCGGCGCCGCGGGGAACGGTCCGCCGCCGACGAGCGACTGCCATCCCAAGACGAGGCCGATCGGCTGGTTGGTACTGCCGTTCGGGCTCATAGCGTTGACCGCGTTCGTTAGCGCGGTCCAGTCGTAGGTGAGAGCGACGATCTGTTGCGCCGGGCAAAGAGAATACTGTTGGGCGGGGAACAAGCTCGTCCCCGACGTCGGCGCGGTTACGTTCTGATCGTAATCGGCGCCGGTGCCGGGTGCGGCGGAAGCGCCCCGGTCCATCACGCAGCCGTTCCAGCTGGTGGACGCGTTTGCGACCCAGGCGTGCTCGTGCTTGCCGCTTGCCGTCTTGCAGTTCTTGCTGTTGCCGCTGCCGGTGCACGAACAGATGCTCAAGTCATGGCCGGTGCAGGTGCAGGAACTGCCGGTGCAGCTATACGTCGTGCTGTTATAGCAACCGTTGTAATACACCCCGCTTTGCATAGTGTTGACGGTGCCGGAATCGACGCTCGGACAGATCAGTCCGCTTGAAGGAACCGTTCCGGTGGTAGCGCTGCCATTGGCTGCTCCGGTCGTGCAAACGTAGCCTAGATAGCCGGATTTGTTACTGGCGGGAAAGGGACAGGCGGAACCCGGCCCGACACTTGTGCTTATCGTCGGTACGTTTGCGGGTGGTGCTGCCCAAAAAGTCGAGTCGACCCATGAAGGCCACGAGGCGACATTGCCGCCGATATTGACGTCTCTGACGAATGGAACGATCGAGACGTAGACGTCGCCGTTGGTCTGCGAGACTCCCTTGAGCTGATTGATCAGATTCGTGGTCGCGGTCTGCAGCGCGCCGATCTTGCCGCTCTGGCTCATTGATCCGGTGTTGTCGAGCGCGAGCGCGACGCGAAGTCGCGAATTGCCCCACGACACTTCGGTGTGCGAGCCGACCGGGAAGGATGTGCGTCCGCCGACAAGCTTCAGAACGCTCGCAAGCTGCGTGTTGTAGGTCGTACTGATGTCGAGGACGACCGTGCTGGTCGTTTGGCGGATCACGAGATCGGATTGCTGGTACACGAGCGGTGATGCGCCGAGATTGGCTTGAAAGATTTGCCAGCCCTGGGCGCTGAGTTGGGTATCGGTAAGCGGCATCCTCTTCGCGAGCATCAGCCCGGTGTTGTCGAGCGAGGCTTGCAGCGCGGTGCGGCTCGCATTCGCGAGGCTGTAATCGATGGCGACGCCCATGGCGCCCACGACCGGGATGATCGCCAACCCGAACAAGATCGCGATGTTGCCTTTCGCGTCGGTACAAAAGCGGCGCAAAAATGAAAACGCGCTCATAAAAAGGCTCCACGGCTCTTGGCCGGAGAGCGTGAAGCGCGAGCCTTGCTTAAACCTTGCCGCGACCGCCGACTTTTACGGCTTCGTCCTTCAATCGAGGCCGAGGGTTAAGGCCTGGCTTGCCGGATCATTAAAAGTCACCATATCCAGCCGGTACCGCTGGCCGGAATGGCGGCTCTGGCTTATATTCCCGATGTTCGCTGCGATGCGGCGGAGGAGCCCTAAAAAGGCTCGCCGGACAGGGGAAACGTGAGAAATGGCAAGGTTCGATCGGCTCGGCGAGGAGACGGGGGATAACCCCGTAGAGCCGCGCATGGCCGGCGGAAACGACAAGCGCCGCGGCGAGGACGAGGGGCCGGGCACCGCCGTCATCACCCGCGTCAAGCCGCAGACCAAGCGGCCGAACCTTTACCGTGTGCTGTTGTTGAACGACGATTACACGCCGATGGAATTCGTCGTGCTTGTATTGGAGCGATTCTTCAACAAGGACCGCGAAGACGCCACAAGGGTCATGCTTCATGTGCACCAACACGGGGTCGGCGAGTGCGGTGTCTATACGTATGAAGTTGCAGAGACCAAGGTGACGCAGGTGATGGACTTCTCGCGCAAGCACCAGCATCCTTTGCAATGCGTGATGGAGAAAAAGTGAGTCGGGGCGCAAGGACGAGGAATTGAATGCCGACTTTTTCACGTAGCCTGGAACAATCCCTGCACCGCGCGCTCGCGCTCGCGAACGAGCGCCATCACGAATACGCGACGCTCGAGCACCTCCTGCTGGCGCTGATCGAGGATCAGGACGCCGCCGCCGTGATGCGCGCGTGCAACGTCGATCTCGAAAAGCTCAAGCGCAATCTCGTCGATTACATCGACGGCGAGCTCGACAACCTGGTGATGGAAGGCGACGACGACTCCAAACCCACCGCCGGTTTCCAGCGCGTGATTCAGCGCGCGGTGATCCATGTCCAGTCCTCGGGCCGCGAGGAAGTGACGGGCGCCAACGTTTTGGTGGCGATTTTCGCCGAGCGCGAGAGCCACGCCGCCTATTTCCTGCAAGAGCAGGACATGACGCGCTACGACGCGGTCAACTACATCAGCCACGGCATCGCCAAGCGCCCCGGCATGGCCGAGTCGAAGCCCGTGCGCGGCGCCGAGGACGAAACCGACACCAAGCCCGGTGACGACGGCAAGAAGAAAACCGACGCGCTCGAAGCCTATTGCGTCAACCTCAACAAGAAGGCGCGCGACGGCAAGATCGATCCGTTGATCGGCCGCGAGGCGGAACTCGCGCGCACGATCCAGGTGCTGTGCCGCCGGCAGAAGAACAACCCGCTCTATGTCGGCGAGCCCGGCGTCGGCAAGACGGCGATCGCCGAAGGCCTCGCGCGCCATATCGTCAATGGCGAGGTGCCGGACGTGCTGAAAACCTCGACCGTGTTCTCGCTCGACATGGGATCGCTGCTCGCGGGTACGCGTTATCGCGGCGATTTCGAGGAGCGGCTGAAGCAGGTGATCAAGGAGTTGGAGGCCTATCCCAACTCGATCGTCTTCATCGACGAAATCCACACGGTGATCGGCGCCGGCGCCACCTCCGGCGGCGCCATGGACGCCTCGAACCTCTTGAAGCCCGCGCTTGCTTCGGGCTCGCTGCGCTGCATCGGCTCGACCACCTACAAGGAATACCGTCAGTACTTCGAGAAGGATCGCGCGCTGGTGCGGCGGTTCCAGAAGATCGACGTGAACGAGCCTTCGCCCGAGGACGCGATCAACATCCTCAAAGGGCTGAAGCCCTATTTCGAGGACTATCACAAGCTCCGCTACACCGCCGAGGCGATCAAGGCGGCGGTGGATCTGTCGGTGCGCTACATCCACGACCGCAAGCTGCCGGACAAGGCGATCGACGTGATCGACGAGTCGGGCGCAGCACAAATGCTCGTGCCCGAAGCTAAGCGCAAGAAGATGATCGGCGTGAAGGAGATCGAAGCGACGGTCGCCACCATGGCGCGCATCCCGCCGAAGACCGTCTCGCGGGACGACGCCGAAGTGCTTTCCAATCTCGAGGCTACGCTGCGGCAGGTCGTCTACGGCCAGGACAGGGCGATCAACGCGCTCACCTCCGCGATCAAGCTCGCGCGCGCGGGACTGCGCGAGCCGGAAAAGCCGATCGGCTGCTATCTGTTCTCGGGCCCGACCGGCGTCGGCAAGACCGAGGTCGCAAAACAACTCGCCGCTTCGCTCGGCGTGCCGATCCATCGCTTCGACATGTCGGAATACATGGAGCGTCACACCGTCTCGCGGTTGATTGGTGCTCCGCCCGGCTATGTCGGCTTCGATCAGGGCGGCTTGCTCACCGACAATGTCGACCAAACGCCGCACTGCGTGGTGCTGCTCGACGAGATCGAGAAGGCTCATCCCGATCTCTTCAACATCCTGTTGCAGGTGATGGATCACGGCAAGCTCACCGACCATAACGGCAAGCAGGTCGACTTCCGCAACGTCGTCCTGATCATGACCACGAACGCGGGCGCCTCCGACATGGCGAAGGCCGCCTACGGCTTCACGCGCACCAAGCGCGAAGGCGACGATATCGAGGCGATCAACCGCATGTTCACGCCCGAATTCAGAAACCGGCTCGACGCCACCATCACTTTCGCGCATCTGCCGCCCGAAATCATTGCCAAGGTCGTGGAGAAGTTCGTGATGCAGCTGGAAGCCCAGCTCGCCGACCGCGACGTGACGATCGAGCTCTCCGAAGAGGCGCGCGCGTGGCTGGTGAAGCACGGCTATGACGAGCAGATGGGTGCCCGCCCGATGTCGCGCGTGATCCAGGAGAAGGTGAAGCAGCCGCTCGCCGACGAGGTGCTGTTCGGCCGGCTCAAGCATGGCGGCCACGTGCGCGTGATCCTGAAGCAGGACGAGAACGGCGTCGACGCGCTCGGCTTCGAATATCCGGAAGGGCCGGTGAAACCGAAGCCCGAGGTCGAGGAAGAAGAGGCGGAAGCCAAGCGCGCTCCGAAGGCGAAGAAGGGCGGCGGCTCCGCGCCGCCGAAACCCAAGCCGCTCGTGAAGGTCTGAGCGATCCGTCATCCCGGGCGAGGGCGAAGCCCGAGACCCGGGATCCAGAATCACTGAGTGGAATTCTGGCACTGCGTTTCTAGATCCCGGACAGCGTCGCTTCGCTCCGCCTCGGGGATGACAGCTTGGTCGAAGCCCCGGCCGGTTAGCCGGGGTTTTTGTTTTTACTTAGTGCGTTTCGCTGCTTCGTCATGCCCGGCCTTCGTGCCGGGCATCCACGCCTTACTTATTTCTATGCAGCAACTTAAAAGCGTGGATGGCCGGGACAAGCCCGGCCATGACGGCGTTAAACAGCTACCGTGCCTGGCCGTGATAGACCGTGTTCGG
>PLBP01000038.1:0-138529 GCA_003135415.1 Hyphomicrobiales bacterium
TCGATCAACTGCCCGCACACGCCCGCGACCTATCATTTGCTGTCGTCGCGGCGGCTGAAGCTCTTGAAGTCCGAAGCCTATGTGGTGAACACCGCGCGCGGCGAGGTGACCGACGAGAACGCGCTTGCGCGCATGATCGAGGCGGGNNTCGACGTGTTCGAGCACGAGCCCGCCGTCAATCCGAAACTCGTCAGGCTCGCGCGCACGGGCAAGGTCGTCTTGTTGCCGCATATGAGCTCGGCAACGATCGAGGGCCGCATCGACATGGGCGAGAAGGTGATCGTAAATATCCGCACCTTCATGGACGGCCATAGGCCGCCGGATCGCGTGCTACCCTCGATGTTATAGTAGGCCGCGATCCGCCGGCCGTTCTTGTATCTAGACGGCCCGCGCTCGCGCGGGCGTTGCCCTTTCAGAAAGGCTCGGTCTGCGTTGTAACTTCGGGCTCGCCGTCACCCGAATAGGTCAGAACGAGCATCTGATTGAAGACATGGGCATCCCACGGACCCGGATAGCTGCCGGGCTTTGCCCTCAATACACTCGCCATCAAAGGGTGTTGCCGTGATGCCAACAGACGACGATCAAGGTGCCCGCATTCGCATAGCGCGGGTCAGAGAGTAGCTGACTGGCCAGTGCGCCGTAATCTTGATCAGCATATGTTGAGTCGACCGCAACCCCGATTTTCGCCGAAAGGGGTTGGATCGTCTCGATGGGGCGGATGCTGTGCTTGGAGATCGCACTCGCAATGAGAAATTGGGGAATGCCGAAGGTCGCGGGAATGTAGCCGGCAAGCTTAGCCGCCCTCGCGTAGCCATCCTGCGAGAGGTGCGGATCTATTGGATCTCCGGTCTTCTCTGCGTGGCGCATCAACAAGATACGGGCGCCTGTCATCGATCTATCTCCCTAACGGTTCCGCCCGCGGAACCGGAATGTGATCCACGGCGTTGACTCTGATAATCGATTGATTGGAGATTGCCATGAATGACAAATTATTCCATCTGATCGCGGGTACAATTTTCGCACTTGTCGCGCTGCTTCAAGCGTTGCGAATTTATATGGGTTGGCCCGTTGTGATTGGCGGCTGGAGTGCGCCCATGTGGATTAGTTGGATTGCCATCGTTGTCGCGGGCGGCCTGAGCTATTTCGCCTTAACCCTCAAAAGCCACAAATAATCGCGCGAATATCAGTGCCATCGGACAAGCATTAACTCCGGAACCATGCCAGTAAATGAATGTTCCAATTTATATTAGCGATATTGATCGGGCAGCGGACATGAACGAACAGCAGATACAAGATCGCGTTTGGCAGATCATCGAGCATGTCCATATCTGCATGTTCGTAACCCACGGCCGGGATGGCCTGCGCGCGCGACCGCTCGACGCGCGGGCCGATCGTGAAGGAGGGCTGATCTATTTTTTGACTGACATGCGCGGTACCAAGGACAATGAAGTCATAAAGGATGAACACGTTTGCATGACCTTCCTTGATCCGAAGGAAAAAGCCTATTTATCGATCACGGGGAAGGCGACGATCGTAAAAGATGCTGAGCTGGCCAAAACCTATTGGAGAAAAGGAGACGAAGTCTGGTGGCCGCAACGCGAGTACGACCCCAATTTACTGGTGGTGCGAGTGATCCCGAAGGTCGCCGAGCTTTGGGATGGCCCGGCAAGCTCCAACGTTGCATCTCTTGAATTCGCGCTTGCGCGCGCGACCGGGACCAAGCCAAATCTAGGTGAAAATCGTAAAGTATCCGTTTCCATGAAGCATTGAACTTCCGCGGCGACTGGGTGCGAAAGGCCAATTTTCCAATCAGTCGCAAACTGGATGGAAAAGTCTTCCAACAGAGTCAGTTAAAATAGGTCACGCGAACGAGAGGACTCACAACTCGCCGTTCGTCGATTGCCGAAAATTCATCTCCACCCCGGGCCATAACTCGGCGGGTATCGATAAATCGGCTGACCATCCTGCGGCTGCACATATTGCGACCGCACATTACCGTATTGGGGATCCGGGTAGCGCGGCTGACCGTAATCCTGTCGTTGATATTCCGCCTTTGAATTAAGGGGTATTGGCATTCGTGATTCGTATGCCTCGCGCGCAGTTCCGGTCGCGCGGCGGCCAAGCGCTACTTGCTCGCTGCCGGTTAGCACGACCTTCGTCTTGGTCACACCTTCCTGCTCCACGAGCTCGAATAAGGTTGCCGCATTCTCCGGCGATAGACGTACGCAGCCATGGCTTGCGGGCTTTCCGAGATTCTTGGCGTCGAATGTGCCGTGAATGGCATGTCCGATCTTGGTGAAAAAGATCGAATGCGGCATTGGAGCATCGTCCCATTCGTCCGAATGATGATCCGCTTCCATGCGGAAGGCGGTGTAGGAGCCCGATGGTGTAGCGTAGCCGCTGCGCCCAGTAGAAACCGGCCAGCTGTAGAGTGACTGGCCATCGCGGACGACCGTCATTCGCTGTGCGCTCTTATTGACTGTAATAAGGATTTCGGCCTGTGCGCCAGTAGCAGCTGCGGCAAGCGCAACTGAAAAGAGCCACACGATGACCGAACGCATCGGCTTAATCCTATTCCGCCGCTTGCGCGTCCGGCTGCTTCCTCGCAGACCTGGCCTCTCTTTGGTCCGGCAGACGTTCCCAGAGGCTAGCAGTACAATGCGTAGTTCGGTTTGAAGTTCCGCAGATAATTGTGGCGCCCGTAAATATTACTGCGCCGGATAGAACACCCCCTATTTCGCTTCGGTATTGTCGCCAGTAACTGGCTTCTCTACGCTACCGCGCGGTCTAGCTGAACTGGCTGCGATACACCTTGCGGATATGTTCGAACCGTCGGACTGAATTCCACGCCCAAACGTTCTCTGTGTTTCCATCGAACCTGACAGGTTCGGCTGAACAGATGGGAATCGAATATCAGATCAAAGAAATCCGGAACGGAATCTCCCGGCGAGATACGCAAGCCCGCATCCAAGTTGTTCAAGTCACACACGACGCAATCGATCATGGTCGCTGAATCAGCGGAGATGATCTTGCCGACCTTCAACATTTGCGTGCGCTTCACGCGCCGGAGATTCTGCATGACAATGCCCAATGAATACGAGTAACGAGGATAGATTGGATGTCTGCGAATCTCTTAAATTGATCGCAGAATTCGGGTGGTATCGCGGTAAGAATTCTTGGTTAAACAAGCCCAAATGCGGCCAGAGAAATATACTCGGCCGTCCAATCGGCGAGATCATTTTTCGGCGGGAATAATTGGACTTTCGATCTTTATACTCGCGATCTTCATACTCGTGGAATTGGTTACATAATTTCCCGTTGCGAACAGCATGGCGCCGCATACGACGGCTGCCATCGATGCCCCAAGAATGAAACCGAAAAAATTTCCACTGTCATTGTCGGCCATTTTTCCCTCCGCTTTTCAAATAGGGTCCCAGCGCCGACAAATCCGATCATTCCCTCCAAGAACGATTTGCTTCTGATTAGGTTCCCTGCAGGGAGAGTTGCTCCGCGGCCGAATTTTGCCGCGCGCTGCGTAACGGGAACCAAATGGACGAATCTGTGTTCTAAGTACGATATGTCGGGCCACACACAACAAGTCACTCCAGTCATGACGCCGCAGGCATTCGCAGTGTTCGGCAACGGACAAATTGGTTATGTGCGGCCAATTCGCTCCGAAAATGTGGCGCGCTTTTTTCCCGAGCTGACACTAGTGCCCGGCATGGAGCTATTCACGCTGCACGCCGCCGATGGCGCGCCGCTTATGGTAACCGCCAATCGCCTGGCGGCGCTCGCCAGCGCGCGCGAGTATCTGCTCGATCCCCTTTAGCGTGCACTAGAACCCGGAGATCGCCGTGGCGATATGCTATGGCCGGAAGGCAACCCTTCGGGCAGCTGTAATCCTGCTCGGGGTCAGTGGAATACTAATTTCCACGAACCATGCGCATGCACAGGGGCTGTTCGATGTGTTCAATAAAATTTTTGGCGGCTGGCTCACCCCGCCGAGTCAACTGCCGAGAACTGCAAGCGGCGGTCCGCTCGCCTACTGTGTCCGGCTCTGCGACGGGCGTTATTTTCCGATGCCGACGAATGCCGGCACGCCGAATTCCTCTCGGGACAAGATCTGCAGTGCCATGTGTCCCGCCAGTGGGACCAAGGTCTACACGGGGAGCGGCATCGATCAGGCGAGCGCGGCGGACGGCTCCCCTTATTCCAAACTGGAAAATGCATTCGTGTACCGCGAGCGAATGGTTTCCGATTGCACATGTACCGGCAAGGAAATCGGAGGAACCGTCGCGATCGACATTCATTCCGATCCGACCTTGCGCCCGGGTGACATCGTCGCCACCAAGGACGGACTGATGGTGTTCACGGGGTCGAAAGAAGTGCCGCACCAAACCAGCGATTTTATTCCGGCGGAGGACTACAAGGGACTGCCTGCCAGCGTGCGCAGAACTTTGGCTGAGCTAAGGGTGGCACCCGAACTCAGCAGCGTTGTCGGAGATATTACGATGGCCTCGGCTCCCGTCCCGGAGCCGTCACCATTATCGACTTTCGCTCCGCAAACGGGCCGCGCACTCGACCCGCGCGATATACCCGTCGCCGAGGCTTTTCCAATATTTTCTTTTCCAATGTTTTAGTACCGAAATTGCGGCGCCATTTTCCAAATTCACTCGCCGCTGGAGCGGATGAAATTTAAAAGCTCGGACGCAGCCAAGCCTGCGCAGGCTGCGTAAACTTGCCTGTGCTGCCAGGCGTGCGAGGAACTTTGCCTTCTCCCGTTCGTTATATCCGTAGTCATCCGGATGAACTTAGCGCAAGCGGTCCCATCCCGAGGATTTAAGCCCCGGCCTTCTGTCGCCCCCCGACTTCGGCTGGGGCTTCTTATCTTCGTTGGCTAAGGCCTCCCATCCAAGTGCCGCATGGTGCGAGTTCGTTCAACATGATCGAGAAAGCGTTTCTGGAAAATCTGTTTCCCAACCACCGCGCTATTCTCGATGCGTGTCGATTACCCCCGCCTGTGCATCAGCGACGCTATCTCGTCGGCGGAGAGATCAAAACTTGGAAGGGGCCCACCCGAAAGGTGATGTCGCCCGTGTTCACGCGGGATGACGCCGGCCGCCTAACGCCTGTGGAAATCGGAAGTTGTCCGGTTACGGGCGTGGAAGAAGCTGAAGCAGCTTTGGCGTTCGCGGTAACCGCTTACAATAGTGGAGGCGGCGTTTGGCCGACGATGACCGTCGCTGAACGCATCGCATGCATGCAGCAATTTTCGCGGCAAATGCTGGCCAAGCGCGCCGAGGTTGTGAATTTGCTGATGTGGGAAACCGGCAAGAGTCTCGCCGACTCGGAAAAAGAATTCGATCGAACGCTCGACTACATCAAAGCGACGATGGATGCCCTGAAGCAGATGGACAATGCGAATTCAAGTTTTGTCGTCGTTGAGGGAGTCATAGGACAAATTCGGCGCACGCCGCTCGGCATCGTGCTGTGCATGGGCCCGTACAATTATCCGTTGAACGAGACGTTTGCCACTCTGATTCCCGCACTCATCATGGGAAATACGGTGATACTGAAGCCGCCGAAATTCGGCGTTTTGCTCTTCCATCCACTGATGGAAGCGTTTCAGAAATCATTTCCCGCGGGCGTGATCAACTTCACCTACGGAAAGGGCGAGGTCGTCATACCCAGACTATTGGAATCGGGGTTGGTCAACGTCCTCACTCTGATCGGGTCCAGCAAGGTCGCCGGTCATTTGAAAAAGCTACCCCCAAAGGCCAACCGGCTTCGCGCCATCCTCGGCCTTGATGCCAAGAATGCAGCCATTGTTCTTCCCGATGCCGACATTGATCTCGCCGTGAAGGAATGCCTGCTCGGATCGCTTTCGTTCAACGGACAGCGATGCACGGCATTAAAGATCCTGCTTGTGCACAAGAAAATCGTCGACACATTTCTCGCTCGCTTCGATGAGGAATTGAGAAAACTGAAAGTGGGCATGCCTTGGGAGAAGGGGGTCCAAATCACGCCGCTTCCGGAGCCCGGTAAGCCGAAATACCTGACCGATTGCATTGAAGACGCCAAAGAGAAGGGCGCCCGAGTGGTGAACGAAGGCGGCGGTATTTTTGTCGAATCCCTGTTTTATCCGGCCGTCGTGTATCCGGTTCATGAGGGAATGAAGCTTTACCGCGAAGAACAGTTCGGCCCCGTTGTGCCGGTGATGCCGTTTGAAGACATTCAGACGGCACTCGACTACGTCATTAGCTCCGAACACGGACAGCAGGTGAGCATCTTTGGCAGCGACCCGGAAACAATCGGCAAGTTGGTCGATCCATTGGTCAACCAGGTTTGCAGGGTGAATATCAACTGCCAGTGTCAGCGCGGTCCCGATGTCTTCCCCTTTACCGGGCGCAAAGATTCCGCCGAAGGAACCCTGTCCGTCACCGATGCTCTTCGTTCTTTCTCAATTCGGTCCATGATTGCCGCAAAGAAAAATGATACCAATGAAAAAATTATTCAGGATATTGTCGAGCATCACTCGTCCAAATTCATCCATACCGGATATCTTTTCTGAGAAGGAACTCAATCCTTTTTTTCGCATTGTGTCATGAATGGACCATATCGCTCCCGGGCCGAGACTCGAATGGTCACCCCTTAACCGCCGCTTAACTGCCGCGAAGCAATTTTACCCCGGCTACGGATCATTGATAATCATCGTCGTCTAGCCTCGGCGTGCCAAGAACCGACGCATGTTGTGGTGGAAGCGATGCGACTGGAACTACCGGGCTTCACTGAGGATCGCGCCAAACGCCGCGCCAGCATTCCCGAACGGATGGCGGCCGCGTCCTCCGGCAACATCGACGCTCAACTGACGCTCGCTTGGGAATACGCCCGTGGTGATGTCGTCGACCGGGATATAGTGACGGCGTGGAACTTGTTTGATCGCGCCGCCGCGTCGGGCCAGGAAGAGGCGCTCGCGAATCGCGCCCGCTTTCTGCAACTTCGCCACGTACCCGAGGGAGTACGCGAGCTGCGCAAACTTGCCGCCAAGGGTAATTGGAAGGCGCAGTTTTGGCTGGCACGGGACTATCAAGCGCGCATCGGTCGATTAAGCCAATTGAGAGCCGCAGTCTGGTTCGGCCGATCCGCGAAGAGCGGCGGCGATTCTGCCGCCAAGATTTCCAAACTCGCGCAATTGACGAAGATTGCGCCGCTGCGGTCGAAAGCCGTCTTTTTGAGTCAGGCAATCGTCGAAACAATCGCCATGATCTGGCGCTTGACGTGGCAGAGCGAGCAATTAGAGATTTATGAGCGTCTGCTGTATCAATTAAGAAGTAGGAACAATTAAGCTCTGCCGAGGCTATTGCCGCGACGCTGGTCTGTTTCCGTATTTCCTTCTTGAATCGCCGATCGACTAAGGCAACCGCAAGTCACGAGCCGACGGGCCCGGCAAAATCGCGGATTGTCGGGCTTGTGCCTGAAATAAGCCTGCGGCGCGCCCTAACAGCCACCTTATGGATGCGCTGCATCCAGCGCCTGAATCTCTTCGGGCGTGAGCGCGAGGGAAAGTGCCACGGCGTTCTCTTTTACATGCTCCACCGAGCCGGATTCGGGAATTGCGATCACGGTCCCGCTGCGGATGGCCCAAGCCAGCGTCACCGCGGCCGCGGAGCAACCGTGTGCCGCGCCGATCGCTGCCAGCGTGGAATCGCGCACCAGATTGTCGCCGAGCGGCGTATAGGCCATCACCGGCATGCCGCGCTGTTTGCACCACGGCAGGAGATCGCGCTCGATGCCGCGGTCGCCGAGGTTGTAGCGGACTTGATTGGTCGCACAGCGATCGCCGTTTGGAACCCGGAAAAGCTCCTCCATGTCGCGGACGTTGAAGTTGGACACGCCCCAGGCGCGAATCTTTCCCTGCGCCCGCAGATCTTCGAATGCTGCCACGACGCCGGCGAGATTTTCGCCGCCTCGCCAATGGAGCAAATAGAGATCGAGACGATCGGTGCCGAGACGCGCGAGGCTCGCCTCGCAAGCCCGCGCAATCCCGTTTCCCGCCGTGTGCTGGGGCGGCACTTTGGAGACGAGGAATACGCGGTCGCGCCCACCGGAAATCACGCGGCCGATTAATTGCTCGGAGCGGCCGCTGCTATACACCTCCGCAGTGTCGATCAACGTCATTCCGAGCGAAAGACCCGTGCGGAGCGCTTCTTCTTCGGCGGCTTCCGGATGTCTTCCCTGCGCCAAATGCCAAGAGCCTTGGCCGAGCGCCGGGACGATGATGCCGTCGCGGAACTTGACCGTGCGCGCGGCCGCCGCAACAGCCGATGCAGACGATAGCGCCCCCATCATTCCGCCGGCTGCGGAGAGTGACGAGCCGAGGGCCGCGCAAAGTCCGCTAAATTCACGCCGGGTCAGCGGTGGCTGGTTCATATCGTCCTCCTGCTGCTTCGATCCAATTATCGTTTCTTTTTCTTCTTCGCGAAAATCGCGTTCCAGTTATCTTTATAAGCTTTCGAAGCCGGTTTTTGTCCCTCACCCCGACTATAATTTGAGGGTGAAGCGGAAGCTTTATCGCCGTCCTCGGCCTTGGATAGGTCCGCGCCTGACGCGTTCGTGTCCTTCGGCTGGCCTTCGTCTTTTTTCTTCGCGGCGGCCTCTTTTTTAACGGCAGCCTCATTGCCGGGCGCGGGGCTGGTTTTCGTTTTCTTATCGTCGCTGGCCATCGTCTTTCCTAACGCTGATCTGTCCGGACAAGGTGAGCTGCCACCGAAGTTTTATGCAACGGCAATGATAGTTATATTGGTGGCGCGACGAAAAACAAAATGAGGCCGCCGAAACAAAAAGCCCCGGACAATCCCGGGGCTTTCCGTTCCATCAAAACGATCTCAGGCTCAAAAATCAGAGAGGTTTTTTTCGAGCCAACCGGCGTTGTATGCGGCGCCTTATCCTTAGCTCACGAAGCTTCTGGCGGGCTTTAACTTTTTTCATGGCCCTTTTATACAAGAAAGAAGAGCCATTAGCGAGCCTGCAATTTACTGGGTGTCATACCGAAGTTTAAGAATCGGCGAGCCCGGCAAGATCGCGGACCGCCGGGCTCGCGCCGGAAAGCGTTCGCTTTCAGCGGGTCGCCGCGCTGCGCCTTAGAACGCCATGTGCAACTTGCCAAAATGCACAAGCGCGCCGAAGACGACGGCAAACAACATGGTGTCAACCAAAGCGTTTATGAAACGGTTGTTGAATTCGATAAAGCTCCCCGCTGCGTTGAGAATAAATACGATGACCGCGGCGATAAAGACTGGCTGTAGCTCACCCATAGCTTTCTTCTCCCTCGTTCCTGATTGAAGACAATGTCGCTCATGCTCATTTTACTGGCTTTCCCCTACTGGGGGTGCTTTTCGTTCTTCGCCATGCGTATGCCTCCCGCGAGCGCGTCCCGCTCACACATATAGGCCCCACGTTTGGTGGTGCCGTAATTGTCGTCGCCGCGGAAGTGGTAAATACCCGACCGGGTGTTTGCCCAGACAACGGTGTCGACGGGACAATGCACCCTTGCCAGCGTTTCCGTTGAATACTGGTTGGCGCCGGTCTGTCCCTCGCGGGGGCAATTATATCCGTTCGACAAGCTCGGCCGACAGCCGCGCTCCGGCGCCGAAGCCGTCCTATTGGTGGATTCTCGACTCTCGGTCCCTGCGCAAGAAAATCCGTTTGAGAGGCTCGGGCGACATTCACGCTCCGGCGCCGAAGCCCTCCTGCTGGATGGGGCGTACCCTCGACCCTCGCTGGAAGTCCCCGGACAAGAATATCCGTTTGAGAGGCTAGGCTGACAAGGACGACTATTGCTCTCGCTTCTCCGCCGCGGCTGAGACGTGGAGGTATCAGGGCAGTGGTATCCGTTGGACAAGCTCGGGCGGCAATCACGTTCCACGGCCGCCGCAGGGGAAGTGGCAAACGCTAGTATCGCGAGCAGTGCGAGAGCAATTGGCGTCTTCATTGTCTATCTCCTGCCATGGGATGAGCTAGGAAGTATGCGCGGGCTCCAGAGGGCGCTCGGTGAAAGACCTATTTCACGATGTCGATGGTTCGGAAGCAAGAACTCAGACGCGCTCGCTTTGGGGGTTTTGCGTTTGATGCGAGCCTTTGGCGAACACGCCTCGTTAGAGCGTACCACCAACGCTTAGGGTAAGTATGAGCGCAAGCCCACCGAGAAGACCGAGGGCGAGTGCCCATAAGCCAATATCCAGATCAGCATAGGGGGATGTTCGTACGATTGAGCATGCTGCAATGCGGAATCCTCCATCGCAAAGTCACAACGCAGCGGGTGGGAAAGAGTTCCGAGGCTCGGGCTCAACCCCGTTCAAGTCTGCTTTGGGTCCATCTCAGCGCGCGAGCGCCGCAAGATCGCGGACCGGGCTTTTCCCCGAAAGCGGATTTTCCGGATTCCATTGGTAGCGAAGCGCTTCGAAGCGCCCCGGGTTTCGAGAATCATATTTATTTGCGCGTTGGCGAATGCGAACCGCACTTTGCGCCAGAAGCGCAACCGCTAATCCGGCTTGTCCTCTTTCAGGTCCTTCATCAGGTCCTCGCCCTGTTTCATCGCCTTGTTGAGTTTATCTTCAGCGTTCTCTCGGCTCTTCTTCTCCTGCTCTTGCCGCTCCTCCTCGGTCAGCGGCTTGCTCGCTTTCATGCGATTCAACATGTCATCGCCCTGCTTCATCGCCTTCTTGAATTCAGCATCGGCGTCCTCGTCGCTCTTCTTCTCCCGCGCTTTCAGCTCCTCCTCGCTCATTTGCTTGACGCAATCGCCGCCGCCGCCGGTCATCTTCACCAGCGTCCCTTCGCTAAGGTCGCGGACACACAGCTGCACATCCTTGCCACGCGCCGCGACATTGTTGGTGCAGGAAAGTTGGAAGCTGGTTCCCCGGGACGTTGTGGAGAACTGGCAATTTACCTGGCACGAGGTCTCGCGATCGAACGGATTGGAGATGGCGACCCGCGCGGATTTGCCGTCTGGCAAAATCGTGCAACTGAAGGGCACCGGCTCCGCCATCGCTGCCGGCATGAGGTAGCCATAAATAACAAATGCCAGCGGGACGCCGGCTGATCGTAATCGCACGAAGGCCTCCATTTTGGGTTGAGCGACGATAATTGTCGATCGACTAAGGCGATACCGAGTCTAAGAGCCGACGAGCGTCGAAAGATTGCGGATCGTCGGGCGCGTGCCCGAAAGCGGATTTTCCGCATTCCATTGATAGCGAAGCGTCTCGAAGCGCATCGAGCGCGCGTCGAACATCAAGAGCTTCCCCACCAGCCCCTCGCCGAAGCCGACGATTTCGCGGATGACTTCGAGCGCCGCGAGCGAACCGGCAACCCCCGCTAACGCGCCGAGGATTCCCGCTTGCTCGCAGGTCGGCACGGTGCCGGCGGGCGGCGCTTCCGGAAACAGGCAGCGATAGGTCGGGTTCGGCGCTCCGTCCTCATCCTTCTCGTGGGCGCGAATGGTGGTGAGCGTCATATCGAAGGTGCCGAGTGCGGCCGTCACCAAGGGGCGCTTCGCGAAAAAGCAGGCGTCGGAGACGAGATAGCGGGTGGCGAAATTGTCGGAGCCGTCGAGTACCACGTCGTGGCCGGCAACGAGTGCGAGCGCATTCTCCGAATTCAGGCGCTCGGCAAGCGCCTCCACCTCTACATGCGGATTGAGTCTTGAAATCGCGTCGGAGGCGCTTTCGGTCTTGGAGCGGCCGATATCGGGTGTCGCGTGCAGCACCTGGCGCTGCAGATTGGAGAGGCTCACCTTGTCATCGTCGATCACTGTGAGTTTTCCGACCCCGGCGGCCGCGAGATAAAGGAGCGCGGGCGAACCGATGCCGCCGGCGCCGACGACGAGGACGCGCGCGGCTTTCAGTTTTTGTTGACCCGGCCCACCCACTTCGCGCAACACGATGTGGCGGGCGTAGCGCTCGAGTTCATCGGCGGAAAAAGCCATGCGAATTCCGATCCGGCTTGGGTGGCCGCGCTCGCGCGGCCACGGCGAATTATATCATGCCCTTTGCAGCGCGTTATTACACTTCGCGTAGCCGCATTGGCTCGGTTGAGCTATTTTGCCGCCTCAGGAAAATCCTCGTTTCGGAAAGCGATTACGATGACTGAAATGAAGCGACCCGCGCTCCCTTTGACCGGCGGATGCCCCTGCGGGACCATCCGGTTCGAAGTAACCGCGATGCCGCTGTTCGTGTACGCCTGTCATTGCACCGATTGCCAGCGGTGGTCAGGCAGCGCCTTCAGCATGTCGATGCCGGTCGCTTCGAAATCATTCAGTGTCTTGCGAGGCCAGCCCAAGCCATGGCGCCGCATCAATTCCATGGGCGTGCGCGTCAGCTACTGGTTCTGCAGCGATTGCGGCGGAAGGATCTACGGAGAACGGGAAAGCCGCCCCGACATCATCGTTGTTCGCGCGGGCACGCTCGACGACAGATCCTGGCTTGCGCCGATCGCCCACGTATTCATGCGGAGTGCGCAGCCGTGGGAGCAAGTCTCCGGCGATGCTGAATGCTTCGAGACGATGCCCAAGGACTTTCAGTCACTCGCTGAAAAGTGGAGCCAACGGTGGCAAGCGTAATCAAATAATCCGAACTTCTGCTCAGACGTCGAGATTGGCGACCGACAGCGCGTTCGCCTGGATGAACTCGCGTCGGGGCTCCACGACGTCGCCCATCAGCTTGGTGAACAAGTCGTCGGCCTCGTCGCCTTCCTGGCGCTTCACCTGCAAGAGCGAGCGGGCATTGATATCGAGCGTCGTTTCCCAAAGCTGCTCGGGGTTCATCTCGCCGAGACCTTTGTAGCGCTGCAGCGCCACGCCTTTCCGGCCGGTGCTCGTCACCGCCTCGAACAGGCTCACGGGCCCATAGACCGCCACCTCCTCGCCCTTCCGCACGAGCTTCGCGGGTTTGGCGTAAACTTCCTGCAGATGCGGTGCCAAGGCGTCGAGCTTGCGTGCGTCGGCGGAAGCGAGAAAAGCCTGATCGATCACCGCCTCTTCCCGCACGCCCCGCACGGTGCGCGAAAACCGGAAGCCGGCCTCATCGGATTTTCCTTCCCAGCCGCGCTCGGTGTCCTCGGACAGCGCGTCGAGGCGCTTCGCGACATAAGCGGCGGCGGCCTGCGCGTTCTTGGTCTCGGATAGAATCGTCGGCGACATCGCGCCCGCGATCGCGGTCTGTTCGACCACCGAGCGGTCGTAGCGCGGATGCAAGCCCCGCAACACGCCGCGCGCGCTTCGTGCCTCCTCGACGAGTAAGGTCAAGTCGGCGCCCGCGCGTTGTTCGCCGCCAGCGAGCTTGAGCACGGCCTCCTCAAGACCGCCCGCGATCGAGTAATCGTCGAGTGCGCGCTCGTCCTTGAGATATTGCTCGGATTTGCCGCGCGTCACCTTATAGAGCGGCGGCTGCGCGATGAAGATGTGCCCCCGCTCGATCAAGGCCGGCATCTGCCGGAAGAAGAACGTCAAGAGCAGCGTGCGGATGTGCGAGCCGTCGACGTCGGCGTCGGTCATGATGATGATCTTGTGGTAGCGGAGCTTCGCGACATCGAAATCGTCGCGACCGATGCCGGTGCCGAGGGCCGTGATCAGCGTGCCGATTTCCTGCGACCCCAGCATCTTGTCGAAGCGCGCGCGCTCGACATTGAGGATCTTGCCGCGCAAGGGCAGCACCGCCTGAAACGCGCGGTCGCGCGCCTGTTTCGCCGAGCCCCCGGCCGAATCGCCCTCGACCAGGAAGATCTCGGACTTGGCGGGGTCCCGCTCCTGGCAGTCGGCGAGTTTTCCCGGCAGCGACGAAATATCGAGCGCGCCCTTGCGCCGCGTCAGCTCGCGGGCCTTCCGGGCGGCTTCGCGCGCGGATGCGGCCTCCACCACCTTGGAGACGAGGGACTTTGCTTCCGAGGGATGCCGGTCGAGCCAGCCCTGCAGCGCGTCGGCGACGACGGTCTCGACAATCGGCCTCACCTCCGAGGAGACGAGCTTGTCCTTGGTTTGCGAGGAGAACTTGGGATCCGGCACCTTGATCGAAAGAATCGCGGTCAAGCCCTCGCGGCAATCCTCGCCCGTGAGCTCGACCTTCTCCTTCTTGCCGATGCCGGAATTTTCCGCGTAGCGGATCAATTCGCGCGTCAGCGCCGCGGCAAAGCCGGTGAAATGCGTGCCGCGGTCGCGCTGCGGAATGTTGTTGGTGAAGCAGAGAATATTCTCGTGATAGCTGTCGTTCCAGTTGAGCGCGGCTTCCACGATGACCTTCTCGCGCTCGCCCTTGATCACGATCGGCTGCGGAATGATCGATTGCTTGTTGCGGTCGAGATAGCGCGCGAACGCCTCGACGCCGCCCTCGTAGCGCATCTCCTCGACCTTCGGCTCGGGCCCGCGCTGATCGGACAGCATCACCTTCACGCCGGAATTCAGAAAGGCGAGTTCGCGCAGCCGATGCTCAAGGGTGGCGAAATCGAATTCCGTATGGGTGAAGACATTGTGGCTCGGGAAAAAGGTGACGCGGGTGCCGCGCTGGTCGGCCGCTTTACCGACGGTCTTCAGCGGATGCTCGGCGTTGCCGTTCTTGAAGCGCATGAAAAATTCGCGCCCGTCGCGCCAGATCGTGAGATCTAGCCGGCTCGAAAGCGCGTTGACGACCGAAACGCCGACGCCATGCAGGCCGCCTGAGACTTTATAGGTGTTCTGGTCAAATTTTCCGCCGGCGTGGAGCCGCGTCATGATCACTTCGGCGGCGGAAACCTTTTCTTCTTTGTGCATGTCGGTCGGAATGCCGCGTCCGTCGTCGGTCACCGTGCACGAGCCATCGGCGTTGAGTTCGACTTCGATATGGGTGGCGTGGCCCGCGAGCGCCTCGTCGATGGCGTTGTCGACGACCTCATAGACCATGTGGTGGAGGCCCGAGCCGTCGTCGGTGTCGCCGATATACATGCCGGGGCGCTTCCGCACGGCATCGAGGCCCTTCAGGACCTGGATCGATTCGGCGCCATATTCGTTTTTGGACGCGCCGGGCTTGCTCGCGGCAGCCTTGGTCGCAGCAACTTTGGCCGCGGCAGCTTTGCTCGCGGCAGCCTTGGTCGCGGCAGCCTTGGACGCGCCGGTTTTGCGGACGGGTTTGGCCATTTTGGAGGCCTCGAATCGCTTGAAAAACAAGCCCTAATTTAGTGTCCGTTTGGCACGAAAACAGGGCCGCGCCTAGGGTAAATTGATCGGCGTTAAGTCACTGATTTGCAAATCCTTTTTGCTGTTTTCGCGGGGATCAAAATAGGCCTCCTACTGCGCGAAAATTACCCTCCATTCAGGCGAGCGGAACGATGCCATCGACGCTCACCTGCAAGCATTCGGCGCGCTGTCCGATCGCGGCGAACGCCGACGCATCGACGCCCGTCATGAACACTTGCGCGCCGATCCGCTCCAGCACCGCGAACAATGCTGCACGCCGCTCCGCATCGAGAAAGGCGGAGACGTCATCGAGCAGAATGACGGGTTGAAAGCCGTGCATCGCGGCAACTAACCGCGCATGCGACAGCACGAGCCCGACGAGGAGCGCCTTGCGCTCGCCGGTGGACGCGCGCGCCGCCGAGATTTTCTTCTGCGCGTGCGCAACCGTGAGATCCGTGCGGTGGGGACCGTCAAGCGTGCGCCCGGCGGCGCGGTCGCGCTCGCGCGCGTCGCGCAGGATTTGGCGATAGCGGTCCTCGATTTCGATTGCCGAGGATTCCTTCAGCGAAGACTCCATCCAGCCATCGAGTCCGATCTCGGCATCGGGAAAAGGAGAATCGGGATCGTGGGCCGCCTTGATCTCCGCCCGCAAGCGCTCCACGCACTCCGTGCGCGCCGCGACGACGGCGACCGCGAGCTCGGCGACTTCGTGCTCCACGGCATCCAGCCAGCGCGGGTCGGGCGAGACATCTTCCAGGAGACGATTGCGCGAGCGGAGCGCGCGCTCGAGCGCCGCAACCCGCGTGCCGTGCTCGGCGTCGATCGCCAACACCAACCGGTCGAGGAAGCGGCGGCGATCGCTGGCCGGCCCCAGGAACAAGCCGTCCATCTCGGGCACGAGCCAGACGACGCGCAAATGATCAGAAAAGGCGGCGGCGGAAGCCGCTTTCTCCTGATCGATACGGAAGCGGCGCGAGGCCGTGGCCCCTTCGAGCGGCGGATCGATGCCGGTGCCGAGCTGAACCGGGCCGAGCGCGCCCTCGACTTCCGCCGAAACCGCCCAGGAGCCGTCGCCCTCGCTTCTTGCCGCTTCTTCGAGGGTTGCCCGGCGCAGTCCGCGGCCGGGCGCGAGAAACGAAATCGCTTCGAGAAAATTGGTCTTGCCGGCGCCGTTCGGCCCGATCAATACGACCGGGCCGCGGCCGGTGCGGATGTCGAGCTTGCGATAAGAGCGGAAATTCGCGAGCTGCAGACGACGGACGGCGACGCATGCGGCGGCGCGCTGCGGACCCGGGATTTGTGACGGGTTTGGGCGGCTCACACCCGCATCGGCATCAGCACGTACAGCGCGCCGGTCGTGTCCTGGTCGCGCAAGAGCGTGGGCGAGCCGGGATCGGAGAGCTTCAATTCGGCCTTCTCGCCCTCGAGCTGCGCGGTGATATCGAGGAGATAGCGGCTGTTGAAGCCGATATCGAGCGCATCCGAGTCGTATTCGACCTCGAGCTCCTCGGTGGCACTGCCCGAATCGGGATTGGTGACCGAAAGGGTCAGCTTTCCGCTGACGAGCGAAAGCTTGACCGCGCGGCCGCGCTCGCTCGAGACCGTCGAGACGCGATCGACGGCGGCGGCGAATTCGGCCCTCTCGACCACGAGCGTCTTGTCGTTGGCGGCCGGAATAACCCGCACATAGTCGGGAAAGGTGCCATCGATTAATTTCGAGGTCAGCACCACCTTGTTGAACGAGAACCGGACCTTGGAAGGCGAGAGCTCGATCTCGACTTCTTCTCCACCGTCCTCGACCAGGCGCTGCACCTCCGCGACCGTCTTGCGCGGCACGATCACGCCGGGGATGCCAGTTGCCCCTTTGGGCGCCGGTATTTCCACCTGGGCAAGGCGATGGCCATCGGTCGCGACTGCCCGGAGCTTCACCGGCTTTTCATCGACCGCGTGCAAATAGATGCCGTTCAGATAATAGCGCGTCTCCTCGGTCGAAATCGCAAATTGCGTCTTGTTGACGAGGCGCTTGAGATCGG
Organism: Hyphomicrobiales bacterium; assembly: GCA_003135415.1. GTDB lineage: Bacteria > Pseudomonadota > Alphaproteobacteria > Rhizobiales > Xanthobacteraceae > Palsa-892. The sequence continues at coordinate 17,233 of PLBP01000038.1, forward strand.
ACGTCGCGAGCGAGAAGCGGTGCGGTAACTCGCCGGCGGCGAGATCGGGAAAGTCGGTTTCGGGCAGGCTTTGCAGCGTGAAGCGCGATCGCCCGGCACGGATCGAGAGCGAGCCGCGATCGTTTCCCGACTGCAGTTCGATCTGGGCGCCTTCGGGAAGCTTGCGCACGATGTCGTAGATCATGTGCGCGGGCACGGTGGTAGCACCGGCCTGCTTGACCTCGGCCGGCACGGTTTCCACGATTTCGAGATCGAGATCGGTGGCCTTCAATTCGAGGCCGTTCTTGCCGGCGCGGATCAGGACGTTGGCGAGGATCGGAATCGTATTGCGTTTCTCCACCACGCGATGGACGTGGGAGAGCGACTTGACGAGCTCGGTGCGCTCGACCGTGACCTTCATGAATTCAAATTCCAGATGATAATGCGCATTCCCCGGATCCGGCGCAGACTATTCGAGCGCCGGCACAAAACATTGGCTTCTTGTTTCGATTTCCGCAAGAGCGCCGGCCGGAAAAACCCCTTATTCCTGCAACATACGCTTCAAAACCTCGATCTCTTCGGCCAGCACTTTATCGCCGGAAACGAGCCCCTCGATCTTGCGGACCGCGTGCAGCACGGTGGTGTGGTCACGCCCTCCGAAACGGCGTCCGATTTCCGGCAGCGAGCGCAGCGTCAGGGTCTTGGCGAGATACATGGCGATCTGGCGGGGGCGGACGACGTTCGCGGTGCGCCGGGAGGAAAGAAGATCCGCCCGGCTCACCCCGTAATGTTTGGCGACGATCCGCAGAATATCCTCCACCCGGATGCGGCGGGGATCCGAGGGCCGAATGAGGTCGCGAATGACCTCGTCCGCCAGCTCCACCGTAATCGGACGGCCGCTCAGCTGATTATGCGCGAGGAGGCGGGTGACCGCGCCATCGAGATCGCGTCCGTTCTGGGTAACCTGATGCGCCACGTGGGAGATCACCGCGGCGGGAACGTCGAAGCCTGAATGCTCCGCCCTGAGCGCCGCCACACGACCCTCGAGGATGCGCAGGCGAAGCTCTTCCTCCAGCGGCGCAATCTCGACGACAAGTCCGCCGGCGAGGCGCGAGCGCACACGCTCTTCCAGGGTCTCGAGTTCGGGCGGCGCGCGGTCGGCGGCCACGACGATCTGACGTCCGGCGTCGATGAGCGCATTCAAGGTGTGGCAAAATTCCTGTTGGACGGTTTTTCCCTGCAAGAATTGCAAGTCGTCGATCACGAGCGCATCGATGCCGCGCAAGGCCTCTTTGAAGTCGATCGCCGATTGGTTCTTGAGCGCGGCCACGAAGCCATACATGAACTTTTCGGCGGTGAGGTAGTTGACGCGCCGTCCATTCTGCTCGCCCGCCCAGGCGATCGCCTGCAAAAGATGGGTTTTGCCGAGACCCACCGCCGAATGAACATAAAGTGGATTGAACCGCGCGACCGTCCCTGCCTCGACTTCGGCGACTTGGCGCGCCGCCGCATGGGCAAGCGCGTTCGAGCGGCCGACAAGAAAGGTCGAAAAGGTGAGCCGCGGATCGAGGGGCGAGCCGCCGCCCTTGTCCGGCCGACTCGTAATCGTCATCCCTGAGGAAGCCACCGTCTTTCCCGTGACGGCCACACGCATCCCCAAGCCGTTCTTGGAGGGCGTCGCGCCCACACCCAACATCGGTCCGCGCATTACTGAGCGCACGATCAGGTCGATGCGTTTTAGCGACGGCGTTTCGTTACGCCAAAGGGAAATCAAGCGATCGTTATAATGCGACTGAATCCAATTGCGTAGAAAACGGGTCGGCACGGAAAGCTTCACGCATTCGGGATCGCAGTCTTCGATCTCCATGCGGGCGAACCAGCTCGAATAGACGTCGTCGCCGACTTCGACTCGCAAGCGACGCCGCACGCGATCCCAGCGCGTCGCATTGTTGTCGGTTATTTCCTGTTTATGGGCTGCCATGGCGGGCTCCCGCGCGAGAAAAGAAGATGCTTTGAAGATTCGTTTGAATGCTGACGAAGCGCTCGAAATCGAACGGCCGTCATCTCTGCGCGAACCGGGTTACAGCCTGCGAAAGCTCCCCTCTATCAGCCCCAGAGGCGGCACCATACTTCGGGTCACCGCCTGGTGGATTTGCGCCGCCGCGCGCCGCGACGCGCCTTCGGCAATTCGATGATTGTTTTTCATGGCCGCGGCTTTTCGCCGCGTCCGATATCCGTTCGAAAACATGACCGCCCCATGCGCCATCGAAAAAGTCCGACGGCGTCGAAGATGTTTCTCTTTATTCAGTATTCAGCTTGAGATGCCTCGAACGACCGCTTGCAGACATTCAAGTTCGTTCGTTCGAAACACGCACGCAACTCAAAGCGCCGAAACCCTGACTCAACGAACACGCGACCAACCAAAATGTCATGACACGCCTCAACCCACCGACGATGAGTGTATAAATCCGCACTTCGCTGCTGATCGTTCGCAGAAGTCCTTGGAAAGTCGGATCGACGATACACAGCACCCTATACAGGCGCAACCAGATTCGCTTCGAGAACCATTGCGCGAGAAGCGTTGCCGGTGAATCACGCGAGCGCAAACGAGACGCGCGACACGCCAACACGCTGAGCGCGCTTGGAGAATCTCTGGAACCATCGCGAGTCAGTGCAAGAAACGAGTAGTGCGACGATTTTTTGGCGGCGCCGAGCACGAAGCCGCCGAAAACGGCAAAACTCGAACTCCGATCGCCCTTTGGGTCGCAAGGTTCTGTTTGATTTTATTTTTTTTGACGCGTGAGGGTGGGTAACCCTCAAAATCATCCCGCAAAAAAATTTGCGGGGTGCGTTAGCCGGTGGCTGCAAGCTGCTTTTGGGTTTTTTTCGTGGCGCCGAGAGCGCATGCAAAGAAAAAATTTAAAACGGCGACACATGGCCACCGTTTTGCATCACCAAACTTGAAGAAGCGATCAGGAACCGAGCTTGCGGACCCGTGCCTCGAGACGGGAAACCTTGCGCGAGGCAGAATTTTTGTGAATCACGCCCTTTTGCGCCGCCCGCATGATCTCGGGTTCGGCCCTCGACAGCGCTTCGCGCGCCTTTTTGCTGTCGCCGGCGGTAATCGCCTCTTCGACAGCGCGCAGCGAGCCACGCATGCGCGTGTCGCGCATCTTGTTGATCGCCGTGCGCCTTGCGATCTTGCGCGTGGCCTTTTTGGCTGAAGACGTATTCGCCATTTCAATCCGTCCCAAAAGAGCTCAAAGGGGGAACTTCCGCAGGTTGTTGCAGGTCTTGCCCATTCCGACAAGAAGATTTCGCGGCGACCGAAGGCCGCTGAGACGGCGGACCCTATAGTCCGAGCTTCCGAAAGCGTCAACGATGATGGAACCCGGGCGGACGTTTATCGATGAAGGCCGCCATGCCCTCCTTCTGATCCGCGATCGCAAACATGGATTGAAACAGGCGCCGCTCGAAGCGGATGCCGCTCGCAAGCGTGGTCTCATAAGCCTGGTTGACGCTCTCCTTGGTCATCATCGCGATCGGAAGCGACATCGATGCAACGGCCTCGGCAGCCTTGAGTGCTTCATCGAGAAGCGAGGCGAGCGGCACCACGCGCGACACGAGGCCGGAGCGTTCCGCCTCGGCGGCATCCATCATGCGGCCGGTCAGGCATAGGTCCATCGCTTTGGCCTTGCCGATGGCGCGAGGCAACCGTTGCGTTCCGCCAATTCCGGGCATCACGCCGAGCTTGATCTCCGGTTGGCCGAACTGGGCATTATCCGCCGCGATAATAATGTCGCACATCATGGCGAGTTCGCAGCCGCCGCCCAGCGCGAAACCCGCGACCGCGGCAATTATCGGCTTACGGCAGCGTGCAATGCGCTCCCATGCGGCGACGAAGTCCTCGAGATAGGTCGAGGGGTAGCCGAGCGGCTGCATCAGCTTGATATCGGCGCCAGCGGCGAATGCCTTTTCAGAGCCGGTGAGCACCAGGCAACCGATTTCCGGGTTTGCCTCGAAAGCATCGAGCGCCTGATTAAGTTCGGCCACGAGCGCGTCATTCAATGCATTCAGCGCTTTCGGACGGTTCAGCGTGATCAACCCGACGCGGCCACGCGTCTCGACGCGGATGTTGTCATAAGCCATGACGGTTCCTCCTCACGCGCTGTTGCCTAGCGGAGACGCTTCACGCGCGCAATTGCATCGCTAGCGCTGGCAGACCGGACAATAGAAAGTCGAGCGGCCGGTTTGAACGATGCGGCGAATTTTGCCGCGGCAGCCGGGCGTGGGGCAGTCCTCGCCTTCGCGATCATAGACGCGAAAACGATGCTGGAAGTATCCGAGCTCGCCATTGGTCTGGCGATGATCCCGCAACGAGGACCCGCCGGCCGCAATCGCGTCTTGCAGGATATCCCGAATGGTGGAGACGAGCGCTTCGGCGTGAGCATTAGGCTTGCCGTACTTATCCGCGAGGATCGAAGCTTGGCGCTTCGGGGAGAGACGCGCGCGGTGCAGCGCCTCGCACACATAAATATTGCCGAGACCGGCAATGACCTTCTGGTCCGAGAGTGCTGCCTTTAAACTTGTTGTCTTGCCGCGACAGGCCGCCGCCAGCATTTTGGCGTCGAACTGATTGCCGAGCGGCTCGGGGCCGAGTGCGCGCATCAACGGATCGCGCTCGAGATCGGCACGCGGCACCATCTTCATAAAACCGAAACGGCGCGGATCGTTGAAGATGACCGTCCAGCCCGACGACATGTGGAACACCACATGATCGTGTTTCTCGTCTTTTGAGCGCTCATGATGAAAGTCGCCGGGCGCGCGCGCTTGATCGGCCTTGGCGAGGCGAAACGAGCCGGACATGCCGAGATGCATCAACAGGACATCGCCAGAAGATAGATCCGCGAGCAGATATTTGGCGCGCCGCCCAAGGCCGGTCACGGAGTTGCCTTGCAGGCGCGCGACGAAATTTCGCGGCAGTGGGAAACGCAGATTTTTCCGCCGCGCTTCCACCTTGAGGAAGCGCGCGTTTTGCATGGCGGGCTCAAGGCCGCGCCGGACCGTTTCGACTTCGGGAAGTTCGGGCATGTTTACGCTCTTTCGCGATCGCGCCGCCGGTGATAGCGCCAAGTTCCCGCGCGCGCTATGGTCCCGCGCCGATTGCTGGTGATCCCTTGCCGACCGACCGCACCGAAACCCATTTTGGCTTCCGCCGTGTGCCGCTCCAACAAAAGCAGGCGCTCGTCGACGATGTATTTCATCGCGTCGCGCGCCGCTACGACCTGATGAACGATTTGATGTCGGGGGGACTGCACCGGGCCTGGAAGGATGCGCTGATTTCCCGCTTGCGGCCGCCGAAGAACGACAGGCTCTTCGAATTGCTCGATCTCGCCGGCGGCACCGGCGACGTGGCGTTTCGCGCGCTCGCCGTGGGCGGCTTCGGACTGCGTGCCACTATCGCCGATGTAAACGGCGATATGCTCGCGGTCGGGCGGGAGCGCGCGGAGGGGCGCGGGTTTGCCGGCAGAACCGATTTCATCGAGGCCAATGCCGAAGCGTTGCCGTTTCCCGAAAAGCGCTTTGACGCAGTGACGATCGCTTTCGGCATTCGCAACGTGCCGCGGATCGAGATCGCGTTGGGCGAAATCTTCCGGGTGCTGAAGCCGGGCGGGCGCCTTCTCTGCCTCGAATTCTCCTCGACCGAGATACCGGGATTGGATACGCTCTACGAACTCTATTCCTTTCGATTGATCCCCGAGATCGGCCGCGTTGTCGCCGGCGACGCCGAATCCTACCGCTATCTCGTCGAGTCGATCCGCCAGTTTCCGCGGCCCGAGGATTTCGCCGCGATGATCCGCAAGGCCGGTTTCTCCCGTGTGCAATGGACCGCGATGAGCGGCGGCATCGTGGCACTTCACTCCGGTTGGCGGCTTTGAGGTGAATTTGAGCGGCCTTTTCCATCTTCTGCGCTTGGCGCATGCCGGCTTCGTGCTGGCGCGCGAGGGCGTCTTCGCGCTCGTCGATCCCGCCGCCGTGCCGCCGGGACCTCGTTTTTTATTGCGGCTCGCGCGCATGATCGAGCGCCGCAACGCAGGCTCAGGCGCCGGGCGTCTTGCCGCGGCGCTCACGCGGCTCGGACCCTCCTACGTCAAGCTCGGCCAGTTTCTGGCGACCCGGCCCGACATCGTCGGTCCCACGATCGCCCGTAATCTCGAGACGCTGCAAGACCGCATGCCGCCATTCCCGCAAGCGGTGGCGGAAGCAGCCGTCGCGGAGGGCCTTGGCAAGCCGGTGGCGCAATTCTTCGAGCAATTCGGTCCCGCAATCGCCGCTGCCTCGATCGCGCAGGTTCATCGTGCCGAGATCAAGAATGCCGATGGCGCCACAAGCGCCGTCGCGGTCAAGGTACTCCGGCCCAATGTCGAGTACCGTTTTCAGCGCGATCTCGACTCCTTTCTCTATGTCGCCCGGCTGGCCGAGCGTCATTCGGTGGAGGCGCGGCGCCTGCGGCTCGTCTCCGTCGTCGAGACGCTCGCGCGCTCGGTCTCGATCGAAATGGATCTCAGGCTCGAAGCCGCGGCCTTTTCCGAGCTTGCCGAAAACACCAAGGACAATCCCGATTTCCGCGTGCCGGCCGTCGATTGGGAGCGCACCGCGCGGCGCGTGCTCACAGTCGAATGGGTCGAGGGCATTCCGTTGTCCAACCGCGCAGCGTTGCTCGCCGCCGGCCATGACCCGGTTCGGCTCGCCCGCGTGCTGATCCAGTCTTTTCTCCGGCAGGCGATCAGCGACGGATTTTTCCATGCCGATTTGCACCCGGGCAATCTTTTCGTCGATGCCGACGGCCGCCTGGTCGCGGTCGATTGCGGCATCATGGGAAGGCTCGGGCCGAAGGAGCGCAAGTTTCTCGCCGAGATTCTTTTCGGCTTCATCACCCGCGACTGGCAACGCACGGCCGAGATTCATTTCGAGGCGGGTTACGTGCCCTCGCATCATTCGGTCGAGGATTTCGCGCAGGCAATCCGTGCCATCGGCGAGCCGATCCATGATCGCCCGGCCGAAGAAATCTCGATGGCGAAGCTCTTGACGCTTCTGTTCGAGGTAACCGCGATCTTCGACATGCGTACCCGGCCGGAGCTTTTGCTTTTGCAAAAAACCATGGTCGTCGCGGAAGGGGTCGCGCGCGCGCTCGACCCCAAATTCGACATGTGGTCGACCGCAGAGCCCGTGGTGCGCGAATGGATCGAGCGCCACCTCGGGCCGATCGGCCGGATCGAGGACGCGGCGCAAGAATTTGGCACCCTTGGCCGGTTGATCGGGCGCGCGCCGGCGCTGCTCTCACGCGCGGCCGGCACGATGGAGCGATTCGACGAGCAGACGCGCGACGGTCTCATGCTTTCGCCTGAAACGGTCGAGGCGATCGGCCGCGCCGAGGGGCGGCGCTGGCGCTGGACCGCGGCCGCACTTTGGGTCATCGCCGCCTTGATCGCGGTGTGGATGTTCCGCTGAGCCAAATGGTTCCCATGGTTAACGCAGGCGATAGGGCTTCGCGAAAAAGCCTATCGCGCGAATTGAACGGTGATATTCTGGTATTTATCTCTTCTCCCAGACCCGAATGGGTTTGAGGAAGGCCGGGGCCGTCATGACGCTCGATCAGAAGCGCATCCTCTTGGTGATCGGCGGCGGCATCGCCGCCTATAAGAGTCTCGATCTCGTTCGCCGCCTGAGGGAGCGCGGCGCGCAGGTACGCACAATTCTGACCAAAGCGGGCGCTGAATTCATCACGCCGCTCTCGGCCGCGAGCCTTTCGGGCGAAAAGTGCTTCACCGATCTTTTTTCGCTGACCGACGAGGCGGACATCGGCCATATTCGCCTTTCGCGCGAAGCCGATCTTGTCGTGGTCGCGCCCGCGACCGCTGATCTCATGGCGAAGATGGCGCAGGGCTTCGCCAACGACCTCGCCTCCACCGTGCTCGTTGCCACCGACAAGCGGGTGCTGATCGCGCCCGCGATGAACCCCTATATGTGGAATCATCAGGCGACGCGCCGCAATCTTGCGCAGCTTATCGCCGATGGCGTCGCCACCGTTGGCCCGAACCAGGGCGAAATGGCCGAGCGCAATGAGATGGGCCGCGGGCGTATGGCCGAGCCGCTGGAGATCGTCGCGGCGATCGAAAAATTGCTGGCGGAAATGCCGGCCACCGATGCGCTCAAGGGCCGCCGGATGCTGGTCACCTCCGGTCCCACGCACGAGCCGATCGATCCGGTGCGCTACATTTCGAACCGCTCGTCGGGCAAGCAAGGACACTCGGTCGCGCGCGCCGCGGCCGCGGCCGGCGCCGAGGTTCTCCTCGTCTCGGGCCCGGTCGAGATTCCGGATCCCTCGGGCGTGAAAACCGTCCATGTCGAGACCGCCGCCGAAATGCTGTCGGCAGCGGAAGCAGCCCTTCCGGTCGATATCGCGGTGTGCGCGGCCGCGGTCGCCGATTGGCGCGTCGACGCGGTCGCCAACGAAAAACTGAAAAAGCAGGAAGGCCGCATCCCTTCGCTTTCGCTCGTCGAGAATCCCGACGTGCTGGCGACGCTTGCCCGCCATTCCAAGAAGCGGCCGCGGCTCGTCATCGGCTTTGCCGCGGAGACCGAAAATCTTCTCGCTCACGCCCGCGAGAAACTGAAGCGCAAAGGATGCGATTGGATCGTGGCGAACGACGTATCGCCGGAAACCGGCGTGTTCGGTGGCACCCACAACCAGGTCCACCTCGTGACCGCGAACGGCGTCGAGAGCTGGCCTTCCCTCTCGAAGGAAGCGGTCGCCGATGGTCTAGTGCGGAAAATTGCCGCAGAGTTTGCGCGGGCGGGAGGCAAGGCATGAGCGCGATGTCGGTGCCCTTCATGCGGCTTGAACACGCCGAAGGATTGCCGGCGCCTTCCTATGCGAGCGAGGGTGCGGCCGGTCTCGATCTCATGGCCGCCTTGCCTGAAATCGAGCCCGTCGTCATTGCCCCGAAAAGCTGGGCGGCGATCCCGACCGGGCTCGTGTTCGAGATTCCACGCGGCTTTCAGGGTGAAGTGCGCCCGCGTTCGGGGCTTGCGCTCCGCCACGCGGTGACCGTCCTCAACGCGCCGGGGACGATCGATTCCGATTATCGCGGCGAGGTGCGCGTGGTGCTGGTTAATCTCGGGCCGGAGCCCTTCATCGTGACGCGCGGGATGCGGGTCGCACAACTATTGTTCGTACCGGTTGTGCGCGTGACGCCGACGCCGGTGAGATCGCTCAGCACGACTGCGCGCGGCGACGGCGGGTTCGGCTCGACCGGCCTCGCGAGCAAAGCCTGATCGGAGTAACTTTTGGCGCGCTTGTCCGACAAGAGTCTCCTCGCGGTCGCCGCGGTCGTCGATGTGGCGATCCATGCGCGCGGACAGCCGGTCGCGGCGAAGGCGCTCGCCGAGCGGCACGGATTGCCGCCGCGCCATCTTGAGCCGTTGCTGCAGGCGCTCGTTCACGCCGGAATCCTGAAGGGCGTGCGCGGCCCGCGCGGCGGCTATGAACTTGCCCGCGAGCGGAGACGGATCTCCGTCGCCGAAATCGCGCGGCTTGCGGAAGCGACCGACGCAGAGGCGGAAAAGAAAGCACCCCCTTTGGTTTTGAAGGTCGTACGCCCCGCCATCGCATCGGCCGAGCAAGCCTTCGAAACCGCGCTCGCCACGGTAACGATCGACAGCCTTTGCCGCGAGGCCGAGAAACTTGGGCTTGCCGAGGCCTTGAGCCATTCCGATTTCAACATTTGAAAAATGTTGTTCGGCGAGAAAGTCGACACGACAAGCGTGAATATGTTACGCCGCCGCTTGCAACAACGATCTGAGCGATACGTCGGGAGGTTCGAATGGCCGAAGCGCTTCGCAAAGCTTCCGCATCATCTGCCGCAAAACGCGAACCCGGCCGCGGGCGCATCTTCGATTCGATCATCGATACGATCGGCGACACGCCGCTCGTCCGGCTCAATCGCCTCCCCGAAATGCATGGCGTGAAGGCGAATATCCTGGCCAAGCTCGAATTCTTCAATCCGATCGGCAGCGTGAAGGATCGGATCGGCGTCTCGATGATCGAGGCCATGGAGCGTGCGGGCGTCCTCGACCGCGAGACAGTGATCGTTGAGCCGACCTCGGGCAATACCGGCATTGCGCTCGCCTTCGTCGCCGCCGCGCGCGGCTATCGGCTGATCCTCGTCATGCCGGAAACCATGTCGATCGAGCGCCGCAAGATGCTGGCGCTCCTCGGCGCCGAGCTCGTGCTCACCGAAGGCGCCAAGGGCATGAAGGGCGCCGTTGCCAAGGCCGAGGAATTGATTCGCGATTTGCCAAAAGCGGTGATGCCGCAACAATTCAAGAACAAGGCCAATCCCGACATTCATCGCCGCACCACGGCGGAAGAAATCTGGAACGACACCGGCGGCGATATCGACGTCTTCGTGAGCGGCGTCGGGACCGGCGGCACCATTACCGGCGTCGGCCAGGTGCTGAAGCCGCGAAGGCCATCCTTGAAGATCGTCGCGGTCGAGCCGGAAGACAGCCCCGTGCTTTCGGGCGGTCAGCCGGGCCCGCACAAGATTCAAGGAATCGGCGCGGGCTTCATTCCCGACGTGCTTGACCGCTCGGTCGTGGACGAGGTCGTCACCGTCGGCAACCAGACCGCCTTCGAGACCGCCCGCGCCGTCGCCCGCTACGAGGGCATTCCGGTCGGTATTTCCTCCGGCGCCGCAATTGCCGCTTCGTTCGAGATCGGCAGCCGCCCGCAATATCAAGGCAAGAATATCGTCGTGATCGTGCCCTCCTTTGCGGAACGCTACCTTTCGACCGCGCTGTTCGAGGGCCTTTAAGCTTTATTGCTTCTTCCCCCTTCTGCCCCGACTCCGCTCGGAGGTAGAGTGAGGCGATTCGCGGCCAGCCGGGCCGCGAAGGCTCTTCTTCGCCGGGCGGCGGCGGAACGACAAGAGCGGATAGGGGATGCCGGAACGAGCCGGTAGGGTCGACACGCGGCAGGGCGTGGCGGGACGCGCAAGATTCGCGGCCGCAATTCCGTTCATTCTTGCAGCTTGCGCGCTGCTCGAAGCCTCGCCTGCTTGGGCGGCGACCCCGGCACCCGCGCCCATTACGCTCGAAGCGGTTCTGTACGCGCTCGCGACGCTCGACCGGCACGAAATCGTCTCGCTCGCGCTCACGCTCGGTGTCCTTGTTTTCGCCGTGACGACCGCGATCGCACTCATGCGTACGCGCGTGCGCTTCTCGGCCACGCTCACGACCGCGCGTCACGAGATCGCGCGGCTCCGCGATGAGGTGGATCGCGCGGTCACGCTGCTTCTGTCCGAGCCTCAAGTTGTCGTGATGTGGCGGGAGCCCGAGAAGGATCCGTTCATTCTCGGCGACGCCGTCAAGCTCGCGGGCGTTACTTCATCGCGGCGGGTCCTTGCCTTCGGGTCCTGGCTCGGCCTCGAAGAAGCGCGCACGCTCGAGCAGGCGGTCGATTCACTTCGCCAACGCGGCGAAACCTTCGCCTTCAGCCTGATGACGCCGCGCGGCCGCCACCTCGAGGCGGAGGGCCGCCCGATCGGAGGAGCGGCGGTGCTGCGCTTGCGCGATATCACCGGCATCAAGCTCGATCATGCGGCGACCGCCGAGCGGCTGCGCCGCTTCGAGCGCGAGGTCGAGCAGACGCGGGCGCTACTCGATGGCATCCCCACGCCGATTTGGCTGCGCGACGCCTCCGGCAAGCTCGCCTTCGCCAACCGCGCCTATGCGGCGGCGGTGGAGACCGCGAACCCCGCGCAAGCGCTCGAGGTGGAATTCCTCGATCAGGCGGCGCGCGAGGAATCGTTGCGCGTCCGTGCCGCCGGCCACGTCTTCAGCAAGCGATTACCGGCCGTTGTCGCGGGATCGAGACGCGTAATCGACGTGATCGAAGTGGGCAATAGCAAGGGCGCCGCCGGCATCGGCATCGACATGACGGAAGCCGAAGCGATGCGCGCTGAGCTCGGCCGCGTCGTGAGCGCGCATCGGCGCACGCTCGACGAGCTTGCGACCGCGGTCGCGATCTTCGGGCCCGACGAGCGCCTGCTATTCCACAACGCCGCCTATCGTGGCCTGTTTCGGCTAGATGCCGCCTTCCTCGAAGAGAACCCGACCGATTCCACCGTGCTCGATCGGTTGCGCGCGGAGCGCAAATTGCCGGAACAGTCGGATTTCCGCGCCTGGAAGGCGCAACTCTTCGCGGCCTATCGGGCGGTCGAGCCGAAAGAGCATTCATGGCATCTCCCGGGCGGAAGAATGTTGCGGGTCGTCACCAATCCGAACCCGGAAGGAGGTGTCACGTACCTGTTCGACGATATCACCGAGCGGATCGAACTCGAGAGCCGCTATAACGCGCTCATTCACACCCAAGGCGAGACGCTCGATGCGCTGGCGGAAGCCGTCGTGGTGTTCGGATCGGACGGACGGCTGAAGCTCTGTAACCCCGCCTTCATCGCGCTCTGGAAGCTCTCCGCCGCCGCGATCGCGGAAAATCCTCATATTGAAAAAATCTCGCAATGGTGCCGGCCGCAGCTTGGGGACGGCGGCAGTAGAGACGATCCTGCGAGCGCCCCATCGAGCGACCCTTGGGGCGCCATTCAGCTCGCGGTCACCGCCCTCGAACGGCCGTCGCTGACCGAGCTTCGGCTCGAACTCGCGAACGGCCGCGTGCTCGACTGCGCCTCGGTTCCGCTGCCCGACGGCGGTACGCTGGTGACGTTTCGCGATGTCAGCGATCGGGTCCGCTTCGAGCGGGCATTGACCGAGCGTAACGAGGCGCTCGTTGCCGCCGACAAACTCAAGAACGCCTTCGTGCATCACGTTTCCTACGAATTGCGCTCGCCGCTCACCACCATCATCGGATTCTCCCAGCTCCTCGACGATCCGGCGATCGGTCCGCTGACCGATAAGCAACGCGAGTATATCGGCCACATCAGCAGTTCGAGCGCGGCGCTGCTCGCCATTATCGACGACATTCTGGATCTCGCGACCATCGACGCCGGCGCCATGACGCTCGAATTCGAGGAGGTCGATGTCCGCGCCACGATGGAAGCGGCGACGGAAGGCGTGCGTGACCGTCTCTCCGAGCGCGCGCTCAAGCTCGATATCCGCGTGCCCGCCAATATCGGCCGGTTCATCGCCGACGGAAAACGGGTCCGGCAAGTCCTGTTTAATCTCATGTCCAATGCGATCGGGTTCTCGCCGGCCGGCGAGACGGTGACATTGACTGCGGAGCGGCGCGCGGACGAGATCATCTTTCGCATCGCCGACAAGGGTCCCGGCATCCCCGAAGACATCAAGGAGCGCGTATTCGATCTGTTCGAGAGCCACCATCTGGGCTCGAGCCATCGCGGCGCCGGCCTTGGCCTGTCGATCGTGCGCTCGCTGATGGCGCTCCATGGCGGCAGCGTTTCCATCGATTCCGAGCCCGGCCGTGGTACGATCGTAACCTGTATATTTCCGGTCCACGCCCCGGCTGCCCGCGAAGCCGCCGAATAATAATGAAGGTTGATGCTGGCCTCCAATACGCCGCGCACGACTTGGGACATCGTCCTGCCCGATGAGGACGCGACGCGGCGTTTTGCCATTGACATCGCGGCGGCGCTGAAGCCCGGCGACCTCGTGACACTTTCCGGCGACCTCGGCGCGGGCAAGACCGCCTTGGCCCGCGCCATCATCCGCGCCTTGGGGGTGAACGAGGCGATCGAGGTTCCAAGCCCGACCTTCACGCTATTGCAGATTTACGACTTGCCGCGTTTTCCGGTGGTCCACGCCGATCTCTATCGCGTGAACACGCTCGCCGAATTGGCCGAGCTTGGCTGGGAAGAAGCATCCGAGGGAGCGGCCGTGTTGGTCGAATGGCCGGATCGCGCCGGGGCGTTGATCCAGGCGGATCGACTGGAAATCGCGCTCACGATGGCGAGCGATCTTGGGCCCGGATATCGGCAGATCAGCCTTGCCGGGCTCGGCGTATGGGCCGATCGCCTCACGCGCTTTCGCGCCGCCCGCGAGTTCATCGACAGCGCCGGCTACGGATCGGCGTTGCGGCACCACGTCCAGGGCGATGCTTCGAGCCGCAGCTACGAAAGACTTTTCACCGGCGCAAGCCCGGCGATTCTGATGAATTCGCCGCCGCGCCCCGACGGGCCGGCGCTGCGCGACGGTAGAACCTACAGCGACATCGCGCATCTTGCGGAAAATGTCCGACCGTTTGTCGCGCTATCGCGAGGCTTGCGCGAGCGTGGTTTCAGCGCGCCGGAAATTTTCGCGGCCGATCTCGAGACCGGCTTTCTCCTGATCGAGGATCTCGGCTCCGAAGGCGTTGCCGCGGGCAACCCGCCGGCGCCGATCGAGGAGCGCTACGCCGCCGCGATCGACGTTCTCGTCGCCTTGCACAATTCGGATCTGCCCGCGGTGCTGCCCGTCGCGCCCCGCATCGAGCATGAACTTCCGCCCTACGATCTCGAAGCGCTCTCGATCGAGATCGAACTCATGCTCGATTGGTATCTGCCGCATCGCGGCGTTACGTCTTCTTCGGCCCCGTTGCGCGAGTATTTTCTCGGCCTTTGGCGCACCGTGTTGAACGACATCGTGCAAATGCCGGGGACTTGGGTACTGCGCGATTTTCACTCGCCCAATCTCCAGTGGCTGGCGGAGCGCGAAGGTGTCGCGCGGGTGGGCCTCCTCGATTTTCAGGACGCGGTCATGGGACCGCCCGCCTATGATGTCGCTTCTATCCTGATGGATGCGCGCGTCGACGTTTCGCAGGAATTCGAGCTCAGGCTTCTTTCGCGCTACGCGATCGGCCGGAAAGCTGCCCATGCGGAGTTCGACCTCGACGAATTCGTGCGGTGCTACCGAACGCTCGGCGCCCAACGCGCGACTAAAATTCTCGGTATTTTCGCGCGCTTGAACAAGCGCGACAACAAGCCGCAATATCTCGCGCATCTCCCGCGGGTGTGGAGTTACCTTGTGCGCGCGCTCGCTCACCCCTCGCTTACCAAACTGAAGACATGGTACGAGGCGAACGTGCCGCCGCCCGCGAGCGCCGAATCCGCCCGCATGACACAGAATAATCCTTGAACAATCCACTCCCCTCCACGCCCAAGACCGCGATCGTGCTCGCGGCTGGAATCGGCATGCGCATGCGGCCGCTGACCGATCGACGGCCGAAGGCGCTGGTCGAGGTCATGGGCCGGCCCTTGATCGATCATGTGCTCGATCGTCTCGCGGCGGCCGACGTAAGCCTGGCGATCGTCAATCTCCATCATTTCGCCGATCAGATTGAAGCGCATCTTGCCGCGCGGAAGCGGCCAAAAGTGATCTTCTCCGACGAACGTGAACGGCTTCTCAGCACCGGCGGAGGTGTCGCCAAAGCGCTTTCACTACTGGGCACGGCGCCGTTTTTTTTGCTCAATTCCGACAGTCTCTGGTGCGAGGGGGCAACGTCCAATCTCGCGCGGCTCGGACGCGCCTTCGATGCCGCACGCATGGATGCGCTTCTTCTGCTTGCCCCCGTCGCAACAACCATTGGCTATGACGGAAGCGGCGATTATTTCATGGCCGCACGGAACGCGCTGCGCCGACGGGCGGGAAACGAGAAAGCCCCCTTCATCTACGCGGGTGCGGCGATTCTATCGCCCAAGCTTTTCGAAGGCGCGCCGGACGGCGCCTTCCCCCTCATGCCCTTGTTCGACCGCGCGCAAGAAAACGGGCGCCTTTTTGGATTCGTGCTCGATGGCCAGTTCTTGCACGTGGGAACGCCGGAGGCGGTCTCCGCTGCCGAGGACGCTATTCGCCGCGCGCGCGCCTGATCCGTGGCAAAATAGGCCATGGTCGATTCCACTCCTCGTCTCTACACGATCCCGCCCTCCGCGCCTTTTCTGCCGACACTCGCGGCGGCGCTCCTCGACGGGCGGCTTGTCCCCGGTTATGCCCCGCGGCACGACGCGCTCGCGCTCGCCGACGCCACGGTTTATCTGCCGAACCGGCGGGCCGCGCGCGCCTTCGGCTTCGCGCTCCTCGATGCACTCGGCCAGAATGCGACGCTTCTGCCCCGCATTTTGCCGCTCGGCGATATCGACGAAGAGGCGCTCGCATTTTTCGAAGAAGTGGATACCGATGAGCTGTTGCCCGCAATCGAGCCGCTACGGCGGCGGCTCGTGCTCGCCAAACTTGTCTTGCAATGGACGCGGCAGCTCGCCTCCGCCACCGGATCGGCGGATCCTCTCGTCGCCGCGACGCCCGCCGCCGCGATCGCGCTGGCGGATCAGCTCGCGCACCTCTTCGACGACATGACGCTCGCAAATATTCCCTTCGAGCGGATCGGCAACGCCGTCCCACCCAATCTCGATCAATACTGGGAGATCTCGCGCCAATTTCTCGAGATCGCGCATCAGGGCTGGTCCGCGTATTTGCAGGAGCAAGGCCTTCTCGATCCGGCGGTGCGGCGAGACAGGTTGCTTGCTCGCGAGGCGGAGCGGCTCGCGAAAAACAACACGGGACCGGTGATCGCGGCGGGATCGACCGGCTCGTTGCCGGCAGTCGCGAACATGCTCCGCGTGATCGCGCACCATAAGAACGGCGCCGTCGTCCTCCCCGGTCTCGATCAAAACCTCGATGACGAATCATTCGATGCGATCGATGGAGGAAAATCGGCCGACGGCAGCGAGGTCGAGGGATCGCCCGGCCATCCTCAATTCGGCCTGCGGCGGCTCTTGACCCGCATCGGCGCCAAGCGCGCCGATGTCGTATCGCTCGCCGAAGCACGGAGCCCTCATCGAGAAAATTTTCTTTCGGAGGCTTTCCGGCCGGCGGCAACGACCGACCGGTGGAACTCGCGCGATGAAACAGCTTCCGGCACCGATCCGCTCGCCGATATCACCTTCGTGGAGGCCACCGAGCCAGGCGAAGAAGCGCTCGCGATCGCCATCGCTTTGCGCGAGACTCTCGAAGCGAAAGACACCACGGCCGCCCTGGTCACGCCGGATCGGGCGCTGGCGCGGCGCGTCGCGGCTGAGCTCACCCGCTGGAATATCGCGGTTGACGATTCCGCCGGCGTTCCGCTTGCCGAGACCGAGGCCGGCCGGTTTGCACGGATCGTTGCAACCGTGGCCACCGAGGAACTCGCGCCCGTTCCGCTGCTTGCTTTCCTTCGTCATCCGCTTTCGCAATTCGCGGGCGAGCCGCAGGCGATCGACGCCTTGGAGCAGGCGATCTTGCGCGGCCCGCGGCCCGCACCCGGAGCCAAAAACCTCGTTCGTGCCGTCGAGGATCAGCGCAAGGTCAAGTTTCATCCGCACGATCCGAGAGCCCGTTTGCAGCAAGGCGAGTGGGAGAGAGCAGCAAAGCTTGCCGAGCGCATCGGCGCTTCGCTCGCGTCTTTGACCGCGCTTGCCAAGAAGTCCTCCTCCTTAGCGAGGCTCATCGAAGCTCATCGCGAAGCGCTCTCTTCGGCCGGGCTCGATTTTGGGGCGCGCGCGCGCGAAGATATAAAAGCGCTGGCTGAAGTCTTCGATAAGCTTGGTGCCGCCACCACCGACTCGTTCGATCTCTCGCTTGCCGATTACGCGGATATGTTCGCGGAGCTGATCGCCGATCCGCCCGTGCGTCCCCTCTTCGATCCGCTCGCGCGCATTCGCATCCTGGGGCCGCTCGAAGCGAGATTGCTGAGCGTCGATCGGGTAATCGTCGGCGGCCTGAACGAGGGTACGTGGCCGCCCGAGGCGCGGAGCGATGCGTTCCTCAATCGGCCGATGCGGCGCGGACTTAGGCTCGATCTGCCGGAGCGGCGCATCGGCCTTAACGCCCACGATCTCGCCCAGGTGATGGGTGCGCGCGAAATCATGTTGACGCGGGCGAGGCGGCAGGCGGGTGCGGAAACCGTGGCCTCGCGGTTTTGGCAACGGATCGCCGCCGTGGCACCCAGCCAAGCGTGGAGCGAGGCGTGCGCGCGCGGCAATACATTCATTGACTTTGCGCAGGCACTCGACCGGCCAAAAGAAAAACCGAAGCCTGCCGCCAAGCCCGCGCCGCGTCCGCCGCGTGCCGCGCGCCCCAAGCGCCTGAGCGTGACCGAGATCGGCGATCTCGTGCGCGACCCCTATACGATTTACGCGCGGCACGTGCTCGGCCTCTTTCCGCTCGAAGGGATCGATGCCGATCCGGGTGCGGCCGAGCGCGGTAACGTCTTGCACGAGGCGTTAGCGGCATTCACCAAGGCCTATCCGGAGAAAATGCCCAAGGACGGCGTGGGCCGCCTGCTCGCGCTCGGCCGCGAGGCCTTCAAGGCTTATGCGGATTTTCCAGGAACGAGCGCGGTGTGGTGGGCGCGGTTCGAGCGCGTCGCGCACTGGTTCGCAGGCGAAGAGGCCGAGCGGCGGAAGCGAATCGTCAGGACGCTCGCAGAGATTCGCGGCAAGATCGAATTCCCCATCGAGGGCGAGCCGTTCACCTTGGCGGCGCGCGCTGACCGCGTCGATCTTTTTGCCGACGGATCGGCGGGCATCGTGGATTACAAAACGGGTGCGGCACCAAGCAACAAGGAAATGCGCGTGGGGCTCGCGCCACAGCTCCCGTTGGAGGCCGCGATCGCGCGCGCCGGCGGATTTCCGGATTTGCCGAAAATCGCCTCGGTTTCCGAAATCGCCGTGATGCGCCTTTCCGGCGGAAACCCGGCGGGCAAGACGCAGCCGTTCGTTCCAGGAAATCAATTCAGGAGCAGCGATGAGCTCGCAGATTTCAATCTCGCCCGGCTCAAGGACTTGCTCGCAGCCTTCGCCCATGAGGAGCAGCCTTATCATCCGATTCCCCGGCCCAAATGGCGGCTGCGCTACGGAAAATACGACCATCTTGCGCGAATCCAAGAATGGTCGGCGAGCGGCGGAGAAGACGAATGAACGTCCGCGCGATTCCGGAAAAGACGCGGCTCGCGCAGACCGCCGCTTCCGATCCCGCGGCCTCGGCCTGGGTCGCCGCCAATGCAGGCTCCGGCAAAACCCATGTGCTCGCCCAGCGCGCGATCCGGCTCTTACTCGCCGGCGTTCAGCCCGCGCGCATTCTTTGCCTCACCTTCACCAAGGCTGCCGCCGCCCATATGGCGAACCAGGTCTTGAACACGTTGCGCGAATGGGTGGGCCTCGACGATGACGCGCTCGACGAGCGGCTCGCGGCCCTCGAAGTGCTGCCGAAGTCTGCCGCGCGCCGCGCCGCCGCGCGGCGGCTCTTCGCTACAGCAATCGAAACGCCCGGCGGTCTCAAGGTGCAGACGATCCACGCCTTTTGCGATCGCGTGCTGCATCAATTCCCATTCGAGGCGCGCGTTCCGGCGGCCTTCGAAGTGCTGGAAGAGGCCGGCGGGAACGAGCTGTTGAACCGCGTTCGCGGCTCCGTTCTGCTCGACGCCGCAAGCGAGCCCGCAAGCGAGCTGGGACGAGCCTTCGCCACCGCCGTGGCAGCCGCAAGCGACAAGAACCTCTCCGAAGTCTTCGATGAAGCGGTGCGCGCGCGTCAGAATCTGCGCGGACTGCTCGATCCGGGCGGGCTCGAACGCGCAAGAGGCGAAATCGCGTCCGCGCTCGATCTCGATGCCCGCGACTCCCTTGCCGAGATCGAACAGAAAATCGCTTCCGGCAAATATCTGCCGCGCGGCGAATGGGCGAGCATTGCCGCCGTCCTGCAAGCGATGAGCGGAAACGCGCGCGCGCGCGGCGAAAATCTCACCGAGGCGGCGGCTGCCGGCGGCGAATCCGCGATCGATCTTTATCTCTCGGTGTTTTTTACCGACACTGGCAAGTTGCGGGCGGAGAGTCAGTTCGGGAGTGCTGCGCTCCGCGTCGAACATTCAGCCCTGTTCCAGCGGCTATTCGACGAGCGCGAGCGGCTGCGTGGGCTTCTGGAAAAACGGCGGGCCGCTATCGCCCTTGAGCGCACGCAGGCGCTGAACGTCATCGCCCGCGCCATGATCGAGCGCTATGAGGAAATGAAGCGCGCGCGCGGCGTTCTCGACTACGACGATCTCATCGGCAAGACCGTCGATCTCCTGACGAACGAGGCAGCGGCCTGGGTGCACTACAAGCTCGACGGCGGCATCGATCATATTTTGATCGACGAAGCGCAGGACACGAGCCCCGAACAATGGAAAATCGTCGATAAGTTGGCCGAGGAATTCTTCGTCGGTCACGGCGCGCGTCCGGATCGTATTCGCACGATCTTCGCGGTCGGCGACGAGAAGCAATCGATCTTCGCTTTCCAGGGTGCGGACCCGGCGGGATTCCACCGCATGCGGCTCCAGTTCAAGAAGCGCCTCGGCGATGCCGGGCGGCCCTTTCACGACGGCAGGCTCGATCTTTCGTTCCGCTCGGCTCCGGGAATCGTGCAGGCGGTCGATGCGATTTTCGCCCGGCCCGAGGCATTCCGGGGGCTTTCAAAGGACGCGAGCGAAAAAAATACCGTGCATCAAGCGATCCGCGGCGACGTGCCGGCGCTCGTCGAAATTTGGGACACGGTCGCGCCAGTCACTGATCCCGAAGATGAGCTTGCCTGGGATGCGCCGCTCAATGCGCAGAGCGAGACGAGTGCGCCGGCGCAGCTCTCGCAACAGATCGCGAAGGCCGTGAAATGCTGGCTCGCCGGCGAAATTTCCATCGGTGACCCACAGTCGGAAACGCCGCGCGCGCCTCATGCTGGCGATATCATCGTCCTTGTACGCCAGCGCGGGCCGCTATTCGAGGCGATCCTTCGCGCGCTCAAGAACGAGGGCTTGCCGGTCGCGGGCGCGGATCGCCTGAAGCTCGCCGAGCATCTCGCGGTCATGGACATCGCGGCACTCGGCGACGCGCTGCTTTTGCAAAGCGACGACCTTGCGCTTGCCTGCGCGCTCAAAAGCCCGCTTCTCGGATTCGACGAGGACGATCTATTCCACCTCGCACATGGGCGCACGGGCACGCTGTCCGAGGCGCTGCAGCAAGCGACAAGCGCGGACGCGCGCAAGGCACAAGCGCGGCAGAAGATTTTGCGCTGGCGCGAAGAAGCGCGTGCGCTGCGTCCGTTCGATTTCCTGTCGCGCCTGCTCGGCCGCGACGGCGGACGCGAGAAAATTCTCGCACGGCTGGGAGCGGAAGCCGCGGATGCGCTCGACGAATTGCTCGCGCATGCGCTGGCTTATGAATCGATCGAAACGCCTTCCCTGCAAGGCTTCCTTGCTTTTCTTCGCCGCTCGGGATCGCAGGTAAAGCGCGACCTTGAGGTCAAGAGCGCGGCCATTCGCGTCATGACCGTGCATGGCGCCAAGGGGCTGGAAGCGCCGATCGTGGTGCTTGCGGATACGACCTTCGTTCCCGAAGGCCGCAACGATCCTTGGCTCATGCCGATGGCGAAGGAGGCCGATGCACCTCCCCGCGGATTTGTCTGGGCGCTCGCCGGTAAAGACGACGCGCGCGCCCTCGCCGTGGCCCGGCAAGCCGTGCGCGACGCAGACGAGGAGGAACATCACCGCCTTCTCTATGTGGCGCTGACGCGCGCCCGCGACGCCCTGATTGTCTGCGGATGCGAAACGAAACGGCACGAAAAATCGGGCTTGCAGGAAAACTGCTGGTATCGCCTTGTGCGCGACGCGCTCGCCCCCGGGCTCGAGAAAGCAGAGAATACGGGATACGGCTTCGACGGCGTTTGGCGTTGGCGGCCCGAGGGCAAGCGGCCAATAGCGCCGCAGGCCGCCGAGGCAAGCCCGGAAATTGCTCCTCCGGCGTGGCTGCGAAAGCTCGCGGCCTTGAGTTTGGCAATCGTGCCGCGCCGCCTCGTTCCGTCGACCATTTTGCCGAACGAACGCAGCGGCGGCGAGACCAAAACTGAGTCCGGTCTTGGTGCGAGACGCCGCGGCTCGATCATTCATCGTCTGTTGCAAGAACTTCCTAAATATCCGGCCGGCTCACGCAACGGTGAGGCTACGCGCTTCCTCGCGAGAACCGCGAGCGATCTTCCGGATGGAATTCGCGCGAAGCTCATCGCCGAGTCGCTCGTGGTGCTCGATCATCCGGATTTCGCGATTTTATTCGGCCGAGAGAGCCGCGGCGAAGTCGATCTGCTCGGGCGGCTGCAGGGGACGTCCGGAAAAAGTAATTTTGAGGTCGCCGGCCGGATTGATCGGCTTGTCGTGATGCCTAATTCCATCTGGATCGCCGATTATAAAACGGACGCTCGACCGCCGTCGCGGCCCGAGGATGCGCCTGAAGCTTATCTCGCGCAGCTCGCCCTCTACCGCGCCTTGCTCGGCGAGTGGCTGCCGGGCCGCGCCATGCGAGCCTATCTGATCTGGACTGCAGGGCCTGCAATCCAGGAAGTGCCCGAGAGCCTCCTCGACGAGGTTTGGCGGCGCGTAACGTCGTTGTGAGCCCGCCTTGACCCCCGGGGGCGGCATCCCTACGTTCCGCGTCCCCACAGGCCCACAGAACCGATTCCAATTAAAAAGAGGCTCCCATGGTTGCCCCGGTATCCGACAAGTCCTTCCAAGCAGACGTGCTTCAATCGAAGGAGCCCGTGCTCGTCGACTTTTGGGCCGAGTGGTGCGGACCATGCCGAGCGGTGGCGCCGGTTCTCGAGGAAGTCGCGGGCGAACTCAAGGGCAAGCTTAAAATCGTTAAGCTCAATGTCGACGAGAATCCCGAAACCGCCGCGAAATATGGAATTCAGTCGATCCCCACCTTGATGATCTTCAAGAACGGCGAGATGGCCTCGCGCCAGATCGGTGCCGCGCCCAAGGCGAAGATCGTGCAGTGGATCACCGGATCGGTCTAAAGCGCGAAACCGCCGGGCTCAGCCCGGCAGCGTTCCGTTGGCGGCAAGCACTTCGCCCGCGAGATAAAGCGATCCCGTAATCAATACGCGTGGCGGCGCTTCCCAGGGGAGCGCCGCAATTTTATCGAGCGCATCCTCGACGCTCGCCGCGATATCAACGGCGTGTCCAGCGCGCGCCGCTGCGGCGGCAATTTCTTCGGGCTTGCGCGTATTTTCGCCGGCTACGGGCACCGCAAATAAATGGCGCGCGAGCCCGCTGAAACAGGCGAGAAACCCCTCCATATCCTTGGTCGCGAGCATGCCGGCAACCAACACGAATGGCCGCGGCGCGCGCTCCTCCAACTCCGCAATCGCACCCGCAATGGCGATGGCGCCGCCGACATTGTGACCGCCATCGAGCCAAAGCTCGGACCCCATGGGCAAGCGGCCGATCAACCGGCCGGAAGAAAGACGCTGCATGCGCGCGGGCCATTCGACCTCGCGCATTCCCCGCTCATAAGCCTGCGTGGTTATTTCGGGCGTCTTGATCGTGCGCAAGGTCGCGACCGCAATCCCGGCATTTTCGATTTGATGGCGGCCAAACAGGCGCGGACGCGGCAAATCGAGAAGGCTCGTCTCATCCGAGTAGATGAGCCGGCTTTGCTCTTCATGCGCGGTCCACTGCTCGCCGCAGACCGAAAGCTCGCTCGCGAGCTTTGCCGCGGCCCGCTCAATCACTGCAAGCGCCGCCGGCTCTTGATGCGCGACGATGGTGGGAACGCCCTGTTTCAAGATACCCGCCTTCTCGCCCGCGATGTCGGCAAGCGTCGGGCCGAGGTGTTCGGTGTGATCGATCGAGATCGGCGTGATCACGGTGGCGAGCGGCCGCTCGACTACGTTGGTTGCGTCCAACCTGCCGCCGAGGCCGGTCTCCAACAGCAGAAAATCGGCGGGGCAGCCTGCGAAAATCGACAGCGCGACCGCGGTCGTGATCTCGAAAAACGTAATCGGATCGTTCCCGTTCACGCGCTCGCACTCAGCCAGTGCACCGGTAAGCGTCGCATCGTCGACCAAGACGCCGCCGCCGACCTTGCCCACGCGAATTCGTTCGTGAAAGCGAACGAGGCTCGGAGACGTATAGGCGTGGACGCGGAAGCCCGCCGCTTCCAGGACCGCGCGCAGGATCGCGATGGTCGAGCCTTTGCCGTTGGTGCCCGCGACATGAATCGTGGGCGGCAATTTGCGCTCAGGATGGCCGAGCCGCGCGAGCAGGCGATGAACGCGGCCGAGCGAAAGATCGATCTTTTTGGGATGTAGCCTTGCGAGCCGTTCGAGTAACGCGCCGGCGGACAAATCAGCGCGCGCGGCAGCCCTGCTCACACCGCACCGGCAAGCGCGGGTAGCTGCCGGTCGATGCCCGGAGATTTGGTGAGCAGCCGGCAAATGCGGGCAAGCGTCGGCCGCAGATGATGACGATGCACCACCATGTCGACCATGCCGTGGTCCCGCAGATATTCCGCGCGCTGGAAGCCCTCGGGCAGCTTTTCGCGGATCGTTTGCTCGATCACGCGGGGGCCCGCGAAGCCGATCAGCGCGCCGGGCTCGGCAATGTGCACATCGCCGAGCATCGCGTAGGAGGCGGTGACGCCGCCGGTGGTGGGATTCGTCAGCACCACGATGTAGGGCTTCTTCACGTCGCGCAAGCGCTGCACCCCGACGGTCGTCCGCGGCAACTGCATCAGTGAAAGGATTCCTTCCTGCATGCGCGCACCGCCCGAGGCCGCGAACAGGATGAACGGAGTGTGTTTTTCGATCGCGGTCTCCATGCCCCGGATCACCGCTTCGCCCGCCGCCATGCCGAGCGAGCCGCCCATGAAATCGAAATCCTGCACGCCGATGACGACTGGCAAGCCCTCGAGTTTTCCGTAGCCAAGCTTGATCGCGTCCTTCAAGCCGGTTTTCGCGCGCGCATCCTTCAAGCGATCCTGATAACGCCGCTCGTCACGGAACTTGAGCGGATCGGTCGCGACTTCAGGGAGCGCGATGTCGAGCCAGGTTTCGCCGTCGAAAACCGACTTCAGCCGCGCCGCGGCGCCCATGCGCATGTGATAGTTCGAATTGGGAATGACCCACTGGTTCGCTTCCACGTCCTTGTGAAAGACGAGCTGGCCGGTCTCCGGGCATTTGACCCAAAGATTTTCCGGCACGTCCCGGCGTTGTAGGAACGAGCGAATCTTCGGGCGGACGACGTTCGAGATCCAGTTCATGACCGTGTTCTGAAGCTATCCCTATCTAATCACTCTCGTCCGCGGCCGAAAGCCCGTCAAAAGACGATCACTCCGCCGCCACGCGCCGCGCCGAACGCACGCCTTCGGCAAGCGAAGCCACAAGATCGGTCACGGCTTTCACGGTTTTCGCGCTCGTCCGGCCGTCCTTGTCAAGAGTTTGGCGCACCGCTTCCACGAGCGCCGAGCCGACCACGACCGCGTCGGAGGCGGTGGCAATCGCACGGGCGTCGCTCGCCGATTTCACGCCGAAGCCAACGGCGACGGGCAGCTTGGTGTGGCGCTTGATGCGCGTCACCGCCGCGATCACACGGCTGGTATCCGGAATTGCACTGCCGGTAATTCCGGTGACCGAGACGTAGTAGACGAAGCCCGACGTGTTCGCGAGCACGGCCGGCAGCCTATGATCGTCGGTCGTCGGCGTAGCCAACCGAATGAAGGCAATCCCCGCCTTGAGCGCGGGCAGGCACAATTCTTCGTCTTCTTCCGGCGGCAGATCGACGACGATCAGCCCATCGACGCCGGCGGCGTTCGCATCTTTCAGGAAGCGCTCGACGCCATAAATGTAGATCGGATTGTAGTAGCCCATCAGCACGATCGGCGTTGCGTTATCGCCCGCGCGAAAGGCGCGGACCATGGCAAGCGTCTTTTTCAAAGTTTGGCCGCCCTTCAACGCGCGTTGCGAAGACGCCTGAATGGCCGGACCGTCCGCCATCGGATCGGTGAAGGGAACACCCAACTCGATCAAATCGGCGCCGGCCTTGGGGAGTGCCTTCAGAAGCGCGAGCGAAGTCTCGTAATCCGGATCGCCGGAGGTGATGAACGTCACCAGCCCCGCGCGGCCTTCGCCCGCGAGCGCCTTGAAGCGTGCATCGATGCGCGCGCTCACAGCTTGCCCCCGAGATGCTCCGCGACCGTATAGACGTCCTTGTCGCCGCGGCCGGATAGATTGATCACCATCAGATGATCCTTCGGCTTTTTCGGCGCGAGATCGACCACCTTGGCGATCGCGTGCGCGGGCTCGAGCGCCGGAATGATTCCTTCAAGCGTGCTCAGCAACTGAAACGCCTTCAGCGCCTCGTCGTCGGTCGCCGACAGAAACTGCACACGCTTCATGTCGTGGAGCCAGGAATGCTCGGGGCCGATGCCGGGATAATCGAGACCCGCCGAGATCGAATGGGCGTCCTTGATCTGGCCGTCGTCGTCCATGAGAAGATAGGTGCGGTTGCCGTGCAAGACGCCGGGCCTGCCGCCGGCGATCGAGGCCGCATGCAGGCCGCTTGAAAGCCCGTGACCCGCCGCCTCGACGCCGTACATTTCGATCGAGGGCTCGTCGAGGAAGGGATGAAAGAGGCCCATCGCGTTCGAACCGCCGCCGATGCAGGCGACGAGCGAATCGGGAAGCCGCCCTTCGGCGGCATTCATTTGCTCGCGTGTTTCCTTGCCGATCACCGACTGGAAGTCCCGCACCATCGCGGGATAGGGATGCGGGCCTGCGACCGTGCCGATGCAATAGAAGGTGTTGTCGACGTTGGTGACCCAGTCGCGTAGCGCCTCGTTCATCGCATCCTTCAATGTCTTCGAGCCGGAGTTGACCGGCCGCACTTCGGCGCCGAGCAATTTCATGCGAAAGACGTTCGCCTTCTGCCGCTCGACGTCGACGGCGCCCATATAGACCACGCAGTCGAGCCCGAAATTCGCGCACATCGTCGCGGTGGCGACGCCGTGCATGCCGGCGCCGGTTTCGGCGATGATCCGCTTCTTGCCCATGCGGCGCGCGAGCATGATTTGCCCAAGCACGTTGTTGAGCTTGTGGGAGCCCGTGTGATTGAGCTCCTCGCGCTTGAGATAGATCTTGGCGCCCTGCAAATGATCGGTGAGGCGTTTCGCGAAATAAAGCGGGCTCGGACGGCCGACGTAATGCTTCTGGTAGGATTCCATTTCGGCCTTGAAGGCGGGGTCATTTCTCGCCTCGGCGTAAGCGCGCTCGAGTTCGAGCACGAGCGGCATCAGGGTCTCGGCGACGAAGCGGCCGCCATAGATGCCGAAATGGCCGTGGGCGTCGGGGCCGAGCCGCAAGCTGTTCGGGCGCGCGGTCACGATACGGTCTCGCGTTTTTGCGATCCCAGCGTGGCCGCGGCGGCGCGGGCGTTTTTTACGAAATTCCGGATCTTGTCCGGATCCTTTTTGCCGGGCGCACGCTCCACGCCGGAAGAAACATCCACGGCATCGGGGCAGACGACGCGGACCGCCTCGGCGACATTTTCAGGCGTGAGTCCGCCGGAAAGCATCATTGGTTTTTTGCGCGCAAGGCCTGCAAGAAGCGTCCAGTCGAAGGCGCGGCCGTGGCCGCCCGGACGAGATGCGTCCTTCGGGGGTCTTGCGTCGAACAGGATGCGGTCGGCGACTGCCTCGTAATCGGAAATGATGCGTAAGTCAGCCGCTTCCGCGACCGCAATCGCTTTCATCACCGGGCGCCCGAAACGAGTTCGAATTGCGCTAACGCGCTCCGCGCTTTCCGCGCCATGAAGCTGCAAAAGATCGGGCTTGGCGTGCTCGACGATTTCCGCAAGCAGCTTGTCATCCGCATCGACGACGAGGGCGGTGACGAGCGCGCGGCCGCGTGCACGCGCTACGAGTTTCGCCGCAGATACCGCCGTTATTGCGCGTGGGCTTGGCGGAAAAAACACGAGGCCGACGAGATCGGCGCCGGCTTCGAGGGCCGCGTCCATGGCCGCCAAGTCATTGATTCCGCAGATTTTGACCTCGATCATGGCCCGTTCGATGACATGGGATCGCCATCCTGTCCACTGGCCTCACGCAGTGTTGAGACGGCTCCAAATTAACATCGCCGTGGCCAAGTCTTCGATCGCCGTGCCGACCGATTTGAACAGCGTGATTTCGCTCGCGCTCTCGCGCCCCTTCACGTGGCCTCGGCAAAGATCGAACAGATCGCCCCGGATATCGCGCTCGCGGATTACGCCGCGGCGAAGCGGGTCGACGATATCGCCGGCTTCCGTCAGGGCGCCGGCGCGGGTATCGACGTAGATGCGCGCGCAGCGAAGCGTTTTGTCGTCGGCCTCACGCATCGTCGGTTTGAAGCCGCCGACAAGATCGAGATGGGTGCCCGCTTGCAGCCAATTTCCATGAACGAGCGGAGCCGGAGACAAAGTTGCGCAGGAGACGATGTCGGCGGCGCGAATTTCCGTTTCGAGATCGTCCGCCGCGCGCGTGTCAAAGCCCTCCAATGACAACTCAGCGGCAAGCGTCTCGGCGCGCTTACGCGTCCGATTCCAAACCGCGATTTTCCGGATCGGCCTGACCGAAGCGTGCGCACGGATGAGATAGGGCGCGAGCGCCCCCGCCCCGATCATGAGGAGGTGCGCCGCGTCTTCGCGCGCGAGAAACCTTGCCGCGAGCCCCGAAGCCGCGGCCGTGCGCCAAAGCGTGAATACCCGTCCGTCGATCGCCGCTAGCGGCTCGCCGGCGTCGCCTTTCATCAGGAGATACGTTCCGGTGACACTCGCCTCTCCGCGCGCGGCATTGCCCGGAAAAACGCTCACGACTTTCGTGCCGATAAAGCTTGACGCGGCCTCCGCCGTCCAAGCCGGCATCAACAGGAGGGTTGCCTCGCCGCCTGCCCGCGCCATCGCATGGTGGTGGCGCAAGGGCGCGGTGATTTCGGCACGGAAGGCATCGGCGATGGCGTCGATGAGGGCGGGGAATTTCAGGGCCGCCGTAATCTCGGCCGCCGAAATGAGACGCACCGGATGATGCTCAGCCGGAAAAAGGCAAGGACGGGAATTCGGGCTTGGCGCTCTCCTCGGCCTTACGCATGGATTCAATTTCCGCTTTCACGCGGGCGAGTTCGTCTTGTGCCGCGCGGGCCGTGCGCCAAAGACGCCATTGTTTTGCGAGCGATATCAGTCCGCCGATGATGATGCCGAATATCAATCCGGCAAAGGCGACGATGAAAAGGGGTACCGAGAATGTGAGCGGCGACATTTCGCCCGCGAACGGATCGAACGATACGATAACGGACGTCCGGTTCGCGACCGCGAACAGGACGATCACGATGCCCAGCGGAAGAAAGACAAACCAATTGAGGAGTCTGCGCACGGATCAAGACCCCTGAACTTGCATGATCGAAGGGGTACTTAGCGCCGCGGCCGGTTTAGCCGGTCGCGCATTTCCTTCCCGGTCTTGAAGTAGGGCACGACCTTTTCCGACACCTTCACTTGCGCGCCGGTGCGCGGATTGCGTCCGATGCGGGCCGGCCGGGACTTCACGGAAAAAGCGCCGAAGCCGCGAAGCTCGACGCGATCCCCGCGCGCAAGCGCGAAGGTAACCTCATCGAGGATCGCTTCGACGATGTTCTCAACGTCGCGTTGATAAAGATGCGGGTTCGCCTCGGCGACTTTTTGAACGAGCTCCGACTTGATCATTGGCCCGCCGCCTCCGAGCGAAAACCCAAGCGATCAAAATGGCTTGGAAGAGTTCAGTCAGTTCAAAGGAGGCTGCCAGAGCGCCAATAGGCCGTCAAGTTGGGCGCGGGCCGCCGCGTTCGCAAACGCGTCATTCGAAAGCAGGGACGCGACCGACGCGAAGCCGAGCTTGTCCGCGAGCCACGCCGGGACGCTCAGCCAGCGGAATTCGGAACCGACGCTCTTGCCCTTCCAGTCGCGAATGGGAAGGTCGGCGTCGACGCCCTTGTTCTTCGCAAGCCAAGCCCGCGCGGCGCGCTCGTCGCCAATCTCGTCGATAAGATTGAGCGGCAGAGCCTGATGGGCGGTAAAGACACGGCCGTCGGCGGCGATGTTCAGTTTTGCATCGTCGAGCGCACGGCGCTCCTGCACCAGTCCCTTGAACCATCCGTAGCTGTCGTCGACGAGATCGCGGATCGCGGCCTTGGCCTCGGGGCTCGTCGGCTCGTAGCCGTTGGGCGCGGCCTTCAGCGGCGACGATTTGATTTCCTCGACCGCGACGCCGACATGCTTCAAAAGCTCGGACACGTTCGGAAACTGAAAGATCACGCCGATCGAGCCGATGATGGCATTGCGCGGCGCGAAGATGCGGTCGGCCGCAATCGCGACGATGTACGCGCCGGAAGCGCCGAGGCCTTCGACCACGGCGACCACGGGTTTCTTTTCGGCGAGACGGCGAATGCCGTCATAAAGCGCTTCCGACCCCGCAACGGTGCCGCCCGGGCTGTCAATGGAAATGATGACCGCCTTCGCGCCGGATTTCGCAATGTCGTCGAGCATCTCGAGACGTTCGCGATCGTTACGGATGAGACCACCGACCGTGATGCGTGCGACATGCGGACTGGATTGCGAAACAAATTTCGTACCGCCGGCGACCGCGACGATTCCACCGATCCCGGCGACCAGAGCCAGGATCGCAAGAACGCGCCACAGGGTGAGTTTTCGTCGAAGACGGCGACGATCGACGATGGCGTCAACATCCGAAGACATGTTTGTCAGCCTCTTTGTCAGCTTCAAATTTTGCAGCACCGCCTTTTGCCGCGACGGCGGGAGAGTAGACCCGCCGCCGTGGCACCATCAAGGCAAGATGGGCAGCAACACCCGATGCCGGCCACCGGCTATCGCTGCAATTCCATTCGTATCTCGCCGTCCGGATTTACTCTTTCTTTTCCGTACCGCGGCTCAGCACCTTACCGAGAATGTCTCCGAGCGTCGCGCCCGAGTCGGACGATCCGTACTGGGCGACGGCTTCCTTCTCCTCGGCGATTTCAAGCGCCTTGATCGAAACGGTGACCTTGCCGCTCTTGCGATCGACCATGGTCACGCGCCCATCGACCTTCTCGCCGCGGGCAAATCGATCGGTGCGTTGTTCGGAGCGATCGCGCGCGAGTTCCGAGCGCTTGATGAACGTGGTGAGGTCGGTGCCGACGATTTTGGCCTCAAGGCCGGTCTCTTTGACGTCCGTGATTTCGCAGGTGACGACCGATCCCTTCTTGAGATCGCCCGCCTGCGCATGCGGGTCGCCCGAGAGCTGCTTGATGCCGAGCGAGATCCGCTCTTTCTCGACGTCGACGTCGAGCACGGCGGCTTTGACCATATCGCCCTTCTTGTATTCCTCGATGACCTGCTCGCCGGGCCGATTCCAATCGAGGTCGGAGAGATGGACCATGCCGTCGACCTCGCCGTCGAGGCCGAGGAAGAGGCCGAATTCGGTCTTGTTCTTGACCTCACCCTCAATGGCGGAACCCACCGGATGCTTCTCGGCGAACGCTTCCCAAGGATTAGGTAGCGTCTGCTTCAGGCCGAGCGAGATCCGGCGCTTGACCGGATCGACTTCGAGCACCGATACCTCGACTTCTTGAGAGGTCGCGACGATTTTGCCGGGGTGGACGTTCTTCTTGGTCCAAGACATTTCGGAGACGTGAACGAGGCCCTCGATGCCGGGTTCCAATTCCACGAAGGCGCCGTAGTCGGTGATATTGGTGACGCGGCCCTTCACTTTCGTGCCGACGGGATATTTCCCTTCGATGCCTTCCCACGGATCGCCCTGCAATTGCTTCATGCCGAGCGATATGCGATGCGTCTCGTGATTGATCTTGATGATCTTGACCTTCACGCTCTGGCCGATCGTAAGCACGTCGGTCGGATGATTGACCCGCCGCCAGGCGATGTCGGTGACGTGCAAGAGGCCGTCGATGCCGCCGAGGTCGACGAAGGCGCCGTAGTCGGTGATGTTCTTGACCACGCCGTCGATGACCTGACCTTCCTCCAGGCTCGAGACCAATTCCTGGCGCTGGCCGGCGCGCGTCTCCTCGAGCACCGTGCGGCGCGAGACGACAATGTTGCCGCGGCGGCGATCCATCTTGAGGATCTGAAATTGCTGCGGCGAGCGCATCAGCGGCCCGAGATCGCGGATCGGCCGGATATCCACCTGGCTTCGCGGCAAGAAGGCGACGGCACCATCGAGGTCGACGGTGTAGCCGCCCTTGACCTGGTTGAAAATCATGCCGGTGACTTTTTCGTTCGCCGTGAAAGCCTTCTCTAACTTGACCCAGCTTTCCTCGCGGCGCGCCTTGTCGCGCGAAAGAACCGCTTCACCCAACGCGTTCTCGACCCGCTCGAGATAGACCTCGACTTCGTCGCCGACCTTCAGCGCGGCATCGCGGCCCGGGCCGCCGAATTCCTTTACCGGCACGCGGCCTTCGGTCTTCAGTCCGATGTCGATGACGGCAATGTCCTTCTCGATCGCGACCACGATTCCTTTGACGACCGAACCTTCCTGCAGGTCTTTGCGGCCGAAGGATTCCTCGAGCATTGCTGCGAAGTCTTCGCGGGTCGGTTGAGTGGCGGTAGCGGGCATTGGTTCTCCTGGTTCAGTGTTTCGAGTTTGATGATGGGCGCGCTTCAAACCCATGAGCGCGGGGCCCCAGGCCCCAGCGGCCGCTGGATGATGAGTCGCGTCGCGGCGAGGCCGCGTGCATTGAAACGATGGTTCGTTCGGAAACCGCAACAAGCAGACGGCGCGGGGCGGGCTTGCCTCCAACTCGACGAGGGCGGATTAACCCCGACCTCGGCCCGCCCGGGCAACCTCCACGATCGAAAGCGCGGCCCGGAATGCGGCTTCTATATCCAAGTCGGTGGTATCGAGCAAGACCGCATCGGGCGCGGCCTTTAGGGGAGCGATTGCCCGCTCGGAATCGCGCCGATCGCGCTCGCGAATGGCGGCCAGCACCGCCTCCAAGGTCATTTTCTCTCCTTTGGCCGTGAGTTCGCGAAATCGCCGCTCGGCGCGCATTTCGGCCGAGGCGGTGACAAAAATCTTAACGTCGGCCTCGGGCGCGATCACCGTGCCGGTATCGCGCCCATCGAGGACTGCCCCTTCGGGCCGATGGGCGAAATCTTTTTGCAGCGTCAGCAGGGCGGCGCGCACCTCCGGAAACACCGCCACGCGGGACGCGGCTTCGCCGATCGATCGCTCGCGCAGGCGCTCGGCATCGAGCGAAGCAATATCGAACTCGCGCGCGGCGGCAATCGCGGCCTTCACGTCATCGAGCGCGTGTCCTCGATCGAGAAGCCGGACCGCGACACCGCGATACAATAGCCCGGTATCGAGGTGCGGAAGCTTGTAGTGCCCAGCCACGCGCCGCGCGATCGTGCCTTTTCCGGAAGCGGCGGGTCCATCGATGGTGATGATCATGGGTCAACGAAAATCGGCGCCGAGCTTCCGCATGAGGCCGGTGAAATCCGGAAAGCTCGTCGCGACAAAGGACGCGTCGTCAATCATGACCGGTTTTTCGCTCGCAAGGCCCATGACGAGAAAGCTCATGGCGATGCGGTGGTCCATATGCGTCTCGACCTCGCCACCGCCGGCGACGCGGCCGTTGCCATGGACGATGAGATTGTCGCCGGCGATTTCATAGGCGACGCCATTCGCCGCAAGCCCCGCGGCGACCGCCGCGAGGCGGTCGGATTCCTTCACCCGCAACTCCGAAAGCCCCCGCATAATCGTCGTTCCCGCCGCGAAGGAGGCCGCGACCGCGAGCACCGGATATTCGTCGATCATCGAGGGCGCGCGCGAAGCCGGCACTTCGACCCCTCGCAAGGACGAATGGCGCATGCGGAGATCGACGATGGGCTCGCCGTTTTCCTCGCGGCGGTCCAATTCCTCGATCGAGGCTCCCATTTCCTTCAGCGTTTCAACGAGACCGGTGCGCAAGGGATTGGCGAGCATGCCTTCAAGGACGAGATCGGAGTCCGGAACCACGAGTGCCGCGACGAGCGGGAAGGCCGCCGACGATGGATCGGCGGGAACGCGGAGTTTTTGCGGCGCTAGCTCAGGCCGCCCTTGCAACACGATTCGCCGACCGTGCTCACTGTAGCGCTCGATGCCAATCGTGGCGCCGAAAGCGCGCAGCATGCGCTCGGTATGATCGCGCGTCGCTTCGCGCTCGATCACGATCGTTTCGCCGGGTGCGGCGAGAGCGCAAAAAAGCACCGCGGATTTTACTTGCGCCGACGGGACCGGGGTCTCGTATTGAATCGGGATCGGATCGCGGGCGCCCTTCAAGCGCACCGGCAGCCTCGCGCCGTCGATCTGTTCGAGAACTTCCGCGCCCATGCGCATGATGGGTTCGAGTACGCGCCGCATCGGACGGCGGCGCAGGCTCGCGTCGCCATCGAAGACGACTTCGATCGGATGACCCGCGGCCACGCCCATGGCAAGCCGGACGCCGGTACCGGAATTGCCGAAATCGAGGGCGCTGGTGGGCTCGAGTAGAGAACCGATGCCGACGCCGGAAACACGCCATGAACCCGGACTGTTGCGTGCGATTGCAGCGCCGAATTGCTTGCAAGCGCGCGCGGTCGCCAGCACGTCTTCGCCTTCCAGGATACCTTCAATCGAGGTCTCGCCGACGGTCAGCAAGCCGATCAAGAGCGCCCGGTGCGAAATAGATTTGTCCCCCGGCACGCGCGCCCGGCCTTTGATGGAGGCCGAGCGATGGGCGACGATATGCGCGCTAATTTGGCTCTTATCCGTCACGGAGGGCTTCATGGAGGCGACCGGCATCGGCTTTCGCCTTCGATGCAATGGCTCTAGCACGCGTTCCGCGTCCTCGTCACGGCGGCGAAAGCCGGTTTTCGACCTTGACAGACTAGAGGGCGCGGTCCAATGGAGGCCCCTTTTTTCAACCAGCACAGGGAGCGATGGCCGTGGCTAAGCCCGAGCTAGGTATCAAGCGCATCTGTGGAAACTGCGGAACGAAATTCTACGATCTCGCTCGTGATCCGATCCTCTGCCCAAAATGCGGCACGGTCTACGAGATCATCGCGGTACCCACGCGCGCGACCGCCGTGAAGGCGGCGCCGGTAGCAGCAATTGTCGTACCCGATGAACCCGAGCCTGTGGCGCCCGCCGGCGCGGAAGTAATCTCGCTCGAAGAAGCGGCCGAGGCTGAAAGCAAGGCGGGAGCCGCCAAAGCAACTCCGGCCGATCTTGAAGGCGAGGAAGAGGAAGAGGTGATCGCCGGCGGCGCGGAAGACGACACGACCTTCCTCGAACAAGACGAGGAAGAGTCGGGCGATGTCTCGGACTTGATCGGCGAAACCATCGAGGAAAAAGAAGAGGAAAATTAACACCGATCGAGAATTCTGTTTAAGCCGCTCGCGGACAATAGCGGTTTCAGTGGGGCCATAGCTCAGTTGGGAGAGCGCTTGAATGGCATTCAAGAGGTCGGGGGTTCGACTCCCCCTGGCTCCACCAAATCTTCTTCCGCGCCGCTTCCGATAGCCGCCGAGAACCTACCTCGGCGCGAATTGGCCTCTCTTGTCGCAAGCGATCCGCATTCCCATATAAGCTCTTGAAGAGGGGCTCCTCCTCATCCGGGGCGCCACAGGCGGGCCCCGCAAAGTCGCTTCGAAAGAGGGCTTTGCATGTCCAAGATTCCTTCGCTTTCGAGCCCGTTTCTTCTCGGTTTCGAGGAAATCGAACGGGCGCTCGACCGGGTTGCGAAAGCAGCCGACGGCTACCCGCCCTACAACATCGAACGCGTGGCGCGTGACGGCGATCATCCGGAGCGGCTGCGAATTACCCTTGCGGTTGCAGGTTTTTCCCGCGCTGAGCTTGAAATCACCGTCGAGGAGAACGAACTAAAGATTCGCGGCCGGCAAAACGAAGTCGATCAGGGTCGGGTATTTATCCATCGCGGCATCGCCGCGCGGCAGTTCCAACGCACGTTTTTGTTGGCCGACGGTATGCAGGTGGCGGCAGCAGAGTTGCGGGACGGATTGCTTTCCCTCGATCTCGAACGGCCCGAAATAGTACGGGCGGTACGGCGTGTCGACATCACCACGGGCGGCTGAATTTCAAGCGCGGAGCAGAGGACAAGATCATGACCGAGAACAAACACGAGATCGCAGTGAAGCTCACGCCGGAAGCGTTCGCCGTGCTCGGCGGCGGCGAGATCGCCTACGTGAGGCCGGTTCGCTCCGAAGACGTGAAGACGCTATTTCCCCAGGCGCCGCAACTCGCGCCCGGAATGCAATTTTTCGCGCTTCACGCCGCGGACGGAATGCCGATCATGCTCACCGACAGCCGCGAAGCCGCGATTGCAAGCGCGCGCGAGCAAGCGCTCGATACGGTCAGCGTGCACTGAGAAAATTCGAGGGGAGACGGGCGAAAGCCCGTCTCAAGCGGCGTTCGTCGCGGGCGGCATGGTGAGAACCGCATAGAGCGAATTTGCATCGCGGGAATTTCTGAGCTTCTTCGCGATGTTCGGATCGCGCAATAGCCGCGCGATCAAGGCCAAAGCCTTGAGATGATCGGCGCCCGCCGTCTCCGGCGCGAGCAGAAGAAACACGAGATCGACCGGCTCGCCGTCGAGTGCCTCGAAATCGATCGGTTTTTCGAGGCGCGCGAACAGGCCGTAAATCCGCTCGATCTTCGGGAGCTTGCCGTGCGGGATCGCCACGCCGTGGCCGATTCCGGTCGAGCCGAGACGCTCCCGCTGCAGCAAGATCTCGAAAATCTTCCGCTCGTCCGAGCCGGTGGACTTCGCCGCCTCGGCCGAAAGCTCTTGCAGCATCTGCTTCTTGTTGCTGACCTTCAACAACGGGAAGATCGCATTGGGCGCGAGAAGGTCGCTGAGCGGCATGTCTTCTAATCCGTATAGGGTGCTGGAGCCCCCGCACCGCGCTATCGGTTCATCGAAGGCGCGGGACCATAGGGACCGACCCCCGGGGGGTCAATGGGCCTCATGCAGGAAAGCCGAGAGCGAATCAGTCCGCGAGTTTTGACGATTGCTTTTCGCGGCGGCGCTGCACCGAAGACGGAATTTTCATGGCTTCGCGATATTTCGCGATGGTGCGTCTCGCGATATCGATGCCGGCATCCTTCAGGCGCTGAACGATCGTGTCGTCGGACAGAACGTCAGCGGAGCTTTCGGCATCGATCATTTGCTTAATTCGGTGACGAACCGCCTCGGCCGAATGCGCTTCACCGCCGTCGGCGGAGGCGATGGAAGAAGAAAAGAAATACTTCAGTTCGAAAATTCCGCGCGGCGTCGCCATGTACTTATTCGCCGTCACGCGCGACACGGTCGATTCGTGCATGCCGATGGCGTCGGCNNACGGTTGACTCGTGCATGCCGATGGCGTCGGCGACGATGCGCAGATTCAACGGCCGCAAATGTTGCACACCGTGCGCCAAAAACCCGTCTTGCTGGCGCACGATCTCGATCGAAACCTTCAAGATCGTGCGGGCGCGTTGATCGAGCGACCGCGTCAGCCACGTCGCCGTTTGAAAACACTCGGCGAGGAAATTCTTTTCCTTTTCGTTCTTTGCCGTCTTCGACACGCTCGCATAATAGCTCTGGTTGACAAGCACGCGCGGAAGTGTGTCGGCATTGAGCTCGACATTCCAGGAACCGTCGGGCGCGGGCCGCACGAATACGTCGGGAACGATCGGCTGCACCACCCCGCCGCCGAAGGCGAGGCCGGGCTTGGGATTGAGGCGGCGAACCTCGGCGATCATGTCGGTCAAATCTTCTTCGTCGACCGCGGTCACGCGCTTCAAAACGCCGAAATCGCGTTTTGCCAATAGGTCGAGATTAGCCACCAGCGCCGCCATCGCCGGATCGTAACGATCGCGCTCCTTGAGCTGGATCGTGAGGCACTCGGCCAAATCGCGGGCACACACGCCGGGAGGATCGAAGGTTTGCAGAATCGAAAGCACGGCCTCGATGTCCGTAAGCGGAGCGCCTAATTTTTCCGCGACTCCCGGAAGATCGCCGCGCAGATATCCCGCTTCATCGACAAGATCGATCAAGTGTTGGCCGATGATGCGCTGTACGGGCTCGGTGATCGTGAGCACCATCTGACGTGAGAGATGATCGGCGAGGGTGACTTCGGCCGAAACGAAGGCCTCTAAGTTGTAGTCGTTGTCGTCCCGCCCGCCCGCGCCGACGCCGGCCCATTCCGAGTAACCGGGGCCTTCCACGCGCGGTGCAGGAAGCGCCTCGGCCCCCTCCTCGGGGGCTCCATCGTCGAAGCTCGCATCAAGCTGGTTTCCGCGCTCGGCCTGATCGGCGTCTAAGGGCTCGGTCGACTGCCCTTCGGCGCTTCCCGCCGAACTTTGTCCTGCCTCCAAGGGTTCAGCGCTTGCGACAACCTCTTCGCCAGCGCGCGTTTTCTCGGGATCATCGATGCGTTCCAGGAGCGGGTTCTGCTCGAGCTCGGCTTCGACGTAGGCGGCAAGATCGAGGTTCGAGAGCTGCAGGAGCTTGATCGCCTGCATGAGCTGCGGCGTCATGACGAGCGCCTGGCTCTGTCGAAGCTCGAGTTTTTGCGATAGCGCCATCAGCTTTTGCCGTGTTTCTCGGGCTCGGTATCCGCCCAGCGACCCAATCGGCTGAAATTTAGCCGGATCACAGCCGGAAATCTTCCCCTAAATAAAGCCGGCGGACTTCGCGGCTTTCGACGATCTCGTCGGGGCCACCTTCCATCAGAATTGTCCCCGAATGGACGATATAGGCGCGGTCCACGAGACCCAGCGTTTCGCGCACATTGTGATCCGTAATGAGTACGCCGATTCCACGCTCTTTCAAATGCCGCACCAGCTCTTGAATGTCGCCGACCGCGATCGGGTCGATGCCGGCAAAGGGCTCGTCGAGCAGCATGAAGGACGGACGCGTCGCGAGCGCGCGCGCGATTTCCACGCGCCGCCGCTCGCCGCCCGAGAGTGCGATCGCGGGGCTGCGACGCACGCGAACCAGATTGAATTCATCAAGTAGTGACTCGAGCTGCTCGCGCCGGCGCTCGCGGTCAGGCTCGACGATTTCGAGCACCGCGCCGATATTGTCCTCGACGCTAAGCCCTCGAAAGATCGAGGCTTCTTGCGGAAGGTAGCCGATGCCGAGACGCGCGCGCCGATACATCGGCAGCTTCGTGACATCATGGCCGTCGAGATTGATGAGACCGGCATCCGCGCTCACAAGCCCGATGACCATGTAAAACACCGTGGTCTTGCCGGCACCGTTGGGCCCGAGCAATCCGACGGCCTCGCCGCGCACTACATTCACACTCACATCGTTCACGACCTTGCGGCCGCCGTAACTCTTTTCCAAATTGCTCGCGGCAAGCACGCCCGCTCTGTTGACGGAGCGGCGCGTGGTCACTCTCGGCCGCGGCCGGGTGGTGGCGGGTGCAGGCGCGGGCGCGAGAGTGGGTTCGACGACATTGCTCCGCTCGAGAATGCGGCGGATCTCCTGCACCGAGCGGGAGTCGGGTTTCGCTCTGGACTCGGGTGGTGGCGCGTTTCGCTGAGGAGGTGGCGCGCTGCGCTGACGCGGCGGAGGAACGCCTTTATCGAGCCGCCACGAGTCCGCGAGCGGCGCGGCCTCGGCGCCGAGCGCCGGTTTGGAGCGGAACCAAGAAAGGACTTTCAGCACGCCTTCTCCCAATCGGCGCCCACGGACCGAGCGCCAGATAGTCCTTCCATATACCTATGGCAATGATGGGATGAATTGTTGGTTACGCCGGGACCGAAAGCGCCTATTGCGACGGCGTTGGCTGAGGCGGGCTCTTCGGCGATTTGCCCTTTTTGGCCTCGGCATCCTTTTCCTTCATGGTGCTCGGCACGAATAGGCCCTGCACCCTGCCGGGACTTGTTTTGGTCCCAGCCTCCATGCGTGCGCGGCTGGTGGAGAGATCCACGATCAACTTGTCGCCCTTCATCACATTCGGGCCTTGCGTCACCACGACGTTTCCAAGCAGCGTGACGGTGTTCGACTTTATGTCGAAATCCGCGCGGTCGCCGGTGGCTTTCTGGTCTTTGCTCATCACGATGACGCCGCCCAGCGCCTCGAGGCGCTTGATGCGTTGCTGCACGTTGTTTTCGGTCGCCGATGCTTTGGCGGCAGGTACGGCCGGCGATTTGGTTTCGCCGGAGGCGGGGGTGGGAGCGGGAGTGGGAGTAGCGTTCGAATTCTTCGGCGCCCCCTTTACCTCGCCTTCGTAAAAGACCTTCAGCTCTGGGCAGCGCATATTGGTGTCGCCCTGCTGAACGTAGACGTTGCCGCTAAACACCGCGAGCTTGTCCTTGTCGTGAACTTCTAACCGATTGGCGTCGATCTTGATCGGCTCGTTGCGGTTGCGCGCGAAACCCTGCAAGGCGTTCGGCATGGTCGAGCCTTGCTCTGGCGCTGGATTATTTTGCGCGCCGGCCGTGAGCAAGCCGGCGAAGAAAAACATGCCGGCCAAGAGCGATTTCGAAAGCGCGGTTGAGAGCCGGGTCATTGCGTTGCTTCCGCGCCCGGCGACTTGGCCAAGGATTCCTTCATCCGCAGAACCATCGTAACGCCGCCCTCGAAGACGATAAGCTTGCCCTGCTCGAAAACTTCCATTCGATTTCCGCGCAAGCTTCCCTCGTTGAAAAAGAGGTCGACGGGGTTCTCCGTTACGAGATGGCCCTTGCGCGGCTCGATAAAAGCATCGCTCAATTGACCGCTATGACCTTCGGTCGAATGAAAATCGATGCCGTCGAAAAGTTTCATCTGCTCCGCTTTGCCGTCATAAATTCCGGACTTCGCGTTGAGCACCATGTTGCCGCGGCCGCCGAGATCGAATTCTCCGACAATCTTGGAGAGCTCGATCACATTCGGCTTGGTCAAATCTTGCGCCGCTTCTTCCGCGGTGACCGTGTAGGGGCGCCCGTCGCGGCTGAAGCCCTTGAGCTTGGGCGCGTCCATCTTGAGCTTGGTTCCCGAGATCGAAATGCGGCCAAGCTCGATCGGCAAGCCGCTGGTAAATCGCAAGGGATCGAACCACGTCCACAGGATGATGAAAAGGAGAGCCGTCCCGCCTGTAATCGGCAGCGCTTTGCGCAAGAAATTCACCCACCGGCTGTGGCGAACTGCCGTGCCGAAGGCGTTTTTGCGGCGAAGCGAAAGGTCGTCGTCGGCGAAAGTGGTCGCCTCAGCGAGATTATGCACGTTCGAACTTCGGCTCATCGGCGATCGCCCATCCGGGTCTGGCTTGGCTGGCAATTGCGGCTTTCCGGCGAATTACCATCCGCGATATTCGGGCTGATTTTTAAAGATGGCGCGAAGCGCTTCAAGTCACAAGCAAAAATCAGTGCGCGAATACGTCCGTATCCGCCCAGCCGCCAAGGTCAAGCTCGACCCGCGTCGGCAAGAAGCGGAAACAGGCCTCCGCCAGCACAGTCCGATTTTCCCGCGCCAGCATCTGATCGAGCCGCTCCTTCAACGCATGCAGCTGCAAAACGTCGGAGGCGGCGTAGGTGAGCTGCGCGTCCGTGAGCTTCGCGGCACCCCAGTCGGAACTCTGCTGCTGTTTGGAAAGATCGATCCCCAAAAGTTCGCGCACCAGATCCTTGAGGCCGTGCTTGTCGGTGTAGGTACGCGTGAGTTTCGAGGCAATCTTGGTGCAATAAACCGGACCTGCCATGACGCCGTAGGCCTTGTAAAGAACCGCGAGATCGAAACGGGCGAAATGAAAGAGCTTCAATTTCTTCGGATCCGACAATAGCCGCACGAGGTTCGGGCTTGCGACCTTCCCCGCAGGAATTTGCACCACGTCGGCGGAGCCGTCGCCCGGGGAAAGCTGGACGACGCACAGGCGATCCCGGTGCGGATTAAGCCCGAGGGTCTCGGTGTCGATCGCAACCACGGCGTCGTAAGCCGAGAGGTCCGAAAGGTCGCCGCGGTGAAGACGGACTGTCATCGAAGATCAATCGGATTCATGGAATGGCGCGACCGTGGCACGGGGTGGTTAAAAAACTGACGGTTAAAAAACTGGTGCCCAAGAGAGGACTCGAACCTCCACGGCTTTCACCACTGGTACCTGAAACCAGCGCGTCTACCAATTCCGCCACCTGGGCATGTGCTGCTTAGGTAGTGCGCGGCCTTCCCGCTTGTCAATTGATGCGGGCCTTGCTGGACGCGAGCTTGGCCATCGAGTATCGCTCGCTCGCATAAGCCCCTCCTCGCAACA
This sequence comes from Hyphomicrobiales bacterium, assembly GCA_003135415.1. Classification (GTDB taxonomy): domain Bacteria; phylum Pseudomonadota; class Alphaproteobacteria; order Rhizobiales; family Xanthobacteraceae; genus Palsa-892. The sequence continues at coordinate 59,327 of PLBP01000038.1, forward strand.
CGCTAAATTCAGCATGACCGAAACGCCGATCGACCATCTCGTTACGATTTACGGGGGTTCGGGATTTATCGGCCGCCATGTTGTCCGGGCGTTCGCCCAGCGCGGATGGCGGATCAGAGTGGCCGTGCGCCGGCCCGATCTTGCATTTCACCTGCAGCCGCAGGGCCGCGTCGGCCAGATCCACGCGGTGCAGGCGAATCTGCGCTATCCGGATTCGGTTATGCGCGCCGCGGAAGGCGCGTCGGCGATCGTCAATCTCGTCGGCATTCTTCACCAGAAGGGCCAGCAAACTTTCGACGCGGTGCAGGCAAGCGGCGCCGGCGCCGTCGCCAAGGCCGCGGCCGAGGCTGGGGCAAAGCTCGTGCATGTTTCGGCCATCGGCGCGGATGCGCGCTCCACTTCGCACTATGCCCGCACCAAGGCCGCGGGCGAGAAGGCGGCGCTGTCCGCGGTCCCCGAGGCCGTGATCGTGCGGCCTTCGATCGTGTTCGGCCCCGAAGACGACTTCTTCAATCGTTTTGCCGCGCTGGCGCGATGGCTGCCGGCGTTGCCGCTGATCGGCGGCGGCGAGACGCGCTTCCAGCCGGTCTTCGTCGGCGACGTCGCGGCCGCTATCGTCGCGGCCGTCGAGAATCGGGCGCGCGCGTCCACCGCTTACGAACTCGGCGGTCCAGAAGTGAAAACGTTTCGGGAGCTTTTAGAATTCATCCTGCGCGAGATCGGCCGCGAACGAATCCTTGTGCCGCTCCCCTTCGCGCTCGCACGGCTGCAGGCGTTTTTTCTGGAGTTCCTGCCGAAGCCGCCGCTTACCCGCGACCAGGTTCTCCTTCTTGAGCGCGACAACGTCGTCTCCAAATCGGCGGAGCGCGAAAATCGCACGCTGAAGGGACTTGGGATCGTGCCGACTTCGCTTGAGGCCGTCGTCCCGGCTTATCTGTGGCGCTTCCGCAAAGCGGGCCAGTTCTCGCGCCCGGCGACCTGAATTTGCGCGAGCCAGAATTTACGAAAGCCAGCCAATGGCAACGCCCACCAAGAGGACGATGCCGATAAAGGCGCGGTAGATCACGAAGGGCCACGCGGAAAAATTCTCCAGAATCCGCAGCAATCCCCAAATCGCGACGAAAGCGGAAATCGAAGCGATAACGAGACCCACGATCAGGATCGACCATCCGTGCAGGTCGAGACCGGCCTTGTGCAACTCGTAGAGCTCCTTCAGTCCTGCGAGCGCGATCGCCGGTACGCCGAGTAGAAACGAAAAGCGCGCCGCCTCCTCGCGATGGAGATTGAGAAAAAGTGCGGCGGTCAGCGTCGACCCTGAACGCGACACGCCCGGGATGAGCGCTCCCGCCTGCGCGAGGCCGACGATCATCGCGTCTTTCAGCGTGACGTTATCCATCGTGCGGAGCCGATTGCTGAAACGCTCGGCGAGCGCGAGGAGCCCCGCCATCACGAGCGAGGCGAGACTAATCACAACGAGGCCGCGCAAGGGCGAATTGCAGGCGTTGAGCACGGGCGCGAGCAGCACGCCGAAAAAGACGATCGGGATCGTGGCGAGCGCAATCCACAGCGCGAAGCGAAAGTTCCAGTCGCGGAAGTCGAGGCGCACGATCGCCGAGAGCGAGCCCTGCGTAATCGTGCGCACATCGCTCCAAAAGTAGCTGATGACGGCCGCGAGCGCCGCCAATTGCATCGCCGCCGAGAACGCGGAACCGGGATCCCGCCAGCCGAGAAGTGCCGGCACGATTCGCATATGCGCCGTGGACGATATCGGCAGAAGTTCGGTAATTCCTTGCACGACGCCCAGTACCGCGACCTTGGCGTAGCCAAGTTCCACGAATCCCGTATCCAGTCCTTGCGTGCAAGTCTCGGCGGCCATGGAATTTCCCGCTATGGATGAAGCGCGCGAATCGCGCTTTTGCCCGCTAGTGTTCCGATTCCGAAGTTCGTAAGAATTCGCGGTACACTCTCATACGAACTTCGGAATCAAAGGAACACTAGCAACTTTATGATTGCTAGTACCCCTTTTGAACCCGAAGTTCGCAACCGCCCTTTCGGCAAGGTGTGTGCGAACTTCGGGTTCGGGGTACTAGGGCCTTGTTCCAGAGGGCGGGAAGCGGATCAATAGCGGGTAGCCGAGCCATGCAGCTTTTTCACCATCCCTTCTGCCCGCACTCGCGCTTCGTCCGCCTGATCCTCGGCGAATACGGGATCGGCACCGATTTGATCGAGGAGAATGTACTCGCGCGCCGACCCGAATTCCTCGAACTCAACCCGGCGGGGGCGACCCCCGTGCTCGTCGACGGTGGCTTTGCGGCCTGCGGGGCGCTGGTCATCGCCGAATATATCGACGAGACAAGCGGACAAGCGGCCGCGAACCGGCTGATGCCCGTTGACCCCAAAAGCCGCGCCGAAGCGCGCCGGCTCGTGATCTGGTTTCATGAAAAGTTCTTCGCCGAGGTAAGCGAGCCGCTTGTGCGCGAAAAGATTTTGAAACGCCGCTTGCCGAAAGCCCAGGGTGGCGGCTCGCCCGACTCCGCCGCCATCCATGCGGCGCGGGCCAATATCCGCTATCATTTGAAATATACCGGCTGGCTGATGAAGGCGCGGAATTGGCTTGCCGGCGATAAGCTCACCTACGCCGATCTTGCCGCCGCCGCGCATTTATCATCGGTCGATTATCTGGGTGACGTGCCGTGGAACGAGGACGAGACCGCCAAGAACTGGTACGCGCGGGTGAAGTCGCGCCCAAGCTTTCGGCCGCTTCTCGCCGAGACGGTGGCGGGGCTGCCGGCGGCGCCGAGTTACGCCGATCTCGACTTCTGAGTGCCGAGACGCTGAAGACCGCATTGCGCGCCAAAGCGCGGGCGGAAGGATTCGACTCCTTTGGTGTCACCAAGCCCGCTTCGATCGGCGACGCGGGCCACCATTTCGAAAGCTGGATCGAAGCCGGCGCGCATGGCGACATGGACTGGCTCGCGCGGACGCGAGAACGCCGCGCCGATCCGAACACGCTTTGGCCGCAAGCCAAAAGCGTGATCGTGCTCGGCCTCAATTACGGGCCGGACGAAAATCCGCTTGCGTTGCTGGAGCTCAGAGAACGCGGCGCGATCTCCGTCTACGCGCATGGCGACGACTATCACCAATTGATCAAGGGCAAGCTCAAGAGACTCGGTCAATGGCTGGCCGCGAAGGGCGGCGGCGAGATCAAAGTGTTCGTCGACACGGCGCCCTTGATGGAAAAGCCGCTCGCCGCCGCCGCCGGTCTCGGCTGGCAGGGCAAGCACACCAATCTCGTTTCGCGCGAATTCGGCTCCTGGCTGTTTCTGGGCGCGATCTTCACCACCATCGAGTTGCCGGTCGACGAGGCGGAGCCCGATCATTGCGGCTCTTGCCGTGCCTGTCTCGACATTTGCCCGACCGAGGCTTTCCCCGCGCCCTACAAACTCGATGCGCGGCGCTGCATTTCGTATCTCACGATCGAGCACAAGGGCGCGATTCCGTTTGAATTACGCGCGAAAATGGGCAATCGCATCTATGGCTGCGACGATTGCCTCGCTGTCTGCCCGTGGAACAAGTTCGCGCAAGCGGGGCATGAAATGCGGCTTGCGGCGCGCGAAGAGAATCGCGCGCCCACGCTCGCGGAGCTCGCTCGGCTCGACGACGCGGCCTTCCGCGCGCGTTTCGCGAAAAGCCCGGTCAAGCGCACCGGGCGGGAGCGGTTTGTGCGGAACGTCATGATCGCGATCGGCAATAGCGGCGATGCTTTGCTCGCACCTTCAGCCGAAGAGAGGCTCGACGACCTCTCGCCGCTGGTGCGGGGGGCAGCGGTTTGGGCGCTGTCGCGGCTGCTTGCGCCCGCATCTTTTGCGAAGGCCGCGGCGGCGCATCGCGCGCACGAAAAGGACGAGGCGGTCATCGAGGAGTGGAACGCGGCGCGGGAATTAGGCCTCGCCCGATAACTCGTCGACAACGCGGAGTAAGCGCTCGATATCCTCCGGCCGCGATAGCCGGTGATCGCCGTCCTTGACGAGGGTGAGCACGACATCGTCCTGGGCAAGACACGAGACGAGTTTCAACGCGTGCCGCCACGGAACATCCGGATCGAGAACGCCTTGCAGGATGCGCACGGGGCACCCGATCTCGACCGGGCGATCGAGCAGGAGATGTTTTCGCCCGTCTTCGATCAGCGCGCGCGTGATCGGATAAGGTCCATCGCCATACTGGGAAGGACGCAGCCACGCGCCCTTTTCCTCGATCTCGCGGCGAACTTCCGGCGACATCTGCGCCCACATCAAGGCCTCGGTGAAATCCGGCGCCGGCGCGATCAGGACGAGGCCTGCCATTTTTGCTTCCCCGCCTCTCCCCTTGGCCGCAAGCGCGCGCGCGAGCAAAAGCGCGATCCAGCCGCCCATGGAGGAGCCGACCACGATCTGCGGTCCAAGCGATCCCGATAACGTTGCGGCGTGTTCGAATACTGCCAGCGCTTCCTCAAGCCAGCGCGATATCGTTCCCGCTTCGAACGCGCCGCCCGATTCACCGTGACCCGAATAGTCGAAGCGGAGACAAGCGCGATCCGTTTTCGCCGCGTGCGCGGCGAGCGCTTCCGCCTTGGTGCCCCGCATATCGGACTTGAAACCGCCGAGCCAGAAAATGCCGGGCGACTTTCCGGCCTGCGCACGAATGGCGATGCCGCGGGCCGCCTCTCCCGTTCCAACCTCCATCCGCGACAGCGTTTCCTCAGCCATATTGGATATCCATTGACTTCAACCTCGATTCTTTCAATCCTCCCGCCCTGCTTCGCGTATCGATCTTCTCGCGGAGCGCCGTGTCAACAGGAGAGGAGCACACCGCCATTCGTCGCCCCATGAGAGCCGCCGCGCCGGTCCAGAAAGACGGGCCGCGCGTCAATGAAGATATCCGCAATCGCGAAGTTCAGCTGATCGACAAGGATGGAACGAACCGAGGCGTGACCCCCACCAACGAAGCCATTGCGCTCGCTCGCGAAGCTGGTCTCGACCTCGTCGAAATTTCTCCCAACGCCACCCCGCCCGTTTGCAAAATCCTCGACTACGGCAAGTTCAAATATCAGGCGCAGAAGAAAGCCGCCGAGGCGCGCAAGAAGCAAAAGACGGTCGAGGTCAAGGAAATCAAACTCCGCCCCGGCATCGACAAGCACGATTACGAGGTGAAGATGCGCTCGATGAAGCGCTTCTTCGAGGAAGGCGACAAGGTGAAGGTCACCCTTCGCTTCCGCGGCCGCGAAATGGCGCACCAGGAGCTCGGCTACAAGCTCTTGCAGCGCGTGCGCGAGGACACCGGCACCTTCGCCAAGGTCGAGGCCGAACCGATGTCCGAAGGCCGGCAAATCGTGATGATTCTAGCGCCGCGCTAAGTATTTCTCGCTCGGGTTGCCATTAGTGGCCGCGTCTTGTATCGAAGCGGCCTTCGAACTGCCCGGCCAAAGGGCTGCCGTGGCGGCTCATGAAGCTCAATCGAACCAATAACGGGTCGAGGTGCACGGATTTTCCGCGGCTACCCGCCCACGGAGACGAGCCAAATGCCCAAACTGAAGACCAAATCCGGCGCGAAGAAGCGATTCAAGCTCTCCGCGACCGGCAAGGTGATCGCTCCCCAGGCCAACAAGCGGCACGGGATGATCAAGCGGACGAAGAAGCAAATTCGCCAGCAGCGCGGCACCACCGTGATGCACGAGGCGGACGCGCGGCATGTCCGCAAGATCTTCATGCCCTACGGCTAAACCGGATTTTTAGGAGAGATCATCATGGCCCGCGTGAAACGGGGCGTTACGTCCCACGCCAAGCACAAGAAAACGTTCAAGGCCGCCAAGGGCTATTACGGCCGGCGCAAGAACACGATCCGCATCGCCAAGCAAGCGGTCGAGAAGGCGAACCAATACGCCTATCGCGACCGCAAGAACCGCAAGCGCTCGTTCCGCGCGCTATGGATCCAGCGCATCAACGCGGCGACACGCGAGCAGGGAATGACCTACGGCCGATTTATCAACGGCCTCGGCAAGGCCGGGGTCGAGGTCGACCGCAAGGTGCTCGCCGATATCGCGGTGAGAGAGCCTGCAACCTTCAAGGCGCTCGTCGATCAGGCCCGCGCCGCGCTCAACTGAGCCGGCATCCGCCTTTCGAGGCCCGATTTCGCGGGGCGCCGGTGACCGGCGCCGCGCCGCGTTCGTTCGTTCGTTCGTGTAAAGCCTTTAACGCCCTTAACCGCCAAGCAACCCCATGGCCGATTTCAAAAAACTCGAAGCCGAATTGCTCGCGGCGATTACCGCGGCCGAGGATGATACCAGGCTCGAAACTATCCGCGTCGCGGCACTCGGCAAAAAGGGTTCGATTTCCGAGCTCCTGAAAACGCTCGGCACCATGACGCCGGAGGAGCGCAAGCAAGAAGGCCCGATGATCAATGGCCTCCGCGACCGGGTGAGCGAGGCGATCACGCAAAAGCGCGACACGCTAAAGCGCGCGGCGACCGCCGAGCGGCTCGTGGCCGACAAGGTCGACGTGACGCTGCCCTTGCGCGCAAGCGCGCTTCTGCGCGGGCATATCCATCCGGTGAGCCAGGTGATCGACGAAATCACGGCGATCTTCGCCGATATGGGGTTTTCCATCGCCGAAGGGCCTGACATCGAAACCGACTTCTACAATTTCACCGCGCTGAATTTTCCCGCCGGCCATCCCGCGCGCGAAATGCACGACACGTTCTTCTTCAATCCGAAACCCGATGGCGAGCGAAAGCTGCTCCGCACCCACACTTCGCCGGTGCAAATCCGCACCATGGAAAGCGTGAAACCGCCGATTCGGGTGATCACGCCCGGCCGCACCTATCGCTGCGATTCCGACCAGACCCACACGCCGATGTTCCATCAAGTCGAGGGCCTCGTCATCGACAAGACCTCGCATCTCGGCCACCTGAAATGGATTTTGGAAGAATTCTGCAAGGCATTCTTCGAGGTGCCCTCGGTAAAGATGCGCTTTCGGCCGTCGTTCTTCCCCTTCACCGAGCCTTCGCTCGAAGTCGACATTCAGTGCGACCGGCGCGGCGGCGAGATCCGTTTCGGCGAGGGCAATGACTGGCTGGAAATTCTCGGCTGCGGAATGGTGCACCCCAACGTGCTCAGGAACTGCAAGCTCGACCCGAACGAATATCAGGGCTTCGCCTGGGGCATGGGGATCGACCGCATCGCGATGCTGAAATACGGCATGCCGGATCTCCGCCCGTTCTTCGAGGCGGACGTGCGCTGGCTCGAACATTACGGCTTCCGGCCACTCGACTTTCCGACGCTGGCGGGAGGGCTGAGCGAATGAAGTTCACCCTCTCCTGGCTGAAGGAGCATCTCGAAACCGATTCCTCGCTCGATGAGATCGCCGACAAGCTCACAATGATCGGCCTCGAAGTCGAACGCGTCGAGGACAAGGCTAGGGAGCTCGCACCCTTCACGGTCGCGCGCGTCATCTCCGCCGAGAAACACCCGAACGCCGACAAGCTGAAAGTCTGCATGGTCGAGACCGGCGACGGCCAGCCTGTGCAAGTCGTTTGCGGTGCGCCGAACGCGCGCGCCGGCATGATGGCTGTGTTCGCGCGGCCGGGCACGCACATCCCCGGCACCGGGCTCGATCTCAAGGTCGGCGCGATCCGCGGGGTCGAGAGCCACGGCATGCTCGTCTCCGCCCGCGAAATGGGAATTTCCGATGACCATCAGGGCATCATCGAGCTTCCCGCCAACGCGCCGCTCGGCAAGCCGTTCGCCGCCATCGCCGGCCTCGACGATCCGGTGCTCGATGTCGCGGTGACGCCGAACCGTGCCGATTGCCTCGGCGTTCACGGCATTGCCCGCGACCTTTCCGCCACACAGCTCGGCAAGCTGAAGGACGACACGGTCAAGCCGATCAAGGGCGAATTCCCCTGCCCGGTCGCGGTGAAAATCGAAGAGCCCTCGCTTTGCCCCGCCTTTGCGCTTCGCCTCGTCCGCGGCGTGAAGAACGGCCCCTCGCCCGAATGGCTGCAACGGCGGCTCCGCGCGATCGGGCTCCGGCCGATCAACGCGCTCGTCGACATCACCAATCTCGTCACCTTCGATCGCGCGCGGCCCTTGCACGTGTTCGACGCGGCCAAGGTCAAGGGCGGGCTAGTCGTGCGGCGCGCGAAGAAGGGCGAGACCTTGCTCGCACTCGACGGCCGCAGCTATGAATTCGATACCGACATGTGCGTCATCGCCGACGAGAACGGCGTTGAATCGCTCTCCGGCATCATGGGCGGCGAAGCGAGCGGCTGCTCCGAGGCGACGACCGACGTACTGATCGAATCGGCCCTGTGGAACCCGGCCAATATCGCGCAGACCGGGCGCAAGCTCGGCATTTCATCCGATGCGCGCTTTCGCTTCGAGCGCGGCGTCGATCCCGCCTTCACCGTGCCGGGGCTGGAATTCGCCACCAAGCTCGTGCTTGAGCTCTGCGGCGGCAAGCCTTCAGAGATCGTGCTCGCGGGTGCCATTCCCGACGGCGGCCGCGTGATCGATTTTCCGCTGGCCGAGGCGCGCCGGCTCGCCGGGCTTGAGACCAAAGTAGGCGAGATCAAGCGGGTCTTGACCGCGCTCGGCTTCATCGTCGCGGGCTCGGGCGAGACGGTGAAAGTAGCGGCGCCCAGCTGGCGCGGCGATGTCGAGGGTAAGGCCGATCTCGTCGAGGAGATTGTGCGCATTCTCGGCCTCGAGCGCGTGCCGCTGACGCCGTTCGAGCGTGGCGAGAATGGGCTCCGTCCCGTGCTCACCGCCTTGCAAAGGCGCACGCGCGCCGCCAAGCGCGCGCTTGCCGCGAGCGGGCTCGTGGAGGCGGTGACCTGGTCGTTCATCTCCAAGAAGCAGGCGGAACTGTTCGGCGGTGGCGGGCCGGAGCTTGCGCTTGCGAATCCCATTGCCACCGATCTCTCCGACATGCGCCCGAGCCTCGTGCCGGGTCTCGCGCTCGCCCTGCAGAGAAATGCCGACCGCGGCTATCCCGATATCGCCTTGTTTGAGGTCGGCCAGATATTCACGGGCGACCGGCCGCAGGATCAGCTGGTCGCCGCCACCGCCATGCGCCGCGGTGCCGCCAAAGCTTCCGGCGCCGGACGCCATTGGTCGGGACTGGGCGCCGTCGATGTGTTCGATGCCAAGGCCGATGCACTGACGACGCTCGCCGCCTGCGGCATGGCGATCGACAAGCTGCAGATCATCGCGGGCGGCCCGTCTTACCTGCATCCCGGGCGCTCGGGAGCGATTCAGCTCGGACCCAAGATCGTGCTTGCGGTCTTTGGCGAGTTGCACCCGGCGACGTTAGAAGCGCTCGGCATCGAGGGGCCGTTGGCGGTTTCGGAAGTGATCCTCGACCGAATTCCGGCGGCGAAGACGAAGGCGAGCAAAGCGAAGGCGGCGCTCGTGCTTTCGCCGTTCCAGCCGGTCTTGCGCGACTTCGCCTTCCTCGTCGATCGCGGGGTAGCGGCCGCCGAAATTATCCATGCCGCGAAAGGCGCCGACAAGAATCTCGTGGCCGCGGTCGATGTCTTCGATCTTTATGAGGGCAAGGAAATCGAGGCCGGCAAAAAATCGATCGCAATCGCGGTGACCTTGCAGCCGCGCGAAAAGACGCTCACCGATGCCGAGATCGATACGGTAGCGGGAAAGATCGTCGAGGAAGTCAAGAAACGGACGGGCGCGGTACTGCGCGCTTGAAAGTGCGGTCAGCCGATCGGAACGAGATCGGCGAAAGCGAAGCCCTCGCGCTCCACGACCTCTCCGACCCTCGCCGCGATGGCGCGGCTGAACATCGGGCCATCAAGCACGCAAGTGTGAAACTCGCCGCGCTCGCCGCAGGGATCGACACCTACTGGAAGATCATCGAGGAATGCGGCGTCGAATTTCCGCCCGGCAAAGGATTTCGGCAGCGCCTTAAGATCGACGGTAACCAAATGCGTCTTGAGCCCGCCCCTGATCATGGCGCGCGCGAGCGCGTCGGTCGGCCGCCCCCACAGTGGAAATACGGGTGTTACTCCCGTCCCGGCCATTTTCGCCTCGCGATAGCTACGCACGTCCTCGAGAAAGAGATCGCCAAAAATCACCTGCGTGACGCCTTGGGTTTTCGCTTGCGAAAGGGCCACTTCCATTCGCGCTTCGTACACCTCGTTCGGGCAGGGAAAAGGAATCGGCACGATGTTCGGTGGAATGCCGATGGCCTCGAGCTGTGCCATGAGGAGTTCCTCGCGCACGCCATGCATCGATACACGGCCGAAGGTTTCGGTCACGGTCGTCAGCGCGCCGGCGATTTCGTAATCGCCGCTTCGCCGTGCCTCATGGAGCGCCCAGGCGCTATCCTTGCCGCTCGACCAAGCGATCAAAGCCTTGGCGGCCATTTCATTCGCTCCGGCTAACTTCTTTTTCCGGGCTTCGGCGGCGGCGGTTCTTGCGGCGCGGGCCCGAGATAACGCAGTGCCGCATTCGCCGCCCGCTCGCCCGAGAGGCCCGCGCCCGCAACCGTGCCCCACAGCGTCTCGTGCGCCGCTTCGCCCGCGAGGAAAACGCGATCGTTTATCGGCTCCATCAGCGCGCGCCGGCTCAAAGCGGCACCGGGCGCCGCCGCGGAAAAGCCGCCCTGCACCCAGGGCTCCTTGCTCCAGCGCGTGAGTTCGATCTTGCCGAGCGCTTGTCTTGTTCCGCCGCCGAAACGCTCGCTGAATTCGTCCTCGATGAATCCCGCCACCGCCGCCCCGCCGGCATTGGCCAATTCGCGGCCAAAGCGCCCGGCTAGATCGGCATAAACGAGGTCGCTCCCGCCGACACGGGTGTGGAGCATGATTGCCTTGGCGTTATCCGTCTTGAAGATGATGCGCTCGTTCGCACCGAAACGGAACGGATTGCCAGGCAATTCGAAAATTGCCCGCTCGTAAGTGCCGAGCGAAAGCCGGCCCAAAGCCGCCACGACCTGCGCGGGAAGCGAGGGGGAAAACCGAAGACGATCGGAGGCGAGCACATTGGTCGAAGCGGTGACGATCACCGTGCGGGCGGTGAGCGTGCCGCGCGACGTGCCGAGTTCGACACGGCCGCGGCCGCCCATGTCGACGCGTTGCACGGCGGTGTTGAGTTCGATCGCGAGCGGTTTCGTCGCGGCGGCCAAGAGCGCGTCCGTCCCGTCCGTCAGCATCACATCGTCCGGGCGGTCCTCGGCGCGCGAAAGATCGACGGTGGAGACTTCCTCCAGATCCTTCCCGGCGGTCAGTGGGCCGAGAACGAAGGCGACGGTTCCCCGCCAATCGCCAAGCTCTGGCAGCGCGCGCGCCGCCGCGATGTCGCGGCCGAGTTCGGCCACGGCCGCGATCGTCCGGTTCGCGCGCCGGAGCGAAGCGGTGAAATCGTCGTATTCGCCGTCGCGCGCCTCGCGCGCGCCGACATAGAGCCTGCGGCCGGGCGACGGCTCATAGAACTTCAGCCGCTCGGCGCGCGCGATGGCAACGAGCGGATTGCGCGCGGGCGCGGAGAAGCGATTGGCGCCGCGATCATAGACCGCGCCGGAAGCGAGCGTTGTGCTCGCGATGCGGCCGCCGGCGCGCGCGCCCGCCTCCAGGATGACATAGCTCTTGCCCGTCTGCGCAATGCGGCGGCCGGCGGCGATGCCGGCGGCACCCGCGCCAACGATCGCGACGTCGTAATCGCCCGACGCTGACAGGGCCGGAAAAGCGGGCGCGGCCGCGAGGGCCGCGGTCGCCTTGAGAACGTCTCTACGGGTGAAGGTTCGGGACATGGCCAGCAATGAGGCAGAGTGAATACCACGCTTCGGTCGCTTCGCGACAGATTTGAACGCCGCTAGTGTCCCGATTCCGAAGTTCGTAAGACCTCGCGGCACACTCTCATACGAACTTTGGAATCAAAGGGACACTAGCCACTCTATGATTCTAGTGCCTCTTTGAACTCGAAGTTCGCAACCGACCTTGCGGCACGGTATATGCGAACTTCGGGTTCGGGCACTATCGACCTTGCATGGCCATCTTTCGCCGTTTAGGTGTCTGCCCCACCAAGTCCGGACCCCCATCATGATCGAAGCGGCCCTCCAAGCGTTCGGCGAAACATTCTCGCCGCCTCTCCGCCGAATCCTCCTGAAATCGATCGGGCTCGCTTTCCTGCTATTGATCGTTTTCGGCATGATTCTGCAAGGCACGATCACCCATCTGGTGGCGCTGCCCTATCCGTTCGATATGGCGCTCGCGATCTTCACCGCTTTGGGGATCATCGCCGGAGCGATCTATCTCATGCCGCCGATTACGTCGCTGATCGCCGCGCTCTTTTTCGATGAAATCGCCGAACAGGTCGAGCGCCGGAATTATTCCGCCGATCCCGTCGGCAAGGCGCTGCCGGTCACGACTTCGGTTTTGCTGTCGCTCCGCTTCTTCGGTCTTGTGCTGATTGTGAACTTGATCGCGCTGATTCTTCTGATCTTGCCGGGTGTGAACGTTGCCATTTTCTTTGTCGCCAACGGCTATCTGCTCGGCCGCGAATATTTCGAACTCGCGGCGATGCGGTTTCGCTCCATCGACGAGGCGAGAGCGTTGCGGCGCGCGAACGCGATGCGTGTTTTCCTGGCGGGCCTCGTGATCGCGGCAATCGTGATCATTCCCATTCTCAACCTGATCACGCCTGTATTCGCGACCGCCTTCATGGTGCGCATGCACAAGAAGATTTCGCGGGAAAGCCTGGCGCGCCCCGAGTTTACCGCACGGATCGCCGATTAAACTGTTTTTTCCGGCCAGCGGCAGAGATCGTTGATCAGACAGCGCGGGCATTCGGGCGCGCGCGCCTTGCAGACATAGCGTCCGTGCAAGATGAGCCAATGGTGCGCATGGCGCTTGAACCGCTCGGGTACGCGCTCAAGCAGGCCCAGCTCCACTTCCAGCGGATTCTTGCCGGGTGCCAAGCCCGTGCGGTTGGCGACGCGAAAGAGATGCGTGTCGACCGCGATCGTCGGCTCGCCGAAGGCGATATTGAGCACGACATTCGCGGTCTTCCGGCCGACGCCCGGCAGAGCCTCCAAAGCCTCTCGAATGCCGGGAACTTTTCCGCTGTGTTCGGCGAGGAGTATTTTGGACAGCGCGATAATGTTTTTCGCTTTGCCGCGATAGAGCCCGATCGTCTTGATGTAGTCGCGTAGTCTATCCTCGCCGAGCGCGACCATCTTTTCAGGTGTGCCGGCGGTGGCGAAGAGCGCCGGTGTCGCCTTGTTGACCCCGGCATCGGTCGCTTGCGCCGAGAGCACCACCGCCACGAGGAGGGTGTAGGGGTCGGCGTGAAGTAGCTCGCCCTTGGGCTCCGGATTGGCGCGGGCGAAGCGCGTGAAGGCTTCTTCGATTTCGGCTTTCGTCCATGCGCGCGAAGAGCTCTTCGGGCGCGGCTTTTTGCCCGGAGCCGGCCGTTTCCCGCGATTTTGCTTTTTTGTTGCCGGCATCTTTCCCGTATAATGAGCCTCCATGCAGAAAGGCAACCCGTTTCCGGAACCGGTTCTATTCGAGGCGCGGCTTTCGCCGCACCGCTCGCTCAGCTCCACGGGCTTTGCGATCGTCATGGGTGTGCTCGCGGGCGTGAGCTTTGTCGTCGGCGTCTCGTTCCTGATGATGGGCGCTTGGCCCGTATTCGGTTTTTTCGGTCTTGACGTTGCCCTCGTTTGGCTCGCCTTCCGGGTCAATTACCGCGATGCGCGCGCCTATGAGGATATTCGCGTGACGCCGAGCGTACTCTCCGTGCGGCAGGTCTCGGCCAAGGGCGCTGCGCGCGAAACTGACTTCAATCCCCGCTGGGTGCGGTTGGAGAAGACCGAGGATGCGCTTTATGGCGTGACCCGCGTCGCGCTTCTATCGCGTGGGATATTGCTGATCGTGGGCGCGTTTCTACCGCCGCTCTACAAAAGCGAACTCGCCAAGCACTTGGGCGCGGCGATCGCGGCGGCCAAACGCTGAAGCCCGCGAAATCGGGTGGTTTTGGCGAACGTACCGCTTATCTTTCGGGCATGAGGAGTTGACCCATACTCGCTACAGAAAGATTGACCCAGTGAAACTAGCCCCGGTGAAGCTCGATGGCGCCGCCAGCGATTACGAAATCGTGCAAAGCGCGATCGCCTATGTCACCGAACATTTCCGCGACCAGCCGGAAGTCGAGACAATTGCGCATGCGGCCGGTATCGACGCCCGCACGCTCACGGAGCTATTCCACCGCTGGTGCGGCCTGTCGCCGAAGGCATTCTTGCAATCGGTGACGCTCGATTTCGCGCGGCGCGTTCTGCGCGAGAGCCCGAATATACTGGAGGCGTCCTACGAAGTGGGACTTTCCGGTCCGGGCCGGTTGCATGATCTCTTCGTGGTGCACGAAGCGATGTCGCCGGGCGAATGGAAGACGGGCGGCGAGGGCCTGACCGTTTACTACGACTTTCACCCCTCGCCGTTCGGCTTTGCGCTGGTGATGGCGACGGAGCGCGGCCTATGCGGTCTTGCCTTTACCGATCGCGGCGGCGAGAAGGCGGCACTCGACGACATGCGCGGGCGTTGGCCGAATGCGCGCTACGCTGAGGATAGTGCGCGCACGGTGGTGCACGCGCAGCGCATTTTCGATGCGAAATTGTGGAAGCCGAACATGCCACTTCGCGTCGTGCTGATCGGAACCGATTTCGAAATCCGCGTGTGGGAGACGCTGTTGTCGATCCCGATGGGCAAAGCCTCGACCTATTCCGATATCGCGAAGAAGCTCGGTAATCCCAAGGCCTCGCGCGCAGTCGGGGCGGCGGTGGGGAAAAACCCGGTGTCGTTCGTGGTGCCTTGCCACCGCGTCCTCGGCAAAAGCGGGAAGCTTACCGGCTATCACTGGGGACTGACGCGCAAGCGCGCGATGCTCGGTTGGGAAGCGGCGCAGGTCGCCGCTTAACGCTTTACGGGAGCATGATCTTTTCCGAAAACCGGTTTCCACGCCGGATCAAGTCCGGGACAGGCTTTTTCGGGATCATGCTCTAGGGCTTCGAGCGCGTGATGGCGTTCGAAATGTCGATGTCGGGCGCGGCGTGATGCTCGAAATCGCCCTTGCGATAGGCCTCTAACGTGGCGGGATCCAGCTTGTCCATAAAGTCGGCGAGCCCGGCGTAAGTCGTGCAACGCACTTCCGGCAAGCCGCAGACGGCGCGCGCGAAAGCCTTCAGCGCCTCGTTGTAAGCGCCGCCGTGATAATTGAAGAAGTGATGGCCGATGTTCATCGGCGCGCGATTGCCGGAATAATTGGCCTTGAAATAATCGATGTAGGTCTCGAGCATTTCGTCGCGGTGTTGCACGCGCGTTGACGAGTTGTCGAGGCCGAAGGCCTGCACGATGAAAAAATTATAATCCATCGACAGCGTGTGCCGCTTCGAGCGGTGGAGCTTCAAGTCCGCGAGATTGAACCGCCATAGGCCGTCTTTCTTCTCCGGCCACAGCGACGCTTCGCTCGTGCTGCTGGTGTCGTAGCGAAAGCCGCGCTCGCGGAGCGCCGCATAAAGACCAGGGCTCGTCGACAAATAGGGCGCGCGAAAACCGGTCACGGCGGAGGTTGGAAAGGCGAGCTTCACCGATTCGGGCAAACCGTTGTTGCGGCCGGCATTATCGACGAGGTCGGCGTAGCTCGCAAATTCCTTTTGCCAATCGGCGGCGGACCAGGCGCGGCCATCGAAGTGCCCGACCGCGTGCGAAGCGATCTCGTGACCGCGTCCGTGAAGGTCGTTGATGAAGGCAATGCGCTTTTCCACCTCTTCGGCGCTGCCGCCGAAATTAATGTTAGAGGCGCCGCGGCGCTGATGCGGGGCTTCGTATAGATTTCGCTTGTCGTTGGAGAGATAATTGATGCCGCTCACGAAAAAGGTGAAGTGGATACGGTCAGCGTCCTTGTTCAATTCGCCCGCGAAATCCGACAATTCCTGCCAGCGCTCAAGCTCGGTGCAATTGTCGAAGGCAATCGCAACGAATTGCGGTGGACGGTCGGTCGCATGGGCGGGCGCACCGAGAGCGGCCGCGGCGAAAAAGGTGAGGATCGCCACGGCGAATTTGTTCATGCCGCGAGATCAATGGCTTCGGCGACGGTCGAATCCATGTTGAGCCGATAGACAATCGGCACGCCGGTCGCAAGCTCGCGCTTCAGGATGCCTTCGGGCGAGAGCCGCTCCAGCACCATCACTAGCGCGCGGAGCGAATTGCCGTGCGCGGCCACGATGGTGCGCTCGCCGCGCAACACGCGCGGCAGGATTTCCTGTACGAAATAGGGCAGCGCGCGCGCGACCGTATCCTTCAGGCTTTCGCCGCCGGGCGGCGCGAGGTCGTAGGAGCGGCGCCATTTCAACACCTGCTCGTCGCCCCATTTCTTGCGCGCATCGTCCTTGTTGAGGCCGACGAGATCGCCATAGTCGCGCTCGTTCAGCGCCTGGTCGCGGAAGATTGGGATCTCGCGCTCCCCCATCTCGGCGAGCACGAAGTCGAGCGTTTTCTGCGCACGCTTCAGCGCCGAGGTGAAGGCAACGTCGAATTTGATCCCGCGCGCCTTCAGCTTTTCGCCGGCCTTTATGGCTTCGAGAACGCCTCGCGCGGTGAGATCGACGTCCTTCCAGCCGGTGAAAAGATTTTTCAGATTCCACTCGCTCTGGCCGTGCCGGACGAGGACGAGGAGGCGTTCAGTCATGGTGCGAGCCGTCAGACATCGGAGAGGCCGAGCACGTCGAGCATGGAATAGAGGCCGGGCTTCTTGCCCTTGCCCCACTTGGCGGCGGCGAGCGCGCCGCGGGCGAAGACCATGCGATCCTCCGCCCGGTGCACGAGCTCGATCCGCTCGGCGGGCCCGGCGAAGATCACGCTGTGATCGCCGACGACGCTGCCGCCACGAAGTGCCGCGAAGCCGATCGAGCCCGCCTTGCGGGCGCCGGTGTGGCCGTCGCGGCCGCTCACCTTGTGCTTGTCGAAATCAGTGCCGCGGCCTTCGGCGGCGGCGCGGCCCAAAAGCAGCGCCGTGCCCGATGGGGCATCGACCTTTTGATTGTGGTGTATCTCCAGAATTTCGATGTCGTAGTCCTCGCCGAGCGCCTTGGCGACGCGCTTCGTGAGCGCCGCGAGCAAATTGACCCCGAGGCTCATATTACCGGACTTGATGATGACCGTGTGGCGCGCGGCGGCTTCGATCTTCTGCTCGTCGGTCGCGGACAGGCCGGTGGTGCCGATCACGTGCACGATCTTCTTTTCGGCCGCTGCCGCCGCGAAGCCGACGGAAGCCTCGGGACTCGAAAAATCGATGATCGCATCGCTCTTGGTGATGAGCGCCATCGGGTCGCCCGCGACCTGCACCCCCATCGGCCTCACACCCGCAAGGATGCCCGCGTCCTCGCCGAGTTCCGGCGCGCCGACGCGCTCGACCGCGCCCGCAAGCACGAGGCCCGGGCTTTCGCTAATGGCGCGGATGAGCGTGCGGCCCATGCGGCCCGCCGCGCCCGTGATCAGGATACGCAAGTCGGCCATATCAATCTCCAAATCCCTCGCGGGATATAACGCGTGGGCTGCCGGCGGGAAAGCGAGGCTCGTACTTGGTTTATGCCGGCTGCGGGCCGTCATAGCCCTCGATGATGACGATATCAGCTTGCGAAATCGGCCGGCGGATCGAAAGCGCGTGCTTGTATTCCGGCGAATGCCAGCAATCGAGCGCCGCCTGATGGTTGGGGAATTCGAGCACCACGTTCCTCGCGCGGGTCGACCCTTCGGGATTTTCGAACTTGCCGCCGCGCACAAGGAAGCGCGCGCCATATTTCTTGAACGCAATCGCATTCGCCGCGGCGTAGTCCTTGTATTTTTCGGGATCGCTGACATCCACATGCGCGATCCAATAACCATTCGGCATTCGCTCCTCCCATTTTGGCTTATGTTAGCGTTTGGGCGATTTCGGCAACAATCGCTTCCGCCGCGGCTTTGGGATCGCCGGCATTCAAGACCGGCCGGCCGACCACAAGGTAATCGGAGCCCGCTCTGATTGCGTCTTTGGGCGTCACGATCCGTTTCTGATCACCCGGCGCATCGCCAGCAGGCCGAATGCCCGGCGTCACCAAGAGCATCGAGCCGATCTTCTTTCGTAAATCAGCGGCTTCGGCTGCCGACGCGACAATGCCGTCGACGCCGATTTCCCGCGCTTGCTTGGCGCGCATCCGCACCAGATCCTTCACCGAATGGGCGTAGCCCGCCTCGACGAGATCGGCGTCATCCCACGAAGTGAGCACGGTGACGGCAAGGATTTTTAGCGTGCTTTTTTCGCGGCCTTCGACGGCGGCGCGCATGGTCGGCGGAAATGCGTGCACGGTGAAGAACGTCGCGCCGAGTTCGGCGGCGCGCTCAGTCGCGCGCTTGACGGTGTTTGCAATGTCGTGAAGCTTGAGGTCGAGAAAAACCTTCTTTCCGGAGCGCGCGAGCTCTTGCGCGAACGGAATGCCGCCGGCCAAGGCAAGCTCGAAGCCGATCTTGTAGAAAGAAACCGCATCGCCGAGTTTTTCGACCATCGCTTCCGCCGCCGTCACATCTGGCAGATCGAGAGCGACGATCAGGCGTTCGCGGGGCGGTATCGGCACCGAGGGTCTCAAAGTTCGGATTCGGCCAAGGCGATAAGCCGCCGGAGCGACGCGCGCAAGAAATCCGCCACACGGCTATCCTTCAGTCCACCATGATCGTCGAATGCTTGGGCGGCCTCGCTGACAGCCACCTGCTCGGGCAGCACGTGCGCTCCGAGGCCGAGCTCCAGCATCTGGCGGAGCGCGATCAGCGCGCGGTAGCCGCCGAGACGGCCATTCGAAGTCGAGCCGATCGCAAAAAAACGGCCCTTGAAGGGATCGGTAGACGGCTCCTTGGCGCGCGAAACCCAGTCGATCGCGTTCTTCAGGAGCGGCGGCGTGGAGGCATTGTATTCGGGCGTCGCAATGAAGACCGCGCGATGCGCGAGCATCATGCGGCGAAGCTTGCGGGCCGTCTCCGGCGCACCCTCGCGCGCTTCGAAATCGGCGTCAAAGAGCGGCATCGGATAATCGGCGAGCGAGATCAGGCTTGCCTCGGCATCCTGCAGCGAAAGCTCCTTGGCAACGAGGGCGGCTAACCGCGCGCTGAACGCGCCGGTTCGGATGGAGCCCGCGAAAACCAGGATGCGCGGCTTCGCCATTGATTAAGCGGCGCGATAGACCCAGACGCGGGCCGGCGGCAGATTCATCCAGATGCGCGGCGAGGCGGTGATGGTGTAGCGGGTGGGGCGCGGCGGAATCGGCGCCGTCATCGCGTAAGTAAACTGCACGAACGGAGCGCCAGGACGAAGCAAGCGAAGCGCGGACACGAGCGCGCGGAGCCGTACCGGCATCGGCCGCGTCATCAAGGGCAGGCTCGAAATCACCGCGGCGAGCGGCTCGCCGACTGCCTGACCAAGCGAATCTGCAAGCGCATAGCCGTCGCCTTCGATCACTGTCACGCCGGGAAAGCGCTTGCGCAACAGGGTGCAGAATTCCCGATTAAACTCGACAAGGATCAGCCGCTGCGGTGCAATTCCACGGGTGAGGATCGCTTCGGTGACCGGCCCCGTGCCGGGGCCGATCTCGACCACGGGACCCGGCACGCTGGGATCGATTTCGGCCGCCATGGCCTTCGCCAGCGCCGGGCCCGAGGGCGAAAGAGCGCCCGTCTTGAGCGGGCTCTGCAACCACGTCGACAGGAAGCGCATCTCGTCGTCGAGGCGGAGCTTCGGCTTCTTGGCGACGAAAGAACGGGACATGGGTACCGTGGTGAAAACGAATATCGGACGATTATCACACAGTTCTCGGCCTGCGTCAGCGTCAAACGTGCCGCAGCACCGGCTATTCGAAAAGCTCCCGCATTTTGGCGAAGAAACCGCTCGATTCCGGATGCGTGTCCTTCGAGCTTTCCTTTTCGAATTCCTTGAGCAGATCCTTCTGGCGTTTGGTCAGCTTCTGCGGCGTTTCGACCATGACCTGCACATACATGTCGCCGCGCGCTTTTGAGCGCAGCACCGGCATACCTTTGCTCGGCAGCCGGAAGCGTTTTCCGGTCTGGGTTCCGTCGGGAATTTTAACTCGCGTGCGGCCGCCGTCGATGGTCGGCACTTCGAATTCGCCGCCGAGCGAGGCCGTCGTCATCGAGATTGGCACGCGGCAATAGAGATCGGCGCCCTCGCGCTGGAACATCGCATGCGGAATGAGCGATAGAAAAATATAAAGATCGCCCGCGGCACCGCCGCGCACGCCCGCCTCGCCTTCGCCCGCGAGCCGTATGCGCGTTCCGTCCTCGACCCCGGCGGGAATTTGCACTTCAAGTATGCGCTCGCGCGTCATGCGGCCGGCGCCGCTGCAAGCCTTGCAGGGCTGCTCGATCACGGAGCCGCGCCCCTGGCAGGCCGGACAGGTGCGCTCCAGCGTGAAGAAGCCCTGTGCGTGCCGGACGCGGCCCGAGCCGCTGCAGTTACGGCAGGCCGTGGGCTGCGTGCCGGGCTTGGCGCCGGTGCCGGAGCAGGCTTCGCAGGTGACGCTTGTGGGCAGCCGTACCTCTGCGGTCTTGCCGGCAAACGCTTCGTCCAGCGTGATTTCGAGATTGTAGCGAAGGTCGGCGCCGCGTTCGCGGCCGGACGCGCGTCCTCCGCCGCGACGACCAGCCATGCCGAAGAGATCGTCAAAGATGTCGTGGAACGCGGACGCAAAGTCGGTGCCGAAGCCCGCACCGCCGCCTTGCTCGAAGGCCGCGTGACCGAAACGGTCGTAGGCGGCGCGCCGCTCGCCGTCCTTCAAGACATCATAGGCTTCGTTGATTTCCTTGAAGCGGTGCTCGCAATCCTGGCTGCCGGGATTCTTGTCCGGGTGCCATTGCATCGCGAGCTTGCGGAAGGAGGCCTTGATCTCTACTTCGCTCGCCGCCCGCGTCAGGCCGAGCACCTCATAATAGTCCCGCTTCGCCATGACGCTTCCGCCCGCCGCGCTTGAAGCGCCCATTAAAAGACCGCCCCCGGAGTAGCTCCGGAGGCAGCCGTCTTAACTCGTTCAGCCAATTTCCGCACCTTGCGGAGCATCAGGCGGACTTCTTCTTGTCGTCGTCGACTTCGGTGAATTCGGCGTCGACCACGTCTTCCTTCTTGCCCGCGTCGCCGGGCGAGCCGCCAGCATCGCCGCCAGGTTGGCCGCCAGGTTGGCCGCCTTGCTGCTGGGCGTACATTGCTTCGCCGAGCTTCATCGAAACTTGGGCCAGCGACTGGGCCTTCGCCTGGATGGCGCCGGCATCCTCGCCCTTCAGCGCTTCCTTGAGGTCGGAGAGCGCATTCTCGATTGCCGTGCGATCGGGGGCCGCGACCTTGTCGCCATATTCCTTGAGCGACTTTTCGGTCTGATGTACCAGCGCCTCGGCCTGGTTCTTCGCCTCGACAAAGGCGCGGCGCTTTTTGTCGTCGACCGCGTGCGCCTCGGCGTCCTTGACCATACGCTGGATGTCAGCCTCGGAAAGACCGCCCGACGCCTGGATGCGAATCTGCTGCTCCTTGCCGGTGCCCTTGTCCTTGGCCTGGACGTTGACGATGCCGTTGGCGTCGATNNGGCGCCGGCGGAATGCCGACGAGATCGAACTGGCCGAGAATCTTGTTGTCGGCCGCCATCTCGCGCTCGCCCTGGAAGACGCGGATCGTCACCGCGTTCTGGCTGTCCTCGGCGGTCGAGAACACCTGCGACTTCTTGGTCGGGATCGTGGTGTTGCGGTCGATCAGACGCGTGAACACGCCGCCGAGCGTTTCGATGCCGAGCGAAAGCGGCGTCACGTCCAAGAGCAGCACGTCCTTGACGTCGCCTTGCAAGACGCCGGCCTGAATGGCGGCACCTACCGCGACGACTTCATCGGGGTTCACCCCTTTGTGCGGCTCCTTGCCGAAGAGCTGCTTCACGACTTCCTGCACCTTCGGCATGCGGGTCATGCCGCCGACGAGGACGACTTCGTTGATCTCGGCGGCTGAAAGGCCCGCGTCCTTCAACGCGCGCTTGCACGGCTCGACCGTTTTCTGCACGAGATCGTCAACGAGCGCTTCGAACTTCGCGCGCGTGAGCTTCATCGTCATGTGCTTGGGGCCGCTCTTGTCGGCGGTAATGAAGGGCAGATTGATTTCGGTCTGCGTCGCGGAGGAAAGCTCGATCTTCGCCTTCTCGGAGGCTTCCTTCAGGCGCTGAAGCGCGAGCTTGTCCTTGCGGAGATCAATGCCTTGCTCCTTCTGGAATTCGTCGGCGAGATAGTTGACGAGGCGCATGTCGAAATCCTCGCCGCCGAGGAAGGTGTCGCCGTTCGTCGATTTCACCTCGAACACGCCGTCGCCGATCTCGAGAATGGAAACGTCGAAGGTGCCGCCGCCCAAATCGTAGACCGCGATCAAGCCCTGCTTCTGCTTGTCGAGGCCGTAGGCGAGCGCGGCTGCGGTGGGCTCGTTGATGATGCGGAGGACTTCGAGGCCCGCGATCTTGCCGGCGTCCTTGGTGGCTTGGCGTTGCGCGTCGTTGAAATAGGCCGGAACGGTGATGACGGCCTTCTCGACCTTCTGGCCGAGATAGGATTCCGCCGTCTCCTTCATCTTCTGCAAGATGAAGGCGGAAATCTGCGAGGGCGAATATTGATCCTTGCCGTCCGAGACCCAGGCATCGCCATTCGAGGCGCGCGTGATGTCGTAGGGGACGAGCTTCTTGTCCTTCTCGATGATCGGGTCATCGTAGCGACGACCGATTAGGCGCTTGACCGCGAAAAAGGTCTTTTCCGGATTGGTGACCGCCTGGCGCTTGGCCGGCTGGCCGACGAGACGCTCGCCATCGTTGGTGAAGGCAACAATCGAAGGCGTGGTGCGCATGCCTTCCGCATTCTCGATGACTTTGGGGGTCGAACCCTCCATGACGGCAACGCACGAATTGGTCGTGCCGAGGTCGATGCCGATGACCTTAGACATAGAACTACCTCTCATTTCAGCAGGCCGCCCGGGCCTATTCAGCGCCCGGAAGAACAGCCGGGTATCTCACCCGGACCGCCCCGTCGGCCCCCACGTTCGGGGATTGGCTGCAATATCGCAGCTTCGCGGCTTGATATAGGAGAGAGGTCTGAGGCCCGCAAGGCTCGGCCCCCAGCGGGGCGGGGTGGAATTAATTAATTGGAGCCAACCGATCCCTTTCGGGGCTTCTCGCGGTCGTTTCGTCCCAAAATAATAATCCCCTCTTCGCGGCCGACTTCGCCATAGGCCTTTAATAGTTCGGATAAAACGGGATTCGAGCGCGTGCGCGCCTCCCAATCCATATCCAGCAAAATAATCCAAGCCCGGAGAAATATTAGTTGCCGGGATTGCCCCGCGATTCCGACCGCGCCGTCTCCTGAACGGGGGCCGTCCTCGGACCACCCTTGGAAACGCCGACCATGGCCGGCCGCAGCACGCGGTTACCGACCGCGTAACCCGGCTGAATGACTTGCGCGACCATGCCTGCCGGCACGTTCGCGTCGGGCACTTCGAATACGGCCTGGTGGAAGTTGGGGTCGAATTTTTCGCCGTGCGGATCGATCCGGCGAATGCCGTTCTTGGCCAGCGTCTTTTGCAATTCGCGATCCGTCAGCTCAACACCTTCGAGGAGCGCTTTCAGCGGACCTTCGGCGGAGGAGCGAGCCTCCGCTGCCACCGCGTCGAGGGTGCGGGTGAGATTGTCGGCGACGGCGAGGATATCGCGGGCAAAACCGGTAATGCCGTAAACGCGCTCGTCGGCGATATCGCGCTCGGCGCGCTTTCGAACATTTTCCGTCTCAGCGACGGCACGCAGGAACTTGTCGCGCAATTCCGCCACCTGCGCTTCAAGCACCGCAACGGGATTGATTTCGTCCGCCGCCGGCTCGGCCGCGGCGTTGTTTTCCTGATCTTCCGCGCGTTTTGGTTCGTCGGTCATAATGATCCCAATGAATCGCTAATCGTCCGGGATATCAGGTCGTTCCGCCTAAAAATCAAGCGTCACTTTGCAGGCCGAGCACCCGGCTCACGACCTTGGCGGTATAATCCACCATGGGGATGACCCGCGCATAATTGAGCCGCGTCGGCCCGATCACGCCGAGCACGCCGACAACCCGCCCGGCACCATCGCGATAGGGGGCGACAATGGTCGAGGAGCCGGAGAGCGAAAAGAGCTTGCTCTCGGAGCCGATGAAGATACGCAGGCCCTCCGCGTCCTCGGCACTACCGAGCAATTCAATCACGCCGCGCTTGGTCTCCAAATCGTCGAACAGAAGCCGCACACGCTCGAGATCCTCCATCGCCTTCAAATCCTCGAGGAGTTTCGCGTGGCCGCGAACGATCAGCCGGCGATCCGGCGCTTCCCCGCCCGACCAGCTCGCTAGACCTTCGGCGACGACTTTCTGGGTGAGCTCGTCAAGCTCGGCGCGTGCGGTCGTAAGCGCCCGCTCGAGCTCGGCCTTGGCCTCGTCCAGCGTTTTTCCGCGAATGCGGGCGTTGAGAAAATTGGTCGCCTCGACGAGGGAAGACGCGGGCAGATCGGCCGGCAGCGTCAGCAAACGATTTTCGATTTGGCCGTCTTCGGAGACGAGCACGACGAGGGCGCGGCCGGGCTCGAGCCGGACAAATTCGATTTGCTTCAGCCGTGGATTGTTCTTGGCGGCGGTAACGACGCCGGCGCCACGCGAAAGACCCGAGAGCAATTGCGAGGCCTCGGCGAGCACCGCATCGAGGCTGCCGCCGCGGGCGGCCTTCACTTGAGCTTCGATCGATTGACGATCGCCACCGGAGAGGTCGCCGATTTCCAAAAGGGCGTCGACGAAGAAGCGGAGCCCGAGTTCGGTCGGCAATCTTCCCGCGCTCGTGTGCGGCGCGTAGATCAGCCCCAGCGCTTCGAGATCGGCCATGACATTGCGCACCGAGGCCGGCGACAGGGTGATCGGAATGAGACGGGAAATATTGCGGGAGCCAACAGGCTCGCCGGTCGCGAGATACGATTCCACGATCTGGCGAAAAATCTCGCGCGAGCGCTCGTCGAGCTGCGCGAGGCCGACCTGGGGTGAACCGATGGGGGTGTTGATCGACAATTTCTGCCTCGGAAAAGCGGCTATCCGCCAGTGTACGCCGATTATTGCCCCGGCCGAACAGCTCATAAGAGCGGGCTTGTCGGCGTGCATAGGTCCCTCCTAGAAGGGTCCATCAGACGGAGGATTCATGCGTCCCAGTAAGCGCGCCAGCGACGAGATGCGGCCCGTCAGCTTTGAGCGGGGCCTTGCGCGCCACGCGGAAGGCTCGTGCCTCGTCAAGTTCGGCGACACCCATGTGCTCGTCACCGCGACGCTGGAAGAAAGGCTCCCGCCCTGGCTCAAGAACCAGGGCCGCGGCTGGGTTACCGCAGAATATGGGATGCTGCCGCGGGCGACGCACGAGCGCACACGCCGCGAAGCCTCGGCCGGCCGGCCTTCGGGACGCACGTTAGAGATCCAGCGCCTGATCGGCCGCTCGCTCCGCACCGTCACCGATCTGCAGGCGCTCGGCGAGCGGCAAATTACGGTGGATTGCGACGTCCTTCAGGCCGACGGCGGCACGCGCACGGCCGCGATCACGGGGGCCTGGATCGCGCTTCGCGATTGCATCGAATGGATGAAAAAACGCTCGATGGTGACGAAGAACCCGCTCAAGGATCACGTTGCCGCCATCTCTTGCGGCATCTTCAAGGGTGAGCCTGTGCTCGACCTCGATTATGCCGAGGATTCGGAAGCCGACACCGACATGAATTTCGTGATGACCGGAGCGAGCGGCATCGTCGAGATTCAGGGAACGGCCGAAAAGACGCCGTTCTCCGATGCGGAGCTGGCAGCGCTGATCGCGCTCGGGCGCAAGGGCGTCGCCCGGCTGATCGAGTTGCAGAAGCTCGCGGTCGGCTGATGGGGCGCAAGCTCACAGGCAAGGTCGTGATCGCGACCCATAATCCCGGTAAGCTGAAAGAGATGCGCGAATTGCTCAGGCCGCACGGGATCGAAACGATTTCCGCGGGCGATCTCGGATTGGACGAGCCGATCGAGACCGGCACGAGCTTCGCGGAGAACGCGAAGCTCAAAGCCGCGGCGGCGGCAAATGCCTCGCACCTGCCCGCACTCGCCGACGATTCGGGGCTCACGGTCGAAGCGCTCGGCGGCGAGCCTGGAATCTATTCGGCGCGCTGGGCCGGCGAAAAAAAGGACTTCGCGCATGCGATGAAGACGGTCGAGGAGAAACTGAAGTTAAAAAAGGCCACGACGCCTGAGCGGCGGCGCGGCGCTTTCATCGCCGCCTTGTGCCTCGCCTGGCCTGACGGTGAGATCGCGACATTCGAGGGCCGGGTCGATGGCAGAATCGTGTGGCCGCCGCGCGGCGATCAAGGTTTCGGCTACGATCCGATCTTTCTCGCCGATGGGTTCAACCGCACCTTCGGCGAGATGAGCGCGGAAGAGAAACACGGCCTGCCGCCGCGCGGGGAAGGCCTGTCGCATCGCGCGCGCGCGTTTCTGAAACTCGCGGAGAGCTGCCTTGACTGACGCGGCTGTTCTTGCCCGCGAAACGACCGGCGCCCGCGAGCATGACGCCGGTTTCGCCATCTATGTGCACTGGCCGTTTTGCCTGTCGAAATGTCCTTACTGCGATTTCAACAGCCACGTGCGGCACGAGAAGCCCGATGAAGCGCGGTTCGCGCGCGCCATTGCCGCCGAGCTTGCGGAAGCGGCGGCACGGACGGGCCGGCGTTCCGTCGACAGTATATTTTTCGGCGGCGGCACGCCTTCCTTGATGCAGCCAGCGACGGTCGCGGCGATCCTCGACCAGATCGCCTGGCATTGGCCGCTCGCACCCGACATCGAGATCACGCTGGAGGCGAACCCCACCAGTGTCGAAGCCGATCGCTTTCGCGGCTATCGAACGGCGGGGGTCAATCGCGTATCGCTCGGCGTGCAATCGCTGGAAAACGATTCGCTGAAATTTCTCGGCCGGCTGCATAGCGCGGAAGAAGCGCTTAGCGCGGTCGCCATTGCGCGGGCGCATTTCCCGCGCGTTTCGTTCGATCTGATTTATGCGCGGCCCGGACAGACCCCTTCGGCGTGGAAAGCGGAATTGACACGCGCGCTCACTGAAGAGAGCGAGCACCTTTCGCTCTATCAATTGACGATCGAGGAGGAGACGCCCTTCGCCGCACTCCACCGTAATGGGCGGCTGAAAACGCCTGACGAAGAAGAAGGGCGCGCACTTTGGGACGCAACCCAGGAAACGTGCGAGGCGCATGGATTACCCGCTTACGAAATCTCCAACCATGCGAGGCCCGGCGCCGAATGCCGCCACAATCTCGTCTATTGGCGCTACGGAGATTATGTCGGCGTCGGACCGGGCGCGCATGGCCGGATCGGCGACGGAAAAACCCGCTACGCCACGATGACCGAGCTGCATCCGGAAAAATGGCTCGCGCTCGTCGAAGCGAACGGACACGGGCGCATTGTCGACGATCCGCTCCGGCAGAGCGAACAGGCGGATGAATTGCTGCTCATGGGCCTGCGGCTCCGCGAAGGCATTGATCTCGCGCGTTATGCTTCGCTCGCGGGCCGCGATCTCGATCCCGCCCGTATCGCCTCGCTCGCGGCGGAAGGCTTGGTCGAGGTTGGTGACGGCCGGCTGCGCGTCACCGCCAGCGGCTTCGCCGTGCTCGACGCCATCGTCGCCGACCTCGCGGTGTGACGCGCTCTTAAAGTGCGGCGTTGGAAAATACGCGCGGGGCCGGGCTGATCACGCGCGTGCCGCCACCGCGCATTTCCATCACCGCGAGGCTCCGCTCGCAGGTGCCGTCGGGGCGAAAGCGAAAGACGCCGTCAATTCCCGAGAAGCCGGATGGATTGGTGAGCGCCGCCTCGCTAAACCGAGCGACGCCTTGCGTTTTGACGAGCGCGGCGAGAAGCGACACGGCATCGTAAGCAAGGCTTGCCGTGCGCGTGGGCTCTTGTCCGAAACGAGATTTATATCGCTCGGCGAAGGAACGATAGCCGGCGGAATCGGGCGCTGCGAACCAGGCGCCGGTGAGGGCGGGATCGGCGAAGAGCTTGGGATCGTCTCCCCATCCCGTTCCGATGAACTGAATACGAGGCTGCGACACGCCGTTCCGCGCGAGCGCCTGCACGAGCGGCGTGGTCATATCGGCGGCATCCGCGATGAAGACCGCATCGGCCTGCTTGGCGGCGGCGGTGGCGCGCCGGACCGGCTCCGCGAGCTTCGACTGCTCGCTCGGATAGTGCTCGATGCTGACGATGCGCGAGCCGATTTGAGAAACGGCCTGTTGCAGCTGTCCTTCGACGACGGCGCCATACGCATTATCGGGGAGAAGTGCCACTAGGGACTTTTTGCCGTTCGCCGCGGCGTAGCGAACGATGCGATCGACGTCGGACTCGGGAAGAAAGCTCAGGAGGTAGACGCCTTGCGCCGCCACATTCGTATCGGTCGAAAAAGCGATCATCGGAATATTGCGGCTCTTTGTGACTTGCCCGGCGGCCGCAACCGAGCCGCTGAATAAAGGTCCGAGCACGATCTCAGCGCCTTCCTGAAGGGCCGCGCGCGCAGCCGTTTGCGCGCCTTGCGGCGTGCCGCCGTCGTCTTTGACGATGAGTTGAATGTTGGGATTGGAGAATTCGGCAAGCGCGAGCTCGGCGGCATTTTTCATCGACTGCGCCGCGGCGCCGGCATTGCCGCCCGCGCTCAACGGCAAAATCAGCGCAACCCGCGCGGCGCCTGCTCCGGATTCGGGTCCTAATGGCTGTTCAGAGCCCGGTGGGACCGCCGCGATGGGGCCTCTCGGCGCCGTTTCGATCGGGCCGCCGATCGGGCCAAGTGCCGTAGAGCAACCGGCGAGCGCAAGGCCGACGCAGGAAATGAAGGCGCGGATAGCGGGTAACCGGCGGCTCGGCTTTCCCTGGTTCGCTGCGACGATCATGCCCGTCATTGCCCTTGAGGCCGTCACCAATCGCCCGCTTCTATCGTTGCCGGAGGTGCAAGAGAGTAAAGAATGACGGGCCAAATGCCGGACCATGAGACGGGCGCTGTGCGGATGCCCCGGAGCCCGCTAACATTCGCATCTAGCCCGCCATGCCCACCGACCAGAAGCCGCCCAGACAAAGTCCACGCGTCCGCGTGCCGCTCGCGATTGATCCCGTCGAGCTTGCTCCAGGACTTCATGTGGTCGCAACACCCATCGGCCATCTTGGCGATATCACCTTGCGTGCGCTCGCAACAATTGCCGCCGCTGACCTTGTGCTGTGCGAGGATACGCGCGTCACTCGTAAGCTTCTCGACCGTTATGGGCTCGCCCCACCTCTGCTGGCCTATCACGACCATAATGCGGCGGAGGTCCGGCCGCGGATATTGCAACGCCTCGCGCAAGGGGCCGCGGTCGCGCTGGTTTCCGACGCCGGAACGCCCCTTATCTCGGATCCGGGTTACAAACTCGTTGCCGCCGCGATCGAGGCGGGCCACCGCGTTTATCCGATCCCCGGCGCCTCGGCGTTGCTCGCGGCGCTGGTCGTGGCCGGACTGCCTACCGACCGATTTTATTTCGAGGGATTTCTGCCGCCGAAAGCGGGGCAAAGGCGCAACCGCATCGCCGAACTCGTGGAAATACCGGCGACGCTCGTGCTTTACGAAACGGGTCCGCGCCTTGCCGAAAGCCTCGCCGACCTTGCGAACGGCCTCGGCGCGCGTTCGGCCGCCATGTGCCGGGAACTCACCAAGGCATTCGAGGAAGTTCGCCGTGGGCCGCTTGAAGAACTCGCCGCGCATTTCGCCAAAGCCGGCGCACCCAAGGGCGAGATCGTGCTCGTGATCGCGCCGCCGGACGATCGCGCGCCCACCGTTTCATCCGAAGAGCTCGATACGCGGCTGAAACGGGCGCTCGCGCGCGGCTCGCTCAAGGATGCCGTCGCCGAGGTGACCGGTGAAACCGGTTTGAAGCGGCGCGAGGTCTATGCGCGCGCGCTGGCGCTCGCGAAAGGCAGCAAACGATGAGCGGGCTTGCGAAGAATGCCAAGCGCATGGCGGCTTTTCGCCTCGGTGTTTCGGCGGAAACCCGCGCGATGATCTTTCTTGGTGCGAAGGGATACCGGGCGATTGCCCGCCGCTGGAAGAGCCCGGTCGGCGAGATCGATCTCGTGGTCAAGCGCGGCCGGTTGATCGTCTTCGTCGAGGTCAAGGCGCGCAAAGCCCTCGATCAGGCGGCTGAATCGGTGCTCCCGCGTCAGCGCCGCCGCATTGTGGCCGCAGCGGAAGCCTGGCTTGCGGCCCACCCCGAACATGCGGGATACGACATGCACTTCGACGCCATCCTGGTCACGCCCGGGCGGATGCCGCAGCATATCGTTTCGGCCTTCGAAGCCGATTGTTGAGGAGCATCGATGTCGCTGCGCATTGCCGTTCAGATGGACCCGATCGAGCGCATCCGGGTCGCGGGCGACTCGACCTTCGCGCTGCTTCTAGAAGGCGAGCGGCGCGGCCACGCGATCTCGTATTACACGCCCGAGCGGCTCGCGATGATCGACGGGAAGGTGTTCGCGACGGTGCAGGCGTTGAAGGTGCGCGACCAGGAGCGGGACCATTTCACGCTCGGGGAAGGAAAGCGCGTTGAGCTCTCCTCGTTCGATGTCGTGCTGATGCGCCAGGACCCGCCCTTCGACCTCGCCTACATCACCGCGACACATCTCTTGGAGCGGGTGCAGCCGAAGACGCTCGTGGTCAACGACCCCGCCGAAGTGCGCAACGCCCCGGAAAAAATGTTCGTCAATGAGTTCGCCGACCTGATGCCGC
Source organism: Hyphomicrobiales bacterium (assembly GCA_003135415.1). Lineage (GTDB taxonomy): Bacteria > Pseudomonadota > Alphaproteobacteria > Rhizobiales > Xanthobacteraceae > Palsa-892. Next base: position 90,246 of record PLBP01000038.1, read on the forward strand.
CGACGCTGATCACGCGCGATCTCGCGGAAATCAAGGGTTTTCGCGCAGAGCACGGCGATGTCGTGATGAAGCCGCTCTACGGCAATGGCGGGGAAGCTGTGTTCCGGGTGACGCGGAACGACATCAATTTCGGCTCGCTCTACGAGCTTTTCGCCAAGACCTTCCGCGAGCCATGGGTGACGCAGAAATACCTCGCCGCCGTGAAGGAAGGCGACAAGCGCATCATTCTCGTCGACGGCGAATTCGCCGGCGCCGTCAACCGCGTGCCGGCTGCCGACGATTTGCGCTCGAACATGGTGCGCGGCGGCATCGCCAAGGCAACCGAGTTGACGGCACGCGAGCGCGCGATTTGCGAGCGGCTTGCGCCCGAGCTGAAAAAACGCAAGCTTCTATTCGCCGGCATCGACGTGATCGGCGATCTCTTGACCGAAATCAACGTCACCTCGCCTACCGGCATTCGCGCGGTGAAAAAGCTCGGCGGCCCGGACATCGCAGCGTTGATCTGGGACGCGATCGAGCGAAAGCGACAGACGCGCGCGTGAGTGCTCGACTCAATTCGACCCAAAACTCGCCGGCCTGGAATGCGGCCGCGCCTATCGTGGGCAGCGTCATCGCACTCATCTGGCTGATGACTCAAAGCGCGATCGCCGACGGCGAGTGCCGGTTTTCGCCGCAGCGCCCCGTCACGCTCAAGACCATGGGACCCTGCGAGTTCAATCCAGACCTGTTGAGCTTTGCTGGCGATGCCGCACAGCAAGCCGCCTGTCTCACCACCAAGGTTCTGAAATTCGGCCAGCTAGGGGTGCGCAACGAACTTCCCGCCGGCTTCGCCAAGCGCGTCGGGCAACCGCTCGATCTTCCGCCGCGCGAGGCGCTACACGCGCTGCTTCGGGATTTCGGTCTCGACCAAGCCTTCGGACCAGCGCTTTCCGAGCCGGTCTCAAGTGCGCGCGACAATGATCCGCTTTCTCCGTTCGTGCAATATTTCGTCATGCACGATACGAGCTCGCCGAACTTCACCCGCCGCGACTTCCCCCCCGACATTGACCACGATCCCGGAATCAACGCTCTCGCGCGCTACGTTTGTTCGAACAAGATCGAGCGCGCGCACGTGTTCATTAACCGGAGCGGCGAGGTGCTGTTCGCGCACGACTTCGAAATGCCGTGGCGCGCGACCAAGTTCGAAATGGCGACCAACTTCGCTTCGACGCTGAAGGGACTGTTCGTGCATGTGGAGCTCATTCAGCCGCGGCGGAGCGAGCCGAGTCACGGATGGCTCAACGATTTTCAGGCGCCGACGCCGGGCTTCAGCGCCGCGCAATACGAGCGTCTCGCGCTCGTCTACATCGTCGCCAGCCGGCGCGCCGGCCGCTGGCTGATCCCGGCCTTTCATGCGGTGATCGACGAGGGGATCTACGACAAGCACGACGATCCGCAGAATTTCGAGTTCGCGACCTTCGACGAAAATCTGGAAAAGCTCCTGGAGCGGCTGAAAAATCCGCCGTCCAAGCAGGGGGCGCATATTCCCTAAATGTTCTTGTAGTACCATGGGGATATTATAGGTGCCGTACCCCTCACAATTACTAGAGAAGCCTTGAAGGAGTGATGAGCACTCGCTCGGCGGTTTGAAGATTGACTGTTGCGACTTTTCAACGGCGACAGAAGCCCCGATCCAGTTCCTTGCGGTTTCTCCATTTCTAGAAAGACGCCAAAGGGCGCGCTGCACGATCGCCTGCAGGCTGCGGCCTAATCATTAAAAAGCGGCCGATTGCGGTAATACACCGTCAACCAAAGGGCGCGAATCCACCCGGCTCGAGCTTTGCGCGCGCATCCTATTAATCGGCGCAGTGGCACCTTCGGCCAAAGCCGAACGCAGGAATGGGGTGCGCATGGCCAAAGCCAAAGCGCGGAACGATTCAACCAAGCTCCCAGCGACATCGCCGATGCGACTTGCTTCCGCGCTCGCCGTTCTATTGGCGGGATTCTCCATGGTCTTCATGCAATTCGGCGGCGACGCCGGCGCGCAGGAAGGCGCGCTCAGCCCCGCTGAAAGCGGCGGCATCGGTTTTGCCGGAATGCTCGCGGGATTGCTCGTCGTATCACTCGCGACGCTCGCTTTGCGCCACCGCCGCTCGAACGGGCTCACGGAGCGGCTTGCAAAACTGGAAGCGCTTCTAGAGCGGCGCGACGATCGAATTTGGGCGCTCGAGGAATCGCTGGTCCGCACGACCAAGCTTGCCGACGCGCAGGGCGAACTCGTCGTGCGCGAGGACGAGGCGGGACGCGTCACCTATGCGAGCGAAATGCTTTGCGCGCTGGTGCGAAAGCCGCTCGATGAGATCGTCGGCCATCCGATTTCGCTCGAGGCGCGCGCGCAGGGCGCGCGGATCGCGCATGCCGACGGCTCCTGTACGTTCGATCAGGAGATCGCGACGGAAGCGGGCTCGCGCTGGATCGCCTGGAAAGAAGTCACCGTTTGCGACGAGGCGGGAAAGATCGTCGAAATTCAGCGCGTGGGCCGGGATGTGACCGCCCGCGTCGCCGCCGAACGGGCGTTGGCCGTGGCGCGCGAGAAAGCCGAGGCCGCGAGCCGCGCGAAATCGCGCTTCCTCGCCGTTGTCAGCCACGAAGTGCGCACGCCCTTGAACGGCGTCTTGGGCATGGCCGATCTTCTCCTGGAAACGGGACTTTCCCCCGAGCAGCAGACTTATGCCCGCGCGATGAAAACCTCGGGCGAGGCGCTGCTCGCGCTGATCGAGGAAATCCTGGATTTTTCGAAAATCGAAGCCGGCCGGCTCGACCTCGAATCGATCCCCTTCGATCTCGCCGCTCTCGTCACCGGCGTGGTCGAGTTGCTGGCGCCCCGCGCGCAAGCCAAAGGCACCGAGATCGCGGCCGATATCGACGATCATATTCCTGCCCGCGTCACGGGCGATGCGGCGCGGCTCCGCCAGGTGCTGCTGAATCTCGCCGGCAACGCCGTGAAATTCACCGATGCGGGCGGCGTCTCGGTCATCGTGGAACGCGAAGAGCCTGATCGGATTCGATTTATCATTAGGGACACGGGGCCCGGCATCGAGCCCGAAGCGCAAGCACGCATCTTCAATGAGTTCGAACAGGGCGACAGCACGCTCGCGCGGCGGCACGACGGCACCGGCCTTGGGCTCGCCATTGCATCCCGCATCGTCGAGCGGATGGGCGGCGAAATCGGTTTGAGCAGCGGCCCGGAGCTTGGATCGAGCTTCAATTTCACCACCGAATTGCCTGCGGTTGAAGACAAGCAGGCCAGATCCGCGGGGCCGGATTTTTCGCTGCGTGAAATTCTGGTCGCCTCGCCCTCGCCTGTCGTCGGCCCGCTGTTGGAGCGAAGGTTAGCCGCCTGGGGCGCGCAGGTGACGCTCGCCTCGGAAGCGAAAATCGCCGAAGCGCTTCTACCGGAGCGGAGATGGGATTATATCCTCGTCGACCGTTCCTTCGGGATCGACGCGACGCACTCGCTCGTGCGATCCGCCGACCGCCATGCAAGCCACCGGCTTGTTCTCGTCGCCCCATCCGAGCGCTCGGAATTATCGGATCTCCGCAGCGCCGGCTTCGATGGCTATCTCGTGAAGCCGGTAAGGGCCGCGTCGCTGGCCGAACGGCTGAGCCTTCCCGAATCCGAGCCGGACGCGGGTTCCAATTTCGATTTCGAAAGCAGCGCCGATCCCATTCGCAAGCAGCGCGCGCTTGCCGTCCTCGTCGCGGAGGACAACGAGATCAACGCACTCCTCGCCCAGACGATGCTCGGCAAGCTCGGCCATATTCCGACGGTCGTCACCGATGGCGTTTCCGCGGTGAACGCTGTCGCGGACGCGCAAGCAGTTGGCGCGCCGTACGACCTTGTGCTGATGGACCTGCATCTCCCAGGCATGGACGGGCTCGAAGCGACGAAGCGAATCCGTGCGCTCGGCACCGAGGGCGGCCGCGTTCCCATCATCGCGCTCACCGCCAATGCCTTCGCCGAGGATCGCGAAGCGTGCCGCGCCGCCGGCATGGACGGATTTATCGTCAAGCCCTTCGACCGCGAACGGCTGGAAGAAGCGATCGCGGCCGCGCGCGGCGGACGCAAAGTTGGCCAGAATATTCAAGCGGCCTGAGGCGCCCTCACCCAACTTTTCGTCAAAGCTTGCGGAGCGCCACGGTCTCGATCTCGTGATCCACCCCTTTTCGCAAAATCAGGCTCGCGCGCGGCCGCGTCGGCAGAATGTTCTCGCGCAGGTTCACGAGATTGATATGGCTCCATAAAGAGTGCGCCGTATCGTGCGCCTCTTTCTCGCTCACCGCGGCGTAGCGGTGAAAATAGGATTTTGGATCGCGAAACGCGGTCTCGCGCAACCGCATGAAGCGCTCGATGTACCAACGCTCCAAGATGGTTTCGTCGGCATCGATATAGACGGAAAAGTCAAAAAAGTCGGAGACGAAGGGTGTCTCTTTGCTTTCCTTCGCGGCGCGATTGGGCTGCAAGACGTTCAGGCCCTCGACGATCAGGATGTCGGGACGATCGACCTCGACGCTTTCTCCGGGAATGACGTCGTAGACAAGATGGCTGTAGACCGGCGCCCGCACCGGGCGGTGCCCAGCCTTGATCTCGGTGAGAAAGCGCAGCAACGTCTCCGTGTCGTAGCTTTCGGGAAAGCCCTTCTTCTGCATCAGGCCTTCGCGCTCGAGCACGGCGTTCGGCAGCAAGAATCCGTCGGTGGTGATGAGATCGACCTTCGGCGTATTGGGCCAGCGCGATAGCAACGCTTGCAGCACGCGCGCGGTCGTCGATTTTCCGACGGCGACCGAGCCGCCGATGCCGATGATGTAGGGGGTCTTGGCGTCCTCAGTGCCGAGGAAGCGCCGCATGGCGCGAAATAATTTCTGCATCGAGCCGACATAAAAAGAGAGGAGCCGCGACAGCGGCAGATAGATTTCCTCCACTTCTTTCATCGACAGCCGGTCGTTGAAGGCCTGCAGCTCCGCGATCTCGCCGCGGGTAAGCGTCATCGGGGTGTCTTCGCGCCGCGCCGCCCATTCCTTGCGCGTGAAGATGCGATAGGGCGAAAGACCGTCTTCGATGCGCTGTTCCATCGCTCTTCAGTCTTTCCGTCAGGTCTTGCGGCGCGCCGCCTTTTCCTCGAGCCCGGATTGGGCGCTGCGCCGCTCCAGCTCCGCATATACCTCGTCGAGCTTGACGCCGCGCGCCTCTAGAACGACGAGCAGATGATAGAGAAGATCGGCGCTTTCGCCGATCACCGCTTTATTATCGCCCGAAAGTGCCGCGACCACGGTTTCGGTCGCTTCCTCGCCGAGCTTCTTCGCGCATTTCTCGATGCCCGCGTCGAGGAGCTTGCGCGTATAGGATTGATCGCCGCCGGCGCGCGCACGCTCGGCGATGATGGCCGCAAGATTATCGAGATTGAAGCCGGGCATCGGGCGGCGCTCCGTTGGCATTTTTTACCGGCGCATGATCTTACCCGAAAACCGGTTCCCACTTTTCGGGATCATGCGCCAGGCTCCTATCACGGGTCGAGCCGGATCGGGAGGCCGACTTTCGCCATGTATTGCTTGGCCTCGCCAATGGTGAACTCGCCGAAATGAAAGATCGAGGCCGCGAGCGCGGCGGTCGCATGGCCGTCGCGAATGCCCTCGACGAGATGTTCGAGCGTGCCGGCCCCGCCCGAGGCGATCACCGGCACCGGCACCGCGTCGGCCACCGCGCGGGTAAGCGCGATGTCATAGCCCTGCTTGGTGCCGTCGCGGTCCATCGAGGTGAGCAGGATTTCGCCGGCGCCGAGCGAGACGACTTCTTTCGCGTAGGCGACCGCATCGATACCGGTCGGATTGCGCCCGCCATGGGTAAAAATCTCCCAGCGCAGGGGCTCGCCCGGCTTTGAAGCTTTTTTCGCGTCGATCGCAACCACGATGCATTGATCGCCGAATTTCTCGGCTGCTTTCCTGACGAAGCGGCGGTTTTGCACCGCGGCGGTATTGATCGAGACTTTATCGGCGCCGGACGCAAGCAAGGTGCGCACGTCCTCGACCGTGCGCACGCCGCCGCCGACCGTGAGCGGCATGAAGCAGGCCTCCGCCGTGCGGCGAATGACATCCAAGAGAATCGCGCGCTGCTCGTGGCTCGCGGTGATGTCGAGAAAGCAAAGTTCGTCGGCGCCGGCGGCATCATAGGCCTTCGCCGCCTCCACCGGATCGCCGGCGTCGCGCAATTCGACGAAGCGCACGCCCTTGACCACGCGGCCGTCCTTCACGTCGAGGCAGGGGATCAGGCGGACCTTGAACATCTCAGGCCCGCGCCTCGCGCATGAGCGCAAGCGCCTCTTTGGCGTCGAGCCGCCCGTCATAGAGCGCGCGGCCCGCGATCGCGCCTTCGAGCTTTCGCGCGCGAGGCTGAAGCAAAGCTCGCACGTCATCGATGGAGGCGAACCCGCCCGAGGCGATCACCGGAATGGAAACGTTTTCGGCCAGCGCAATGGTGGCGTCGAGATTGAGGCCTTGCATCATGCCGTCGCGCTCGACGTCGGTGTAGACGATCGCGGCAATCCCCTTGTCCTCAAACATGCGGGCGAGTTCGACCGCTTCAAGCTGGGTTTCCTCGGCCCAGCCGGAGATCGCGACCTTGCCGGCGCGGGCATCGATACCGACCGCGATCTTGCCGGGAAATTTTCGCGCCGCGGCCTTCACGAAATCCGGATCGCGAACCGCGGCGGTGCCGATGACGATACGCGTGACACCTTGCGCAAGCCAGCGCTCAACCGTCTCGATGTTGCGAATGCCGCCGCCGAGCTGCACCGGGATTTTGATCGCTTTGCGGATCGCGGCGACCACGCGCGCGTTCACGGGCTTGCCGGCAAAAGCGCCGTCAAGGTCGACGAGATGCAGCCATTCGAAGCCGAGCGATTCGAACGTGCGGGCTTGTGCCACGGGATCCCGGTTGAACACGGTGGCACGCGCCATGTCGCCCCGCTCAAGCCGCACCGCTTCGCCGTTCTTGAGATCGATCGCCGGAAAGAGGATCACGGCTTCCAGCGCAGGAAATTTGCCAGGAGTGCTAAACCAAGCCGCTGGCTTTTTTCGGGGTGGAATTGCGTGCCGGCGAGATTGTCGCGCGCGACCATCGCCGTGACCGGACCGCCATAATCGGCCTCAGCAACGAGATCGGCCTTGTTCGCCGGCTGCAATTGATAGGAGTGCACGAAGTAAGCGTGCAGCCCCTCTGGCCCGAGCGCGATCTCGTCGAGGAGAGCGTGGCGGCGCTTCGGCGCGAGCGTATTCCAGCCCATGTGCGGAATTTTGAGGGAGGTGTCGGCCGGCGCGATGCGGTCGACCTCGCCGTCGATCCACCCCAAGCCTTCGGTCACGACGTTCTCGCGCCCGCGCTCGGCCATCAGCTGCATGCCGACGCAAATGCCGAAAAACGGCCGGCCGCGCTCGCGCACCGCTTCGCTCATGGCGGCGACCATGCCGGGCACCGCATCGAGCCCGCGCTTGCAATCGGCGAAGGCGCCGACGCCAGGGAGCACGATTCGATCGGCGTGCCGCACCACTTCGGGATTGTTTGTCACTTCGATCTTCTCGCCTATGCCGCTCTCGCGCGCGGCGCGCTCAAGCGCTTTCGCCGCCGAATGCAGATTTCCCGAGCCGTAATCGATGACCGCGACCGTCATCGGATCGCTCCCGAATCGGGGAAGAATCCGATCACCGGGCTCGGCGCCGGCTGCGGAAGCGGCGGTAATGAGGACGGCGGCTGCGGCTTCGTTTTTTCGCGCGCGAGCCAGCGATCGAAGAAGCGGCGCTCGGCGCTTTCGATGTCCCCGGCCATCACAACGCCGGCTTCACGGAAACCGCTCGCCACAAGTTTGTGTTGCCGGAGCTGGGTCGCCTCCAACGCGAGGATCAGCGACGGCACGGCAAGGGCAAGGGCGGTAAAGATATGGTCGAGTTGCAACGCGGCCACCGCCACGCCGATCAACGCCACGGCCGCGAACCAAAAGGCGAAGCCAAGCCACAGGCGATTCCACAATAGCCACAGCGGCCCGAATACGAATGCGGGCCAGGAAAATTTTTCCCGCAGGAACATGACGCGCTCCGCCTCCTCCGGCGTACGATTTCCCGCTTGAGGCTCGAACACAAGATAAGTCTTCACGTGGCCTCCGTTCAGCCGAGGCTGCCCTTGGTCGAGGGGATTTCGTTCTTCGCCGCGGGGTCGAGCGCCACCGCCGCGCGCAACGCCCGCGCGAGGCCCTTGAAGCAGCTTTCGGCGACATGATGCGAATTGTCGCCGTAGAGCGTCTCGACATGCAGCGTCACGCCGGCGTTGGTAGTGAACGCCTGAAAGAATTCGCGCACAAGATCGACGTCGAATTCGCCGATCTTGTCGCGCGGGAATTCGACCCGGAACACGAGCACGGGACGGCCGGAAATGTCGATGGCGACGCGCGTCAGCGTCTCGTCCATCGGCACGTGCACGGCGGCGTAGCGGGTGATGCCGCGCATGTCGCCGAGCGCTTTCTTGACCGCCTGGCCGAGCACGATGCCCACGTCTTCCGTGGTGTGATGCTGGTCGATGTGAAGATCGCCCTTCGCCTTGACCGCGAGATCGATGCGCGCGTGGCGGGCGAGAAGATCGAGCATGTGATCGAGGAAGCCGATCCCGGTCGCGATCTCGGCGCGCCCGGAGCCGTCGAGGTTCACCCCGACCGCGATCTCGGTTTCCTTCGTCGAGCGGGTGATTTTGCCTTCGCGCATCGAAGCATCCTGGGCCGCGCGTTTTCTAGCAGCAACGAAAAGCCCGCGCCACCGCCGCTTGCCGATAAAAGCAGGTATGGTTTGCGCTCTAAGAAGCAGCCCCTAAATAAGGGCGGCGGGAGTTGCCCATGAGCGAACAACCACTGGCTTTTCACGGCACGACGATCCTTTCGGTGCGAAAGGGAAAGGCGGTCGCGATCGGCGGCGACGGCCAGGTTTCGATGGGCAACACCATCGTCAAGGCGAACGCCCGCAAGGTGCGGAGGTTAGGCAGCGGCGAGGTCATCGGCGGATTTGCCGGCGCCACCGCCGATGCCCTTACCCTGTTCGACCGGCTGGAAACCAAGCTTGAGCAGCATCGCGGCCAGCTCGCGCGCGCCTGCGTCGAGCTTGCCAAGGATTGGCGGACAGACCGATATTTGCGCCGCCTCGACGCCATGATGCTGGTGGCCGATAAGGATGTGACGCTCTTGCTTGCCGGAACTGGTGACGTGTTGGAGCCCGAAAGCGGAATTGCCGGCATTGGCTCGGGCGGATCCTACGCGCTCGCCGCTGCGCGCGCGCTCATCGACGGCGATCTCGACGCCGAGGCCATCGTACGCAAGTCGATGGAGATCGCCGCCGATATCTGCGTGTTCACCAACCGCAACTTGACGATCGAGACGTTGAAGGGTTCCTGATCCGTGACGTCTGAAGCTTACCGATTTCGCCCCCTGTCGAGCGCGGACCTTCCCTTGGTCCGGCGTTGGCTCGCAGCACCCCATGTCGCGCGATGGTGGGGAAACGCTGCGGAGCAATTCGCACTCGTGAGCGAAGACCTCGAACATCCGGCGATGGACCAATTCCTGGTCGCAAGCGAAGAGCATCCATTCGCCTACCTGCAATGCTACGATCCGGCCGCGTGGCCCGATAACGGTTTTGGTCCGCAGCCGCGCGGCACGCGCGGCATCGATCAATTCATCGGCGAGGCCGACATGATCGAGCGCGGCCACGGCTCCGCGTTCCTTCGGGCGTTCGTCGAAGACCTTCTTTCGGCGGGAACACCGCGCGTCTTGACCGATCCAGACCCCGCCAACACACGCGCTATACGCGTCTATGAAAAGGCGGCCTTTAGCAGAAGCCATCTCGTCGAGACGCCCGATGGCCGCGCGTTACTCATGGTATGTCAGGTATGAATAATTTTTCTCCCCGCGAGATCGTATCCGAGCTCGACCGTTTCATCGTCGGACAAAAGGACGCCAAGCGCGCGGTCTCGATCGCGCTTCGCAACCGCTGGCGCCGATTGCAGCTCGACGACAAGCTGCGCGAGGAAGTGCTGCCCAAGAACATCCTGATGATCGGACCGACGGGCGTCGGCAAGACCGAGATTTCCCGCCGGCTCGCCAAGCTCGCGGGCGCGCCGTTCCTGAAGGTCGAGGCGACCAAATTCACCGAGGTCGGCTATGTCGGCCGCGACGTCGATTCGATCATCCGCGATCTTGTCGAAATCGGCATCGCGATCGTGCGCGAAGCCAAGCGGCGCGACGTGCAGGCGAAGGCGCATTTGGCCGCCGAAGAGCGCGTGCTCGACGCTCTCGTCGGCAAGAACGCCGCCCCCGCGACCCGCGACAGCTTTCGCCATCGCTTGCGCGCCGGCGAACTCAACGACAAGGAAATCGAGATCGAACTCTCGGGGGGTGCTGCGCAAATGCCGATGTTCGAAATTCCCGGCGTGCCGGGGGCGCAGATGGGCGCGATCTCGATCGGCGATATCTTCGGCAAAGCGCTGGGACGACCGCGCGCGCGCAAGGTCAACGTCAACGAAGCGCATCCGCTTCTACTCGCCGAGGAATCCGACAAACTCCTAGATCAAGATGCGGTGACGCGCGAGGCGATTCACGCGGTCGAAAATAACGGCATCGTTTTTCTCGACGAGATCGACAAGATTTGCGCCCGCGACGGTGCTCGCGGCGGCGCCGATGTCAGCCGCGAGGGCGTGCAACGCGACTTGTTGCCGCTGATCGAGGGCACCACGGTCGCGACCAAGCATGGACCGGTCAAAACCGACCATGTCCTGTTTATCGCTTCGGGGGCTTTCCATGTATCGAAGCCGTCCGATCTACTGCCGGAGTTGCAGGGACGGCTGCCGATCCGGGTCGAACTCGCAGCGCTCACGCGCGACGACTTTCGACGGATTCTGAACGACACCGAGGCGAGCCTTGTGAAGCAGGCAGTGGCGTTGCTCAAAACCGAGAACGTCGATCTCGAATTCACCAGCGACGGGGTCGACGCCATCGCCGATGTCGCGGTCGAAGTGAATTCGATGCTTGAGAATATCGGCGCGCGCCGGCTGCAAACCGTGATCGAGCGCGTGCTCGACGAAATCAGCTTCTCGGCGCCGGACCGCTCGGGCGAGCGAATCACAATCGACGGTGAATATGTGCGCTCGCGTGTCGCCGATCTCGCCAAGAATACGGATCTATCGCGCTATATTCTTTAGAGCATGATCTTTTTCGAAAACCGGTTCCCACCCGGATCAAGTCCGGGGCAGGCTTTTTCGAGATCATGCTCTACGTACGATTTCGCCGGATGCGCACATAGAGCGCGCCAGCGCCGCCATGGGCGGGGGCTGCTTCCTCGAACCCGATCACGAGCGAGCGAAACTCCGGCAGCGCGAGCCAAAGCGGCACCGCGCGGCGCAACACGCCGCGCTCAGCCCCCTCCGGCGCGGCAGTGCCCTTGCCGGTGATGACCAGAACCAGCGATTTTCCGCGCGCCTGCCCGCGATGGAGAAACGCCGAGAGCCGCTTCCTCGCCTCGTTCTGTTTCATTCCGTGCAAATCGAGCCGCGCATCGATCTCGACACGGCCGCGGGCGATTTTCTGCCGCGCCCGGCGATCGATGGATGAAAGCGGGGGTAAGGCGGGTGTTGATGGGCGCGTCGGTAATGATGGGATACGCGCGGGCGGTTTCGATTTTTGCGGACGAGCGAGGATTGGCTTCTGATCGTCCTTGCTTTCGACGAGCGATTTCGCGGACGGCTTCTGCAACGGCTTGATCGTCTTTTTCACCGCCTCCCAGAGCGCATCGTCATGCGCACGGCCGTGTTTTTCGCGATCGCGGCTCATGGCTTCGGCCTTGGGCTTGGCAGCGGCACCGGATCGATGCGCCTCGTGGGGTCCGCTTCCTTCGGCACCAGCACGTAAAACTTTCCCGGATGGCGAATACGGCCGGAAACCGTTCCGGCGTCGATGCCGGCGCCAAAATAAATATCGGCCCGGGCGGGGCCGATAATAGCTCCGCCGGTATCCTGCGCGATCATCGTACGGCGAAAGCGCGTCGTGGGTTTTTCGCTTGCGATCGGCAAATCGGCTTCGATCCAGAACGGCGTACCGTAAACGTGGATCGCCTTGTCGACGGCGATGCTGCGCTCGCGCACGAGATTGACGCCCTCTGCCCCGGCGGGCTCGCTATCGGGTGGAAGCTCGCTCACCTCGCGGAAAAACACGAACGACTTATTCATGCGCATGATCTCGCGCGCCTCCTCCGGCTCCTCAGCAAAGTAGGTGCGGATCGCATCCATCGACATCTGCTCGCGCGGAATAATTCCGCGCTCGATCAGAATACGCCCGACCGCCGTATAGGGAAGTCCGTTGCTGGCATCGTAGTTGATCCGCAACAGCTTGCCGTCCTCGAGCCGCACGCGCGCGGACCCCTGGATGTGGATGAAGAAAGCGTCGATCGGATCCTTCAGCCAGCAAAGCTCGAGCGCACGACCCTTGAGCGCACCGTCCTCGATCGCGGCGCGATCGAGATTGCCGCTTACGCGTCGCCCGATACGGTGACGCACCAGCTTGCCGGCGGCGACGCGCAATTGTGCGAACAGGCCTCCGGGCTGGCGGTAAATCGGGACGTTGAATTCGTCCGACGCCGCCCGGCTACCTTCGACTTCGGGCTCGTAATAGCCGGTGAGTAATCCCCCTTCCTCGCCGAGGCGCGCGATCCGCACCGGGCGAAAGTTTTCCTCGAAGAAGCGCCGCGCCGTGGCTTTGTCGACGGACGGCTCAAGCTTGTTCAAGCGCTCGCAGACTTGCCGCAGCGCTTCTTCGAAATGCCGGCCGAGCAGCGCCCGGGCTCTTTTCTTCAGGATCGGCTGACAGCTGTTGCGGAATGTTTTGAGCGCGGCGGCATGATCTTCGTCGTTCCAGCCGTCGAGGGCGGCGAACGCCGCAGGCTCAAGCATGGTGTCGGATATGCGCAAAGGTTCGGCCCCCAAAGGGTCGAGCGCAAATAAAGCCAGTGAAGTGGCGACCCCAAAGATCGCGATCACGCCCGGCTTCGCCATTAATTTTTGGCTGCTCAGGCGGATTCGGTGGAAACCAATTTCCAATTGGGATCGCGCGCGCCGATTTCGCGCGCGAAGGTCCAGACGTCGGTCACATGGGTGACGCTGTCGGGGCTTCCGCTGACGACCTCGCCCGCTTTATTGCGCGTGACGGAAATGAGCTGCGAAACGAAGCGCACGGTGACTTGCGCCGCATCCCCTTTCATTTCGGCATGGGTGATCTCGGCCTTATCGAGCGCGACGAAACGCGATTCCGCCGTCTCTCCGCGGCCCTCACGCTCGGTGATCGACTGGGCGAAGCCATCGAAGACATCCTTCGCGAGCAAGTTCTTCAGCGTCTTGCGGTCGCCCTCCGCGAAAGCCGTGACGATCATCTCATAGGCGCCCTTGGCGCCCGTGAGGAAATGGCCGGCGTCAAAATCGGGTTCTGTTTTTGCAATCGCGTCGAGCCCGAGGGCCACGGCCGTTCCCGCTTCGGCAATCCCGGCCCAGCGGTCGGCGGCGGGCTCTTCCGGCTGCGCCATGCGGACGGGCGATTTTTCGCCGCTCTTATCCGGGAGCGCCACGACCTTGTCGGGGCCGGTCACGGGTTTTGCGGCGTCCCGCGCGGAGTAAGGATCGTAGGGAGGCCGTTCGCGCCCGGTTCTTTGGCCGAGCACGCTTCGCAGCCGTGCAAAGATGAACACGGCGAGTGCCAGAAAGATGATGGTGTAAAAATCGAGCACTTTCCCTCTTCGCTCACTTTGATGAGCAAGGCCGGACATCTGCCGCGAGGCCGATCGTCCGCCGTCTAGAAGAATATGGTCGCTCGGCGGTCCTCGTCCAAGTGCACGCGGTGCTATTCGACGAACGTTAGACGATCCGGTTGCTCGCGCCAACTACAGAACGAAAAAAGGCTCAAGGGAGGCACAAGAGCGCCATTAAGAGCACCATTACCAGTGCCATTCTTGTGCCTCCTAATGAAGCGTGGTAGCGACCGCGATCCACGCTTTACGGCATTTTCTTAGGGATTTTTGGAGACGATCATGGCGAACACGAATGGCGGCCCGGAGCAACAAAAGGCGCCGCCCGCGATCGGTGTTCTCGGTCAGTACATCAAGGATCTGTCGTTCGAGAACCCGAACGCGCCGCGCTCGATGATGGCGCTCGCGCAACAGCCCGCGGTCAACATTCAATTCAACGTCAATGCCAAGCCGCTTACCGGCACCGATTACGAAGTCGAACTCGTGGTCGAGGGCAAGGCGCAGCACGAGCAGATGGTGCTGTTCAGTATCGAACTCGTTTATGCCGGCATATTTCGGCTGGGAGACGTGCCGGAGGACATGGCGCAGCAAATCGTGTTGATCGAATGCCCGCGCATGTTGTTCCCCTTCGCCCGTTACATCATCGCCAACACGATCCGTGACGGCGGGTTTCCGCCGCTGATGATCGACCCGGTCGACTTTGCAGCGCTTTATCGGGATCGCTTCCAGCAAGCCCAGGCGCCGCAGTAATCGAACGCGGGCGGCTCTAGCCTCATTTCTCGGCGAGATAATCGCGCCAAATTGAATCCGCTCCGAGAGCCGCGAGCAGGGTGCGATGCGCTTTCTCTTCATCGAACGTGAGACGAGGCGACAAGGGAGCCGGCCTTTCCTTGGCCGCTGCCACCGTTAGCGCGCGTACGGCCGTCTGCTTGCGATCGAGACTGAAACGCGCCTGACGCCCGCCCACGAGTTCCGCATAGACCTCGGCCAAAAGTTCGGCGTCGAGCAACGCGCCGTGCTTGGTACGGCGGCTATTGTCGATGCCATAGCGTGCGCAGAGATCGTCGAGCTTGTTGGGGCCGCCGGGATGGCGGCGGCGGGCAAGTGCCAGCGTATCGACAACGCGATCGCGGCCAATCGGCGGCCGTTTCAGCCGATCGAGCTCGGCGTTGAGGAAAGAGAGATCGAAACCCGCATTATGAATGACGAGCTTGGCATCGCCGAGAAATTCCACAAGGCTTTCGGCAATGTCGGCGAACTTTGGCTTGTCCGCGAGAAAGGCCGACGACAGCCCGTGAATCGCCTCCACTTCGGCCGGCATGTCGCGCTCGGGATTAAGATAGACGTGAAAGGTCGCGCTCGTCGAAATGCAATTGACGAGTTCGATACAGCCGATTTCCACGATGCGATGGCCGGTAAACGGGTCGAGGCCGGTGGTTTCCGTGTCGAGCACGATTTCGCGCATGATCTTAGCGTTTGCCTTCTGTGTTCGAGAGTGCGCGCAAGATCGTCCGCACCTCCGCGCGCGCCGCTTCGAAGCCGCGGGAGGTGTCGATCACGAAATTGGCTTTTTTTCGTTTTTTCGAATCAGGCATCTGTTTCGCGACAATGGCGCTAAATTTCTCTTCCGTCATGCCCGGGCGCGCCAGCACGCGCTCCTTTTGCACAGGCTCCGGTGCCGATACCACGACAATCTTGTCGACTTTGCGCTCGCCGCCGGTTTCGAACAGGAGCGGAATGTCGAGGAGGGCGACTTGAGCCCCTTTCGCCTTGGCGGCGATGAGGAAGTCCTTGCGCGCTTTGCGAACGAGCGGATGAATGATCGCCTCTAACTTCGCAAAGGCTTCGTTGTTTCCGACGACGGCGCGGGAAAGCCGCTCGCGGTCGACACGGCCAGCGGACACGGTCCCTGGAAATGCCTTCTCGATCAGCGGGGCCGCCTCTCCTTCATAGAGCCGATGCACGGCGGCATCGGAGTCGAATACCGGCACGCCTTCGGCGGCGAACATTTTCGCGGTCGCCGATTTTCCCATGCCGACGGAACCGGTGAGGCCGAGCACGATCATCAGGCAAGTCCTTCGCGCGCAAGATCCGCGACGACGAGGGAGCGAAGCTCCGGCGTCACTTTTGGACGAACGCCGAACCAGCGCTCGAAGGCGGGCACCGCTTGGTGCAACAGCATGCCGAGCCCGTCGACGGCCAAATGCCCGGCGGCGCGGGCGCGGTGAAGTAGCGGTGTCTCGAGCGGCACGTAGACGAAATCGTTGACGAGCGCTCCCGGCTTCAGCCTCGCCAGATCGATTTCGAGCGGCGGTTGGCCCCGCATGCCGAGCGTCGTCGTGTTGATGAGAAGATCGACTCCCGCGAGACGGGACGGAATGTCGTGGATCGCGATCGGCTCGATGCGCCTGCCAAAGTGCGCGTTCAATTGCTCGGCGCGAGCCCGGGTGCGGTTGGCGACGAGGACGGTTTCAACCGAGCGCTCGAGCAAGCCGTGCACGGCCGCGCGTGCGCTGCCGCCGGCGCCAAGAACGAGCGCGGTTTTCGTTCGCTCGGGCCAGCGCGGCGCGGATTCGTCGAGATTCGCCAGAAAGCCGTACACGTCGGTGTTGGCGCCGAAAAGTTCTCCGTCCTCATGCCAAAGCGTATTGACCGCACCGAGCGCTTCGGCCACGGCATCGCGCCCCCTCACGGCGATAAAGGCGTTCTCTTTGTACGGCACGGTGACATTACCTCCGATATAGCCGCTTAGCGGAAAAGTAATTAGAAAGAGCTCGATCTCGGCCGGCAAAATATCCTCGCGGACATATTCCCCTGCGATGCCGTGCAGCGAAAGCCAATGATTATGAATCAGCGGCGATCGAGAATCCGCAACCGGGTGGCCGATGACGCAGGCGCGGAGCGTTGTCACGAAACGACGAGCCCGGCCGAGCGGAAATAAGCGAGAAGCGGCAACAGCGGCAATCCCATAATCGTAAAGTGGTCGCCTTCGATGCGCTCGAACAAATGGACGCCCTGCCCCTCGAGTTGATAGGCGCCGACGCTCGATAAAACACGGTCGCCGGCGCCGGCAAGATAGGCGTCGAGAAAGGCTTCCGAAAGCGGGCGCACGGTGAGGCGCGCGGTCGCGACCGTTTCGAATACGACCTTGCCGTTTTGCGCGACCGCGACCGCCGCGTGAAGCTCGTGCGTCTTGCCGGCAAGCGTCATGAGCTGCTCGCGCGCGGCCAAAGCGTTAGCAGGTTTCGAAAAGCGCCGCTCGCCGAGCACCAGCGTTTGATCGGCGCCCAGTACGATGGATTTGCTTTTTCTGGCCGCGACCTCGAGCGCTTTTTCGCGGGCGAGTAATAACGCGACCTTCTCGGCGCTTACGGATGCGGCTTTCGACGATTCGACCGCGCGCTCGTCGATTTTTGCCGGCTCGACCTCGATGGGTATTCCCGCTGCCTCCAGGAGAGCCCGGCGGATGGAACTCTTCGAAGCCAGGATTAACGGCTCCGCACGCCAGAGGCTCATGGATGGCCAGCCCCTTCACGCCGGCGGTCCTGCAACAGTGCGATGATGGCGGCGGCGGTTTCCTCGATCGAGCGGCGGCTCACATCGATGCTCGGCCAGCCATGCTGGGCGCATAGACGCTTGGACTTCGCGATTTCCTCGGAGACGGCTTGGCGATCGATATAGGAGGAATCGGTCTGCGGCGCGTTGAGTGTGAGTAGGCGGTTTTGCCGGATCTGTACAATGCGCTCGGGGCTCGCATAAAGACCGACGACCAGCGGTTTCACCGTCAATCCCAATTGTGGGGGCGGATCGATGCCCGGTACCAAGGGTATGTTTGCGGTCTTGATGCCGCGATTGGCGAGATAGATGCTGGTCGGCGTTTTCGAGGTTCGCGACACGCCTACCAAGATTACATCGGCGAGCTCGAGGTCTTCCGCGTGCTGCCCGTCATCGTGGACCATTGTGAAATTGAGTGCGTCGATGCGGCGAAAATAGTCGGCGTTCAGCATGTGTTGACCGCCTACCCGCGGTGTCGTTTCGGCTCCGAGATAACTTTGGAAAAGGCTGAGGACCGGGCGGAGAATCGACAAGCACGGCAGACTTAGTTCGCGGCAACGCGTTTCCAAGCGGGTCGCGAGGTCTTTATCCACCAGCGTGTAGAGAACGACGCCCGGATTGGCTTCGACTTCCGCCAGCGCCTGGTTCAACTGTTTCTGGTTGCGAATGAGCGGAAAGACGTGCTCGACCGAGGACACGGTCGCATATTGAGCGGCGGCGGCGCGTCCGACGGCGAGCAATGTCTCACCGGTTGCATCGGAAATGAGATGCAGGTGAAAAAAGCTCTCACTTTTGTGGGGTTTCGAACTCACTCTCTTTTCCACCGCCCTGTGGACAGCTGTGCACAGATCGATTGTAACACGGTCGGGCGGGAGACACCTGGGGAGAACGACACTTTCACGCACAATTGGTGAAGCCGGGAAAATTCCAGGTGTGTGAGTAGTGAGAATCGAGCGCTTAAATTTAATGCGGTTGAATCACTCTATGAGGAGGATGCGTGCTGGTCGTTGCCTGTGAGTAAGCTGTGGACTGCGTGTCGGCAAAGACAGATACCGTTATCCACCGTCACATAAACATAAACCTAAGATTCTTAGAAAAGGATTCAGTTTGAAGGATTTAGATAAGAAAGAAATTGAAGGCCCTCTCATTTCGGTTTTACGAGGAGAGGCTGTTGATCCTTCGCCTATTTGGTTGATGCGCCAGGCCGGACGCTATCTTCCGGAATACCGGCAGCTTCGAGCAAAAGCGGGCGGTTTTGTCGAATTATGTCTTGATCCTGTGGCTGCGGCTGAAGTTACTTTGCAGCCCATTACTCGTTTTGATTTTGATGCGGCCATCATCTTTTCGGACATCCTAATCGTTCCGCATGCGCTTGGTTCCAAGCTTTGGTTCGAAGAAGGCGAAGGGCCGAGGCTGGAGCCGCTAAGCGATCGAGCGGCTTTGGCGAAAACGTATGACGGTCTTGATCGAAATATTGTTGAGCGTGTTTATGATGCAATATCGCGTGTCCGTTCGAAGCTTGCGCCAGAAGTGGCGTTGATTGGTTTTTGCGGCGCGCCATGGACAGTCGCGACCTATTGGGTGGCGGGACGCGGTACGAAAGATCATGCAGCCGCGCGACAGCTTGCGGCGGATGAGCCGGGATTGTTTGGGGAAATCATCGATCGACTCGTTGCCGCGACAGCGGATCATCTGATCGGCCAGCTTCGCGCTGGGGCCGATGTGGTGCAGATCTTCGATACTTGGGCCGCATCGCTTGGCCCTGAAGATTTCAAGCGCTGGTGTCTTGAGCCGACAATAGAAATCGTCCGCCGCGTTCGAAGCGCGAAACCAGATGCACTCATCATCTTGTTTCCGAAAGGCGTTTCGATTGATCGAGCTGAGGAACTTGTGCGCGTGTCGGGAGCTGACGCCGTGAGCCTCGATTCGGATGCGAACCGAACCTTGACCTGCAAGCGTTTGAAGCCGCTTTGCGCTATACAGGGCAACCTTGACCCGAGTGTACTCATTGAGGGAGGAGCGGCCCTCGATCAAGCTATCGATGCCATCAAAGAGGACTTTCGCGGCGCCCGGCATATCTTCAATCTTGGCCATGGAATCAGGCCGGAAACGCCGATCGCCCATGTGGAGCGCATGATTGCAAGGGTTAGAGGCGGCTGATGCTTTACCTGTGGCTCAAGGCACTGCACGTCATCGCCGTCATCGCGTGGTTGGCGAGCCTGCTCTATCTGCCGCGGCTCATGGTCTATCACAGCGAGGCGGAGCCGGGCTCAAAAGAGTCCGAGACCTTCAAGATCATGGAGCGGAGGTTGCTTCGCTTTATCGCAAATCCCGCGATGATCGCGACCTGGGTCTTCGGCATCGCGCTGATGCTCGAGGGCGAGCATTACCGCGCGGGCTGGATGCAGGCGAAATTTGTGCTGGTTCTGGTGCTTTCGGCCCTGCATGGCCTTAACGCAAAATGGACCAAGGACTTCGCCGCTGATCGCAATCGACGGCCGGCACGGTTTTACCGGGTCATGAACGAGGTCCCCGCCCTCTTGATGGTCGCCATCGTTATTTTGGTTATTGTTAAGCCTTTCTGACGGGCAATTTTTCGAGACTTGCGCCGAAGGCCGTATTTCCCTATACGTCGATCCTACTTCCTCCCAACGCAGGCACGCGCAACAAAACGGCCGCCCTGGTCATTATGCGCGGTATCAGAGCCTAGCGCTCTTTTCAGATCTGCGTTCCCTCTCCTTTCAAAGCGGACGACTTTTTCTTTCGTCCGCGAGGTTCAATCCCCATGCGGGAAATCAAATTACAAGACTTGAAAATCAAAACCCCCACCGAGCTGCTCGCGTTCGCCGAAGAGCACCAGGTCGAGAACGCCTCGACCATGCGCAAGCAAGAGCTGATGTTCGCGATCCTGAAACAGCTCGCGGCCAAAGAGGTGGATATCGTCGGCGGCGGCGTCGTCGAAGTGCTGCAGGACGGCTTCGGCTTCCTGCGCTCGCCCGACGCGAACTACCTCGCCGGCCCGGACGACATTTACATCTCGCCCTCCCAGATCAGGCGCTTTTCGCTCCGCTCCGGCGACACCATCGAAGGCCATATCCGCAGCCCGAAAGACGGCGAGCGCTACTTTGCCCTCCTCAAGGTCAACACGATCAATTTCGAGGACCCGGAAAAGACCCGCCACAAGGTCCATTTCGACAATCTGACACCGCTGTATCCCAATGAGCGGTTCAAGATGGAGATCGAGGATCCGACGCGGAAGGATCTATCGACCCGGGTCATCGACATCGTGGCGCCGCTCGGCAAAGGCCAGCGCGCGCTGATCGTCTCGCCGCCGCGTACCGGCAAGACGATGCTGCTGCAAAACATCGCGCATTCGATCACTGCCAATCATCCCGAATGCTATCTGATCGTGCTCCTGATCGACGAGCGGCCGGAAGAAGTCACCGACATGCAGCGCTCGGTGAAGGGCGAGGTCGTGTCCTCGACCTTTGACGAGCCGGCCTCGCGCCACGTCCAGGTCGCCGAAATGGTGATCGAGAAGGCCAAGCGCCTGGTGGAACACGGCCGCGACGTGGTGATCTTGCTCGATTCGATCACGCGGCTCGGCCGCGCCTACAACACGGTGGTGCCGTCCTCCGGTAAGGTTTTGACCGGCGGCGTCGACGCCAACGCCCTGCAGCGGCCGAAGCGCTTCTTTGGTGCCGCGCGTAACATCGAGGAAGGCGGCTCGCTCTCCATCATCGCGACTGCCTTGGTCGATACGGGCTCCCGCATGGACGAGGTGATTTTCGAAGAGTTCAAGGGCACCGGCAATTCGGAGCTGATCCTCGACCGCAAGGTGTCCGACAAACGCACCTTCCCGGCGATGGACATCACCCGCTCCGGCACCCGCAAGGAAGAGCTCCTGGTGCCGCCGGAAATCCTCAAGAAAATGTATGTGCTCCGCCGCATCCTCAATCCGATGGGCACCGTCGACGCGATCGAGTTCCTGCTCGATAAGCTCAGGCAGACCAAGAACAACGCCGAGTTCTTCGAGTCGATGAATACCTAAGCGCTGTCTCTCTTCCGTCATGGCCGGCACGAGGCTGGGCATGACAAGAAACTATTGCACGTTCGCGGCTTCGATCAGCTTGCCGGGCTCCGTGATCGGCAGCGAGCATCGCTCACCCTGACAAACAAAGGCCGCGCCGGTTTCCGGCGCGGAAGTGGCCATGGCCCGGGCGGGATGTTTCGCGGGCAGTTGGGCCGCATCGCTCACGCGCAAAACCGTGCGGTCGAGAAACGGCAGCCGCAAAGCGGCCTCAGTGAATTCGTCCGCCCGTTTTCCGACCGCGACAATTTCGCGATGCCGCAGCCTGAGATCAAGCGCGGACAAAAGCGCCATGTGGCCGACCGGGTTCTCGCCTGCGAGTGGCAACAGCCCCTCGAGCAATCGGTCGGCGCGGATGCGGTAGCGATCCTCGCTTGTCAGCACCGAGAGCCGAACGAGGTTCTGGGCCATTACCGCATTGGGATTGGGTAGCGCGTCGTCGCGGGTCTGCCCCGGCCGCACGATCAAGCCCTCGGCGTCATCCGCGGTGAGGAAATAGCCGCCTTCTTCCGCATCGGCGTGATGGCGCTCTAGCGCAGCCGCCCATTTCACCGCCTGTTCGAGATAAGTTTGGTTGCCCGTTGCCTGATGCAGCGCGATGGCGGCCCGGATCATCGCCGTGTAATCGGACGAAAGACCGGGAAACAACAGGCGTCCCGCCCGCCAGGAATGGCCGAGCCGGTCGCCCCGCGTCATCGCTTCCGTGACGAAACGGAAAGCGCGGGCACCGAGGTCGATCCAAGCGTTTTCGCCGAGAAGCGCGCCGCCATTGGCGAGTGCTGCGATCATCAGCCCATTCCAGTCGGCCAGCACCTTGTCGTCGAGGCCGGGGCGAATCCGGCGGGCACGCGCAGCCAGAAGTTTCGACCGCATGATCTTGAGCCGCGCCTCATTGTCTTTGTTGCGCGGTAAGTGATTCAAACGGTTCAGAATATTGCGGCCTTCGAAATTACCCTCGGCCGTCAGACCATAGGGCGTGGTGAAGAACCCCGCGTCGAGCTCGCCGAGCACGGCCTTAATTTCATCGAGCGACCAGACGTAGAATTTTCCCTCCTCGCCTTCGGAATCGGCGTCCAAGCTCGATGCGAACCCGCCTTCCGGGGTGACCATTTCGCGCACGAGCCATTCGACGGTTTCCACGGCGCGCTCGCGAAAGAGGAGATGGCCGGTCCGCGCATGCGCCAGCGCAAGCAATTCCAGGAGCTGGGCGTTGTCGTAGAGCATCTTCTCGAAGTGCGGCACCAACCATTGCTCGTCGACCGAATAGCGCGAGAAGCCGCCGCCGAGATGATCGTAGATGCCGCCCTCGCTCATGCGATCGAGCGTGATGCCGACGACGGAGAAAAACCGCTCGTCGCCGGTGCGCTCGCCGGCCCGCCAGAGGAATTCGAGCATCCCGCATTGGGGGAACTTTGGCGCGCCACGGATGCCGCCATTCACCGTGTCGAAGAGAGCGCCGACGCGCTGGGCGATATCGTCGAGCTCAGCGATACCGAGCTTGGCGTTGCCTTGGGCTTTGGCGCGGGTGGCGAGCTGCGCTGAAAGACCTTTTCGGTTGGTTTCGATCTTTTCCGGCTCTTGATGAAAGACGCGGGAGACCTCGCGCAGCACGTCGACGAAAGCGGGCCGGCCGTAGCGCGCGGTTTTGGGGAAATAGGTGCCCCCCCAGAACGGATCGCCCGAGGGGGTGAGAAACATGGTAAGCGGCCAACCGCCCTGCTCGCCGAGGTGCTGCAGGGCGCTTATGCAAATCTCGTCGATCTCGGGCCGTTCCTCGCGGTCGACCTTGATGTTCACGAACAGCTCGTTCATCACCGCCGCCGTGGCCGTGTCCTCGAAGCTTTCGTGCGCCATGACATGGCACCAATGGCAGGCGGCGTAGCCGATCGAGAGCATGATCGGCTTGTTCGCGCGCTTGGCCTCGGCTAGCGCCAGTGGCCCCCACGGCCACCAATCCACCGGATTGTATTGATGCTGGAGGAGATAGGGACTGGTCTCGCCGGCGAGGCGGTTTTCGTGCGGTTGGGCGGTGGTCGTCGCCATGATGAATTAATTCCTAGTGCTATCAGCTTTGGTTGCAAGAGCGTAGGCGCGTCTTGTCGAGCCATCAGCGGCCTCTTCCATGGGCTCGAGATCGAGTATCGTCCGGCAGACGGCTTCCCGATCATTTTGTTCGCGCGCAATTTCCATCCCCATACGATGTCACAGATGAACCCAACGTCAACGCAACCGCAACGGCGAGAGCCGGAAACGATTTTTGCTCTTTCATCGGGGCGGGTACCGGCGGCGATCGCAGTGGTGCGAATTTCGGGCCCGCGCGCTCGATTCGGACTCGAAACGTTAGTGGGTAAAATTCCCGAGCCGCGGCGCGCGAAATACGCGACGTTCCGCGATCCTGATTCACGTGAAACAATCGACGACGGATTGGTGCTGTGGTTTCCCGGGCCTGCGAGCGAGACGGGCGAGGACATCGCCGAACTGCATCTGCATGGCGGTCGCGCGATCCTTGCGGCGATTTTTCGTGTGCTCGGCCGCATCGACGGATTTCGTCCGGCGGAAGCAGGCGAGTTCACCCGCCGAGCACTGCTGAACGGGAAACTCGATCTCGCCGCGGTCGAAGGTCTCGGCGATCTCATCGCGGCAGAGACGGAAGCGCAGCGGCGCCAGGCGCTGGCGCAATATCGTGGCGCGTTGTCGGCGAAGGTGGAAGCCTGGCGCGCGAAACTCATCGACGCATTGGCGCGGGTGGAAGCGGCCATCGATTTTTCCGACGAGGACGACGTGCAGGGCGATCTCCCGCGCTCTTCCGTGAAGATCGCGGATGAACTCGCCGCTGAGATCAGGCCCGTTCTCGCCGATGCCCCGCGTGGAGAACGATTGCGCGAGGGCTTCACGGTGGCAATTGTGGGCGCGCCCAATGCCGGCAAATCGACGCTTCTCAACCGGCTCGCCGAGCGCGAGGTCGCAATCGTTTCACCGATCCCCGGCACCACCCGCGACGCGATCGAAGTCGCGCTCGATCTCAGGGGCGTGTCGGTGGTGCTTATCGACACCGCCGGCATGCGCGAGACGAGCGATCCGGTCGAAGTGGAGGGCGTTCGCCGCGCCCGCGCCCGCGCGACGATAGCCGACCTCGTTTTGTGGCTTGTCGACGATTCCCGAGCGGATGAGGGGCCCGAAGATATTTCCCGCAATGCTTGGCCGGTTCGCACGAAAGCCGACTTGATCGATTCGGACACGCAACGAAGCTTGCGCAATCAAGGCTTCCTCGTCGTTTCCGCGAAAACCGGGCTCGGAATCGACGACTTGATCGCGAAACTTTCCAACGAAGCCGAACGTCTCGGCGGCGAGCCGGCGCTGGTGACGCGTGCGCGTCAACGCCACGCACTAGCCGAGGCCGTGAAGCATCTCGAAGCAATTTTGCCCGTGTCTTCGCTGCCGGAAGAGTTCATTGCCGAAGAACTGCGGTTGGCTGCGCGCGCGCTCGGACGCGTGACGGGCCAGGTCGATATCGAGGAAGTGCTCGGCGAAATTTTCAAAAACTTCTGCATTGGTAAATGAAAGGTTAACGCGGCGTTTCACGTGAAACGGCGCTCGATTCCCCGGCAATGATTCACGTGAAACATCCGCTTTGACCACTCCCCGCAGGTTCAGTAGACCGCAGACCTTCGGAGCGCGCGCTATGCGGAAGTTTGACGTCATCATTGTCGGCGGAGGCCATGCGGGATGCGAGGCGGCGTCCGCGTCCGCGCGTCTCGGCGCCCGCACGGCGCTGATTACTCACCGGTTCGCGAGCATCGGCGCGATGTCTTGCAATCCCGCGATTGGCGGGCTCGGCAAGGGCCATCTCGTGCGCGAAATCGATGCACTCGATGGCTTGATGGGCCGGGTCGCGGATCGCGCCGGGATTCAGTTTCGCGTGCTGAACCGCAGAAAAGGCCCGGCCGTGCGCGGCCCACGCACGCAGGCGGATCGCAAGCTTTATGCGGCGGCGATGCAGGCGGAGATTCGTGAGACGCCTGATCTCGATGTCATCGAGGCTGAAGTCGACGATCTTCTCGCCAACGAGCGTGGTGTTTTCGGCGTGAAGCTTGCGGATGGCAGCGTCATTCAAGCAGGTGCCGTGGTGCTCACGACCGGTACGTTTCTCTCCGGCCTGATCCATATCGGCGAAAAGCAGATTCCAGCCGGCCGCGTCGGCGAAGCACCGGCGCTGGGACTTTCACGCACGCTTGCGCAACTCCAGTTTGCGCTCGGGCGGCTAAAGACCGGCACGCCGCCGCGGCTCGACGGCGGCACCATCGATTGGTCGGGCCTTGCGATGCAGCCCGCGGACGATCCGCCCGAGCCGTTCTCGACGCTGACTACGAAGATCGAAAACTCGCAAATTTCCTGCGGCATTACCCGCACGACGGCCGCGACCCACGAAGTCATTCGCGCCAATGTGCACCGCTCGCCGATGTATTCCGGCCAGATCCAGAGCCGCGGCCCGCGCTATTGCCCCTCGATCGAGGACAAGATCGTCCGTTTCGGCGACCGCGAGGGCCATCAAATTTTTCTCGAGCCCGAAGGCCTCGACGATCCGACGATTTATCCCAACGGCATTTCGACGTCGTTGCCGGAAGAGGTTCAGCGGGCGCTGGTCGCCACCATTCCGGGCTTGGAGCGCGCCGAAATCATCCGGCCGGGCTATGCGATCGAATACGATTATGTCGATCCGCGCGAGCTCAAACTTACTTTGGAGACGAAACGGCTTCCGGGTTTTTTCCTCGCCGGACAAATCAACGGCACCACCGGCTACGAGGAAGCTGCGGCACAGGGGCTCGTCGCCGGTCTCAATGCCGCGTGTCTCGCCGGGGGCAGCGACCCCATTATTTTCGACCGGGCCGAGGCCTATCTCGGCGTGATGATCGACGACCTCGTGACGCGCGGTGTGAGCGAGCCCTATCGCATGTTTACCTCGCGCGCCGAGTATCGCTTGGCGCTCCGCGCCGACAATGCGGATCAGCGGCTGACGCCGCGCGGCCTTGCGATCGGCTGCATCGGCAGCGGACGCGCGAGACAATTTCAGCAGAAGCTTGCCGCGCTCGATGCGGCGCGCGCGTGGTCGCGATCGAAGTCGATCACTCCTGACGAAGCCAATCGATTTGGTCTTGCGCTGAAACGCGATGGTCAACGGCGGAGTGTGTTCGAGCTGCTGTCATATCCCGGTCACGATGCACGCCGGCTTTCGCAGATTTGGCCGGAGCTCAATTCCTTCGATGCGAAGATCGTCGAGCAACTTGAGATCGACGCGAAATATGCCGTCTATCTCGATCGCCAGGCGGGCGATGTGGAGCGGTTTCGCCGCGAGGAATGCGTGCCGCTCCCCGACGCCATCGACTACGAATCGATCCCCGGCCTTTCCGGCGAGTTGCGCCAGAAGCTCGGCGCGGTACGTCCGGCGACGCTCGGTCAGGCGAATCGCATCGATGGCATGACGCCGGTGGCGCTGGCGCTCGTCGCGTTGCGTGCGCGGCGCCGCGCCGGATGAATGCGAACGCACTCGCCGCCGATCGCGCGGCGGCGCTGCGAATCGTTTTTGTTTCACGTGAAACGCTCGAGCGAATCGACGCGTTCGTGGAGCTGTTTTTGCGTTGGCAACGCGCGGTGCAACTGGTCGCGCCGGCCGATCTCGCCAAACTTTGGACGCGGCACGTCGCCGATAGTTTACAGCTGATCGAGCTCGCGCCTGCCGCGAATCAATGGGCCGATCTTGGCAGCGGCGGCGGATTTCCCGGACTCGTTATCGCGCTTGCTTTCGGTGAGCGCGAGAAAGCGCTCGTGCATCTCGTCGAGAGCGATCAGCGCAAGGCGGCGTTCCTGCGCGAGGCGATCCGCATCACAAACGCGCCGGCAAAAGTTTATGCCGAAAGGGTCGAGTCGGTTGCGAAACGACTGGCTTCGGAGGTGGACGTGGTGACCGCTCGTGCGCTCGCGCCCATGCCGAGGCTCTTGGAGCTCGCAGCGCCTTTTTTGGCCAAAGGCATTCCGGCCTTGTTCCTGAAAGGACAAGATGTTGATAACGAATTGACCGCATCCACTAAATCTTGGAACATCCAGTCGACGATTGTGCCGAGCCGCACCCACCCGCATGGTAAGATTGTCATTGTCGAACGCGCCTCGCCGCTGTTCGCCAATCCACAGGCAAGCGAGGCCGGAAAAAGCCCATGACCGAGCCAAAACGCCCTCGCGTGCTTGCCCTCGCCAATCAAAAAGGCGGCGTCGGTAAAACCACCACCGCCATCAATCTCGGTACCGCGCTCGCCGCGATCAAAGAGCGCGTCCTGATTGTCGATCTCGATCCGCAGGGAAACGCCTCGACCGGCCTCGGCATCGAGCGCAAGAACCGCGCGCGCTCCACCTACGATGTCCTCATGGGCGAGGCGAAGCTCGCCGACATCGTGCTCGAGACGGCGGTGCCGCGGCTTCACATCGCGCCGTCGACCATGGATCTCTCGGGTCTCGAACTCGAAGTCGCCAAGGAGCGCGACCGCTCCTACCGGCTGCGCAACGCGATCCTTTCATTGCCCGATGCAAGTTCGCCGGAAGGATTCGACTACGTGCTGGTGGATTGTCCGCCCTCGCTCAATCTCCTCACCATTAACGCGATGGCCGCGGCCGATTCGATTCTCGTGCCGTTGCAATGCGAGTTCTTCGCGCTCGAAGGTCTGTCGCAGCTTCTGAGGACGGTCGAGCAGGTGAAGGCCAATCTCAATTCCAAGCTCACCATTCACGGCGTCGTCCTCACCATGTACGACGCGCGAAACAATCTCTCCGATCAGGTCGTGGCCGACGTGAAGCAATTCATGGGCGCCAAGGTTTACGAGACGATCATTCCGCGCAACGTCCGCGTCTCGGAGGCGCCGTCCTACGGTAAGCCGGTGCTGCTCTACGATTTCAAATGCAGCGGCAGCCAAGCCTATCTGAAACTCGCCTCCGAAGTGGTGCAACGCGAGCGTAACCTTGCGGCGTAGTTCGCCGGTACGGCGGCGTATTTGCTGAATATTTTCCTATGAGGAGCGATATTCGATCATGACGGCGCAGGAGCGTTCGCGATTGGGTCGGGGCCTTGCCGCCCTGATTGGCGACGTGGGGGACGAAACCGCGGTGCTCGACCGCGCGCGCGGTGCCCAACGTCGGGTACCGATCGAATTCTTGCGGCCCAATCCCCGCAACCCGCGCCGCCGGTTCAACGAAGAAGAGCTGGCCGAACTCGCGGCTTCGGTCGGCGAGAAGGGAATTCTACAGCCGATCCTGGTTCGCGGCGTTGCCGGCAACGCCGATCTTTTCGAGATCGTCGCCGGCGAGCGGCGTTGGCGCGCGGCGCAGAAGGCGGGCTTGCGCGATGTGCCGGTTCTCTTAATGGACATCGGCGACCGCGAGGCGCTCGAAATCGCCATCGTCGAGAACGTGCAGCGCGCCGACCTCAACCCGCTCGAGGAATCGGCGGGCTACGAATCGCTGATGGACGAGTTCAAATATACCCAAGCCGATCTCGCGCGCGTGGTCGGAAAGAGCCGCAGCCACGTCGCCAATACGCTGCGCTTGCAGAAATTGCCGCCGAGCG
Organism: Hyphomicrobiales bacterium; assembly: GCA_003135415.1. Taxonomy (GTDB): domain Bacteria; phylum Pseudomonadota; class Alphaproteobacteria; order Rhizobiales; family Xanthobacteraceae; genus Palsa-892. Next base: position 119,351 of record PLBP01000038.1, read on the forward strand.
TGAAACGCTATCTGGCCGACGGGAAATTGACCGCGGGGCACGCGCGCGCGCTGCTTGGGCACGAAGATCCCGAGGGGCTCGCGAAAATGATCGTCGAGCATGGCTTGAATGTGCGCGAGGCGGAAGCGCGCGCGCAAGAACGGCCGGTGGCGCGCGGCAAGCGGACCAAGCGCCGGACGAAGGCCGCGAAGAGCCCCGACATTCGTGCCCTGGAGCGGCGACTCAGCGATGCCTTGGGATTGTCTGTCGAGATCGCCCAGCGCGGCGCCGGCGGCGAGGTGAGGGTCCGCTACAAGACGTTCGAACAGTTCGAAGCGATTTCCCGCAAGCTAGGCGGAAGACATTGAGGGCCGCGATCTCGCGCCGCGCGCGAGATTGAGCAGCGCGCGCTCCACGATCGCATCCGCGAGAGTGAAGTTTCGCCGAGCCTCGAGATTGGCGAGCGACAGCGATACGATTGTGCCTTCGAGGGCGGCGGCATCCAGACGCGCCAGCGCGCGTTCGAAGGCGGCCTTGCGCCGGAAGAATATTTTCGGCCGGGCGCCTTCGATGACGTCTGCGGGCTTTCCGCCGCGGTCGACGGACAAGCGCAGCCGGTGGAGATTCACCACATGCCGGATCGCAGCACTTAGGATGGAAGTCGCGGAAACGCCTGCGGCGCGGGCTTTTCGGAGCGCTACGAGTGCGGCCTCCCGCTCGCCCGCCGCGGCCGCGTCGATGGCGTCGTCGAGCACAAGGGCGGAAGCGTCAGCGATGATCGCCTCCACGTCCTCAAGGCCGATCCGCCCCTCGCCTTGTGCGTAGAGCGCGAGCTTGTCGAGCTCGGCTCGCGATGCGAGACGGTCGGCGCCGAGCAGCCCCATCAGTTCCTCGCGCGCATCGGGTTCGATCGTGAGGCCGGCATCTTTTAGCGTACGCTCGATCAGGCGCATCACGTCTCGCTCATTGTCGGCATAGCAGGGGATGACCGCGGCGACGGGCGACTTCTCACAAAGCGAGCGCAAGGGCGACGTCGGACGCAGCTCTCCCGCCTCGATCAGGATGAGGGCTTGCGGCGGATCGTCGAGCAGCGCTTCGAGCGCGGGGGCACAATTGCGGGAGCCGGCGCGGATGCGCACGATCCTGCGGCTGCCGAACAAGCCGAAGGTTCGCGCCTCGTCTTGCAACAGGCCGGGATCCGACGCGATGGCGTCACCCTCAAGCGCTACGATGGCAAAGGGATCGCTGTTGTCGCTTGCCGCGGCGGCGAGAACAGCCGTTATGCGCTCGCTCACGAGCCCGGCGTCGGGGCCGTAAATCAGAACGACAGGGCGTCGCGGATCGGGGCGGGCGAGGAAGCTGTCGATTTCGCCGGCGCGGAGCGCGACCACGGGCGATCCGCCCATCAGCCGCGCAGCAGGAAGAACGAGGCGACGCGGGTGCGAATCTGTTCCGCCACGAGCTTGGCGGCTTGGTTCTCGGCGTTGCGCAATGCGCGTACGCGGGCGTAGCGCTGCTGGGTGCGGTCGATCGTGACGCGCGCGATTGCTTTGTCGGTCAATACGATCTTTTCGTCGGCGATGCTTAGCAAAGTGTAGCTTATGTCGATCGCGACGGTTTCGTTATCCGGCAGACCGGTCTGCAGGTCGACGAGCGCACTGTAGGAGTTGGTCGCGATCACCAGGTTGAGGCGATAGGGTGCGCCGACTGGATTGCCCTCGCCGCCCGACAATTCGAAAATGATGTCGTTTCTGATTTCCTGCCCGACGCGGCCGTCAATCTTCGCGATTTCGACGTCACGCATGGCCTCGCGCAAATTCGGTCCGTTGCTACCGGTCAAGGAGCGGTCACCGTACATCGGCTGAAAGCAGCCCGCGAGCATGCCCGCGAGCATGGCGGCGCCGGCCAACTGGCGGCAATTGCGGCGAGCGCTCTGTTCAAACGACGACATTCACGATCCTCTGCGCTACCACGATTACACGCTTCGGTACTCGGCCATCAAGCGTACGCTGGATGGCCTCAAGCGCGAGCACCGCGGCCTCGACTTCCTGATCCGAGGCATTACGCGCAATGCTGACATCGGCCCGCTTCTTACCGTTAACCTGAACGGGTAAAGTAATCATTTCCTCGACCAGAAGACCGGGCTCGAGCACGGGCCAGGGCTCGTCGGCGACGAGCGTCTTATGTCCAAGTGCCTCCCAGCATTGCTCGGCGAGATGCGGCAGCATCGGCGCGGCGATGCGGATGAGAATGTCAGCGGCCTCCCGCACGGCGCAGGCGAGATCGGTGGAGATTTTGCCTCCGGTAGCGCGCAGGCCGTTGAGCGAAGCGGTGAGCGCATTCGCCAATTCATAAATATGCGCGACGGAGCGATTGAAGCGAAGCCGTTGAATATCCTCGCTCACATGCGCGAGCGCGCCATGCGCGGCCTTGCGGATGTCTTCGGCGTCGGCAGAAAAGGTTGAAGGGCGCGCGGCATTTGCGGGTGCCGCGAATTCGGCAAGCTCGTTCGTGAGCCGCCACAGGCGCTGCACGAACCGGTAAGCGCCCTGAACGCCATCCTCGGTCCAGATCACGTCGCGGTCGGGAGGCGAGTCGGAGAGCATGAACCACCGCGCGGTGTCGGCCCCGAAGGTCGACAGGATGTCGTCGGGGTCAACTGTATTGCGCTTCGATTTAGACATCTTTTCGATGGGGCCGATTTCGAGCTTTTCGCCGCTACTAGCGAGGCTTGCGCGGCGTTCGCTACCCTCGGCCTCGAATTTTACCGCCGCCAGCTCGACATAAGTGCCGTCGGCCTTGCGGTAGGTCTCGTGCACCACCATGCCCTGGGTGAACATGCCCTTGAACGGCTCGTCGATGTCGATGTGGCCGGTCGCCTTCATTGCACGGGTAAAGAAGCGCGAATAAAGCAAGTGCAGGATCGCGTGCTCGACGCCGCCGATATATTGATCGACTGGCATCCAGTAGCGCTCGGCTTTCGGCTCGGTCGGCGTCTTGGCATCGGGCGCGGTGAAGCGGATGAAATACCAGGACGAGTCGACGAAAGTGTCCATCGTGTCGGTTTCGCGCAAAGCCCGCTTGCCGCAACGCGGACAGGAGACGTTCTTCCAGGTCGGATGGCGGTCGAGCGGGTTGCCCGGCCGGTCGAAGTCGACGTCCTCCGGCAGGACGACCGGCAAATCCTTCTCCGGCACCGGCACGATGCCGCAATCCTCGCAATGGATCACCGGGATCGGACAGCCCCAATAGCGCTGGCGGGAAATTCCCCAGTCGCGGAGCCGATAATGAATCTGCCGCTTCGCCACCGGACGGTTGCCGCGCGTTTCCTTTTCCAGGCGCTTCGCGACTTCTTCCTTCGCGGCCGCGATACCGAGGCCGTCGAGGAAGCGCGAATTCGCAAGCCGGCCGTCGCCGTCATAGGCTTCGTTCGCGATCTTGAACGTCTTCGGATCAGCGTCCGCGGGCACGACGACCGGCGTTATCGGTAGTTTATATTTGCGGGCGAAGTCGAGGTCGCGCTGGTCGTGCGCCGGGCAGCCGAAAATCGCGCCGGTGCCGTATTCCATCAAGATGAAGTTCGCGACATAGACCGGTAATTCCCACTTCGGATCGAAGGGATGAATGGCGCGAAGACCGGTGTCGACGCCCTTTTTCTCGGCCTTGTCGATCAATTCCTGCGCGGTGCCGGTTCTGCGGCACTCCTCGATGAAGGCCGCGAGTTTCGGATCGCGCAGGGCGAGTGCCGCCGCCAGCGGATGATCGGGCGCGAGCGCTACGAACGAGGCGCCGAACAAAGTGTCGGGCCGTGTCGTGAAGATTTCGATCTCGTCGAAATTCTTCGGCGCGCCCTTCGGTGCCAGCGCGAAACGCGCAAGCAAGCCTTCCGAGCGGCCGATCCAGTTTTTTTGCATCAACCGGACTTTCTCCGGCCAGCGCTCGAGTCCGTCGATCGCCTTTAAGAGCTCGTCGGAGTATTTCGTGATCCTGAAGAACCACTGCGTGAGCTCGCGCGCTTCGACCTCGGCGCCGGAGCGCCAGCCGCGGCCATCGATCACCTGCTCATTGGCGAGCACGGTCTGGTCGACCGGATCCCAATTTACCCTTGAGGTCTTGCGCTCGACGAGCCCCGCCTGCATGAAGTCGAGAAACAGCTTTTGCTGATGGCGGTAGTAGGACGGATCGCAGGTCGCGAGTTCGCGCGACCAATCGAGCGAGAGGCCCATCGATTTCAGCTGCGCCTTCATCGCGGCGATGTTTTCGTAGGTCCATTTCTTCGGGTGGACCTTGTTCGCCATCGCGGCGTTTTCGGCCGGCATGCCGAAGGCGTCCCAGCCCATCGGGTGCAGCACGTTGTTGCCCATGGCGCGCATATAGCGCGCGATCACGTCGCCGATGGTGTAGTTGCGGACGTGCCCCATGTGGATGCGCCCCGAGGGATAGGGAAACATCTCGAGCACGTAGTATTTCGGGCGCGGGTCATCGTTGCGCGTACGAAAAATGCCGCGCTCTTCCCAGATTTTCTGCCAGCGGGGCTCGGCCTCGCGGGCGTTGTAGCGCTCGCTTTTCATCGTTCCATGGCGGCGGATTCGGGCGACAGGACACGAAAAATCCCTTGCGGTCAATGTCTTGCGGGAGGCTCCGTTGCGCCATGAGCAGGCCGGCTATAAATGCATGGAGGATCTGCGATGCTAAAAGCCGTCAAAGGCGACAGACCCAAAAATACCGCCGAGCGGCTCGATTTCATTCGTGCCGAAATCAGAAAAGCCGCGCTTGGAAACGCTCGCGATCCGGCGAATGTCACGCTCGTCGCGGTGAGCAAGACGTTTCCGGCGGAAGCGATCCTGCCGGCGCTAGAAGCGGGCCATCGCGTCTTCGGCGAAAATCGCGTGCAGGAAGCGAAGGCGAAATGGCCGGCGCTGCGCGCGCGGTTTCCGGACCTTGAGCTTCACCTCATCGGGCCGTTGCAATCGAACAAGGCGCGGGAAGCCGTCGAATTGTTCGACGCAATCCATACCGTCGACCGGCCAAAGATCGCCATGGCGCTTGCCGAGGAAATCGCGCGCCAGGGTAAACGGCCGCGTCTGTTCGTCGAGGTCAACACCGGCGGCGAGGAGCAGAAAGCGGGGGTACTGCCCGAGACGGTCGATGCTTTTATTCATGCGTGCCGCGAACAACATCGGCTCGCGATCGAAGGCTTGATGTGCATCCCGCCTTTCGACGAGCCGCCGGCGACGCACTTCGCGCTGTTGCAAAAAATCGCGCGGCGGAACGGCCTCTCGGGTCTCTCAATGGGCATGAGCGCCGATTTTCAGCGCGCGATCGCCTTCGGCGCGACCCACGTGCGGGTGGGAAGCGCGATCTTCGGTACGCGAGACTGAATTCAACGGATCTCGATCACGGCATTCTTGCGAAGCCGCGGCAGCAGGCGGCGGAGGTCGCCTTCTCTCAGCGCCACGCAGCCCGCGGTCGGAAGAAACCCCGGGCGCGCCAGATGAATGAACACGGCGCTGCCGCGGCCCGCGATGCGCGGGCGCGTATTGTGATTGAGCTCGATGATGAGATCGTAGACGTGATCGTCGCGCCACAGCCGGTCTCCCGGCGCGCTCGCTTCAAGCCGGATCGGGCGATTGTAGCGGCGGTCGGAAGCATTCTCGCACCAGGCATCGTCGCGCTCGATTCGGCGAAGCGGCAACGCGGTGCGCGGTCTCGGCATGCGGTCGCCGCGCCACCACAGACGGAGAAGACGAAACCGCCCGCGCGGCGTTCCGCCATCGCCCTCGCGTTTGTTCGCCGCAATCCCGGTGCGGCCGAGCGCAACGGGAAGAGCAGCGCCATAACCGCGCAAGATGCCGCGCGATGGCTCGCCCGGCGCTCGCGCAACCGTGAAGACCGCGTGTTTTGATTTTCCCATGCCCGCTCTTGCCTAGCACCATTCGGTGGGGTCTAGCTCCGCCTGCTCATCTGGCCGGGGCGCCAGCCGATGATATAAACTCGCCAGAAGCAGAGGAACTTATGGCTACGACACGCAAAATCCTGGTGGTCGACGACGAAGCCGAACTCCGCCAGGCGCTCGCGGAACAGCTCGCCTTGCATGAGGAATTCGAGACCGAAACCGCCGATACGGCGCAGACAGCCCTGCAGCAGGCGAAGAACGGCCATTTCGATCTTGTGATCATGGATGTCGGGCTTCCCGACATGGACGGCCGCGAGGCGGTGAAAATCCTGCGCAAGAACGGCTTTAAGGCGCCGGTGATCATGCTGACCGGCCATGACGCCGACTCCGACACGATTCTGGGCTTGGAGGCCGGCGCCAATGATTACGTCACCAAGCCGTTTCGGTTCGCCGTTCTGCTCGCACGCATTCGTGCGCAACTCCGGAGCCACGAGGCGAGCGAAGACGCCGTCTTCCCGATCGGGCCCTACAGCTTCCGCCCCGGCGCGAAGCTTTTGGTGAACGAGCGCGGCTCGAAAGTGCGCCTGACGGAAAAGGAAACCGCGATCCTTCGCTACCTCTACCGCTCGGGGCAAAACCCGGTATCGCGCGAGGTGCTGTTGCAAGAAGTCTGGGGCTATAATTCCGGCGTCACCACCCACACGCTGGAGACGCATATTTACCGGCTGCGGCAGAAGATCGAGAAGGATCCGGCGAACGCGGCGCTATTGGTGACCGAGGCCGGCGGTTACAAGCTCGTGCCGTAGCCGCATGGCGCTCGAAGACGACATCGATTTTCTCGACCGCATCCCGACGCTGCATCTCTTGGGCAAGGACGCATTGCGGATTCTCGCGATCAGCGTCGAAACCATCCGGCTCGGACGCGGCGATATTCTATTTGAAGAAGGCCAGCCGGCGGAGGGCGGCTTCGTGGTCGTCAACGGCTCGGTCGTATTGCAGCAGTCGGGCGACACCGCCGGCGACGATGCGATCACAGCGCGGCGCGGCTCGCTGATTGGGGAAACGGCGATGATCGTCGAGACGGTGCGGCCGTCGACGGCGATCGCGCTCGAATCGTCGATTTTATTCAGGATTCCACGCGTGGTCTTTATTCGCATTCTCGAAGGCGAGCCGCAGGCGGCGACCGCGCTCCGCCGCTTGATCGCGGCGCGCGTGGGGCGGATCGTCGCCGATCTCGACCTCGTGCTTCCCCTGTTCGATGGCTCGGAAGAAGAGCCCGAGGACGTTCGGTAGCGGGCGATAGAGCATGATCTTTTCCGAAAACCGGTTCCCACCCCGGATCAAGTCCGGGGCAAGCTTTTTCGGGATCATGCTCTAGAAATCGAAAGCCACGATCACCGGCACGTGGTCGGAAGGCTGCTTCCAGCCGCGCGTGTTACGGATGACGCTCATTTTGCGTGCGGTGCCGCGAAGTGCGGGGCTCGCCCAAACGTGATCGAGCCTGCGGCCGCGGTCGGATATTTCCCAATCGGCGGCGCGATAGCTCCACCAAGTGTAAAGCTTTTCGGAAGCGGGCACGAAACCGCGCATGACGTCGATCCAGCCGCCGGCTTGCTGAAAGACGCGGAATTTCTCCACCTCGACCGGCGTGTGACTGACGACGTTCAAAAGTTGTTTGTGGCTCCAGACATCGTGCTCGAGTGGCGCCACGTTAAGATCGCCGACGAGGATCGAGCGCGCGCCGGCTTTCGCGTCGAGCGAGATGGCGTGAGCGGCCAATTCGTCGAGGAAGGCGAGCTTGTGGGCGAATTTCTCGTTGATCTCGGGATCGGGCTCGTCACCGCCCGCCGGCACGTAGAAATTATGAATCGTGATCGGCTGGGCGAGGCCGGCGGCGGCTCCGAGCACGACCGAGAGATGACGACAGTCTTCCTTGCGGCAGAATTTTTCTCGCTCTGCGCTTTCGATCGGATGGCGCGAGACCGTCGCGACACCATGATAGCCCTTTTGGCCGTAGATCTCGACGTGCGGATAGCCGATCTCCGCGAATTGCTTGCGCGGAAATTTGTCGTCGGGACATTTCGTTTCCTGCAAGCAGAGCACGTCGGGGGCGTGACGCTTGAGGAATCGCTTGACCTGCGGCAGCCGTAGCCGCACGGAATTGATGTTCCATGTGATGACGGTGAAGCGCATTGATTTTTGGATTAAAAAAGCGCGCGGCCGCTACTGCAGCACGCGCTCGTAATTGATTTTGAAGAGCTTCGGGTCCAGCCGCTTGCCGGGATCGAGATCGGATACCGCGACCGTGGTGTCGTAGCCCTGCGGATCGGTCACGGTCCATTGCTTGAGCTGCATGTCCTTCTTGCTGAACATGATCATCAGGCGGTGCGTTCCGGCGATGACGTTTTTGTCCTCGATCACGACGGTCACGAAAAGCTCGTCTTGATAGATGCCAGCGACACTCGCGTCTTTCATCAGATCGAGCTTGTCGGACAATAGAAACTTCAGAGGGGTCTGCGACAACGGATAGACGTCCTGGGTCGCGAGTTTGCGGTCGCGCACCGCTACCGTGTCGCCGTCGGAAATCAGTTCGATCGGGCTCGGCGGATCGTATTCGAAGCGGATCTTGCCGGGCTTCTGCATGTAAAATTGACCCTCGGTCTTATTCCCATCGGGTCCGACCTGAACGAACTTGCCGACCAATGTCGTGACCGAATTAAAATAATTATTGACCTTCTCCAGCGTGGCTCGCTGATTGGTGTCGAACGTAGGCCCCGGAGCAGGGGTCGGGTTCGTCGAAGGAGGTGCCGCGAGCACGGCGGTCGCGGCGAAAGCGCCGATGGCCGCGATCCGGAGACTTGCTAAAACTCGTGTCATGGTTCCTCAAAAAGGCGCACGCGACTCGGCGATCAGCTAGCGGCGAGTTATGGCGATTTGGCGGCCCACAGGCCGGTCGGTCAATAGGGCTCGGTTGCGCCTTCAACGAGGATTTCGCGCTTGCCCGCGTGGTTGGCGGGACCGACGATTCCCTCTTTTTCCATGCGCTCGATGATCGTGGCCGCGCGATTATAGCCGATTTGCAGGCGCCGCTGCACATAGCTCGTCGATGCCTTGCGGTCGCGTATCACGATCTGCACTGCTTGCTTGTAGAGGTCGGCGCCCCCTTCCTCTCCGAAAGCGCCGTTGTCGAAGACGCTGCCGCTCTCGCCCTCTTCTTCCTCGGCGGTGACGGCCTCGAGATATTCGGGCGCGCCTTGTTCCTTCAGGTGCGCGACCACATGCTCGACCTCGCGGTCGGCGACAAACGGGCCATGCACGCGGCTGATGCGTCCGCCGCCGGCCATGTAGAGCATGTCGCCTTGGCCGAGGAGCTGCTCGGCGCCCTGCTCGCCCAGGATCGTGCGGCTGTCGATCTTCGAGGTGACCTGGAAGGAGACGCGGGTGGGGAAATTGGCCTTGATCGTACCGGTGATGACGTCGACCGAGGGACGCTGCGTCGCCATGATGAGGTGAATGCCGGCGGCGCGCGCCATTTGCGCGAGGCGTTGGATCGCTCCTTCGATGTCCTTGCCGGCGACNNGCCGGTTTCCTTGTCGAAGCCGGTTTGCACCGTGCGGGTGATCGTCTGGCCTTTCTCGCGCGCCTCGGCGATACGGGCATTGTAGCCGTCGATGTTGCGCACGCCGACCTTGGATATTTTCTTGTAGCGCTCTTCCATTTCGCGCACCGCCCATTTGAGCGCGACGATCGCCTTGCGGGGATCCGTGACGACGGGTGCGAGCAAGTGCGGAATGCCGTCATAGACGGAAAGCTCCAGCATCTTCGGATCGATCAGAATGAGACGGCATTCCTCCGGCCGCAGCCGGTAGAGCAGCGACAGAATCATCGTGTTGATGGCGACCGATTTGCCGGAGCCGGTGGTGCCGGCGATCAAAAGATGCGGCATGCGCGCGAGATCGGCGATCACGGGGTCGCCGCCGATCGTCTTGCCGAGACAAAGCGGCAGGCTGACATTGGCCTGCGTGAATTCTCGTGAGGCGAGCTGCTCGCGCAAGAGAACTTTCTCGCGCTTTGGGTTGGGCAATTCGATGCCGATGGCGTTGCGGCCGGGCACGACCGCGACGCGCACGGAGACAGCGCTCATCGAGCGCGCGATATCGTCGGCGAGCCCGATCACCCGAGAAGACTTAATCCCGGGCGCGGGCTCTAACTCGTAAAGCGTGATGACGGGCCCCGGACTCGCATTCACGATCTCGCCGCGCACGCCGAAATCCTCCAGCACGTTTTCGAGCGTCTCGGCGTTCTCTTCGAGCACGGCGGCCGAAAGGGAAGGGGCGCGTTCTTTCGGCGCTGCGGCGAGCAATTCGAGCGGCGGAAATTCGTAGCGCCCACGAGGGGGCCGGCGTTTCTTCGGAGCGGGTGCGGCGCGCGCTGCATGGCGCCTGGCTCCCGCCTCCCCCGGCCGATCGAAATCGGAATCGTCCGCACCCAGCATCGGCTCGTGCCGCCCCGTTCGCATGGGCAAATCTTCGTCGCGGCCGAACATTTCCTTGAACAGCGCGCGCAAGGCGCCGCGAGGGCCGCCGAACAGGCGCGCCTTGAAGGCGAGGAAGCCGTGAGTCAGTGCGCCGAGCGAAACGATGGCCTTTCCGAAGATGCCGTCGGTGTCTTCTTCGGGCCGGTCGCGATGATCAGGTTCCGAGGTGAATCCGAAGCCGAATGCGACCGCGAGGGAAATAACGGCAAGCAGCCCGAAGGCGAGACCAAGTCCGACACGATTGGGGAGTGGAAGCGCGCCGCCGGAAATAAGCGTCGGCAGGCTCAAGAGGAGATCGCCGGCGATGCCGCCCAATCCCGTGGAGAGCGGCCAATTCAATGTCGACTTCACGCAGGCGGCGAAGCCGGCGGCGAAAACGACGCTCAGGAACCAGGCGAGCAGCCTGATCTTGACCCGCACTGGCGGACGATGGGTAAAGAGACGCCAGCCCCAGACGGCAACCGGCAACACGAAGACGACTGCGGCGAGGCCGGCCAACTGCATCAGGAAATCGGCGAAGACGGCGCCCGGGCGGCCGAGCAGATTGCGCGTCGGCCCGTCGGTCGCGAGATTAAAGCTGGGATCGAGCGCCGACCAGCTCGCGAGCGCGGCCATGGCCGCCGCCGCAATCACGATCAGCGCAAGGCCGACGAGCTCGGCGAGCCGCCGATACAGCGCGCCCGTAAGGCCGTCCGACAAAAGAGAATTGGTGCGGGAGGTGGAGCTAGCCATTCGACGCACTCGCAAGACGCGCGCAAAGGCGGCGGGTCGCGCCCGGCCCTCTCATGCTTTGCTCGGCACGGCTCCTCGACATCTGAAAACGCTCGCTTCACCCCTGGACGGGAAACCTTAGGAAGAAGCTGGTTAAGGGCTCGTTAACCATCGGCTGCCCCCAAAAAAGAAGAAGGCCCCGGCGAACCGGGGCCTTCCGTTCTTGAACGATTCGGATCGAGTGACGCTTACATATTGTAAGCGCGCTCGCCGTGATCGGAGACATCGAGGCCTTCGCGCTCTTTGTCGGGAGAAGGCCTGAGGCCGACGATGATGTCGACGATTTTCCAAAGAATCGCCGAACCGATACCCGACCACAACAGCGTGACGCCCACGTCCCAAAGCTGGGAGATCATTTGCGCCGTCATGTCGTAGTCAGCGACCTTGTTGACCGTGTAGTCGAAGATGCCGGTGCCACCGAGCGCCGGATTGACCAGGATGCCGGTACCCAGCGCCCCGACAATGCCGCCGATGCAGTGGACGCCGAACACGTCGAGCGCGTCGTCGTATTTGAAGATGTTCTTCACCGTCGTGACGAAGAAGAAGCACACGACGCCGGCGACGAGGCCGAGCACGAGCGAGCCCATCGAGCCTGCGAAGCCCGATGCAGGCGTGACGGCGACAAGACCCGCCACCGCCCCCGAAATCGCGCCGAGCACGGTTGGTTTGCCCTTCACGATCCACTCGACGAACATCCACGACATCGCGCAAGCAGCGGTGGCGATGAAGGTGTTGAGGAACGCAACCACCGCTCCACCCGCCGCCTCCAGGTTCGATCCGGCGTTGAAGCCGAACCAGCCGAACCACAGCAAGCATGCGCCGATATAGCTCATGGTCAGCGAATGCGGTGCCATCACATCCCGGCCGAAGCCGATGCGCTTGCCGACGATCAAACAACCGACTAAGCCAGCAATGCCGGAGTTGATGTGAACGACTGAGCCACCGGCGAAGTCGATGGCGCCTTTTTTGTATAGAAAGCCGCCGTCCGCCAGCACGGCATCGAGCGCTTCTTGCGCCTTAGCCTTGGAGGCGGTATCGGTCGCGGCGGCGAGAACCTTGGCAGCCGCGTCGATCGCGTCGGGACCGGACCAGTACCAGACCATGTGCGCGATCGGGAAGTAGATGAAGGTGATCCACAACGGCATGAACAGCGCGATCGCCGAGAATTTGGTGCGCTCGGCCATCGATCCTAGAATCAGTGCCGCGGTGATCGCCGCGAAGGTCATCTGGAACATGACGTAGACGCCTTCAGGAATCGCCACGCCGACCGTGAAGGTCGCCGCCGGCGTATCGGGGATAATTCCGGCCAAGAAGGCTTTCGATAAGCCGCCGATGAAGTCGTTCGGCCCGCCGGTGAAGGCGAGGCTGTAGCCGTACAGCACCCAGATCAAGAGCACGATGCATTCGGTGTAGAACACCTGCAACAGCATCGAGAGCATGTTCTTGCTGCGGACGAGACCGCCGTAGAAAAGCGCAAGACCCGGAATCGTCATGCAGAGGACGAGGACCGTCGCGGTCATCATCCAGGTCGTGTCGCCCTTGTTGATTGTCGGGTCGGCAAGCGCCGGACCCGCTGCAAGCATCGCCGCAATAAACGCGGGAATGCCTACTCGCAGCCAGTTGTTCTTCGTCATGGATGATTGCTCCGTAACTGGGATGAGGTCGGTGTTTGAATCAGAGCGCATCGGCATCGGTTTCACCCGTGCGAATGCGGACAGCCTGGTCGATCGAATAGACGAAGATTTTTCCGTCGCCGATCTGGCCGGTCTTGGCTGCTCCGGTGATCGCTCCGATCACCTTCTTCACTTGGTCGGTAGCGACCGCAACCTCGATCTTCAGCTTCGGCAGAAAGTTCACGGCGTATTCAGCGCCGCGGTAAATTTCCGTGTGTCCCTTCTGTCTTCCGTAGCCTTTGACCTCGGTAACGGTCAGTCCGTGAATGCCGATGCCGGTGAGGGCGTCTCGCACCTCCTCCAGCTTGAACGGCTTGATAATGGCCATGACGATCTTCATGTGGCTCCTGTCCCCGCATTGGCCCTTTGTGCGGCGAGGCCGCATTTGGGCGTTTCTGATCGAGTCCGAGGCAAGGGGCAGTCGATTCCCGCCCCGTGCATCGAACCAGGGCAGAAGGTAATCAAATGCCGTGCCAAGTCGTCGCAGATGGCGTAACGAATTGAGGAATCATTAACTTTTGGCGCTTCCCTCGGTACCCCCGCAAGCAGGTGGCACTACCCGCACAAAGTCGCGCCATGCCTGCCTAATTTTTAATCCAAGCAGCCGGGCGCGGCGTAAATCTGATTATTCCGTGAGCAACGGCTTCGGAGCTTTAATTTTCTTCCCTGCGCTCTCGGATCAAGCCCTCCTGGGCGACCGACGCTACCAGCGTTCCGTCACGCGAAAAAATCAGTCCGCGCGACAATCCCCTGGCGCCCGACGCGCTCGGGGTATCCTGGGCGTAGAGCAGCCACTCGTCGGCGCGAAAAGCGCGGTGAAACCACAGCGCATGGTCGAGGCTCGCGGCTTGAATCGTTTTTTGGAAGACGGTGCGGCCGTGCGGAATGAGGGAGGTATCGAGCAGCGTCATGTCGGAAGCGTAGGCGAGTACGCTTTGGTGAATCGCTGGATCGTCGGGAAGCGGCGCGGTGGCCCGGATCCAGACATGAAAGCGGGGATCGCGGTGCTCGCGCGACAAATAGCGGGCGTATTCGACCGGCCGGAGTTCGATCGGCCGCTCCTCTTCGTAGTAGCGGCGCATAGCCGCGGGCATCATCGGCATGATTTTTTCGCGGATCTGCTGCTCGTTCGGAAACTCCTCGGGACCGGGGACCTTCGGCATCTCGGCCTGATGCGAAAAACCCGGCTCGTCGCGGTGAAAGGAGACCGACATCGAAAAGATCGCATGACCGTGCTGGATCGCCACCACCCGCCGGGTAGTAAAACTCTTGCCGTCGCGGATGCGGTCCACTTCATAGATGATCGGCACCTTGGGGTCGCCGCCGAGCAGGAAATAGGCGTGCATGGAATGCGCCGGACGCGCCTCGACCGTGCGGGTCGCCGCCACCAGTGCCTGGCCGATCACTTGTCCGCCGAAGACGCGCTGCCAGTTCGACTGCGGGCTGAGCCCGCGAAAAAGGTTCAGTTCCAATTGCTCGAGGTCCAAGAGTTCGAGCAGGCTTTTGACGGCTTTCGACATGACGACCCCCGCGGCGCAAACAGGATTTCACTGGTGGTCCCGGGACAGTCAAGCCGACAGTCAAGCGCGCCACGCCTTTCATGGTAAAATGAGCGCGGGACGCAGCGAAAGAAGTGACGCGATGAGCGGAGCGAACGGACGGCTCGATGTCTTGATTGCGGGCGCCGGCATTGCCGGGCTCGCCTTGGCTGCGGCAATCGCGCGCGCGCTCAAGCCGAATTTCGCGATCGCCATCTGCGACCCGGTGCTCGCAGAAGAGCCCGCGCGCGACGAGCGCGTTTCCGCCATCGCGCCCGGAGCGCGGCGATTGTTAGAGGCCTTGGAGGTTTGGCGGCAAATCGAGGAAAAGGCGCAGCCGATCCGCGCGATGGAGATCACCGATAGCCATTTGGAAGACGCGGTGCGTCCGGCCTTTCTGCATTTCGACACAAAGCCAGAGGCGCTCAGTAGGGAGCCGGAGGCGTTCAATACGGAGCCGGAGGCGAGCGAGCCGCTCGCGCATATCGTGGAGCATCGCGCTCTCCTGATCGCCTTGCGCGAGGCGGCGGCGAAAGCGGGCATTCGCTTCATCGCGAGCGAAGCCGAAAGCTTTGCGCCGCAGGACGAAGCGCTCGGCGTCCGGCTGGCGGACGGCTCCGCGTGCGGGACGCGCCTGTTGGTCGCCGCCGACGGCGCGAAATCGAAATTGCGCACGGCGGCGGGCATTCGTTCGGTGTCCTGGGGCTACGGCCAGTCCGGGATCGTCGCCACCATCGGGCACGAGCGCGATCACGAAGGCCGCGCCGAACAGCATTTTCTTCCGGCGGGAAGCTTCGCGATCCTGCCGCTCTCCGGCAGGCGCTCGTCGATCGTATGGGCGGAAAAAAGCAATGAGGCCGAACGCCTGATCGCGCTGCCGCCAGCGGAATTCCGGGAAGAACTGATCCGCCGCTTCGGCCTGAAACTCGGCGAGATCGAATTGCTATCGCCGCCGCGTGCCTATCCGCTGTCGTTCGCCATTGCCCGGCGGTTCATCGCGGAGCGATTCGCGCTTATAGGCGATGCGGCGCACGTTATTCATCCGCTGGCGGGGCAGGGGCTCAATCTCGGCTTTCGCGACGTGGCGGCGCTCGCCGAATGCGTCGCCGACGCCGCGCGCCTCGGCCTCGATCCCGGCGGCTCCGTCGTGCTTGAGCGCTATGAGCGCTGGCGGCGCTTCGACACGGTGACAATGGCGGGTGCGACCGACGGCTTGAACCGGCTTTTCTCCAACCGCTCCGATGCGCTCCGTGTCGTGCGCGACGTCGGGCTCGGCGTTGTCGAGCGCTTGCCGGGATTGAAGCGGTATTTTTCGCGCGAGGCCGCGGGCTTGACCGGCGAGGTGCCGCGGTTGATGCGCGGCGAGGGGCTTTAGCCGCCGAGCTTGCGCGCCTCGTCGGGTAGCATGATCGGGATGCCGTCGCGGATCGGATAGGCGAGCTTCGCCGAGCGCGAGATCAATTCCTGCTTTTCGCGATCGTATTCGAGCGGTCCCTTGGTCACCGGGCAGACCAGGATTTCCAGCAGCTTCGGATCGATGGTGGCGGGGTTCGCGCTCATGATCTCCCCATCATTGCATCGACAGGTCGCCGACGCCACTGTCCTTGGCGAGCGTGACCTCCGTCACCGCGATCAGCATTTCGGCGCGTGACTTTAAGTCCGGCGCCTCCAACAGCGCCTGCTTTTCCTTCACGCCATAGGGCGACAGCATAGAAAGGCCGTTGACCAGCGCCTCGGTCGGCGATTGGCGAATTCCTTGCCAGTCGACCTCGATCTTGTTGGTCGAGAGATAGGTCGAGAGAATTTTCAGCAGCGCCTCGCGGTCGACCGCGTCGGCGCCGTCGTTCGGCAAGAGGTCGCGCGCATAGGGCTCGAAATCGACGCGGTATTGGCGATAGGGCGTGGTGACGCTGAGCTCCTCGGCGATCCTGAAGCGCGCGATTCCCGTCAACGTTACCAGATAGCGGCCGTCGCCGGTCTCGGCGAACTGGGTAATGCGGCCAGCACAGCCGGTGGGATAGAGCGCGGGATGCGCAGGCTCGCCGCTTTTCGTTTCGTCGGGCTGAATCATGCCGATGATGCGCGGCATCCTGAGCGCGTCGTCGATCATGGTGAGATAGCGTGGCTCGAAAATGTTGAGCGGCATTTGCGCGCGCGGCAATAGCAGCGCCCCGGCGAGCGGGAACACCGGAATTTTCTGCGGCAGTTGCGTTTCCTGATCGAGGTTCATCGGCGTTGAGCCGCTGTCTATCTTAGGCGAACAACAGCGAGGAAAGGCGGCGGCGGCCCTCGATTGTCGCTTCGTCGTTCCCGCCCCAGGCCTCGAAAAATTGCACGAGCTGCTTGCGCGCGCCGTCGTCGTTCCATTTGCGGTCGCGCTTGACGATCTCGATCAGGTGATCGAGCGCGGTGAGGCGGTTGCCGCGCGCGTTGAGCGCGAGCGCGAGATCGAACCGCGCCTGGTGATCGAGCGGGTCGGCCGCGAGTTTGGCTTCGAGCGGCGCCACGTCGCCGACGCTTTTCGCCTGCTCCGCGAGGCCGAGCGCGGCGCGGGCGGCGCTGACGGCGGGGTCGTTCTCTTTATCTTTCGGAACGAGGGCGAGCGTTGCGCGCGCGGGCTCGAGATTGCTCGCCGCGATATGGCAGCGCGCGAGACCCGCGAGCGCCTGCAGATTTTCGGGCTCGCCGGCGAGAATATGCGCGAACAGCTCGGCGGCTTTCGCTGCGGCACCCGACTTTAAGGTTTCTTCCGCCGCCTTGATCAATTCGGCTGTGTCGCTTCCGACCGGGCCGATCAGGCGATCGATGAACGCCTTGACCTGGTCTTCCGGCAGTGCGCCGACGAAGCCGTCGACCGGCTGGCCGTTGACGAACGCGAACACGGCGGGGATCGACTGGATGCCGAGCTGGCCCGGGATCGCCGGATGCTCGTCGATGTTCATCTTGACGAGCTTCACCTTGCCCTTGGCCACGCGTACCAGCTTTTCGATCACGGGCCCGAGCGTCTTGCACGGCCCGCACCAGGGCGCCCAGAAATCTACGAGCACCGGATGCTTGCGCGACTCCTCGATCACGTCCTTGACGAAGCCCTGGGTCGTCGTATCGGCGACGAGGCCTTCGGTGCCCGCCGGCGCATCGGTTTTCTGGTTCAGCAACATTGTCGTTTCCGAAAACTCTCGAATTGAATGAAATGACCCACCGATAGATGGGAGGAATTGGCGAGGATTGCAATCGGACCGGCGAAAGGGCCGTCAGGCGTGGTTTTCCTCAGCCGGACCCGAGATGGCGACGATTTGCGGCGCGTGGCCAACGGCCTCCAGGAAACGGAGAAGATCGGCCGCGGCAATGCGGGTGGTGCGCGTATTCACGAGCGGATGGAAGTTGAGGGGATCGCGCGCGAGCAGCGCGCGGTCGATCACTACGCTCACACGGTTGCCGGTGTCGTTTATCGCGGCGAAGGGCGTGACCGAGCCGGGCTCTACGCCGAGCGCCGCCCGCATCTCCTCGGCCTTGCCGAAGGACAGCCGGCCCGAAGCGCCGATCTTGCGATGAAGCTCTTTGAGGTCGATCGCAGCACTTTCGTCGGCGGAGACGAGGAACAGGCGATTCTTGCGGTCGACGAGGAAGAGGTTCTTGGTGTGGGCGCCCGGAATTTGGCCGCGCAAGTGGCGTGATTGCTCGACGCTGAACAGAGACGGATGCTCGACCGTCATAGTTTGAATGCCAAGCCGATCGAGGACGGCGAAAAGGTCTTCGGGTGTCGCGGGCATGAACGGCCAGATCGTTCGGAGATCGAATTCTCAAGCAAGCGCGCGCTTAACGACGCGCCGGTTGCATTGATGGGTTGCTTTTGGCATAGAACCGCCCTCTACGCGGCTTATATGAAGTTCGGATGCGGGTGTAGCTCAGGGGTAGAGCACAACCTTGCCAAGGTTGGGGTCGTGGGTTCGAATCCCATCGCCCGCTCCAAAATCGCCGCGCGAAAATCGAAAAAGCTACGACGCCGGGCTCAACGCAGCTCGGCGTTTATTTTTTCGAGTACCGAACCGCCAGGGCAGAGTTCCGCATCGCCGAGCTGGTTGAGCGGCTTCGCCGTCAACTTGATGCGCTCGCACAGGTCCTGCGATTCCGGCTCTACGTAGAGAAGACCGGTGACCACTTCGCCCTTGCCGTGGCTATGCATGAGGTAGGCGAGGGCGGCGCTCTTGTCGGTCGGCTCGTAATCGGCGGCGAGCTTGCGAAGCTTCAGATAAGTGCCGTCATGCTGGCGCACGAGGGTCGCGGTGCCCGGCGCGTAATCGGCCTTGATCTCGGCCTTGCCTTCGATGAACTCGACCGCGTTCACCGCTTCGTTGTGCTCGCGCACGTAATCGAAGCTCTTGGTCGAGCCCGGATGATTGTTGAAGGCGACACACGGGCTGATGCAGTCGATCAGCGCCGCGCCCTTGTGCTCGATCGCCGCTTTGATGAGATCGACAAGCTGCTTCTTGTCGCCGGAGAAGGAGCGGGCGACGAAGGTCGCGCCCATGACGATGGCGAGACTGACGAGATCGATCGGTTCGTCCTGGTTGCCGGCGCCCTTCTTTGACTTCGAGCCCTTGTCGGCGGTGGCCGAGAACTGACCCTTGGTCAGGCCGTACACGCCGTTGTTCTCGACGATATAGAGCATGTTGACGCCGCGCCGCAGCAGATGCGCGAACTGGCCGAGGCCGATCGAGGCGGAATCGCCGTCGCCGGAGACGCCGAGATAGATCAGATCGCGGTTGGCGAGATTGGCGCCGGTCA
>PLBP01000038.1:138553-276419 GCA_003135415.1 Hyphomicrobiales bacterium
AGTCGCGGTGGGTGAAGCCGAGCGCGTTGTGCGCGAGCTTGGGGTGCTGGAGCTTGGGCTTGGCGATATAGGTCATGGCATGAACCTCTTTATCCTCTCCCCTGTGGGGAGAGGGTGGCGAGCAGCGTAAGCTGCGAGCCGGGTGAGGGGGAACTGCCCGGAATAACCCTCACGTCGGCCCCCCTCACCCGACCTCGCTTCACTCTGTCGACCTCTCCCCGCCGGGGAGAGGTGANNTGGCCGCAGCCGGCGCACAGCGTCGAGACCGAGCCTTCATAGTCGCGATGGGTGTAGCCGAGCGCGTTCTTCGGCAGGGCCGGGTGATGGAATTTCGGCTTGGTGAGGTAGGTCATGCGCCCACTTTCCGCATTGGGGTGATCTTGAGGGTGTCGAGGCGGTCGCTGATTGCGTGCGCGATGAAGCGCGCGGTGATCGGCGTGCCGTCATAGTGCAGCACCGGCACGATCCGGGCCGGGTCGACGCGGCCGGTGTCGAGAAGCATGGTGCGGAGCTGCGCGTCGCGGTTCTGCTCGACGAGAAACACGCGCTCATGGTCGCGGATGAAGTCGATCACCTCGTCGGTGAACGGATAGGCGCGGAGCCGCAGCGTATCGAGGTGAATGCCGGTTTTCTCCAGCGTGCCGATCGCTTCATCCATCGCGACGGTGGTCGAACCAAAATAGATCGCGCCGAATTTCGTCGCCTCGCGCGCGTTGCGGCGGATGGGCGCGGGCACGAGCTTCTTCGCGCTCTCGAACTTCTTCAGGAGCCGCTCCATGTTGTCGACATAGACCGGCCCCTCTTCGCTATAGCGCGCGTAGCGGTCGCGCGAGGTGCCACGGGTAAAGAAGGCGCCCTTGGTGGGATGCGTGCCGGGATAGGTGCGGAAGGGAATGCCGTCGCCGTCGATGTCGAGATAGCGGCCGAAGTCGCGGCCGGATTCGAGGTCCTCGAAGGTCATCACCTTGCCGCGGTCGAATTTATGCGCGTCGTCCCAGGCGAGCGGTTCCACCAGCCACTCGTTCATGCCGATATCGAGATCGAGCATGACGAAGATCGGCGTTTGCAGCCGGTCGGCGAGATCGAAGGCGCGCGCCGAAAACTCGAAACATTCGCGCGGATCTTCCGGGAACAGAAGAACGTGGCGGGTATCGCCGTGAGAAGCGTAGGCGCAAGCGAGAAGGTCAGATTGCTGCGTGCGGGTTGGCATGCCGGTCGACGGGCCGCCGCGTTGCACGTCGAAGATGACGGCGGGAATTTCGGCGAAATAGGCCAGCCCGATGAATTCCTGCATCAGCGAGATGCCGGGGCCCGCGGTCGCGGTGAAGGCACGTGCGCCGTTCCAGGCGGCGCCAATCACCGTGCCGATGGCGGATAGCTCGTCCTCGGCCTGGATGATGGCGAAGCGGCTCTTGCCCTCGCCATCGACGCGGTAGCGCCCGCAATAACGCTGAAAGGCCTCCGCGAGCGAGGTCGAAGGTGTGATCGGGTACCAGGCGGCGACCGTGGCGCCGCCATAGACGGCGCCGAGAGCGGCCGCGTCGTTGCCTTCGATCAGGATGCGCTTACCGACGCCGTCGGCGCGCTCGACCTTCAGTCCGATCGCGTCCTTTAGGTTCTTTTCCGCATAGTCGCGGCCGATGTGAAACGCCTCCAAATTCGGCGCGATCAGCTTGTTCTTGCCCTTATAGAGTTCGCCGATCAGCCGCTCGACCGCCTCGGACTCGATGCCGAGCAGGCCCGAAAGCGCGCCGACATACATGATGTTCTTGAACAATTGGCGCTGGCGCGGATCGGAATATTGCTTGTTGCAGATTTCGGTCAGCGGCACGCCGACGACACGAATGTCGTCACGGAATTTCGACGGCGGCAGCGGCTTCGAAGAATCGTAGAATAGATAGCCGCCCGGCTCGATCGACTTTACATCTTTGTCCCAGGTCTGCGGGTTCATCGCGACCATGAGATCGACGCCGCCGCGGCGGCCGAGATGGCCCGCCTTGGAAACGCGCACCTCGTACCAGGTCGGCAGGCCCTGGATATTCGACGGAAAAATGTTGCGGGAGCCCACCGGGATGCCCATGCGGATCAGCGCGCGCCCGAAAATGCGGTTGGCGCTCGCCGAGCCCGAGCCGTTAACGTTGGCGAAGAGAACGACGAAGTCGTTGGTGCGCTCTATGCGGTCTTGCACGACTTTCCTCCGTCGGCATAGGCGATTTCAAGCAGGAACTTCTGCATGTCCCAAGCCCCGGTAGGGCAGCGCTCGGCACACAAACCGCAGTGCAGGCAGACATCCTCGTCCTTCGCCATGATGCGCTTGGTCTTGAGCGGCCGCGATACGTAGAGATCCTGCGTCAAATTCTCGGCGGGCGCGCTGAGGCGCTGGCGTAGCTCGGCTTCCGGCCCGTTGGCGGTGAAGGTGATGCAGTCCACCGGGCAGATATCGACGCAGGCATCGCACTCGATGCAAAGATTTTCCGCGAAGACGGTCTGCACGTCGCAATTGAGGCAGCGCTGCGCTTCCTTGAAGCCGAGCGCGCGATCGAAGCCGAGCTCGACCTCGGCGCGGATGTCCTTGAGCGCGATCGCCTGATCGCGCAGCGGCACTTTGAAGCGTTTGTCGAGCGAGGGATCGTTGTCGTAGCTCCACTCGTGAATGCCCATTTTCTGACTCACGAGATTGACCATCGGCGGCGGTCGGTCGGTGAGTTTTTCGCCACGGCAGAAATTGTCGATCGAGATCGCAGCCTCGTGGCCGTGGGCGACCGCCCAGATGATGTTCTTCGGCCCGAAAGCGGCGTCGCCGCCGAAGAACACTTTCGGGTTGGTCGAGCGGAAGGTGACGAGGTCGATTTTCGGCATTCCGGATTTGTCGAATTCGATGCCGAGATCGCGCTCGATCCAGGGGAAGGAGTTTTCCTGGCCGACGGCGACAAGCACGTCATCGCAGGGAAAATGCTCGTCGGGCTCGCCGGTGGAGACGAGTTCGCGACGGCCCTTGGTGTCGCGCACGGCCTTCACCTTTTCGAACACGACGCCGGTGAGCTTGTCGGCCTCGACGGTGAATTTCTTCGGCACGAGATAGTTGAAGATCGGAATGCCCTCGTGCATGGCGTCTTCTTTTTCCCAAGGCGACGCCTTCATTTCTTCGAAGCCCGAGCGCACCACGACCTTCACGTCCTCGCCGCCGAGCCGGCGCGAGGAACGGCAGCAATCCATCGCGGTGTTGCCGCCGCCGAGTACGATCACGCGCTTGCCGATCTTGTCGATGTGGCCGAAGGAGACGCTCGACAGCCAGTCGATGCCGATGTGGATGTTCTTCGCCGCCTCCGCCCGGCCGGGGACTTCAAGATCGCGGCCACGCGGCGCGCCGCAGCCGATGAAGATGGCGTCGAAGTTCTCGGTAAGCAGCGCCTTCAGGCTGTCGATGCGGCGGCCGCCGACGAATTCGATGCCGATGTCGAGGACGTAGCCGCATTCCTCGTCGATGACAGAATCGGGCAGGCGGAATTTCGGAATTTGCGTCCGCATCATGCCGCCGGCCTGCGGATCTTGGTCGATGACGACGCATTCGTAGCCGAGCGGTGCGAGATCGCGCGCGACGGTGAGCGAGGCGGGGCCGCCGCCCACAAGGGCGATGCGCTTGCCGTTTTTCTGCGCGGGCCGCTTCGGGAGCAGCGCGCGCACGTCACTCTTATTGTCGGCGGCTACCCGCTTCAGGCGGCAAATCGCGACCGGATCTGGCTCGACGCGGCCGCGCCGGCAAGCGGGCTCGCACGGACGATCGCAAGTGCGCCCGAGAATTCCGGGAAACACGTTCGATTCCCAGTTCACCATGTAGGCGTCGGTGTAATGCCCGGCCGCCACCATGCGGATGTATTCGGGAACCCGCGTGTGCGCGGGACACGCCCACTGGCAGTCCACCACCTTATGAAAGTAATTCGGGTTGCGGATATCGGTGGGCGGCATTCCGATTCCGCGCGATAGCGCGCTGGAAGCGGAATCCTCGTCGCTGTTCGAATCGAGCGCCGTCGTGCCGGGGCTCATCAACCGCTCCTCAACGTTTTCAATCCCCGAAACACGCCCGCGGATTTACGCCGCGTATGTAAGTATTTTGACAATGCGTACCATATTCGCGTTCGGCGGTAGCCCGAACCTTCGGAGTAAGCGCGCGAAAATCGGCATCTTTCATGGCACTGGCATACCAGTCGCGTCGTTTTATTTATGTAATTCTTTCAATGGCTTAAATAAGATTCGCGGCGTTCTTTCCCAATCGTGGCTGCTCGCTTGGCGGAACACCGCTAGAATTAGCAACCGTTTGTGATAGAGCCGACGCACTCGGTTTCGGGAGGTTCTATGATCGACTTACTCAAGCGTGTTGGCGCGCCGTTAGCGGTGCTTGTTCTCGCGCTCAATCTTGCCGGCTGCGGCGTGAATACAATCCCCACCCAGGAAGAACGTGCGAAGGCGGCGTGGAGCGAGGTGTTGAATCAATATCAGCGCCGCAACGATCTCATTCCCAACCTCGTCGAAACGGTGAAGGGCTACGCGCAGCAGGAACGCGATGTGTTCATACAGGTCACTGAAGCGCGCGCCAAGGCGACGCAAATTAAGATTGATCCGTCCATCCTCACCGATCCCGAAGCGTTCAAGCGTTTCCAGGAAGTGCAAGCGCAACTTTCCGGCGCGCTCGCGCGCTTGCTTGCGGTCTCCGAGCGTTATCCGGACCTCAAGTCCAGCCAGAACTTTTTAACCTTGCAGGCGCAACTCGAAGGGACGGAAAATCGCGTTGCCGTTGCGCGTCGCGATTACATCGAGGCGGTGCGGGCCTACAACACGGAGCTCAGGACCTTCCCGGGCGTCATCTGGGCGTCGGTGCTCTATCGCAACAACAAGCCGATGGAGACGTTCACCATCGATGAGCCGGCGACGCGCCCGCCAAAAGTCAACTTCGATAGGAAGTAAGTATCGTTCGCGGGCCTCGGATGACGCTAGCGGGAGCACTCCCGTTCGTTCGCAAGCTTTCGCTCGCCGTAATCCTGCTTGCATTTTTTGCCGGCACTCAGGGCGCGCCCGCGCAGGAAATCACGTTTCCGAGCCTTACCGGCCGCATCGTCGACGAAGCGGGCCTGCTTGATGCCGCGAAGCGGACGGAGATCGAAGCGAAACTCGCGGCCCTCGAGGAAAAAACTACCGACCAACTCGTCGTCGTCACCGTGCGCTCGCTCGGCGGTCGTACGATCGAGGAGTACGGCTACCGACTCGGGCGCGCCTGGGCGATCGGCCAGAAGGACAAGAACAACGGCGCGCTGCTCATCGTCGCGCCGAACGAACGGAAGGTGCGGATCGAGGTCGGTTATGGCCTGGAAGGCGCGCTGCCCGACGCCGTCACCAGCCTCATTATCCAGAATGTAATCCTGCCGCGCTTCAAGGCGAACGATTATCCCGGCGGGATCGCAAGCGGCGTCGACGAGATCATCAAAGTGATCTCGGGCGAAGGGGGAGAGGGGAAGCCGCCGGTCGAGCCGAAACAGAACCGCACGACGCTCCTCGGCCTGTTCTGGCTCGTCCTGCCGTTCTTGTTCAGCGGCCCAGGGCTGATTCTATTGGTGATCGCGCTGCATCTATTGTTCATCTTGTTCGCGCAGATGGGCGTGTGGCTCCATCTCATGCCCAAGCCGCGCCCGGGCGCACGTTCAAGCTGGACCAGCCCCTCTGGCTCGTCCTGGTCGTCCGGCTCGGATTCGGGTGGATTTTCCGGCGGTGGCGGCTCGTTCGGCGGCGGCGGCTCGTCGGGAAGCTGGTGAGGACGCGATGAAACTCACGCTGGAAGACGAGAAGCGCATCAGCGAGGCAATCCGTGCGGCGGAACAAAAGACCTCGGGCGAAATATTCTGCGTGATGGCGGCGGCCTCCAGCGATTACCGCTTCGTGCCGATTGCGCGCGCGGCGTTGATCGCGCTCGCCGTCCCGCTGCCGCTGTTTTATTTCACGCCGCTGTGGGCGGACCAGATCTATTTCATGCAGATCGCGGTGTTCATCGCCTGCGCGGTCGTCTTCTCGCTGCCCGGCCTGCGCTATCTGCTCGTTCCGCGCTGGATCAAGCGCGACCGCGCCAGCGTCGAGGCGAAGCGGCAATTCGCCGCGCATGGACTCCACCTCACGGAACAACGCACCGGCGTGCTTATCTTTGCCTCGCTCGCCGAGCGTTACGTCGAGATCATTGCCGATTCCGGCATCAACGACAAAGTCTCGCCAGAGGTGTGGAACAAGGCGGTGAAGGCGATGATCGAGAAAATAAAGCAACGCCAGCCGGTCGAGGGTTTCCTGGAGGCGGTTCGAATCTGCGGCGAGGTATTGGCGAAGCACTTCCCGCCAGGCGCGATCAACAAGAACGAACTGCCGAACAAGCTCGTCGTGATGTGAGGGTTAGCGCCCCATCGAATAATATTCGTCGTTCGGGCGCATGTCGGTTGCGCTCGCGACGCGGTTGCTCATGTTGAAGAAGCCAGCGACCGCGGCGATATCCCAGATGTCGCGGTCGGTGAACCCGGCTGCACGTAGGCGCGCGCGATCGGCTTCCTCGATTCCCCACGGCTCGACCGTGATCTTCCAGGCGAAGTCGAGCATCGCCCGCATGCGCGGGTCGAGATCGGCAGCGCGGTAATTCGCCACGATCGTGTCGGCGAGCTTCGGGTCCTTCGAGTATTTGCGTACGGCCGCGCCATGCGCGACCAGGCAGTAATGACAGTGGTTGGCGGAGGAAACGGTGACCGCGATCAATTCGCGCTCGAGCTTGGAGAGGCCCGAAGGCGCCAGCATCAAATCGTCGGCCATGGCGATGAAGGCCTTGAGCTTGGCGAGATCGAAGGCGTATGCCTTCAGCACGTTCGGCACGAAACCGAGTTTTTCTTCGCATTTTGCGAAATAAGCTTTGCTGTCGGCATCGAGTGGGGCGGCGGCTAGATCGAGCGCCACCGCGGCATCGCCCAATAGTTTTCCCGGGTCACTTTTCCGGGGAGCATTTTCGCCGGTTTTCTCATGCCTATTCATAATTCCCTCGTTATTGCGCTGCACTGCAGCCCTTCGCCGCGATCCTATCAGCCGCGGCAGGAAGCCGGAACAGCGATCTCGACAGCGCGTTGGCGCGGGCGGACACTCGCGCGATTCGTCGCGTTCATAATTTCCTGATGAAGCGCGGATAAGAATCCACGATGGACTCGGACGGTTTTCACGCCAGCGATGAGGAAAGTGCCTCCCGCGAATTGGTGCGGCAGGCGGCGCTTGTGGCGGAGAATAGTGGCGATCTGCCGCGCGGGTTCGTCGCCGCGCTGTTCGGGCGCGCCGCGGCCGAGGATCTCATCGCCTATTCGGCGCAGGAAATCACCGCGCTCGCGCGGGCGAGCTTCGATCATTTGCAAAAGCGTGTGCCGGGCGTGGCGAGTGTGCGCGTATCGAACCCGCCGCCGGCTGCCGGCACGAAATCGCTCGAAGCCATCACCGTCATCGAGATTTGCAACGACGACATGCCGTTTTTGCTCGATTCGGTATTGGGCGAAATCGCCGCGCAACGGCCGACGGTGCGTCTGGTGGCGCACCCGATGTTCACCGTCGAGCGGGACATGGGGGGCTCGCTCGTCGCCTGGAAGGGCGAGGCGCCGACCAAGGCCAAAGAGCAGCGCGAGAGTTTCATCCACATTCACATCGAGCGTATCGATCAAGAGCGCGCCGCCGCCATGGAGCGGGCGCTGCAAGTTACGCTCGGCGAGGTTCGCGTTGCCGTCGCCGACTGGAAGAAGACGCGTGCGGAGGTGCAATCGGCGGTCGGCGACTTGAAGAAGAAGTCGCAGCTTTTGTCGAAAGAGGAAGTTTCGGAAGCCGCCGCTTTCGTCGAATGGCTGCTCGCCGATAATTTTACCTTCCTCGGTTGCCGCGAATACGTCTTCACCGGCGAAGGCGAAAAGACCGAGCTCGATCCGGCTTACGAAACGGGCCTCGGCATTTTACGGGCGAGCGACGTACGTGTGCTCCGGCGCGGCAGCGAACTCGTGACCATGACGCCGGAGCTCCGCGAGTTCATGCGGTTGCCGGTCGCGCTCATTATTACCAAGGCCAATGTGCGGTCACGCGTACACCGGCGCGTGCACATGGACTACATCGGCATCAAGCGGTTCGATACGAAGGGCAAGCTTGTCGGCGAATTGCGCGTCGTCGGTCTCTTCACCTCGGCCGCCTATATGCATTCCGTCCGCGACATTCCCTATTTACGGCGCAAGGTCGAAAAGACGCTGGCACGCGCGGGCTTCGATTCCGAAAGCCATTCCGGCAAGGTGCTCCTGAACGTGCTCGAAACCTATCCGCGCGACGAGCTGTTCCAGATCGACGACGATCTTCTCTACCGCAATGCCTTGGCGATTCTGGAGCTCGAAGAACGGCCACGCGTACGGGTGCTGGCGCGGCGCGACCGCTTCGATCGCTTCGTTTCAACCCTCGTTTACGTGCCGCGCGAGCGCTACGACAGCACGATCCGCGCGCGACTCGGAAGCTATTTCGCGGATGTCTACAAGGGCAGAATTTCGGCCTTTCATCCATTCTTTCCCGACGGCGCGCTCACGCGTGTGCATTTCATCATCGGCCGCGACGAGGGCACCACACCCGATCCCGACCGCGCGACGCTGGAGGCGGCGGTCGGAAAGATCGTGCGCAATTGGGGCGACGGTTTCGCCCAGGCGCTCGCCGGGCATCACGAAAAGGGCCGCGCGAATGCGCTGAATCTGCGCTATCGCGACGCGTTTTCGGCCGGCTATCGCGAGGCCTTTGACCCGGAAACCGCGGTCGCCGATATCCGCGCGCTCGAATCGCTTTCGCGGGAGCACGCCTTCGCGATCAATTTCTATCGCCACGATCCGTCGCGGGCCGATGAAGCGAACTTGAAGGTGTGGAGCTTCGAGCGGCCGCTGCCGCTTTCCGAGCGCGTGCCTGTACTTGAGCACATGGGCTTCTCGGTCGTCGACGAGCGGACCTACACGATCGAAAGTAAGCACGAAGGCGCGCCTTCCGCTTTCCTTCACGACATGACGCTGGCACAAAAGGGCGGCGGCGCGATCGCGCTCGAGGCGCTCGACGCGCGGCTGCAAGTCGCACTCATGGCGGTGATGAGCGGGCGCGCGGAGGACGACGGCTTCAACGCGCTCGTGCTCGCCGCCGGCATGGCTTGGCGGGACATCGCACTGGTGCGTGCGCTCGCCCGCTTTTTGCGACAGGCTGGGGTGCCTTACAGCCAGGACTACCTATGGACGACCCTCGTCAAGCACGCGGCGATCGCGGAGAAGATCGTGGCGCTCTTTCATGTGCGCTTCGATCCGCGGCTTGCGATCGAAGCCGCGGAACGGGCGAAGAAAGAAGGAGCCATCGAGGCCGATGCGGAGGTGGCACTCAACGCGGTCGATAGTCTCGACGAAGACCGCATCCTGCGCCAGTTTTTCGCTGTCGTGCGGGCCGCGATCCGCACCAATTTTTATCAAATCGATCAGCTTGGCCATCCCAAGGCGACGATCTCGATCAAGTTCGAGAGCCGGAAAATCGACGCATTGCCCTTGCCGCGCCCGCTCTACGAGATTTTCGTCTATTCGCCGCGTGTCGAAGGCGTGCATTTGCGCTTCGGCAAGGTGGCGCGCGGCGGCATTCGCTGGTCCGACCGGCCGCAGGATTTCCGCACCGAAATCCTGGGCCTCGTGAAGGCGCAACAGGTCAAGAATGCCGTCATCGTTCCGGTGGGCGCGAAGGGCGGCTTCGTGCCGAAGAAGATTCCGCCGGCCGCCGGCCGCGATGCGATTCTCGCCGAGGGGATCGCGGCCTACGATATCTTCATCACGAGTCTGTTGGACCTCACCGACAATATCGGCCCCGAGGGCATCGTTCACCCGCCGAACTGCGTGCTCTACGACGGCGACGATCCTTATCTTGTCGTCGCCGCCGACAAAGGCACCGCTACCTTATCCGACGATGCCAATACGATTGCGCTCAAGCACGGTTTCTGGCTTGGCGATGCTTTCGCCTCGGGCGGCTCCGTCGGTTACGACCACAAGAAAATGGGAATCACGGCGCGCGGCGCCTGGGAATCGGTCAAGCGGCACTTCCGCGAAATGGACATCGATATCCGCAAGACGCCGTTCTCGGTCGCGGGCGTCGGCGATATGTCGGGCGACGTGTTCGGAAACGGCATGCTGCTGGAGCGGACGATCAAGCTCGTCGCCGCCTTCGACCATCGCGACATCTTCATCGATCCTTCACCCGATTCCGAGCGCGCGTGGGCCGAGCGCAAGCGGCTGTTCGATCTGCCGCGTTCGAGCTGGCAGGATTACGAACGGACGCTGATCTCGAAGGGCGGAGGCGTGTTTCCGCGCACAGTGAAAAGCATTCCGCTTTCGCCCGAGGCGCGCGCGTTGCTCGGTATTGCGAAAAGCGATGCTCCGCCGGTAGAGATCGTGAACGCGATCCTGAAGGCGCCGGTCGATCTTCTGTGGTTCGGCGGCATCGGCACCTATGTGCGCGCTGCGGGCGAGAGCGACGAGAAGGTCGGCGACCGCGCCAACGATGCGATCCGCGTGAGCGCCTCGCAGCTCTGCTGCAAGGTGATCGGCGAGGGCGCGAATTTGGGCATGACCCAGCGCGGCCGCGTCGAGGCGGCGGAATGCCGCGTTCGGCTCAATACCGACGCGATCGACAATTCGGCCGGCGTCAATACCTCGGACCTCGAGGTCAACATCAAGATCGCGCTGAGCACGCCGGTGCGCGAGGGCAAGCTTTCGGAGGAAGAGCGCAACAAGCTCCTCTCCGGCATGACCGAGGAAGTGGCGGCGCTCGTGCTCCGCAACAATTACCTGCAGACGCTGGCGCTTTCGCTCGCCGAACGGAGTGCTGCCGATGACCTCGGCTTCGAAAATCGCCTGATGCAAATGCTGGAGGCGCGCGATCTCCTCGACCGCAGCGTCGAATTTCTGCCAAGCGACGCGGAAATCGCCGAGCGGCGCACGAAGAAGACGGGCCTGACGCGGCCCGAACTCGCGGTGACGCTCGCCTATGCGAAGCTCACGCTGTTCGGCGATCTCGTTTCGTCTGCGGTGCCCGACGACCCCTATCTCGCGCGCGAGCTCGGGCGCTATTTTCCCAAGCCCCTCACCGATCGTTTTCCCAAGGCGGTGCAGGACCATCGCCTGCGGCGCGAGATCATCGCGACGATGCTTTCGAACTCGATCGTCAACCGCGGCGGGCCCTCCTTCGTCGCGCGGATCGCCGACGAGACCGGCGCGGATGCCGCGGAAATCGCGGCGGCGTTCGCGGCGGTGCGCGATTCCTACCGCATGACGGATTTGAACGGGGAGATCGACGCGCTCGATACCCGCGTATCCGGCAAGGTGCAGCTTTCGCTCTATGCGGCGGTGCAAGCCCTCCTGCTCGACCGCATTATTTGGTTCCTGCGCAACGTGCCGCTGAAAAAGGGGCTCGCCGATATCGTCATCCGCTATCGCGCCGGCATCGAGGAGACCGAGAAGAAGCTGGATGCGATCCTTCCGGCGGATGTTCGCCAAGGTCTCGAATCGCGTGCGGCCGAATTCGCCTCGAGTAACGTGCCTGACGCGCTTGCGCGAAAAATAGCGCGGCTGCCACTGCTCGCCGCCGCCACCGACGTGATCCTGATCGCGGACCAAGCGAAAAAGCCGGTCGAAAGTGCTGCCGAGACCTATTTCGCCGCGCGCGAATTTTTACGGCTCGATTCGGTGGTGAAGGCGGCGCGCGACATCGACGTGCCGGATCGCTTCGACCGCCTTGCGCTCGACCGCGCCCTCGATCAGATCGCGGCGAGCGAGCGGCGGCTCGCGGCTTTGATGCTCGCGAGCGGCAAAAAAGGGAAGGACGCGCTTGATGCCTGGGTCGAGCCGCGCCGGAGCGAGGTCGAGCGGACGAGGGCGCGCATCCAGGAAATCGCGGGCTCGGGCTTCACCCTTTCGAAGCTGACGGTGGCCGCGAGCCTCGTCGGCGATCTCGTGAAGAATTGACGCGGCAACCGGTACTCAGCCACCTCGCTCCGATGGCTTCGCGTGATTCGCGGCGGAAAGCTTCGCGCCTCGCGATTTTTGGCTGGGTGCTCTTCGCGTGGGCCGGGCAGCCCTATTTCACGCTCATCCTGACTTTCATCTATGCGCCCTATTTCGCCTCCGCCGTGGTCGGCGACGCGACACGGGGGCAGTCGATCTGGGGCTTCGCCACCGCCACGGCCGGCATCATCATTGCCTGCACCTCGCCGATCCTCGGCGCGGTCGCCGACGCAACCGGCCGCCGAAAGCCATGGATCGCGGCCTTCGGCGCCTTATTGGCCGTGGGCTCGGCGGTGCTTTGGGTGGCGAAGCCGGGCGATGCCGCCACCATCATGCCGGCGCTGATCGCCTTCGTGATCGCGAGCATCGGCGCCGAGTTCGCGCACATCTTCTACAACACGATGATGCCGATGCTGGTGCCGAGGAAAAAAATCGGCTCGCTCTCAGGCCTCGGCTGGGCCGTCGGCTATGTCGGCGGGATGATTTCGCTCATTCTTTCGCTGGCGTTTTTTTCGACCAACCCGGAGACGGGCCGGACGCTTCTAGGCTTCATGCCCGCCTTCGGTCTCGACACGGCGGCGCGCGAGGGCGACCGCGCCATGGGCCCGCTCACGGCGATCTGGTTCGTCGTTTTTGCCACGCCGCTTTTTTTGTTTACGCCTGACGGCGAGGCACGTTATCGCTTCGGGCCCGCGATCAAGCATGCGTTGCAGGCGCTAGTGGATACCGTTCGCGCGGCGAGACGGCATCGCGATTTATGGTTCTTCCTGCTCGCGAACATGATCTACACCGATGGGCTGATCGCGCTCTTTGCTTTCGGCGGAATCTACGGCGTGGGGCAGCTTGGCTGGCACACGATCGAGCTTGGCCTGTTCGGAATCTTACTTACGATCACCGGCACGATCGGCGCCTATGTCGGCGGCAAGCTCGACGATCGCCTGGGCGCGAAGACGGTCATACTCGGCTCGCTCGTCATTCTGGCGATTTGCTGCTGCGGTATTCTATCCGTCAGCCGCGACCGAATTCTGTTCTTCTTGCCGGTGGCGCCGCCGATGCTGGGTAACGGAATTTTCGCCAGCACCGCCGAGCGGCTTTATCTCGCGCTCGGCGCCCTGATCGGGATGGTGGCGGCGCCGCTACAGGCTGCCTCGCGCACGCTTTTGGTGCGGCTCGCGCCACGGGACCGGCTCGCGCAGTTCTTCGGCCTGTTCGCGCTCTCCGGCAAGCTCACCTCGTTCATGGGTCCGTTCTTGGTTGCGGCGGTGACGGCGGCGACGGCAAGCCAGAAGGCCGGCATTTCGGTCCTCGTCGTGTTTTTTTTCGTCGGTGGAATTCTGCTCGCGAGCGCACGTATTAGAGCACGATCGCTTTAGGTCGAATCAGCGCGCGTCTTAACATTTTGCTGGAGCATGATCCTTTCCGAAAACCGGTTCCCACTTTTCGGAATCATGCTCTAGTGGCGGAAGTGGCGGACGCCCGTAAAGACCATCGCAATTCCGGCCTTGTCGGCGGCGGCGATCACCTCGTCGTCGCGGATCGAGCCGCCCGGCTGAATGACGGCGGTGGCGCCGGCTTCGATCGCGACCAGCAGGCCGTCGGCGAAGGGAAAGAAGGCATCCGAGGCAACGACGGCGCCCTTGGTCAATGGCTCCTTTAGCTTGGTTGCTTTCGCGGCGTCCTCCGCCTTGCGCGCTGCGATGCGCGCGGCGTCGACGCGGCTCATTTGACCCGCGCCGATGCCGACCGTGGCGCCGTCCTTGGCGTAGACAATCGTGTTCGACTTCACGTGCTTGGCGACGCTGAAAGCGAACTTGAGATCGGCGAGTTCGGTGGTGGTAGGCTTGCGCTTTGTCACCGACTTTAGTGCGAGATCGTCGGCGACCGAATCGTCGCGTGACTGCACCAGGAGCCCGCCGGCGACCGACTTGAAGACAAGTCCGCGCGCGCGAGGATCGGGGAGTCCTCCTGCGAGCAGGAGGCGCAGGTTTTTCTTGGTGCCGACGATCTCGATCGCTTCTTTGCTTGCATCCGGCGCGATGATGACTTCGGTGAAGATTTCGACGATGGCGCGCGCCGCTTCCGCGTCGAGCGGACGGTTGAGCGCAATCACGCCGCCGAAAGTCGAGACCGGATCGCAGGCGAGCGCCTTGCGATAAGCATCGAGAAGACTTTTCCCCTCTGCCACGCCGCAAGGATTGGCATGCTTGATGATGGCGACGGCAGCGGTGCGCTTAGGACCGAACTCCGCTGCGCATTCGTAGGCGGCGTCGGTGTCGTTGATGTTGTTGTAGGAAAGCTCCTTACCTTGAACCTGGCGGGCGCTGGCGACGCCGAAACGCCGCTCGGGACTCTGGTAGAACGCCGCAGTTTGGTGCGGGTTCTCGCCGTAGCGAAGTTTTTCCGCGAGCTTGCCGCCGAAAGTGCGCCACGCCGGCGCGTCGTCATTGAGCTCGCCGGCGAACCAATTGGCGATCGCTGCGTCGTAGGCGCTGGTGCGCGCATAAGCCTTGGCGGCGAGGCGGCGGCGCAATTCGAGCGTGGTGCCCCCATGCTTTTTGATTTCGGCCAGCACCGCTTCGTAATCGGTTGGATCGACGATGACCGCGACGTCGTTGTGGTTTTTCGCGGCGGCGCGCACCAGCGCGGGGCCGCCGATGTCGATGTTTTCGATGCAATCCTCGAACGCGGCGCCCTTTTCGGCGGTCGCCTCGAACGGATAGAGATTCACCACGACGAGGTCGATCGGCTCGATCGCGTGCTCGCGCATCGAAGCGGAATGAGCCTTGTCGTCGCGCAGCGCCAGAATTCCGCCATGCACTTTCGGATGCAGCGTCTTGACACGGCCATCCATCATCTCGGGAAAACTCGTGAGTTCCGAAATGTCGGCGACTTTAAGCCCCGCCTCGGCGAGCGTCTTTTTGGTGCCGCCGGTGGAGACGAGGACAATCTTGTTCTCGACGAGCGCGCGCGCGAAGTCGACGAGCCCGGACTTGTCGGAAACCGAAATCAAAGCGCGGGTTATCTTGCGAACGCGATCCGGCATCAAAAACCCCAGCGGCCGACAGAGCCGCGATAGCATGCGCGCGACGATGGGGAAACGGGATGCTTCCCGCTCTTCACACTTAGCCTGTTCACAGCGGTAATTGCGGGCCGCTCGGCGTCTCTCGCCGCTCCACCTGCGGCGTCTCCGTGCGGAGCAACGTCCATATGGTGCGGGGCGTACGTTTCACTTCGCCCGTGATCACGATTTGGCTGGAGCGGCGGGGTCCGTCGGCGGCCGAGAGAAAGACGCTTTCCGCGACGATCACCCGCGATTCCGGCGCGGAAAAAAGCCAGCTCTGCTGCGGCAGCACCAGAAGCACCGTGCAGCCATCGGCGAGCCGGCTCGCCTTCACATTAGGGTAGAGATGAAAGCGGATTGCGAAGTAATCGCGCGCGTTGCGGAAAATCTTTCTCCCGCCGGAGGGAAAAAACACGTCCTCGCCATCGAGCCTGTTGCCGTCATGCGCCAACAGCCAGGATCGCTGGTGGATGAGTCCATAGCGCGCGGCGTAGCCGTCATGGGTCGCGCGCACGAATAGGGCGCCGTCCCGCTCGGTGCGCGCCACCCGCACGTCCCGCGGCCCCGCCACGATGGGGGTCCCCGTGAACCGGCTGAAGCGCGTTTCGCGGAGGAAGCGGCAGGAGGAAGCGTCGTCCAATATCGCCGTCGAATGCGCTGCGGTCGCGCGCGCGACCCGTTGCCAGGCTTTTCGATTGGCCGAGGGCATGCCGCAATTCACGATGATGCGGCTTCGGTTGCTCGAGAATTCGAACGACAAGCAACCCGCATGCGCTTCGTAGCTGAGTGCGAAGGGCGGCGGCCGGCCGGTATCGGCAATGATGATGCTTCTACCCGCCTCGATGCGCTGATAGCCGGAGTGCGGCGCATTCGCGACCGGGGTGCCGCGCGCGTCGTCATAGGCGAGCACGGTCGCGAGCGAATCGGCGGGCGTCGCCCCCGCGCCGTTGAACTGCGCGAAGGCGCCGTCGCCGTGCCGGAAGAAGCGCAGCATCGGCATGATGCGGTCGATGGCGTTGAGAAGCGCTGACGGCGTCGACACGCTGCGCGCCTCGTAGGCCTGGCGCAGCGGCAGGAGATCGAGCAGGAGGTCGATCAGGACGGCGGGGTTGCGGCCAATATGCCCTCCGTCGGGCAGAATCTGCCGCTCCAACTCGTCGGCGAGCCGTTTGGTGGCGCGCTTCAACTGGCGGGGCTCGCCGGCGATGCAAAGGCCGGCGAGCGCGATCGCGATCGCCGCCAGCAGGCGCGGATAACCATCACGCGCCTTGAAGGCGGTGCGGCGGAGATAGCGCAGCTGGCGGGAAATGCTGCGCAAAAAAGCCCGATAAAACGCATGATCGGCGTCCTGCAGAATGAGCGGCGCCTGCGTCAGCCACGAAATCAGCCGGCGGGTGAGAATCTCCGGTTCCCAAGCGATCGAATGGCCGCGGCCCTGTAACGCAATCCAGTCGGCGACCAGCGAGCGCGCATTGACGCGCGCGATCGAAGTTCCCGCCGCGCGCAGGTGCCGCAGCCAACCGAAGCCGAGAAGCTCCTCGGCCCATTCGCGCGTGGGCGGCGTCATTTCGAAGGGCGAGCGCCCGTCGGTGACGACGACCTTCCCCGCGAAGGAAAACTCGCCGGCATAGACTTCGCTCGCGATGGTCGGATCGCCGGTGCGCAGATCCTGCGGCGCGATCAACAGGCGCTCCGGCACCTGCAGCCCGATCTGCCAGCGGAAGCGCGGATTGTCGACGAAATTCGTGACGAGGCTTCGCCAGCCGTGATGGGCGACGAACATCGCGAGCCGTACGCGTTCGGTAATTCCTTCGCGGCTCATTGCGCGCAGTGACCTTTCCCCGATACGGCGTCAACATATCGAAGCGGGGTCCGCTGTCCACCGCGGCGGAAGAATCCTTTAAGCGAGCCGCCGCAGACGCGCGGCATAAAAGCCGTCGCAGCCGGAAAGCCGCTCGTTCTGATTCGGGAGATAAAAAGGAAACGTGCGCAAATCGCCGCGCGCGGAGACGAACGAATCGATTCCACCGATTTCGGAGGATACGACGGGCACGCGCTGGAGTGCGGGATTTCGTCCGAGCAGCGCCTCGATTTTCCGCTCGCATTCTTCCGGCTCGAGCGAACAGGTGGAATAGACCAGCAAGCCGCCGGGCTTCACCAGCATTGCCGCCCGATCGAGGAGACGGGACTGCAGGCCCGCGAGTTTCGGCAGATCGCCGGGCTGCCGATTCCACGGCAAATCGGGATTGCGGCGAATGGTGCCGGTGGCTGTGCAAGGAGCATCCAACAGCACGGCGTCGAAAGGTCCGCCTTGCCATTCACCCGCATCGGCGGTGACTGTTTCACAGGCGAGACGAAGCCGCTGCATGTTCTGTTTCAAACGGGCGAGGCGGGGCTCCGATCGATCCACGGCGACGACATCGGCGCCAGCGGCGACAAGTTGTGCCGTCTTGCCGCCGGGGGCGGCGCACAGATCAGCGACCTTGAGACCGGCGACTTTCCCGAACAATTTGGCGGGAAGGGAAGCGGCCGCGTCCTGCACCCACCACGCGCCTTCGTCATAACCGGGGAGCGACGGAACCGGCCCATGCGCGGCGATGCGCACCGTGCCGGTCGGCAAGAGGAGGCCTTGCAGCCGCGCGGCCCAAGCGGGCGCGTCGTCCTTTACGCTCAAGTCGAGCGGCGGCTCTAGCGCATGCGCCGCCGCGATTTGCTTTGCTTCGGCCTCGCCGTAATTCTCGATCCAGCGCTCGCGCAGCCATGGCGGCGAATCGATCAAGGGATCGTGCGCGGAAATTCTGTCTTTGCCTTCGCGTGCGATCCGCCGCAGCACGGCATTGACGAGGGGAACGTAGTGCCGCGCTACGCGGTCCTCGCGGGCGATTTCTACGGATGTGTCGACCGCGGCATGATCGGGCACCGAGAGAAACAGAATTTGCACGGCGCCGATCAAGAGAACGATTTCGACGAGCGGCGCTTCCTTCGGAAGGCCGCGTTCCAGCAAGGAAGCGAGCAGCACGCGCAGGCTGCCGAGCTGGCGCAGGGTTTTCGCCACCAGCATATGGACGAAAGCGCGGTCGCGATCGGGAAGTGCGCGGAGACCCGCAATCCCGGTTTCGGAATCGAGGACCTGATCGAGCGAACGGCGTTGATGCAAGACCGCTTGCAGCGCCTCGACGGCGGCGCGGCGGGAAGCAAGACCCGGGGCGTCCGGTGTGGCCGCCGGCGGCGAGTCGCTCATGCGGAGCATTCTGCGAGGTTGCTCATCTCTGGCGCCCGGTCTTGCAGTTGTTCATCGCTTCCTCCACGGCATATCGCCGCTCCGCGAACATGGGATACGAGCAAAGCTCCCGCAAGAGAACCCCGACTGCTCACGCTGCGGGCGGCTTGACGCTCCGGCGCCCGGAATGCTGGAAATAACCGCATGACCAAGCCAGAGACGCATAACTCTCCAAGCACGCCGGTTTTGCGCAAGCTTACGGCCGCGGCCGAACGCGCGCTCGCGGAAGCGGCGGCGCGCCGCACAGAGGCCGACCGCGCCGCGGCCGGGCGGCCAAAAGAAATCGCGGGCCGCAAAGGGCCCGATCCCACGCGCTACGGTGATTGGGAAGTGAAAGGCATCGCGAGCGACTTTTCGTGATTGCACTCACCCGCTGGTTTTGGGAAGTTGTCGCCGCCGGCGTGGTCGTTTCGGTTTTGCTGGCGTTGCTCGCGATCGATCTAATCGCGCCGCTCGATCTGAACAGCCCGCCGGGGCCGCTGACTTGGCTGCACCTGCAACTCTTGAAGGTCGATCCTGAGCGCTGCTATGCCGCGCTCGACCGCGCGCAGATCAATTACAAGCGCTTTGCCGATCCGATCAAGGACGGCTGCGGTTTCGACAACGGCGCGATGCTTCTCGGCTCCGAGATCAACCACGGCGGCAATGTCTTGATGACTTGCCACGGATTGGCCGGGCTCATCCTGTGGGAGCGTACCGTGGTGGCGCCCGCCGCCGAGCGTTACTTCGGCGGCTCGAAACTGGTCCGTATCCATAACATGGGCACCTACTCCTGCCGGAATATCGAGCATAAAAAGGAAAAGGTGCGCAGCGAACACGCCACCGCGAACGCGATCGACGTCGGCGGCTTCGGTTTTTCGAACGGCACCCAGATCGTCATCGAAAAGGACTGGAAGGACACCAACGCCAAGGGCGCCTTCGAGCGCGAGGTACGCGACGGCGCCTGCAAGATTTTCAGCGTGGTGCTATCGCCGGATTACAATCCGTACCACAGCAACCACTTTCACATGGATATGAGCTTCGTGCGGTTCTGCCGCTAGATCAGTGCGTCACCGTGACCGGCGTTCCGAAATGAACGCGTTGATAGAGGTCGAGGATGTCGGCGTTGTACATGCGAATGCAGCCGTAGGAAACGAAGCCGCCGATCGAGCCCGGTGCATTGGTGCCGTGAATCGCGAACTGGCCGCCGCTGAGCGTGAGCGCCGCGGCACCCATCGGATTTCCGGCCGAGCCGCCGGGAATGACGGCGGGGAGCGAAGGCTTGTCGCGCCTGACTTCATCGGGTGGAGACCAAGCGGGCTTCATGCGCATGCCGTCGATAAAGGAGGTGCCCGCCCATTGCTTGCCGGCGCGGCCGACGCCGACCGGGTAGCGGATCGCCTGGCCGCCGCCGAGCACATAATAAAGCCGGCGCTCGTTGGTCCTGATCACGATCGTGCCGGCGGAGCCTTCCTTGAAACTGACCGTCTCGTGCGCGCTCGCGGCCTGCGGGGCGAGCAAAGCAGCGCCGATGACAGAGGCCAAAACAAATCTTGCCAGAAGCCGGGTTCTATCACGCATGAAGGTTCCACGTGTTGTCATTTGAGGGACACTAATACGTATCACATCCGGGGTGGCCAAGACTCATGGGTAACCTAAACACGTTTTTCAGGGCGGCGTGTCCTAGCCGCCACAGTAGGGCTCAAAGCGGTGGATTTAGGCCGACTTCCGGTTCTGCCGGTTGGTTACGAGATCGTCGACCACGGCGGGATCGGCAAGGGTGGAGGTGTCGCCCAGGTTGCCGTATTCGTCCTCGGCGATCTTGCGCAGAATGCGCCGCATGATCTTGCCCGAGCGCGTCTTCGGCAGGCCCGGCGCGAACTGGATCAGATCGGGGGACGCGATCGGTCCGATTTCCTTACGCACCCAGCCGGTCAGCTCCTTGCGCAGGTCCTCGGAGGGCTGCTCGCCGGACATCAATGTGACGTAGGCATAGATGCCTTGGCCTTTGATGTTGTGCGGATAGCCGACGACGGCTGCTTCCGACACTTTCGGATGCGCGACCAATGCGCTCTCGACTTCGGCGGTGCCGAGCCGGTGGCCGGCGACGTTGATCACGTCGTCGACGCGGCCGGTGATCCAGTAATAGCCGTCCTCGTCGCGGCGGCAGCCGTCGCCGGTGAAATACTTGCCGGGGTAGGCCTTGAAGTAGGTGTCGATGAAACGTTGATGGTCGCCATAGACCGTGCGCATCTGGCCGGGCCAGGAATCGGCGATGCAGAGATTGCCGCTTCCGGCACCTTCGATGATCTTCCCCGCGGCATCGAAGAGTTGCGGGATCACGCCGAAGAACGGCAGCGTGGCGGAGCCGGGCTTGAGTTTGGTCGCGCCGGGGAGCGGCGTGATCAAAATGCCGCCGGTCTCGGTCTGCCACCAGGTATCGACAATCGGGCAGCGGCCGTCGCCGACCACGCGATGATACCACTCCCACGCCTCCGGATTGATCGGCTCGCCGACGGAGCCCAACAGCCGCAGCGATTTGCGGCTCGTTTTCTTCACCGGCTCGTCGCCCGCCTGCATCAACGCGCGGATCGCGGTCGGCGCGGTATAGAAGGTGTTGACCTTGTGCTTGTCGACGACATCCCAGAAGCGCGACATGGTCGGGTAATTCGGCACGCCTTCGAACATCAGCGTGGTGGCGCCGTTCGAAAGCGGCCCGTAAACGATGTAACTGTGACCCGTC
Source organism: Hyphomicrobiales bacterium (assembly GCA_003135415.1). Classification (GTDB taxonomy): domain Bacteria; phylum Pseudomonadota; class Alphaproteobacteria; order Rhizobiales; family Xanthobacteraceae; genus Palsa-892. The sequence continues at coordinate 159,712 of PLBP01000038.1, forward strand.
ACCCAGCCGACATCGGCGGTGCACCAGTAAATATCGCGCTCGTGATAATCGAACACATATTGGTGCGTGATCGAGGTGTAGACCAAATAGCCGCCGGTGGTGTGCAGCACGCCCTTCGGCTTGCCGGTCGAACCCGAAGTATAAAGAATGAACAGCGGATCTTCCGCGCCCATTTTCTCGCACGGGCAATCGGCCTTCACCGTTTTCGCGATCTCGTCGTAATAAACGTCGCGTTCCGCTTTCATGTTCACCGCGGCACCGGTGCGGCGCACGACGATCATCGTCGTGACCCCGCCGGCTTTATCGGCGGCGGCGTCCGAATTGGCCTTGAGCGGGATCTTGCGGCCGCCGCGCACGCCCTCGTCGGCGGTGATGAGCACGCCCGATTTGCAGTCCTCGATGCGGCCGGCGAGCGAATCGGGCGAGAAGCCGCCGAACACTACGGAATGAACGGCGCCGATGCGCGCGCAAGCGAGCATGGCGTAGGTCGCTTCGGGAATCATCGGGAGATAAATGGTGACGCGGTCGCCCTTCTTGACGCCGCGCTTCTTCAAGACGTTAGCGAAGCGGCACACTTCCGCGTGCAACTCCTTATAGGTGATCTTCTTGTCGTCCTTGGGGTCGTCGCCTTCCCAGATGATGGCGACCTGCTTGCCGCGCTTCTTCAAGTGGCGGTCGATGCAGTTGTAAGCCGCGTTGGTCTTGCCGTCCTCGAACCATTTGATCGAAACCTGGCCGGGGCCGAAGGTGGCGTTCTTCACCTTCTTGAACGGCTTCATCCAGTGGATGCGCTTCGCTTCCTTGGCCCAGAATTTATCCGGGTCCTTGATCGAAGCGGCGTACATTTTCTTGTAGTCGGCGTCGTTGAGATAAGCGCGCTTCTTCCACGCGGCCGGGACCGGATAAAGCTTCTCCGACATCGCACTCCTCCCTCGACGAGAGCCGTTAGGGCGGCTCGGGCGGCCTAAAGACCGTTCTTTCCCAATGACATATTAGGGAACTCGCGCGGCGGGCGACAAGGCGTGCGGCTATCGACTTTGGTTAGTCCGGGAGGGCTTACACGCCGAAAGCACCGATAATCGCCCCCATAATCGCAAGGACCGCGAGCCAGTGAGCGGCGTCGATCACGCTCAACATGGGCTTGCGCATGCCGAAGGCGTTATTGACCACGAGCGTGGTCGCGACGAAGCCGAGCCAGACGAAGGCGCCCGACACGATCCCGTTCAGGGCTGTGACCTGGCCGGCTCCGAGATGGGCGATCAGGCCCGCGAGCACCCAGGCCATGATGAGCTCGGCGATGATCGTGATGATCAGGGGCGTCGCCGAGGCTTTCTTGTCCAGGCTCTTCTTGCTGATGCCGATCGCCTTCATCCAGTGTTCGGCGAGCGCGCGATAATAAATGCCGCCGAAGACGAAGGCGGCAACGGCGGCGATCACGATAGCGAGGTAGTTTATTCCTGCGAACGTCATGAGTTCCTCCCGGATGCTTTTCACGGAAGCTAACCCATCGCGGATGCCGCTGGAAGCAGCCGCCACACCCCGGTATTTTTGATCTCGGCGTCTTCCAGCTCGCGCGTCACCGGTACGTCATATTTGGCGATCCGCCCGGGCCGCTCCTTCGGCAGATAGGCCCGGCCCGGGTCGCCGATGCGAACTTCCGCGCCGCGCAGGGCGAGCGAAGCGAGCCAGTCGAGCGCGCGTGCCGCCATCTCGCGCTCGTAACAGATGTCGGCGGCAAGCACCACGTCCCAGCCCTCATCCCGGCCGATCAGGTCGGCATGGATTGCCGGCACGTTTGTGTGGTTCGCTTCGGCATTGAGCGCGATCGCCGCAAGGGCGAAGTCGTCGATCTCGCACGCCTCGACCGCTCGCGCGCCGGATTTCGCGGCCGCAATCGCAACGAGACCGGAGCCGGAGGCGAAGTCCAGGACGCGCTTGCCGGCGACGAGCGCGGGATTATCCAAGACGTAGCGCGCGAGCGCCTGGCCTCCCGCCCAGGCGAAAGCCCAAAACGGCGCTTCGAGCCCCAACGCGCCGAGTTCTTCCTCGGTTTTTTGCCAAAGCGGCACGGCTTCGTCGGCGACGTGAAGCGAAATTTCCGGGACGAGGGGGACGGGCCGAAGCCGGGTGTTCGCGCGCACGAATGCGGCGCGGTCGGCGGTGTTCAGGTGCTCTTCAGCCCGCCGAGGCGGCAAACGGTCGTCCATTCCTCGCCCGTGACCGGCTGTACCGAGAGCCGTGAATTATGCAGGAGGACCATCTTTGCCAGTTTCTTCTCGGTCTTGCACATCGTGAGCGTCACGGGCGCCGGCAAGGGTGCCACCGCTTTTATATCTACGAGGCCGAACGTGCCGGTTTTGTCGGAAGGATCGGGACGATATTCAGCGATGACCTCGACGATGCCGACGATCCGCTTCTCCTCGCCCGAATGACAGAAGAAGGCGCGCTCGCCCTGCTTCATCGTCTGCAGGTGTTTCTTGGCGAGGTGGTTGCGCACACCTTCCCACGCCGTTCCTTTCGCCCTCGCCTTGACCTGATCGTCCCACGACCAGGTGCCGGGCTCGGTCTTCAACAGCCAATGCGCCATGCCTCAATTGATAGGGCAGCCTACGACCCAACGCCAGCCGCGCACGTCGACCGCGCCGAAGAGGCCGGCCTTCCGGTAGGGATCGTTTGCGAGCACCTCTTCGACCCCGGCGCGGTCTTCCGCCTCGATGATCAGCATCGAGCCGACCATGGCCAAGCCGTCGTCGGACAGGAACGGCCCGCAGGATTTGATCGTTTTGGAATTGGCCCGGAGATAATCGAGATGCGCGGTGCGATTGGTGAGACGCAATTCGTTGCTATCCGGCTTGTCGAGGCAGATGGCTACATAATGCATGGCGAAAATTCCGGCGGGTTATGCTTCGGCCTTCAATGGCCGGGACAATAGGCCGGAAATTGCTTCATCGACGTTAATCCGGCCGGAGATGATCCCATCCACCGCCTGGGCGATCGGCATTTCGATACCTTTCTTGCGGGCGATCTCGACCAGAACCGGCGCCGTGAGCGCGCCTTCGGCCAGTGGACCCGAGCGGAGTTCGGCCGGCGCGCGGCCACGGCCGACCGCGAGCCCGAAGGCGTAATTTCGAGATTGTGGTGAAGAACAGGTGAGCACAAGATCGCCGAGTCCGGAAAGACCCATTAAGGTTTCCGGCCGCGCGCCGAAGGCTTTTCCCAACCGCGAAAGCTCGGCGAAGCCGCGCGTCGTCAGCGCCGCCTGCGCGCTCGCGCCGAGCCCGCGGCCGACGACGATGCCGGCGGCGATCGCCAGCACGTTCTTGGNNNNTGCGCGAGGGGCGCGGCTTCCGCGACAATCTCGCTGACGAATTTTTCGCTTCCGCGCTCGATGCCTTTGGCGCAGGCAACGAGCGGGGTCGCGGGACGAAGCATCGCAGCGACCGAACTCGCGAGCTCGCGCAGCGCCGCGGTCGGGACCGCGAGCAAGAGCACATCGGCCTCCGCGGCTTGGCCGAGCGAATTCGTCGCCGCGATCTCGGAGGCAACCGCGATGCCGGGGAGCCTTGCCGCATTGGTGCGGTGCTTCACGATTTCCGCGGCAGTGGCGGGGGCGCGCGCGTAGNNCAGACCACCACGTCGTCGCCCTTGTCGGCCAGGAGCCAGGCGAGCGCGGTGCCCCACGCGCCGGCGCCGAGGATCGCGATGCGTCGAAAGTCCGTCATGCGCCGGATTGCCTAGGCCGGAACAGGATTGGTCTCAAGCGGCCAGCGCGCGCGCGGCTTCGCATCGAGCGGGTCGACGAGCCCGCGCGCCAAGCGCTCGGCGCCGGCCCAGGCGACCATGGCGCCATTGTCGGTGCAGAGTTCCGGTGGCGGGATCACCAGCGGCAGCCCGAGCGCGATCGCCATTTCCTCCATCACGTCGCGGATGGCGCGATTGGCGGCGACACCGCCGGCGACAACGATCGCGTTCGGCTCCCGCCCGCTCTCGCGCAGGATTTCCACGGCGCGCTGCACCCGGTCGACGATTACGTCGGTGACCGAGGCCTGGAATCCGGCGCAAAGGTCGGCGATGTCCTGGCGCGAGATCGGCGCGATCCGCTCCGCCTCCAATCGCACCGCCGTCTTTAAGCCGGAGAGCGAAAAATCGGGTAGCCGCTCGCCGAACATCGGGCGCGGCAGCTTGAAACGCGAAGGCTCGCCGTCCTTGGCGCAGCGCTCGACCGCGGGGCCGCCGGGATAAGGCAGCCCCAGAAGTTTCGCGGTCTTGTCGAAGGCCTCGCCAATCGCGTCGTCGCGGGTGCCGCCAATGCGCCGATATTGGCCGACGTCTTCCACCGACATCAGCAGCGTATGGCCGCCGGAGACGAGCAGGAGCAGAAACGGAAATTCGATCTTGTGCGTGAGCCGGGCGGTCAACGCATGCGCTTCGAGATGATTGACGGCGATCAGCGGCTTGCCGATGACGAGCGAAATCGCCTTCGCGGTGGTGAGCCCCACGATCACACCGCCGATCAGTCCCGGCCCCGCGGAGGCCGCGACGCCGTCGAGCCGCGAGAAGTTCGTGCCGGCCTGGTCCATGGCGGCTTCAATAATCCCATCGAGCGCCTCGACATGGGCGCGCGCCGCGATTTCCGGCACCACCCCGCCGAAAGCCTGATGCGCCTCGAGCTGGGAAAGGATTACGTTGGAGCGGATCTCGCCCTGGCCGCGCTCGTCGCGCTCGATCACGGCGGCGGCGGTCTCGTCGCAAGTCGTCTCGATTCCGAGTACAAGCATCCCGAATTCCTGTAGAAAACGGCGGCGTTTCCGCTGGGCCGCGCCGCCGCCCCTGAGTGTTACAACCCCAGAGCCCATCTGCGCCAGCGCCGCTTTCTGATGACACCATCCACGCCCATACGCATCGGCACGCGCGGCAGCCCTTTGGCGCTGGCGCAGACCGAGATCGTGCACCGGCTGCTCAAGGCCGCGCATCGTGATCTCGCCTTCGAGATTGTCGCGATTCGCACGACCGGCGAGCGGCTGCTCGACCGCTCGCTCGCGGATGCCGGCGGCAAGGGCCTGTTCACGAAGGAAATCGACGAGGCGCTGTTGGCCGGCAGGATCGAACTCGCCGTGCATTCGGCCAAGGACGTTCCGACCTTGCTCGCGCCCGGCATCCGGCTCGCGGCCTTTCCGCCGCGCGACGACGCGCGCGACGTGCTCGTGAGCGCGGGTGCAAATTCGCTCGCAAGCCTTCCCGCCGGCGCGGTGGTGGGAACGTCGTCGATCCGAAGAGAAGCGCTGGTGAAACGCTTGCGGTCCGATCTTTCGATCAAGCTCATGCGCGGCAATGTGGAGACGCGGCTGAAGAAGGTGGAGGCGAGGGAATTTGACGCGGCGATCCTGGCACTTGCGGGGCTCCGGCGCCTCGGGCTCGAATCGCCCGCGACCACGCCGCTCGATCCCGCGATCTTTCCGCCCTCGGTCGGGCAGGGGGCGATCACGATCGCGATTCGCGAAGGCGACGAGCGGATGCAGCGGCTTGCCGCCACGATCGATCATGCGCCGACCTCGATTTCGCTCTCGGCCGAGCGCGCCTTTCTCGCGGCGCTCGACGGCTCTTGCCGCGCGCCGATCGCGGGCCATGCCCGGATCGACGGCTCGCGGCTCGCCCTCTACGGCCTTGTGATCGCGCCGGATGGCACAGGGGCCGTCGAGACGACGCGCGAAGGGCCTATCGGCGATGCGGTGGCACTCGGCCGCGACGCCGGCGAGGAACTGCGCGCCCGCGCGCCCGTCGGCGTGCTTAACGCCTGAACATGCGAATCCTCGTCACCCGCCCCGAGCCCGATGCCGCGCCTACGGCGGGAAAGCTGCGCGCCGTCGGGCGTGAAGTGAGCGTCGATTCTCTACTCGTGATCGAGCCCGTCGCCTTCGAGCCGCCGCGCGGCGACTATGCGGCGCTCGCCGCTACCAGCGCGAATGCGGCGCGCGCCGTTGGCGCGAGCCCTTCGATCGCGAAACTCAAATCACTTCCGTTCTTTGCGCTCGGCGTCCACACCGCCAACGCCGCGCGGCTCGCGGGATTTATTTACATCGAGACCGCCGGCGGCGATGCGCAGGCGCTCGGCGAATTGCTCGTGCGCCGGCTGCCTGCCGGCGCGCGGGTGCTCTATCTTGCCGGCGAAAGGCGGGCGCGCGACCTCGCGGCGATGACGACGCCCGCGAACATCGCGATCGAAACCCTCGTGGTCTATCGCGCCAAGGCGGCGGAACGGTTCAACGAGACAACGGCGGAGCAACTTCGCGCGGGCGCGTTCGACGCCGTGCTGCATTTTTCGCCGCGAAGCGCCGAGACCTTCGTGACGCTGGCGCGGCAGGCAGGGCTTGAATCCGTATTTACGTCGCTCCGCCATCTTTGTCTTTCCGATGCGACCGCGGCGGCGCTTCCCCCCGGCGCGAGAGTGGAAATCGCCCCCCGCCCCGAGGAAGCGGCGCTATTGGCCTTGCTCGGCGCGTAGCGGTTGCCGGGAAGGGCTGCGCGGTTTATCGGGGAGAGGCGGGCGGCGTGGCATGGACGAGAACAGCATGGATCCTTCCGACCCTGATGCCGCGGCTTCGCAAGGCCGCAAGCGCGTGAAGCCCCCGGTGATCGAGCTCGAGGCCACCGACGTGACGCCGGAAGGGCCGAAGCCGGAGCGCAGCACTTCCGAGGAACATCGGGAAAAAAGCCAAGCCGAAACCGGCAGCGGCAATAGCCGTTCGTCTCCGCCAAACCGCCGGGCGCTTCCCATCCTTTCCGGATTTATCGGCCTCATCGTAGGCGCGCTGGCGCTGGCGTTGGTTTTTCTGTTCGTCCGCGGTGGATCGCTTGCCGATATCGGCGGCCGCGCCGGCGGCTCCGATCCTGCCGTTGGTGTGATCGGGGAGCGCGTCGATCAGCTCTTGAAGATCGTCGCTGAATTGGAGAAACGGCTCGCCACCGTCGAAAGCCGTCCGATGCCGCAGACGATCGACCTCGCGCCATTCACGGCCCGCATCGAGGGTGTCGAGAATTCGCTTTCTGATTTGCGCAAGCTCGGCGAGCAGGCGCAGGCGGCGAACGCCGCCGCGATCGAGGCGGTGCAGGCTCGCATCGCCGCGTTTGAGAACCGGCTGGTCGCACCGCGCACGCCGGCCTCCAATGCGGCCGAGATCGTGGCGCTCGGCGCCTTGCGCGACGCGATTCAAACCGGCGTGCCGTTCGAGAAAGAACTCGCGGCCGTACGCTCCATGCTGGGCGAGCGCGCAGCGCCGCTCGCTCCGTTCGAGGCATCCGCGCACGACGGGTTGCCGACGATCGCGAAACTTTCCGCTCGTTTCTCGGAGATCGCGTCGAAGCTCGCGCGCGAGCCGGACACTTCAGAGGGTTACTTCGCGCGCCTGTGGGCGAGTGCGGCGCACCTCGTCGAGGTGAGGCCGGCGGGCGAAGTGGAGGGCGGAAGTGCCGGCGCACTCGTCGCGCGCATGGAGGAGCGGTTGAAACGCGGCGATCTTGCCGCCGCCCTCGAAGAAGGCGCGCATCTGCCGGCCGCCGCCAAAGCAACCGCCGCCGATTGGTTTGCTCTCGCATCTCGAAGGCAGAATGCGGAGATCGCGGTCAAGACTCTCCTCAATGCCGAATTGGCGGCGCTCGCCGCGGAGCCGCAAAAGTGATCCGGGTTCTTGTCTTCCTCGTTCTCGTGGCCGCCGTGGCGCTGGGTGCTGCCTGGGTCGCCGACCGGCCCGGCGAGATCGTGATGACCTGGCATAACTCGCGCATTTCGACCTCGGTCACGGTCGCGGCGATCGGATTTCTCGTCCTCGCGGCGCTCGCCGTTTTTCTCTGGACCGTGATCCGCCTCGTAATGCGCTCGCCCGATCTCGCGGCGCTGTTTTTCCGCGAGCGGCGGAAGACGCGCGGCTGGCGCGCGATTACGAGAGGAATGATCGCGGTGGGCTCGGGCAATCTCACTATTGCCAAGCGCTCGGCGGGCGAAGCGCGGAAACTTCTCGGCGAGGAACCGCTCGCCTTGCTGCTCGCGGCACAGGCGGCCCAACTCGGCGGCGAGGCTGAAGCCGCCGAAGCGGAATTCCGCACCATGCTCGGCCGCGCCGAGACCAAGCTCCTGGGCCTGCGCGGACTTTATATGGAAGCGGTTCGCCGCAACGATGCCGCTTCCGCTTATGCCTATGCCGGAGAGGCGGCGCGCGAGGATAAAATGCCCGGCTGGGCGGCGGATGCGCTGATCGAATTTCAAAGCCGGGCGCGGGACTGGCAGGGCGCGCTCGCGACGCTCGAGCGCGCGGTGGGAGCACGCGCCGTCGGCAAGGCCGTGGGCGTCCGCCGCCGCGCGGTCCTGCTCACGGCGCAAGCGCTTTCCATCGAGGAGACCGATCCCGCGCATGCACGAGAGTTGAGCGTGGAAGCGGCGAAGCTCGCGCCCGATCTCGTGCCGGCGGCGGCGCTGGCGGGCCGGCTATTGGGCGCCCATGGGAGTCTCCGCAAGGCCGCGAAGGTGATCGAGAAAGCCTGGGCGGCGGCACCGCATCCCGATCTCGCGCAGGCTTACGCGCATTTGCAGCCGGGCGCTTCGGCGGAGGACCGCTTGCAGCGTCTGCGGAAGCTCGTAAAAAAAACGCGCGGCCAGATCGAATCGACCTTCGCCCTGGCGCGCGCGGCGCTGGAAGCGCATCGCTTCGAGGAGGCGCGCGCGGCGTTGGTGCCGCTGCTCGGCGATCCCACCCAGCGCGCTTGCCTGTTGATGGCCGAGATCGAAGCGACTGAGCACGGCGATCACGGCAAGGCGCGCGAATGGGCGCTCCGCGCCATGCGCGCGAAGCGGGATCCCGCCTGGGTCGCCGACGGCTATGTCACCGAGGAATGGATGCCCGCTTCGCCGCAAACGGGAAGGTTGGATGCCTTCGTGTGGTCGACGCCGCCTTCGGCGGCGGCGGGCCCGGTTCTCGAACAGGTGGCGGAGCAAGCCTTGGCGGTGGTGCCGCGGGCGAAGCAGGAATTGTCCCGGCCGAAAGCGGAAGCAGCAGCTACACCGCCCGTCGAGAGCAGGCGCACGGCCGCCGCTTCCGCGCGGCAAGAAGCCGTCGCGCCGCTTGTGGCGGAGCCGCCGCTGCCCGACGATCCGGGCCCGGTGGAGGATGCGGAGGAAGCGGAGCCGCGCAGGCGCTTCCGCTTTCTCGATTGGCTCGCGGGGCCGGCCGCTTGAAAAGACGGGGTCGCCCCGCTATCAGGGCGTCACGCCGCAATAGCTCAGCTGGTAGAGCACGTCATTCGTAATGACGGGGTCGGGGGTTCGAATCCCTCTTGCGGCACCAATACTTAGCCAGCTTTCGAAAATCGTTTGGTGATTAGTAGCGCGAGAACCTCGCCGCTCAAAATAAAAGAGCGGATGCCACCGGGGTCACCGGCCGCATCCGCCCTTCGTAAACGTCAGACTTAGTTAGCCGGACACTTCGGCGGGCATGGCGGGTCCGCGAGCGCGCTGGTCGAAACAACCGGCATCGCGGCAATCGCTGCGATCGCCGTGATAGCCAGCATGGCGGCCAGCACGAACTTTCTGGTGGTGCTCATTTTTGGTCGCAACTCGGCGGGCACGTTCCCGCGAGCGCGCCGGTCGTAACGATCGGCATTGCCGCGATCGCCATGACGGCAATCATCGCGGCCAGCACGAACTTTCTGCTGCTCATTGTCTTCCACTCCCCTTCTGAAACATGGATCCGAAAAACGCCTTAGCGACTAAAGGTGCTAGCAACTTAGCGGAACCGCGGGATTCGGCAATGTTGTTAATGTTAGCATTATATTCTTAATAAGGCGGGGGGCCGGCGTTGCATATAGGCCATCGCCTCCGCCATTCTTTCCCTATAATTCGCCGGTTGCGTAGGACCGGGGGGCGTCCTCGCGAGTATGACCGGGGCTGTCCAGCGCAAATGAGAAAGACCATTTCGATACCGTATCGCCGCCTGGCCCCGGCCATTGCCTTGATCGTTCCCTTGGCATTGGTGGCGTATCAAGGCGCGCTTGCGCGTCCGCTGCCGGAGACGCCGATTCTCCGCATCGAAGCCGGCGCGCATGGGTCCGATGTCACCGGCCTTGCCGCCGACGCGGGCGGAAAGCTGCTCGCGACCTCCTCCTACGACAAGACGCTCCGCCTCTGGCGACTCGCCGACCCTTCGGCGCCCGTGCGCGTGATCCGGCCGCCGATCGATTTCGACCGCGAAGGCTCGCTTTATACGGTGGCGCTTTCGCCCGATGGCAGCCGAGCCGTGACGGCAGGCTGGACCGGCAGCGGCGGTGACAGTGGATCTTGGAGCCTCTACGTGTTCGACACGGCGAGCGGTGAAATGGTGAAGCGCGTCGCGACGCTCACTGGCCGGCTGCTTTCGCTCGCATTTTCAGCGGACGGCAAGCGCCTCGCGGCTGGCCTTAAGGACAAGCCGGCGGTCATCTTGTTTGACACAGAGAACTGGTCCGTCGTCAGCCGCGACGACGAGCAGCGCGATGACATGCCCTCGATCGACATGGATAAGCAGGGACGCGTCGTCGCCGCCTCGCTCGGCGGCACCATCAGCCTCTATGAAGCGGGACTGCGCAACAAACGCACGATCGATTCACCCGGCGGCAAGGAGCCCGCGATCGTGCGCTTCTCCCCGGATGGGGCCACGATCGCCGTCGGCTATTCCGATTCGCCGCGCGTCGATCTGCTTGCGGCCGACGATTTGCATCTCATCGCCTCCGCCGACACGCGCGGCATCGACAAGGGCTTCATCGTGCTCGCCTGGTCGAGGAGCGGCAATTATCTCTACGGCTCTGGCTATTACGAGCGCGGCGGGCGCAATCCGATCCGCCGCTGGGAAAACGGCGGACGGGGTGCGGGGCGCGATTTCTCGATTACGAATACCGTCGTCACCCGGTTGCAACCGCTTCCCGACGACAGCCTTGCTTTCACGACGCAAGGCGGCACGTTCGGCTTGCTCGACCCAATGATGCGGCTGGTTTGGGAAAAAAAACACGGCGCCGCCGATTTCCGCGACCAGCACGACACGCTGAAGGTTTCCGCTGACGGCGGCACGGTCGAATTCTCCTTCGAGCGCTTCGGCGCCGCTCCCGTGCGATTTTCGCTCGCCACCAAGGCGCTGTCTCCGGGCGAGCCGCCCGATCCGAAACTCGCGGGCGCGCTGACCGAGGCGCCCGGCTTGAAGGTGATCGATTGGAACGATACGGAACGACCGGCGCTGAACGGCATGACGCTTCCGCTCAAGACGCATGAGAGCTCGCTCAGTCTCGCCATCGCGCCGGATCAAAAGAGCTTCGTGCTCGGCACCGCTTGGCGCGTGCTCAAATACGACGCGGGCGGAAAACTCGCGTGGGAGGCCGACGCGCCAGGCGAGGCGTGGGCCGCCGTCGTGACCGGCAACGGCAAGTTCGCGGTCGTGGCTTTCAACGACGGGACGATCCGCTGGCTCCGCATGAGCGACGGCCAGACGCTCCTCAGTCTTTTCACGCACGCGGAAAGCCGCCGCTGGGTCGCCTGGACGGCGTCCGGTTATTACGTCGCCTCGGCGGGCGGCGACGGCTTGATCGGCTGGCACGTCAATCGCGGTGCGGACAAGACGGCGGATTTCTTTTCGATCGCCCGCTTCCGCGACATCTATTACCGGCCGGACGTTGTGGAGAAAATTCTCGGCACCCTCGACGAGGGCCAGGCGATCAAGCGCGGTGACGCGGAGACCGGCCGCACCACGAAGAGCACGGACCTCGCCGCGCTCCTGCCGCCGATCGTGACGATCAACTCGCCCGCCGAAGGTGCCGCGGTTGCCGCATCCAAGGTTTCGTTCGCCTACGACATCCGCCGCTTGAGCCGGGAGCCGATCAAATCCGTGCAGCTCCGCGCCGACGGAAGGCCGATCGCGGTGGTGGAGGCGGGCGCTACCCCGATCGCCGAGCAGGGCACGATCGAGGCCTACATTCCGCGCCGCGACGCCACGATCGAGATGATCGCCGAGACCGCGAGCGGAATCTGGAGCGAGCCCGCCGCCCTGAAGCTGCACTGGACCGGCCCCGCCGAGGAGATCAAGCCCTCACTATTCATCCTCGCAGTCGGCATCAGCCAGTATCGCGCGCCGGAATTGAAGCTCGCGCTCGCCGACAAGGACGCGAGCGACTTCAAGAACGTCTTCGATCAACAGCAGAAGGCCTACCGCAAGGTCGAGATCGTGACGCTGGAAAACGAGAAGGCGACGGCGGCGGAAATCAGGCGCGCGCTCGAATGGTTCGCATCGGCGCCCACGAGCCACGACGTAGCAATGCTGTTCATGGCGGGCCACGGGGTCGACGATCAGGGCGGCCGATATTTCTTCGTGCCGCAGGAGGTCGGGCCGAAGGAGGCGTTGAGCCAGGGCCTCTCCTATCAAGACATCCGCCGCGCGCTCGCGAGCGTCGCCGGGCGCGTGCTCTTCTTCATCGACACCTGTCATTCGGGCGCCGCCTGGGGCGATCCGGGGAAATCCGCCACCGACGTGAGCCGGATCGTGAACGATCTCAACAGCCCCGAGCACCGCATCATGACCTTCGCGTCCTCGACCGGACGCCAGCGTTCCTACGAAAAAGCCGAATGGGGCAACGGCGCATTCACCAAAGCGGTCGTCGAAGGCCTGAAGGGCGAAGCGGATTTCTTCAAGAACGGCTATGTCACGACCGCTGAGCTCGATGCCTACGTCTCCGACCGTGTGTCCAAGCTCACCCTCGGGCAGCAGACGCCGGCCATCGGCCGGCCGTTCGGCGTGGACTATCCGCTCGTGCAGTTGAGGTAAGCGATGAGACGCTCGACATCGTTCGCTTCTCTCGCCGTCTTCGTGCTCGGCGCCGCGTGGTGCAATTCAGCCGCGATGCCGCGCGAAGGCGAGCGCCAAGACGTCGCCATCGTGGAGGAAGTTTCGCCCGGCATCGGCGATCTTCGCCGCTTCGATCTGATCGCGGCGGGCCGCTCGGCCGAGCTCGGCCAGGACGGTCGTATCGTTCTCGGCTATTTGAAATCCTGCTGGCAGGATTCGATCGCCGGCGGCCGCGCCGTGGTCGAGCCGCTGAAGAGCCTCGTCGAGGGCGGCGCGCTCACGCGGCGGCGCGTGGAATGCGATGCCGCCGGTCTCGCGCTGATGAATTCCGCGGGGCTCGTAGCACGGGGCGGCAACTCGGTGGCGGGCGCGGCGTTGCCGGAGCCCGATGTCAATCTTTACGGGCTCTCCCCGATTATTATTTCCGCGCAGGCAGGGTTGCTCGTCATCGAGCGGCTGGACATCGCGGCTCCGCCGCTGCGGTTTGAACTCGGCGAAAATAGGGTCGATCTGCGCGAAAAAGACATCGCGCTCGATGCCAACGGTCTTTACCGGTTTAGCTACGGTGCTTCCGTCATTGTCGTGCGGATCGATCGTCTCGCCGAGCCCGGGCGCGCGCCCGCCGTCGGGCGGCTAGTGATTTTTCGCTAAGCCGTCCCGCTTCAGCGCAAATCGAAGCGGATCGGAGCGGCGAAATCCATTTGCGAGCGGCCGAGGCCCGCCGGGAACGGCGGGAAGGGAGACGCGCGGCGGACCATCGAGAGCGCGGCTTCGTCGAGCACCGCAGTGCCGCTGCCGCGCCCAAGCGCGGCCGAAATCACGCTGCCATTCGAGGCGAGCGCGAAACGAACCGTCGCGGTACCGGTGATGCCGCGGCTTTTCGCTTCGGAAGGATAAACACGATAGCGCTGCAGATGCGCCAGCACCTCTGACTGATAAGAAGAAACATTGGCGGTGCCGCCCGACTCGGCACGGCCGCCGGCGCCGGCGCGGCCTTCCAAGCGCGAAGCGGCGGCGGGGCTCGGATTGGCGGCGGCGCTCGTGCTTTGTTGCGCGCGCTCTTTCTTCTGCTCGTGCTTTTCCTTGTCCGGCTGCTGCGTTTCCTTCGCGGCCGGCACGACTTCCATCGCCGCATCGCTCTTCTGCGGCGGCGCGGATTTATCTTTTTTGTCGTCGGTTGATTTGTTTTTCGGGGTCGCCGGCGCCGCTTTCAGCGCGTCGGGGGCGGTCGCATCGGTCGGCGTCGGCGCCGACGGCAGGGCGGCGGTGACCACGACCTCGATCGGGATGACGATGGTGCCTTCGCTGGAAGCGGCCGCGGCAGCGTCGGCGGCGCGCTCGAGGTCGTAGCTGTATTTCGCCTGGAAAACGGCGGCGGCGGCGAGATGCAGCGCGATCGAAACCGCGAGGCCGATTTCCCACCATTTCGGGCTAGAGGCGGGCGGTAGCGCCGGGCGCTCGTCCGAATTCGCGGGTTTGGGCGCGGCCTTGGTCTCCGGCGCTTCACGCCGCGGTACCAAGCAAGCGGAAATCTTCGCGGCACTCTCGGCGTCGCGTCGCGGCACCACCGGAAAGGGGATGACGACCGCGCTCGTCTTTTCCGGTTCGCGAGGTTTCTTTGCTTTCTTCGATGCCATGCAAAAGTGCCGGGTTAGGCCGCTGTAAAACTCATCGCATGACCGGTCTGCGATGAAAAGATACAGGGAATCGGCGCCGCTTGTCTCGCTCGCCTCGGTGACGGATTCGGGCGCTTCCTATTGAAGGAAGAGTTGCTACGCTTCCGCCCGACCAGCGCTGTCCGCAGGGCGGAACATGGACTTCGAACTCAGCGAAGAACACCGCATGCTGAAGGAACTTGTCGCGCGCTTCGTGCGCGACGAGCTGATGCCGCTCGAGCGGGTTGTTCTCGAGCGTGAGGCGCGGGGCGAAGAGGCGCGACTTACTGAAGCTGAGCGCACGCCGATCGACAAAAAGTCCCGCGCACTCGGCCTGTGGGGCCTCGACGCGCCCGTTGAATTCGGCGGCTCCGATCTGCCGGTCGAGGCGATGATCGGCGTCAACGAAGAGATGGGCAAGACGATTACGCCCTATACGCTGCCGCCCGACTCGCCGAATTTGCGCATGTTGATGGTGACGGTGAACGACGAGCAGCGCAAAGCCTATCTCGAGCCTTACGCGCGCGGGGAAACGGTTTCGGCGATCGGCATTTCGGAACCGGGCGCGGGCGCCGACCCCGCCGCGATGATCACGCGCGCCGTCAAGGACGGCAATCACTGGGTGCTGAACGGCCGCAAGATCTGGATCAGTCGCGCCGATCATGCCGATTTCACGATTCTGATGGCGGTGACCGACAAGCAGAAGGGCGCGCGCGGCGGCATATCCGCCTTTCTCGTCGACAAGGACACGCCCGGCTTTCATGTCGTGCGCCCGATTCCGATGATCGGCGGGCATTTTACCTACGAGATCGCGCTTGAGGATTGCCGGCTTCCCGCCTCGCAGCTCTTGGGGCGCGAAGGCGAGGGCTTCGTGCCGATGCAGGTGCGGCTGTCGACGCGGCGGCTGCAAATGGCGGCTTGGTGCGTCGGCGTCGCCGAACGCGCACTCACTATGATTTGCGAGCACGCGCCGCAGCGCGTTACCTTCGGCGCGCCGCTCGCCGAGCGGCAGACGATCCAATGGTGGGTCGCTGATGCCGCGACCAAAATCCATGCCGCGCGCTTGGTCGCTTACGACGCGGCGAGGAAGGTCGATCAGGGGCGCGACGCACGGGTGGAAGTGTCGATGGCCAAGGTGTTCGCCACCGAAATGGCGTGGGAAATCATTGATCACGCGATGCAGACGTTCGGCGCCATGGGCATGGCGAAGGAAATGCCGCTGCAATTGATGGCAAGCAAGGTACGCTTGATGCGGATTTACGACGGGCCGTCGGAAGTGCACCGCTGGGTGATCGCACGGCGGCTGTTGGGCTTGCGCTAAAAAAACGAAAAATATTCGGGAGGTTTCATGTCGAAATACGAGCAAATTCTCTACGCGGTTAAAGACCGCATCGCCACCATCACCCTCAACCGGCCCGAGCGCATGAATGCCTGGACGCCGGTGATGGAGAAAGAGGTGCGCGACGCGATCCAGAAGGCAGGCGCCGATGACGGCGTGCGTGCGATCGTACTCACCGGCGAGGGCCGCGCTTTTTGTGCCGGCGCCGACATGGAAGGTTTGGGCGCGCGGGCGCAGGACCCGAAACTCGCCGCCGGCCTGCACGAGGCGAAGAAAACCGACGACAATTTCGATCAACGCTATAGCTATCCTCTCGCCGTGCCGAAGCCGATCATCGCCGGCATCAATGGGCCGATGGCGGGCATCGGCCTCGTGCTCACGCTTTATTGCGACATCCGCTACATGGCGGAAGGAACGAAACTCGCCACTTCCTTCGCGCGCCGCGGGCTGATTTGCGAATACGGCTCGGCCTGGATGCTGCCGCGCCTCGTCGGCACCATGAACACGCTCGACCTGATGCTATCGGGCCGCACCATGACCGCGGAAGAAGCGGCGGCGATGGGGCTCGTGAAGCTGTTGCCGGCGGCGGGATTTCATGACGCGGTACACGGCATCGCCAAGGACCTTGCGGAGTTGTCCTCGCCGCGCTCGATGCGCATCATGAAGCAGCAGATCCATCAGTCCTATTTCCAGTCGCTGGCGCAGGCGACGCATCTCGCCAACGATGAACTCGTCAAATGCTTCGGCACCGAGGATCTGAAAGAGGGCGTCGCGTCTTTCGTCGAGAAGCGAAAGCCGAATTTCACCGGAAGATGAGGGCGACATGAGTAAAGACGTAAGCGTTTCAATCGGCGGTCATGTGGCGACGGTCGTGTTCGACCGGCCGCCGCAGAATTTCTTCGACAATGCGCTGATCAACGCGATCGCCGATGCATTCGAGGAACTCGACAAGAATCCTGCCTGCCGCGCGCTGGTGCTCGCGTCCGAAGGAAAGGTGTTCTGCGCCGGCGCCGATCTCGCCGGCCGGCCGGCAACCGGCACCGCGTCGGAAGCGGCCGGCGCCACGAAGCACCTCTATAAGGAGGCGCTGCGCCTGTTCCGCACCAAGAAGCCGATTGTCGCCGCGATCCAGGGCGCGGCGGTCGGCGGTGGCTTAGGGCTCGCGATGGTCGCGGATTTTCGCATTGCCTGCGCGGAAACCCGGTTTTGCGCCAATTTTACCCGGCTCGGCTTTCATCCCGGCTTCGGGCTCACCACGACGCTGCCGCGCGCCGTCGGCCCGCAGCAGGCGGCGCTCATGTTCTACACCGGCCACCGCGTTCCGGGCGAAGAAGCGGTTCGCATTGGGCTCGCCGATCACTTCGTGCCGCAAGCGGAAGTCCGCCAAGCGGCCCAAGCGCTCGCAGCCGAGATCGCGCAATCGGCGCCGCTTGCCGTCGTTTCGACGCGCGAAACGCTGCGGCGCGGCCTCGCCGATCAAATCGAGGCCTCGACCGAGCGCGAATTGTTCGAGCAGGAATGGTTGCGGCGCACCGCCGACTTCAAGGAAGGTGTAGCCGCCATGAACTCGCGCCGGGCGCCCGACTTCGCGGGCCGTTGACGGCGGCGCGTATTCAATCGAATGTCCGGTTCAATCCGGCCATCAAGAGACTGGAATTCCAGGGAGGATCACCGATGGACTTCTCGATTTCCGAGCGGCAGCGCTACTGGCGAGACCGCGTTGCCGCCTTCATGGCGAAGCACGTCTATCCGGCGGTCGACACCTATCACAAGCAGATGGAAGCCTTCGGGGCGAACCGCTGGCAGGTGGTTCCCATCATTGAGGAGTTGAAGCCGAAGGCGCGGAAGGAAGGATTGTGGAATCTGTTCCTGGCGCCGAACGATAAGCACGACGAGGGCGACTTTCACGGCGCGGGCCTCAGCAACCTCGAATACGCATTCTGTGCCGAGGAGATGGGCCATATCCATTGGGCGTCCGAAGTCTTCAATTGCTCGGCGCCTGACACCGGCAACATGGAAGTGCTGCACCGCTATGGCTCGAAGGAGCAGAAGGAAAAGTGGCTGAAGCCTTTAATGAACGGCGAGATCCGCTCGGCGTTCCTAATGACCGAGCCGGCGGTGGCCTCGTCGGACGCCACCAACATCGAGACCTCGATCCGCAAGGAAGGCAACGACTACGTGATTCAGGGCCGCAAGTGGTGGTCGTCGGGTGTTGGCGACCCGCGCTGCAAGATCGCGATCGTGATGGGCAAGACCGACACGGGCGCGGCTCGTCACTCGCAGCAATCGCAGATTCTGGTGCCGCTCGATGCCAAGGGCGTGAAGGTCGTGCGCATGCTGCCAGTGTTCGGCTTCGACGATGCGCCGCACGGCCATGCCGAGGTCATTCTCGACAATGTCCGCGTGCCGGCCTCGAATCTCCTCCTCGGCGAAGGCCGCGGCTTCGAGATCGCGCAGGGACGGCTTGGACCCGGCCGCATTCATCATTGCATGCGCACGATCGGCGTCGCGGAGGCGGCGCTCGAAAAAATGGTGCGCCGGCTGCAATCGCGCGTCGCCTTCGGCAAACGTATTTCCGAGCACTCGGTGTGGGAGCAGCGCGTTGCGGAAGCGCGGATCGACATCGAGATGACGCGGCTTCTGTGTCTCAAGGCCGCCGACATGATGGACAAGGCCGGCAACAAGGCGGCGAAGCTCGAGATCGCAATGATTAAGGTCGCGGCACCCCGCATCGCGTTGAAGATCATCGACGACGCGATCCAGGCGCATGGCGGCGGCGGCGTCACCAGCGACTTCGGTCTGGCGAAGGCCTATGCCGGCATCCGCACGCTGCGTCTCGCCGACGGGCCGGACGAAGTCCACAACCGCTCGATCGCGCGCATGGAATACGCGCGGCACACGAACCTCGATCTCGCCGCCGAATGAGCAAGGCTGCCGTCGTGCTACCCGACGACGCCTATACGGGTACGAAGCCCGTCGAGGAACGGCACAAAATCGACGAAGCGAAGCTCGACGGCTGGCTCAAAAATAACGTCGAGGGCTATCGCGGGCCATTGAGAGTTCTTCAATTTAAGGGCGGCCAGTCGAACCCGACCTATCGGCTGAACACGCTGGGCCAATCCTACGTACTTCGCCGCAAGCCGTTCGGAAAATTGCTGCCCTCGGCGCACGCGGTCGACCGCGAATTCCGCGTCATCTCCGCGCTCTATGCGGCGGGCTTCCCGGTCGCGCGGACCTATGCGCTTTGCACCGACGACGATGTGATCGGATCCATGTTCTACATCATGGCGATGGTCGAAGGCCGCGTGTTGTGGAACGGAGCGCTGCCCAACTGCTCGCGCGAGGAGCGCGGCGCCATTTATCGCTCCGAAATCGAGACGCTCGCAAAACTTCATCAATACGATCCCGCCAAGATCGGGCTTACCGATTACGGCAAGCCGGGAAATTATTTTACGCGTCAGGTCGATCGCTGGTCGAAGCAGTACCGCGCCTCCGAGACGCAAGACATTCCCGAGATGAACCGGCTGATCGAATGGCTGCCGCAAACGGTGCCGGCGCAGGAGCGCGTTTCGGTCGTGCACGGCGACTACCGGCTCGACAATATGATCTTTCACGCGAGCGAGCCTAGAATCGTCGCGATTCTCGACTGGGAGCTCTCGACGCTCGGCGACCCACTCGCCGATTTCACTTATTTCCTGATGAACTGGTCTATGCCGCCGGAAGGCCGCAGCGGCATCGCCGGCCTCGACATCAGGGCGCTCGGCATCCCCAGCATTGAGGAGGCGGAGGCGCTCTACTGCAAGCTCACCAACCGCACGGGCGTGCCCGACCTCAACTGGTATTTTGCCTACAACCTCTTCCGCATCACTGCGATTCTGCAGGGCATCGCCGGGCGTATTCGTGACGGCACCGCGGCGAGTGCGCGTGCCGCGGATTCGGTCGCGCGCGTGGTTCCATTGGCGCAAGCCGCAATCGGTTATGCGAAGAAAGCCGGGGCCTGACGTCGCGTTCCATGGGTCGAAACACGAGCCGCTTGTGTTGAGCGGGTGAGCCGCTAAGTTCGGCAAAAATCAAGAACAACCGGGGAGTAACGTCACGCCATGTCGTTGTTCGATCTTTCGGGAAAAGTCGCGGTGATCACCGGCTCCTCGCGCGGTATCGGGCGCGCCATCGCCGAGCGGCTCGCCGAGCACGGGGCGAAGGTCGTGGTTTCCTCGCGCAAGGCCGAGGCCTGCAAGGAGGTCGCCGACGCGATCAACAAGAAGTACGGCAAGGACAGCGCCATCGTCGTGCCGGCCAATATTTCGTCGAAGGACGATCTCAAAAATCTCGTCGAGGAAGCCACGCGAAAATTCGGCAAGGTCGATATTCTCGTCTGTAACGCGGCGTCGAACCCGTATTTCGGCCCGCTCGCCGGCATTCAGGACGATCAGTTCCGCAAGATCCTCGACAACAACATCCTCTCCAATCATTGGCTCGCGCAGCTCGTCTCGCCGCAAATGATCAAGCGCCGGGAAGGTTCGATCATCATCGTCTCCTCGATCGGGGGTCTCCGCGGCTCACCGGTATTAGGTGCTTATTGCATTTCGAAGGCGGCGGATCTGCAGCTCGCGCGCAATCTCGCGGTCGAATACGGCCCGCATAACGTGCGGGTGAACTGTATCGCACCGGGCCTGATCAAGACCGATTTCGCGCGTGCATTGTGGGAAGATAAAGCACGGTTAGCTGCGCGCGAGGAGCAGACTCCGCTTCGCCGCATCGGCGAGCCCGACGAAATCGCGGGCGCGGCGGTGTTTCTTGCTTCCGCCGCCGGCTCCTTCGTCACCGGCCAAAACATTGTCATCGACGGCGGCGTCACCATCTGAGGAATTGCCATGTCCGATCTCGAAGTCTTCCGCAAGGAAACCCGCGCGTGGCTGGAGAAGAACTGCCCGCCGGAAATGCGGAAGCCCGTACAGAGCGAGGAAGAAATCTGCTGGGGCGGGCGCAAATGGAAATTCCATTCCGAGGCGCAGCGCGTCTGGCTCGAGCGAATGGCGGAAAAAGGCTGGACCGTTCCCGAATGGCCGAAGGAATATTGCGGCGGCGGGCTCTCGCGCGAGGAAGCGAAAATCCTGCAAAAGGAAATGCGCGCGCTCGGCTGCCGCTCACCGCTCGATTCCTTCGGCATCTGGATGCTCGGGCCCGCCCTCCTGAAATACGGCAGCGAGGAGCAGAAGCGCGAATATTTGCCGCAAATCGTTCAAGGCAAAATTCGCTGGTGCCAAGGATATTCGGAGCCGAACGCGGGCTCGGACCTCGCCTCGCTCGCGACGAAAGCGGAGGACAAGGGTAACCACTTCCTGGTCAACGGCCAGAAAATCTGGACCTCATACGCGGATAAGGCGGATTGGATCTTCTGCCTCGTGCGCACGGATTTCTCGGCGCCCAAGCACGAAGGCATCAGCTTCATCCTGTTCGACATGGACTCGAAGGGCGTTTCCACTAAGCCTATTCTGCTCATTTCCGGCAAGTCGCCATTCTGCGAGACGTTTTTCGACAACGTCGAAGTGCCGAAGAAAAACCTTGTCGGCCAACTCAACAAGGGTTGGGAGATCGCGAAATATCTTCTCACCCACGAGCGCGCGATGATCGGCGGCATGGGACTGCGCGCGGCCGGGCGGCCGGTGAGCCAGATCGCCGCCGATTCGGTCGGGCTCGACGCGGAAGGGCGGCTTGCCGATCCGGTGCTGCGCGGCAAGATTGCGGAAGTCTCGATCGACGAGATGGCGTTCGTGTTCGCTCTCGAGCGGGCGGGCGATCTCGCCAAGGCCGGTCAAGCGAACCCCGCCTTTTCCTCAGTGTTGAAATATTATGGCTCCGAACTGAACAAGCGCCGGCATGAGTTATTGATGGCCGCGGGCGGGTCCGCCGCGCTCGAATGGGAGAGCCCGCGCTCGAAACAGGGGGCGCTGGCGCGCGCGTGGCTCCGCACCAAAGCGAACTCGATCGAGGGCGGCACCAGCGAGGTGCAGCTCAACATCGTCGCCAAGCGCATCCTCGATTTGCCGGGCGCCTGAGGTTTTCCGCATGCCGCTTGTCTTGAACGACGAACAGGGTCTCTTGCGCGACAGCGCGCGCGGCTTCCTGGCGAAGAACGCTCCCGTATCGCATCTGCGCAAGCTTCGCGACCAGCGCGACGAAACGGGCTTCTCGCGTGCGCTATGGAAGCAATTTGCCGAAATGGGCTTTGCCGGAATTCTCATCCCCGAGGAATTCGGCGGCGCGGGCCTCGGCTATGTCGAGGCCGGTGTCGTCATGGAGGAGATCGGCCGCACGCTCACGCCGTCGCCGTTTTTGTCGACAGCGCTTCTGTGCGCGGGCACGATTGCGCGCGCGGGCAGCGAAGCGCAGAAAAAGGAACACCTCGGCAAGATCGCGGCGGGCGAGCGCATCGGCGCCTTCGCCATCGACGAGCATTCGAAGCATAATCCGGCGCAGATCGCGCTTTCCGCCAAGCGCTCGGGCAACGGTTTTTCGCTCAACGGCGCGAAAGGCATTGTCGTCGACGGCCATGTCGCGGATTTTTTGATCGTCGCCGCCCGCACCTCGGGCGAGCCGGGCGAAACGAAAGGGATCACGCTCTTCATCGTCGATCCCAAGACGAAGGGCATCGAGACCGAGCGCACGATCATGGTCGACAGCCACAACGCCGCGCGCATTTCCTTCGACAATGCGCAGGTCAATGCCGATGCGGTGCTCGGCGAGGTCGATCAGGGTTGGAAAATTATCGAAGGCGCGCTGAATGTCGGCCGCGCTGCCGTGGCGTCCGAGCTTGTCGGCGCGGGCGAGGAGGCTTTCGCGCGCACGGCCAACTACCTCAAGGAGCGCAAGCAGTTCGGCAAGCGGATCGGTGAATTTCAGGCGCTGCAACACCGCGCGGCGCATCTTTACTGCGAGATCGAAATTACCCGCGCAGCGGTGCTGAAGGCGCTGCAGACGCTGGACGAGCATTTCGACCATGCCGGCTCGATCGTTTCGGTCGCCAAGGCCCGCGCCGGCGCGAGCGCTACGCTCGCGGTGCAAGAAGCGATGCAAATGCATGGCGGTTTTGGCATGACCGACGAGTTCGATATCGGCTTCTTTATGAAGCGGGTGCGGGTGGGGCAGGAATTATTCGGCGATTCCAATTTTCACGCCGATCAGCTCGCGCGGCTAAACCGCTATTGAAGGATCGCTGACGCGATGTCGAAGCCCCGGTCCGCGCAGAAGCCCTGGCCTGTCATGTCGATTGCACAGGCGCACGCGCTGATGACGCGCCCCGGCTCGCCTTTTGAGATGGAAGACATGCTCATCCGCGGCGTGAAGACACGGGTGTGGAAGCATGCGCCGCCGACATTGCGGGAGGTTTTCCTGCAGGGGCGGACGCACGGCGAGAAGACTTTTCTTGTCTACGAGGAGGACCGCGCGAGCTTCGACGCTTTTTCCAAGGCCGCGCTCGCGCTCGCCGAAGAGCTCGTCAAACAGGGCGTGAAGAAGGGCGATCGCGTCGTGCTCGCCATGCGCAATCTGCCGGAATGGCCCGTCGTTTTCTTCGGGGTCCTGCTCGCAGGCGGAATCGTGACGCCGTTGAACGCCTGGTGGACAGGCACCGAGCTCGAATATGGTCTCAAGGATTCGGGCGCGAAAATCGCGTTCGTCGACGCCGAGCGGCTTGAGCGGATCGTCAAGCGGTTGCCGAATTGTTCCGAACTCGAAAAGATTTATGTCGTGCGCTCGGCCGAGGAAGTCACGCATCCGCGCGTGCTACGGATTGAGACTGTCATCGGAGCGGTGAACGACTGGCACCGGCTGCCCGACCGGCCGCTGCCCGATGTGGCGCTCGCCCCCGACGACGACGCGACGATTTTTTACACCTCCGGTACGACCGGAAAGCCAAAGGGCGCGCTTGGCACCCATCGCAACGCGACCTCGACGGTGACCGCGGCCACCTTCTCGCCGGCGCGCAATTACATCCGGCGGGGCGAAATGCCGCCGATGCCCGATCCGAAAGCGCAGCAGAAGGCGACCCTCCTGGCGGTTCCGTTCTTTCACACCACCGGCTGCCATGCCGTGCTTTGCCCGGGATTGTTCAACGGCATCAAGCTTGTGTTGCTGCGCCGCTGGGAGCCCGAACTCGCGATGCAGATGATCGAGCGCGAGCGGGTGACGAGCACCGGGGGCGTCCCAACCATCGCCTGGCAATTGATCGAGCATCCGGCGCGAAAAAAATACGATCTTTCCTCGCTGGAAGCGCTTTCTTACGGCGGTGCGCCTGCGGCCTCCGAACTCGTGCGCCGGATCAGGCAGGTTTTTCCAAAATCGGTTCCCGGCCTCGGCTGGGGCATGACCGAAACCTCGGCGACGTTCACCCACAACGGCGGCGAGGATTACGAGCATCGGCCCGAGAGTTCGGGTCCGGCACTTCCCGTCTGCGAGATGAAAATCGTCGGCGAGAAAGACGAGACGCTGCCGACGAACGCGCTCGGCGAATTGTGGGCCAAGGGCCCGAACGTCGTGAAGGGCTACTGGAATAATTCGGCGGCGAGTGCGGAGACTTTCGTCGACGGCTGGCTCAAGACCGGGGACATCGCCAAGATCGACGAGGAAGGTTTTTGCTACATTGTCGATCGCAGGAAGGACATGCTGTTGCGCGGCGGCGAGAACATCTACTGCATCGAGGTCGAGGACGTGCTTTACCAGCATCCGGCGGTGATGGACGCCGCCGTGGTTGGGATCGCGCATCGGATTCTCGGCGAGGAGCCCGGCGCGGTGGTGACGTTGAAGCCGGACACTACGACGAGCGAAGATGAATTGCGCGCCTTCGTGGCCGAACGGCTCGCGGCGTTCAAGGTGCCGGTGCGAGTGGTGTTTTGGCCGGAAATGCTGCCGCGCAATCCGAGCGGCAAGATCCTCAAGACCGAATTGAAAAAAGTTTTCGAGAATCCACAGGAGCCGCGCGCATGAAGATCAAGAATAAAATCGTGGTCGTGACCGGCGGCGCGGACGGCATCGGCAAGGCGCTCTGCGAGCGGTTTCACAAGGAAGGTGCGAAGGCGGTGATCGTCGCCGATTTGAACGGCGACAAAGCCAGGGCGGTGGCGAAGTCCGTCGGCGGCAAGGCGTACAAGTGCGACGTCGCGAACGAACAAGACATCATCAGAATCATCGAGGAAACCGAAAAGAATATCGGGCCGATTGATCTTTTCTGCTCAAACGCCGGACTTGCGGACCGCGAGGCTTCGCCCGACTTCGTCGGATCCTCGACGAACGAAAGCTGGACACGCAGCTGGAACGTGCACGTGATGTCGCACGTTTACGCGGCGCGCGCGTTGCTCCCGCGCATGATCAAGCGCGGCGGCGGCTATTTTCTCAACACGAGTTCGGCGGCGGGGCTGTTGTCGCAGATCGGCAGCGCCGTTTACGCGACGACCAAGCACGCCGCGGTGGCGTTCGGCGAAATCCTCGCGATCACCCACCGCGATCAGGGCATTCGCGTTTCGATGCTGTGTCCGCAAGGCGTCGACACACCACTGCTGCGCGCCGGCAGTCACGGTCCGCAACATCTCGATGGCGTGCTCACGCCGGAGGAATGCGCCGATGCGGTAATCAAGGGGCTGGAGGCCGAAAGCTTTCTCATTCTCCCGCACCCGCAGGTCGCGCAATACATGCGCAACAAGGCCGAGAATTACGACCGCTGGCTCGGCGGCATGGTCAAGCTGAAGCGGGGGCTCGAAGCCGCGAAGTCCTGACGTCGACCCGCCTTTCATAGCCGCCCACTCAGTGAGCTCATCTGCCCCTGCCACATGGCTGGTTTTTGCACGCTTTTGCAAAGGGATGGCGCATGCTCCATAGTATTACATATTGTACATGTGTTATTTATTTAATTGACAGTATTTCAGTGCATGAATAGCTATAATACAAACAGAACATGGCTCAGCGGCGCCTTGCGCGTGACTGGACTGGAAATAGGGCGGCTGGTCGATGAGTTTCCCGACGATCCCGAAGGCGGCACCCTTCACCGAAGAGGACATTAAAGGCCTCAACAGCGTCGTCGGCACGGCGACGCCGGTGCAGCGCGCATGGCTCGCGGGATTTTTGGCGGCCATTGAGCAGGCGCAGCCTTCCGACCAACCTTCTTTGCAGCCCGCGGCGCCGCCGCAGGCGGCGGAGCCGCTCACGATTGTTTACGCGACGGAGTCCGGTAACTCCGAGCGGCTCGCCAATGACGCGGCGAAGGCCGCGCGGAAACAAGGTTTGAAGCCATCGGTCATCGACATGGCCGATCTCGATCTCGCGACACTCGCGAAAGCCAAACGTCTGATCGTGATTGCGGCCACCTGGGGCGAGGGCGAGCCGCCCGCACGCGCGGCGCGCGCCTATGCGGAATTGATGGCTGAAAGCGCGCCCAAACTTGATGGCGTCGAATATAGCGTCTTGGCGCTCGGCGATTCCGCATACGCGGATTTTTGCACCATAGGCCAGAAAATCGACGCACAGCTGGAGGCGCTCGGCGGCAAGCGCGTCGCCGACCGCGTCGATTGCGATCTCGATTTCGAAAAACCCGCCGGCGATTGGATCGACAAAGCCCTGAAAGCGCTGGCGCCGCCGCAAGCGGCGCGCGGTACGGTGATCGCCGTCGATTTTGGCGCGCGGCCGCAGCCCGCTGCCGATACCGGGCCGGTCGAGGCGGAAGTGAGCGAGTGGATCAATCTCAATTCGTCGCGCTCGGACAAGGCAACGATTCACCTGGAGCTCGCCTTCGGCGGGACCGCCCCCGCCTACAAGCCCGGCGACTCACTTGATCTCTATGCCGAGAACGATCCCGCCTATGTCGATGAGTTGTTAAAATCGGCGGGGCTCGGTTCGGATGATGGGTTGCGCACGGAGTTTCTCAAGTCGCGCGACGTGACCACGCTCTCGCTCAAGTCGCTTGAAAATTACGCTGTCACCACCGGCCACCAATACGTGAAGTCGCTGATCGAGTCGGGTGAGGCCAAAGGCTGGATCGCCGGGCGGCAATTGATCGACCTCGTCGAACAGTTTCCGATTTCGCTTTCGGCCGAGCAGCTGCGTGATCTTACGCGGCCGCTGGCGCCGCGCGCCTATTCGATCGCCTCGTCGCGCCGCGAGGTCGGCGAGGAGGCGCATCTCCTCGTTTCACCCGTGCGCTATGAAAGTTTTGGCCGCGCGCGCAAGGGCGTGGCCTCGAATTTCGTGGCCGACCGCTTGAAGAAGGGCGCGCGCGTGCGCGCCAAACTGAAACCCAACAAGCATTTCGTGCTGCCGGCGCCGGAGCGCGACATCATCATGGTCGGACCGGGTACGGGAGTGGCGCCATTCCGCGCCTTCGTGCAGGAGCGCCGCGCCACCGGTGCCAAGGGCAAAAATTGGCTCTTCTTCGGCGATCGCCATTTCACGCATGATTTCCTCTATCAGCTGGAATGGCAGGACGCGCTGAAAGACGGCGCGCTCGCGCGCATGGATGTTGCCTTCTCGCGCGACACGCTGCAGAAGATCTACGTTCAGAACAAGCTGTGGGAGCGGCGCCGCGATCTGGTTGAATGGCTCGAGAACGGTGCCTATTTCTATGTCTGCGGCGACGCCAAGGCGATGGCGAAGGATGTGCGCTCGACGCTTCTCCGCGCCTATGCCGACGTGAAGAGCGTTTCGCCGGAACTCGCGGAGCAGGCGCTCGCGAAGCTTGAGAGCGAGCGGCGCTATTTGCAGGACGTCTACTGAGCGCGTAAAGCGCTTGAACCATGGCCAAGGATCTGTCGCGCAACGAAGTGATCAAGGAAGCGAGCGCTTACTTACGCGGCACGCTCGCCGAGGGCGTGGCCGACGAAATCACCGGCGCGATCAGCGACGACGACCAGCAGCTGGTGAAATTTCACGGCATGTATCTGCAGGACGACCGGGACCTCCGCGCCGAGCGCTCCAAGAAAAAGATGGAGAAGGCCTTCGCCTTCATGTTGCGGGTGCGCATCCCGGGCGGCACGCTCACGCCCGCGCAATGGCTCACGCTCGACGAAGTGGCCCGCCTCTACGGCAACCGCACCCTGCGGATAACCACGCGCCAGACGGTGCAACTGCACGGCGTCATCAAGTCGAACCTGAAGGCGACGCTGAAAGAAATCGATCAAGTGCTGCTCGACACGCTCGCCGCCTGCGGCGACGTCAACCGCAACGTGATGTGCGACCCGAATCCGTATCAATCGCGCGCCCACGCGGCCGCACTTTCGCTTGCCAAAGCGATTTCCGATCACCTGACGCCGAAGACGACGGCCTATCGGGAAATCTGGCTCGACGGCGAGAAGATCGCGGGCGGCGACGAAGACGTGGTCGAGCCGATTTACGGAAAAACCTACTTGCCGCGCAAGTTTAAGATTGTTGTCGCCGTGCCGCCCTCGAACGACGTCGACGTGTTCGCGCATGATCTCGGCTTCGTCGCGATCCTTGACGGGGACGGCGAGATCGAGGGTTGGAACGTCACCGTCGGCGGCGGCATGGGCATGACCCATGGCGAGCCTGACACCTATCCGCGCACCGCCGACGTGATGGGCTTCTGCCGCAGCGAAGACGTGCTCGCGATCGCTGAGGCGGTCGTGACCGTGCAGCGCGACTGGGGCGATCGTTCCAACCGCAAGCACGCGCGGCTCAAATACACCATCGAGGATAAGGGCCTCGATGCTTTTCGCACCGAAGTGGAGAAGCGGAGCCGCGTGAAGCTTGGCTCCGCACGCGCGGTCACCTTCACCTCGACCGGCGACCGCCTCGGCTGGACCGAAGGCGAGGACGGGAACCAGCATCTCACGCTCTTCGTCGAGAACGGGCGGGTCGGAAATCTTGCGGATGCGGCGCACCTCGACGGCTATCGCAAGCTTGCGGAGACGCACAAGGGCGACTTCCGTCTGACGCCGAACCAGAACGTCATCGTCGCCAATGTCGCGGATAAGGATCGCGCCGCGATCGAGACGATCGTCACCGAGTTCGGCCTCGACCGGAATGTCTCAGGGCTCCGCCGCAACTCGATGGCCTGCGTCGCGCTCCCGACCTGCGGCCTCGCGCTCGCGGAAAGCGAGCGCTATCTCCCCGACCTCGTCACGGCGCTCGAGGAGCGGCTGGAAGCGCACGGGCTCGCGCAAGAGGACATCGTCATCCGCATGACCGGCTGCCCGAACGGCTGCGCGCGNNGCCGAGATCGGCTTGGTCGGCAAGGGCCCCGGCCGCTACAATCTTTATCTCGGCGGTGCCTTCGACGGCTCGCGCCTGTCGAAGCTCTATGCCGAGGACCTCGAGCACGAAGCCATCATCAATGCGCTCAATCCCTTGTTCGCGGCCTATGCGCGGCTCAGGGCGAACGGGGAGCCGTTCAGCGAATTTCTCCTGCGCATGGGTTTTATAGCGCCGACTTCGAACGGCCGCGATTTTCACGCCCATACCGGGCCGCAACAGGCGGTCGTCTGAACGAAGTCTTATCCTTCGTTTGCAGAGCCCTTGCCGCTTCGCTAGACATCCGCCGCCATGACTTTCGTCACCGTGATTACCGGCGCATCGAGCGGAATCGGTGCTTGCCTCGCGCATCAAGCGGCGCGCGCCGGGCGCAAGCTCGTGCTTGTCGCGCGCTCGGCGGAGGGGCTCGCGAAAGTCGCCGACGCCATCGCCGCGCAAAGTCTGACGCGGCCCGAGATGATTGTGCTCGATCTTTCCGAAACGGGCGCCGCCGATCGCCTCGCCGCCGAACTTGCGAGGCGGGGTCTTTCGGTGTTCGAACTCGTTAACAACGCTGGTTACGGGCTCACGGGGCCGGTTGTCGCGCACAGCCGCGCCGACGAAGTCGGCATCGTCGATCTCAATGTGCGCGCGCTCACCGATCTCACTTTGCGCTTTCTGCCGGAGATCGTCGCCGCGAAGGGCGGCGTCTTGAACGTTGCCTCGGTGGCGGCGTTCCAGCCTGGCCCGTTCAACGCGATCTATTACGCGAGCAAGTCCTACGTGCTCTCCTTCAGCGAGGCGATCGCCTATGAATTGCAGGGGCGCGTCCGGGTGACGGCACTCTGCCCCGGCCCGGTGCCGACTAATTTCCAGAGGCGCGCCAATCCGGGAAAAGAGCCCCGCCGTTCGCAGCTTCGCGGCATGAGCGCGGAGAAGTGTGCGGCGATCGGCTGGCGCGGATTCGAGGCCGGCAAGCGCGTGGTGATTCCGGGTTTTATGAACAAGGTTATCGCTTTCCTCTCGCCCCGCATGCCGCGCAGGCCTGTCCTCGCCGTTTCGGCCTATCTCGCGGTGAGCCGGCGCGCTACATGAACGCTACAATGTCCAAGCGGGTCCTGATCGTCCTCCATCAAGAGCATTCGACGCCCGGCCGTATCGGCCGGCTGCTCACCGAGCGCGGGCTCACCCTCGATATTCGCCGCCCGCGCTGCGGCGATCTCTTGCCGGAAACGCTCGAAGAGCATGTGGGGGTCGGGATTTTTGGCGGACCGATGAGCGCCAACGATCACGACGACTACGTGAAGCAGGAAATCAAATGGACGGAAGTGCCGCTACGCGAGCATAAACCCTTCTTCGGCATTTGCCTCGGCGCGCAGATTCTCGCGCGCGCGCTTGGCGCCAAGGTCGATTTTCATCCCAAGGGTCTGGTCGAAGTCGGTTACTACCCGCTGCGGGCGACGGAGGCGGGCAAGAAGCTTCTTGAGTGGCCCGATCACGTCTATCAATGGCACCGCGAGGGTTTCGATCTGCCCAAGGACGCCGTCCTGTTGGCGGAAGGCGATGCATTCCAGAATCAGGCGTTCCAATACGGCCGCGCGGCGTTTGCCTTCCAGTTTCACTCCGAGCTCACCCATCAAATGATGTGCCGGTGGACGACGCGCGGACACGCGCGATTGGAACTGCCCAATGCGCGGCCGCGCGCTGACCATTTCGACGACCGGCTCGTGCACGACGGTAAGACACGCGCGTGGCTGGAGAAATTTTTCGATCTGTGGGCGGGGCTCGCGAAAAAAGAATCGCACGATGCCTCGAATATTTCGCAAAATGCAAAAAACGTCGCAGATTGCGAGCCGACTTTGCCGTGACCGGCGGCCGCGATCGCCGATTTCGTATTTAACGATTCGTTACAGACGAGATTTCGTGGCACGCGCGATCGCGCGCGTTGGCCGAACCCTTGCAAACACTTTCGGTACGTCGGCTTCAGGTAATGCGTAGCCGGCCGTTAGTTCGACGGGAGATAGCCGGTTTTTTGACCCCACCGGCTGTCTCCCGTTCGCATTTTTGAACCCCAAAAAAATCCGATCGCCGCGACGATTTTCTCGTTCGTCATGCGGCCTCTTTCGGACAAGGAAATCCGCTGCCCGCCGGCTGCAAGGGTCGTCCGAAACGGAAAACGGCATTTTTCGTGAATCGTCTGGCGGGCTGGTGGAGCCGAGGGGGGTCGAACCCCTGACCTCCGCATTGCGAACGCGGCGCTCTCCCAACTGAGCTACGGCCCCGTCCAGACGGGGGGTCATGTAGTCCGCGCCTCGAAGGAGTGTCAAGAAGAGGAGGCTTCCCTCGCGCGCCATGCGCGGCTATTGATCGGGCCTATCGCTTGGTTCACGGAGCGCCGCATGCTGAACCCATTTCTCTGGCTCATCGACACCGTCATCTGGCTTTATATTTGGGTTCTGATCGCAGCGGCCGTCATGTCGTGGCTCGTCGCCTTCAATGTGGTCAATCCTCAGAATCAGGTCGTACGCAACATCGGCGAGGTGCTGTATCGACTCACCGAGCCCGCGCTCAGGCCGATCCGCAATCTGTTGCCCAATCTCGGCGGCATCGATATCTCGCCGGTGATCCTGGTCTTGCTGCTTCTGTTCATCAGGAATTTGATCTTCTGGCTGTTCGCTTGAGCACCGAGTTTCTTGATCCGCCCTGGAAAGCGATGCCGGGCGGACTTTTGCTTTCGGTGCGTGCGACGCCAAAAGGCGGCCGCGATTCGATCGACGGGGTCGAGCGGCTTTCCGATGGCCGTGCCGTTCTGAAAGCGCGCGTCCGGGCCGCTCCCGCCGACGACGAGGCCAATGCGGCGTTGACGCGGGTGATCGCGAAGGCGGCGGGTGTGGCACCTTCCATGGTTTCGCTCGCGCAAGGCGGCGCGTCGCGGCTCAAGACCTTCCGGCTCGCGGGCGATCCGCGCATGCTCGCGGCGGCGTTCGAGCGGGTGCTGACGAAAACAGCCAAGGCAAGATGAGCGCGAAGATCATCGACGGCAGGGCGATCGCGAACGAATTGCGGGCTAAGGTCGCGATCGAAGCGAAGCTCCTTACCCGGAAGCTCGGCCGCATGCCGGGGCTTGCGGTCGTATTGGTCGGCGACAATCCGGCGAGCGAAGTCTATGTGCGTAATAAGGCGCGCTTGAGCGTCGATCTCGGCATGGCCTCGTTCGAGCATAAGCTGCCGGTAACGACGAGCGAGGCCGAACTCCTTGAATTGGTGCTGACGCTCAGCGCCGATCTGAAAATCGACGGCGTCCTGGTGCAGTTGCCGCTGCCCAAACAGATCGATCCGGCGCGCATCCTGAACGCGATTTCGCCGGCCAAGGACGTTGATGGCTTTACCCCGCTCAACGCGGGAAAGCTCGCGAGCGGCATGCCGGCACTTGCGCCCTGCACGCCGCTCGGCTGCGTGATGCTCGTCAAAAACGTGCATCGATCGCTCGCGGGCCTTGAAGCCGTGGTCGTGGGCCGCTCGAGCGTCGTCGGTAAGCCGCTCGCGCAATTGCTGCTCGCGGAAAACGCGACGGTGACGATCGCGCATTCGAAGACGAAGGAGCTCCCGGCCGTGTGCCGGCGGGCGGACCTCCTGTTCGTCGCCATCGGCAAACCCGAATTGGTGCGCGGCAACTGGATCAAGCCGGGCGCGACCGTGATCGATATCGGAATCAATCGTGTTCCCGGCCCGGCAGGGAAGCCGCGCGTCGTCGGTGACGTCGCTTTCGAGGAGGCCGTCAAGGTCGCGGGTGCGATTTCGCCGGTGCCGGGCGGTGTCGGGCCGATGACGGTCGCTTGTCTCCTCGCCAACACGCTACGCGCGGCGGCGATGCGTGCAGGCTTGCCGCCGCCGAAGCTAGATTAGCGCGTCCAGGCGAAGGCGAGCTTGTCGAGCACCTTCTGGCCGAAGCGCTCGGTCGAGCGGGCGATGGTGCGGCCGCCAAGCGCACGATAAAAGGCGACGGCGGGCTCGTTGTCGGAGAGCACCCAGACGACCATGCTGGTTTGTCCCGACTGGGCGAGATCGCGCTTGGCATTCGAAAACAGCCGGCGGCCGAAGCCGAGGCCCTGATATTCGGGCTTCAAGTAAAGTTCGTAGACCTCGCCGGCATAGGGCAGGCTCTTGGCGCGGTTGCGGCCGTAATTGGCGTAGCCCGCGATTTCGTCGCCGAAGATGAGAAGCGAGATGCGCGAGCCGCGGCGGATCGCCGTGTCCCACCAGCTCGGGCCGCGGCGAGTAATCAGCTTCTCGAGCTCGGGCCCCGGGATCAGCCCCTGATAGGCGGTGCGCCATGCCTCGTCATGCGTCTCGGCGAGCGAGACCGCATCGTCGGGCCGGGCAGGACGCGTTTCGATCAGGATCGTGCTCATGACCCAATCGAAGCAAAGCGCCGTGTGGGCTTCAAGACTTTCGTTAACGGAAGGTTAATTCGGCCAAAAGGTGAGGCTTCTAGGTCACACCTCCGCAGTCTCGCGCCTTTTGTCCTCTCTTTTGCGCTCGTTGGGGTCGAGAAGCTTCTTTCGCAGCCGAATCGATTTCGGCGTGATCTCAACCAATTCGTCGTCGTCGATATAGGCGAGCGCCTTTTCCAGGGTCATTCGAATCGGTGGGGTGAGACGCACGGCTTCGTCTTTCGAGGTGGTGCGGATGTTGGTGAGCTTCTTGCCCTTGAGCACATTCACCTCGAGGTCGTTGCCGCGCGTGTGCTCGCCTACGATCATGCCGCGATAGACCTTCCAGCCCGGCTCGATGATCATCGGCCCGCGGTCCTCGAGGTTCCATAGCGCGTAGGCGACCGCCTCGCCTTGATCGGTCGAGATCAAGACGCCGTTGCGGCGGCCGGGAATCTCTCCCTTGAACGGCGCGTAGGCGTGGAAGAGGCGGTTCATGACCGCGGTGCCGCGCGTGTCGGTGAGCAACTCGCTCTGGTAGCCGAGCAGGCCGCGCGTCGGCACGTGGAAGACGAGGCGCAGGCGGCCGCCGCCCGAGGGGCGCATCTCCATCATGTCGCCGCGGCGCTCGGAGAGCTTCTGCACGACGATGCCGGAATGCTCCTCGTCAACGTCGACGACGACTTCCTCGATCGGCTCGAGATGCTCGCCGGTCTTTTCGTCGCGCGAAAGCACGACCTTCGGCCGTGAGACGGAGATCTCGAAGCCCTCGCGTCGCATGGTCTCGATCAGGATCGCGAGCTGCAACTCGCCGCGGCCCGCGACTTCGTAGGCGTCTTTCTCGCTGCTCTCGCCGATGCGGAGCCCGACATTGCCCTCGGCCTCGCGGAACAGGCGGTCGCGGATCATGCGGCTCGTGACCTTGTCGCCCTCGGTGCCGGCGATGGGCGAATCGTTGACCCGGAAGGTCATGGCGAGCGTCGGCGGATCGATCGGCTGGGCGGCGATCGGCGCTTCGACCTCGGGGGCGGCAATGGTGTCGGAAACGTTTGCGTTCTCTAAGCCCGCGATGGCGACGATGTCGCCGGCGAACGCTTCCTCGATCGTAGTGCGCTCGAGCCCGCGAAAAGCGAGAAGCTTGGTGACACGTCCCTGCTCCACGAGCTTGCCTTCACGCGAGAGCACCTTGACGTTCTGGTTCTGCTTAATCGCGCCCGACGAGATGCGGCCGGTGAGGATGCGGCCAAGATAAGGGTCGGCCTCGAGAATGGTCGCGAGCAGCCGCAGCGGACCTTCTTCGACGATCGGCGGGGCAACGTGGCGTGTGACGAGATCGAATAAGGGCGCCATGCCTTGATCCTTCGGGCCCTCGGGCTTCGCCGCCATCCAACCTTCCTTGGCCGAGCCGTAGAGGATCGGGAAGTCGAGCTGCTCGTCGGTGGCATCGAGTGCGGCGAAGAGATCGAACACTTCGTTGACGACCTCCGTGGGGCGCGCGTCGGAGCGGTCGACCTTGTTGATGACGACGATCGGCTTCAAGCCGCGCTTCAGCGCCTTGCCGACCACGAACTTGGTTTGCGGCAGCGGACCCTCGGCGGCGTCGACGAGCACCAGCACGCCGTCGACCATATTGAGGATGCGCTCGACCTCGCCGCCGAAATCGGCGTGACCCGGCGTGTCGACGATATTGATGCGGATATCCTTCCACAGCACCGACGTCGCCTTGGAGAGAATGGTGATGCCGCGCTCGCGCTCGAGGTCGTTCGAGTCCATCGCGCGCTCGGCGACGCGCTCATTGGTGCGGAAGGTGCCCGATTGCTGCAACAGCCGGTCCACGAGCGTGGTCTTGCCATGGTCGACGTGGGCGATGATGGCGACATTGCGAAGGTTCATGACAAGGTCCGGAAGCGAGGCCGCGGGCCCTTTAGGGGCCCGCGGGCAAATCGGTGCGGGAATATAGTCACGATCGGAGCGGAGGCAATGGCGAAAAAGCCCGCGCCAGGACTAAATCATCCTCGGTTAATGCCGTCTCGCGGCGGCTTTTCGCTCATTTCTTGTTCTTGCGGCTGCGCTGACCGAGCGTGCGGAGCCGCAGCGCGTTCAGCCGGATGAATCCGGCGGCGTCGCGATGGTCGTAGGCGACCGTGCCCTCCTCGAAAGTGACGAGGTCCTGATTATAGAGCGAGTAGGGGCTCTCGCGGCCGATGACGGAGGCATTGCCCTTGTAGAGCTTGAGCCGCACCGTGCCGGTGACGAGTTCCTGGCTTTTATCCACGAGCGCTTGCAGCATCTCGCGCTCGGGCGAGAACCAGAAACCGTAATAGACGAGCTCGGCGTAGCGCGGCATCAGCGAATCCTTGAGATGCGCCGCTTCCCGGTCGAGTGCGATCGATTCGATGCCGCGATGGGCCGCGAGCAAAATCGTGCCGCCCGGCGTCTCGTAAATGCCGCGCGACTTCATGCCGACGAAGCGGTTCTCGACGAGGTCGAGCCGGCCGATGCCATTCGCCTTTCCGAGCTCGTTCAGTTTCGTGAGCAGGGCCGCGGGCGAGAGCGTCTTGCCGTCGATCGAAACCGCGTCGCCCTTCTCGAAACCGATCGTGATCTCGCTCGCCTTGTCGGGCGCCTCTTCGGGCGAGATCGTGCGTTGATAAACGTAGTCGGGCGCCTCGACGTTCGGGTCCTCAAGCAGCTTGCCCTCGGAGGAGGAGTGCAAAAGGTTGGCATCGACCGAGAACGGCGCCTCGCCGCGCTTGTCTTTGGCGATCGGGATCTGATGTTTCTCGGCGAAGTCGAGAAGCTTCGTGCGCGACGTGAGATCCCACTCACGCCACGGCGCGATCACCTTGATGTTCGGCTCGAGCGCGTAATAGCCGAGCTCGAAGCGCACCTGGTCGTTGCCCTTGCCGGTGGCGCCGTGGGCGACGGCGTCGGCGCCGGTCTTCTTGGCGATCTCGATTTGCTTCTTCGCGATCAGCGGCCGCGCGATCGAAGTGCCGAGCAGATACTGGCCCTCGTAGAGCGCATTCATGCGGAACATCGGGAAGACGTAATCGCGGACGAATTCCTCGCGCAAATCCTCGATGAAGATGTTTTCCGGCTTGATGCCGAGCGCGAGCGCTTTCTTCCGCGCGGGCTCGATCTCATCGCCCTGACCAAGGTCGGCCGTGAAGGTGACGACCTCGCATCCGTAAGTCGTCTGCAGCCATTTCAGGATCACCGAGGTGTCGAGTCCGCCGGAATAGGCGAGCACCACCTTTTTTATGTCCTTGGCCATCGGTTTACTCGGGCTGATCGCGGGCTAATGCCCGCACGGTCGGCGCACTTATAGGCGGAAGGGATTGGTGTGCAAAGCCGCGTGCGGTTACGCGAGAGCCGGCGCTCGCTCGCCGCTTCAGCAAATCCTGGAAAGGTTAATCGGCCGCCGCCCGCCGAGCTTGAATGCATAGTAATTGCGGACGGTAGTCGGACCGCTCCGCGTCTGAAATGGGCCGAGCGGCTCGACACTTGCATAGACATCGGCGAGCCCGGTGGGTGCCGTGCAGTGCGTGATCAAGAGGATCGGTTCCGCTGCCGTCGCGGTCAAAGGGCGGGTCATTTGAAAATGATCGCTGACGGAGCCGCTTTCGGGCCAAGCCAGAACGGCGCGTTTTTCGTTGCGCAAGTAATAGACCAGTGAGGCGATGTCATCGCGCCGGCCGGTGGCGATGGTCGGCGCATCGATTTGGCGAGCAAGCCGGCTCGCTTCATCGCCGAGCGCCCGCCAGCCCATCGTCGGCTGATAGATATCCGCTTTGGCGAGGCCGGGAATGGTCAAGCGGTCGGCCATGCTGTCGCCGACGAGCAATAACGCTTGCACCACGATGCCGATGCCGATGCCGATCTTCAGCCAGCGCCAAGCTTGGAGACGGACGAGCAGGAGCGCCGCCCAGAACGCGACGCGCCGGTCGTAGAGCGTGTTTGCGAGTGCGTAGATGAGAAGACTCGTTCCGAAGTAGAAAATGGGCGAGGGCGCGCGAATGCATGCCTCCGTGCTTCCGCATACGCGCTCCGCGGCCGCGATAATCCAGGCGATCAAGGGAGGCTTGGAGAAATAGCTGAAAGCGGGTTGCTCTGCCCACGCCCAATATTGCGATTCGTCGAAATAGAGGTCGACGATCGAAAAGTGCTGCCCGATCAAATGCACGAGCGTTATCAACGCGGCGATTCCGACGCATAACGCGAAACTTGGGCGCGAATCTCGGCGGACAACGTGTCGGGGGATTTCATGATTCGGGCTTGGACGGCGACCAGGAACGATAGATCAGGCGATGGGTGAGCACGATGATGATGAAGGTGAATAGACCAGCAAACACAATGTCGGTGAAGAAATGCCCGCCCATGGCCATGCGCACCACGCCCATTCCGATGCCGAACGCGATCGCCGAAGTGTAGGCGAGAAACCGCCATGGCGCCGGCGCGAGTGCCGCAGGCGCGAGCGTCCAGAAGGCGCTCGAGGTTTCGCCGGAGACGAACGAGCAATTTTTCCGGCATTGGCCGCGCGGGTCCCACCAGGGAACGAAACGCTCGCTTCCGCCGAACTCCGTGACGGCGACGGGTCGGGGGCGGTCCCAATGGTTCTTAAGGAGAACGTTGACCACTAGCCCCGGCGCGAGCGCAAGCGTCGCAATGAGGAAGATCGCGGCGCGAGAGGACATCCACGGTTTCGCGCGCGGCATTACGAGCTTGATCAAAAGCGCGATCACGGAAGGCGCGATCAGAAGTACCTGAATCCAGACTGCGGCATCTCGCATGTATCGAAGGGCGAAACTTTTGCTAAGCGGGAAATTTTTAGTTTCGGGGTCGTAAAAAAGACTTGCGATATCGAGGTCGAGTTGAGGAAAAAAACCAAACAGCAAGCCGACCACCGCCGCAAAGACGAGCGTAACGATCAGGCCGCGGCGAGACATGGAGAATTCTCCTTAAGAGCACGATCGCTTTAGGTTGAATCAGCACGCGTCCCTAACATTTTGCTGAAGCATGATCTTTTCCGAAAACCGGTTCCCACTTTTCGGGATCATGCTCTGGGAACGCCGAAAGCTCTAGCCGAGGCGGTCGGCGATGAAAAGACGGCTTCCTGCGCGCTTTTTCGCGTGGCATGGTTGCCCCATGCCGCGTCTCGATTTCTGGTACGAGTTTGCCTCCACCTATTCCTATCTCGCCGCCATGCGCATCGAACCGCTGGCGAAGGCCGCGGGCGTCGAGGCGCGCTGGCGGCCGTTTCTGCTCGGGCCGATCTTCAAGGCGCAGGGGATGGAGACCTCGCCGTTCAACCTCTATCCGTTGAAGGGCAAATATATGTGGCGCGATATGGCGCGCTGGTCGGAAGGTTTGAAGTTGCCGAAGTTTGTGCCGCCGAAGAGTTTTCCCGCTCATCCGCTTGCGGCCTCGCGGATTGCGGTCGCGCTTGACGATGCAGCGCGCCCCGATTTCACGCGCGCGGTCTATCGGGCGGAATTTACCGAGGGCAAGGACATCGCCGATCCCGCGACCATCAACGAGATTCTCAAGAAACTCGGCCACGATCCCGCGGCGATGGCCGCGAAAAGCGGCGAGCAGCCGGTGAAAGACAGACTACGCGCCAATACGGAAGAAGCGGCGAAGTTAGAGATGTTCGGCGCGCCGAATTTCGTTACCGAGGATGGCGAATTGTTCTGGGGCAACGACCGGCTTGAGCAGGCGCTCGCCTGGGCGAAGAAAAAATAAAACGATCGGGCCGTTTCAGATATTCTCGGCGGATTGAGCGGAATTTTCGCGCCAAAGCCCGGTCGTGCGGCCGGCAACCAGCCAATAAACGATCCCGGCGGCGACGCCCGCGGCGAGCGTGATCTGCACGGTGCGGTCGAACGGGTCTGCGGCCGTGGCGGTGGGAAACGTCAGCCCATAGAGCAAGCCGCCGGTGCCGCCTGCGAGCGCGTAGAAAAATAGCGAGCGAAGTCCAAGCGTCTCGGCGATCAAAATCACGATCACTGCCGGAACGAAGGCGATGGCCGAGATGAAGGCGGCCGAGGTCAGGATAGCTCCCCACAGAATGAGCCAATCGAAATTGTCGAAGGGCCCGTTCAGCGTGCCCGCGGGCAGCGTCGCGATCACGAGCACAGCGCCGCCGGCGAGGCAGCCGAACAAAAAGCCGAAGATGACGGCGAAGAAGCGGATGAAGAGCGCCACGGCGTTCAATCCGTCATCGCCATGGCGCGCAACGCCATTCGTTCGCGCGCGCTCAATTTTTGCGTTTCCGATTTCAATTGTCCGCAGGCGGCGAGAATGTCGCGGCCCCGCGGCGTGCGCACCGGGCTCGCATAACCCGCATTGAACACGATTTCCGAGAAACGTTCGATGGTTTCCCAATCCGAACACTCGTATTTCGTGCCGGGCCACGGATTGAACGGGATGAGGTTGATCTTGGCGGGAATGCCCTTGAGCAATTTCACCAGCGCCTTGGCGTCGGCGGGCGTGTCGTTGACCCCCTTCAGCATGACGTATTCGAAGGTGATCCGCTTGGCGTTCGAAACCCCGGGATAGTTCCGGCAGGCTTCCAGCAACTCCGCGATCGGATATTTCTTGTTGAGCGGCACGAGCTCTTCGCGCAATTCATCGCGCGCCGCGTGCAGGGAAACGGCGAGCATGGTGCCGACTTCGCGCCCCAGGGGCTCGATCATCGGCACGACGCCGGAGGTCGAAACCGTGATCCGGCGCTTGCCGATTGAAAGGCCGTCGCCGTCGGCGATCGTCTCGATCGCGGTTTTGACGTTGTCGAAATTATAAAGCGGCTCGCCCATCCCCATGAAGACTATGTTCGAGATCATGCGAGCACCCTCAGTGGGCAGGATCGCTTCTTCGGGACGCGCGGCACCCGGCCATTCGCCGAGCCGGTCGCGCGCGACCATCACTTGGCCCACGATCTCGGCGGCGGAGAGATTGCGCACCAGCGGCTGGGTGCCGGTGTGGCAGAACGTGCAGGTGAGCGTACAGCCGATCTGCGAGGAGACGCAGAGCGTGCCGCGGTCGGCCTCGGGGATATAGACCGTTTCGATCTCGTACGGCTTCTCGCCGGGGGTCTCCGCTGCCACGCGTAACAGCCACTTGCGCGTACCGTCGCTGGAAACCTGTTCCACCACCACTTCCGGCCGCGTCAGCGTGTAGTGCTCGGCGAGCATCGCGCGCAGCGTTTTCGAGACGCTGGTCATTTCGGAGAAGTCGTGCGTGCCGCGGAAATAGATCCAGTGCCAGAGTTGGGAGACGCGCATCCGTAACTGGTCCGCGGGCACGCCGATCGCGGCGAGCGCTTCCGCGAGCGCCACGCGGCCGAGGCCGGCAAGCGAGGGCTTTTTACTTGCCGTCTCGGCGGTTTTTAAAGTCGCGGCCAAACTCATGGCATTCCTACTTGCATTCCTGGGCGATGCGGTCGAGTGCCTGCCCGATGCCGGACAGCGAATAGCGATCACTGGTGGGGTTGCCGCGCTGCGAGGTGCTCTTGACGGTAAAGTCGCGGCCCTTGCGCAGCGCATCGATCAGGCGCGCCTCTTCCGCGGCGTTCTTCATCCAGGCGCCGTCGTTCTTGGTGAAGAACGGAAATGAAGCGGTGCCGACGTCGACGGTCGCGTCGGCGCCGTCCTTGATCGCGAAGCCGACGACAACGCTTACCTCGTTGCGGACGTTCTCGCCCGGGCGCGTGCTGATGAAGAAATACCCCGGATCGCGCTTGAGGCCGCCGGGCTGCCGCTCCTTGGGCTGCGAGAGCGCGTAGCAGATCTTGGTCTTGGCTGCCTGGCTGACATAAACGCCCCAATCGCCGTATTGCACGATCAACGAGGGTGCGGCTCCCGTGCCCGCGCCCTGTGCCGGTTGCGGATCGTCTTTCGGCTTAGCTGGCTGTTTCGCATCCTTTTTCTGCGACGGTGGCGCCGCCATTTGCGCCAGCGCCGCGAACGGCAGGCTGACGGCGAGGATACTTGCGGCAAGGCAAGCGAAAAGCGGACGAGGGGTCATGGGTATTTCCTAAGTCTGAGCCGCGTTTCGAATCCGCGAACGCGAACGAACCATTCCCGCAGATACGAAAAATAGCGGCCGGCGGCTCGTATGCCTAGTGCCCCGAACCCGAAGTTCGCGCGCACGATGCGGCAAACGCGATCGCGAACTTCGGGTTCAAAAGGGGCACTAGAATGAGTCATGAGTTGCTAGTGGTCCTTAGATTCCGAAGTTCGTATCGGAATGTGCTGCGAATTCTTACGAACTTCGGAATCAGACCACTAGCCATGGACGCCGCCGAAAAAATGGCGCAAACACGCCCGCCATCCCCAATTTTGCGCAAGGCCATCTCGATGAAAGCCGTTCTTTGCCGGCGCGCGGGGCCCCCGGAAACCCTCGAACTCGCCGATCTGCCGGATCCCGTGCCCGCAAAAGGCGACGTGGTGGTCGACATCGCGGCCGCCGCGCTCAACTTCTTCGACACGCTCATCATCGCCGGCAAATATCAATACAAGCCGGAATTTCCGTTTTCGCCCGCCGCCGAATTTTCCGGGACGGTATCGGCGCTCGGACCCGGGGTCAGCGGGTTCAAGGTCGGCGACAAGGTATGCGGTTACTCGGGGCATGGCGCGGCGCGCGAGAAGCTCGCGATTTCGACCGACCGGCTGGTGTTGGTGCCGCCCACGCTCGATCTCGACCGCGCCGCCGGTCTCTTTGTCACCTACGGAACCACGATCCATGCGTTGCAAGATCGCGCCAAGATCAAGCCGGGCGAGACGCTTGCGGTGCTGGGCGCCGCTGGCGGCACGGGGTTAGCCGCGATCGAACTCGGCAAGATTTTCGGTGCGCGGGTGATCGCCTGCGCCTCTTCGGAGGACAAGCTCGAATTCTGCCGCAAGCATGGCGCCGACGAAGTCATCGATTATTCGAAGGAAGACTTGAAAGAACGTTTGCGCGAGCTGACCGGCGGCAAGGGCGCCGACGTCGTTTACGATCCGGTCGGCGGCCCTTACGCGGAGCCGGCCTTGCGCTCGACCGCGTGGGAAGGGCGTTTTCTCGTCATCGGCTTTGCCGCCGGCGAGATTCCGAAAATCCCGCTCAATCTCGCGCTGTTGAAAGGCTGCGAGATCGTCGGCGTGTTTTGGGGCGAATTCATACGCCGCCATCCCGAGCGGCTGCGCGCCCAGATCAAGAGCTTGCTCCAATGGGTGCATGAGGGACGCCTGTCGGCGCACGTCGATGCGACCTATCCGTTCGAGCGGGCGGTGGAAGCCTTCGCCGCCATCGGTGCGCGCAAGGTCAAGGGCAAGGTGCTGTTGAAGCCCAAAGTCTAGTCCGCGCCGCCTTCGAGCTTCTTTAGCGCGCGCCGCGCCGCCTCGCGGTGCTCGGGCAGCATGTGCGAAGCGACCATGCGGATGGTGGTCGCGAGCACCGCGGCGTCATCGGTGTAGCCGATCAGCGGAAGGTAATCCGGGATCACGTCGAATGGCATAATAAAATAGGCGAGCGCGCCCCAAAGGGCCGCGCGCACGGAGAGCGGCGTTTGCCGGTCGAGCGCGCAGTAATAAGCCGCAAGCGCATCCTCCGCGAACGGAATACGCGCGGCGACCGCCTTCATCTTCTTCCAGAAGCCCGCCTTGACGCGGGCTTCGTCGTTTGCCGGTTGGGCGTGGCTGGCCGTGGAGAAAGCCATTCGTCTGTCCCTCGATTGCACGCCGTGAGATGGTCTTCTCCCGGCGCTTCGCAAGAGTGCCGTTTATTGCAGCGGGTAGGCTGCCTCGATCACGTAAGGTCCCCCCCCGACGGAAGCACGCGATGAAAACAGGACGAAACGCGTAACCGGAAAAGGCGGAGTTTTAAAGGCGCCGCGGATCGCGAGATAGTCAGCAACTTCGCGGCTCGACGAGTCGCGGAGCCGCGCGAGCGTTACATGCGGCGTGAACTTGCGCTGCTCGGGCGGGAGTCCCATGCGCTGCAAAATCCGCTCGTGCTCGGCTTGCAGCTCGGCGAGACGACCATTCGCAGCCGCCACCATGGCGATGACCGCGCGCGGCTTCTTGCCGCCGAAGTGTTCCAATCCGTTGAGGGCGATTTCGAAGGGACGCCGCACCACGCCGCCGAGTATTTGCGTCACGTCGCGCGCGACGGCGTGATCCACGTCGCCAATGAAGCGGAGCGTGAGGTGGTAATTTTCGGAGGCGATCCAGCGCGCGCCAG
Organism: Hyphomicrobiales bacterium; assembly: GCA_003135415.1. Lineage (GTDB taxonomy): Bacteria > Pseudomonadota > Alphaproteobacteria > Rhizobiales > Xanthobacteraceae > Palsa-892. The sequence continues at coordinate 203,447 of PLBP01000038.1, forward strand.
GAATCCCGCCGCGCAGGAGCGAAAGGGATTGCGCCACCTCGGCGGGGATCTCGACGCCGGTGAAGATTCGCGGCATGTCACGAAGCTTTGCGCGCCCGCACCCGTTGAATCAATGCCTCGGCGGACGGCAAAATCGTTTTCACCACCACGTCGACGCCAGCGGCTGTGGGATGGATGCCATCGGCCTGATTGAGGGCGGCATTGCCGGCGACGCCCTTGAGGAAAAAGGGCTCGAGAATTAGCCCATGTTTTTTCGAGAGTGCGGGGTAGATGGCGTCGAAGGCCGCGAAATAGCCCTCGCCAAGATTGCGCGGTGCGTACATGCCGGCGAGCAACACCTCGATGTTGCGGGCCTTTAGACGCCGAATGACCTCGTCGAGATTTTGGCTGATGATCGCCGGCAGAACTCCCCTGAACGCGTCATTGGTGCCAAACTCGAGGATCACAGCTTGGGTACCGGCGGCCACCGACCAATCGAGCCGCGCAAGCGCAGCCGAAGTCGTATCGCCGGAGACGCCGGCGTTGACGATCGCGACATCATAACCTTTCGCCTTCAAGGCCACGGCGAGCTTGCTGGGGAAGGCATCTTGTATCGGCAGTCCGAGCCCGGCCGTCAGGCTGTCGCCAAAGGCCACGATCCTGACCGGATCGGCTATCGCCTCCGGTGCATGCAGGAACCAGGCGGCCGCGCACAAGGCCGCGAGCGATGCTAGGAAGAGCTTGCGCCGCCGCGACGACGCCCCATTTTTGGCCGACCGCTGATCGGCGTTAAACAGCAAGGAATTAAACTTTCGCATGGATGCACCGTTGAAACCGCTGCGTTACGACCCCATCGCCGTCGCCATGGAGGGCGTCGACCTGTCGCTCGGTACAGGTAGGGCGCGCGTTCATATCCTCAAGCAGGCATCGCTTCAAATCGCGGCGGGCGAGGCGGTGGGTCTCGTTGGTCCGTCCGGCTCGGGTAAATCGACCCTGTTGATGGTCATGGCAGGGCTTGAGCGGCCGGATGCGGGCCGCGTTCGCATCGCGGGCGAGGAATTGGGCGCCCTCAGCGAGGACAAACTCGCGCGCTTTCGCGGCCGCGCGGTGGGAATCGTCTTTCAGTCCTTTCATCTCATCCCCACAATGACTGCGCTCGAAAACGTCGCGGTGCCGCTCGAATTGGCCAACCGCAGCGACGCGCTCGCGCGTGCGCGGCACGAACTTGAAAGCGTAGGACTCGGCGACCGGTTCGGACATTATCCCGCGCAACTTTCCGGCGGTGAGCAGCAGCGGGTGGCGCTTGCGCGCGCGCTCGCGCCGATGCCGGCGCTTTTGATCGCCGACGAGCCGACCGGAAATCTCGACGAGACGACCGGTAAGGAAATCATGGACTTGCTGTTTGCGAAACGCGCCGAACACAAATCGACGCTTGTGCTCGTCACCCATGACGCCAATTTGGTGAAGCGTTGCAGCCGGGTCGTGCGCATGCGCTCGGGACAGGTCGAGGAAGCGGCGGCTCAGCCCGCGGCGGTGGCGAGGGCGCGGTGACGGCGTTCGTTTCCGCTCGGCCTACGCTCGCGGGAAGCACAGCGCTCGCGCTGAAACTCGCGGTCCGCGAATTGCGCGGCGGCGTGCGCGGCTTCGGGGTTTTCCTCGCTTGTCTCGCGCTCGGCGTGGCGGCGATTTCAGGCGTGGGCTCGGTTTCGCGCGCGCTGTCCGACGGGCTCGCGCGCCAGGGCGGGGTGATTCTGGGCGGTGACGTGGCGCTGTCACTCATTCATCGCGAAGCGACCCCCGCGGAATTGAATTTCATGGAGGAGCGCGGACGCGTCGGGGTGGTTGGCACCATGCGCGCGATGGCGCGCGCGGGCGACAATAACGCGACGCTTGTGGAGTTGAAGGCGGTCGATGCGAGCTATCCGCTCGCGGGCGAGATCAAGCTCGATCCGCCGGAGGGGCTGGTGACCTCGCTTGCCGCACCCGTCGGCGTCTACGGCGCCGCCGCCGATCCCGCATTGCTCGCGCGCCTCGGAATCGCTGCCGGCGAGCGCGTCAAGATCGGCGATGCCACCTTCGAAATCACCGCGACGATCGTGTCGGAGCCCGACAAGCTCGCGCAAGGAATCGGCTTCGGTCCGCGGCTGATCGTCGCGAGCGGAGCGCTGCGCGCGACCAATCTCTTGCAGCCGGGCAGTCTCGTGCGCTGGACCTATCGCGTGAAGCTCGACGATGCGAGCGCGCGCGGTCTCGCCGAATTCGTGAGCGAGACGCGGCAACGCTTTCCCGACGCGGGTTGGGAAATCCGCACAAGGACCAGCGCCTCGCCGCAGCTCGAGCGCAATGTGCGGCGCTTTTCTGAATTCCTCACGCTGGTGGGGTTGACGGCGCTCCTCATCGGCGGGGTGGGCGTCGCGAACGCCGTCAAGCATTACCTCGACCGCAAGAGCGCGACGATCGCGACGCTGAAGGCGGTGGGCGCGACCGGTGGCACGGTGTTCTCGATTTATCTCGCCGAGGTCGGGTTGCTTGCGCTCGTCGGCATCGGCATCGGCCTCCTCGCCGGGGCGGCACTGCCGTTCGCCGTTTCCTACGGCTTCGAAGCCGTGCTTCCGCTTCCCTTCGTTCCGTCGATCCAGCCGGCAGCACTTCTGCTCGCACTGCTCTACGGCGCGCTGATCACGCTCGCCTTCGTGCTGTGGCCGCTCGGACGCGCCCATGACGTCGCGGTTTCGGCGCTCTTCCGCGACAGGATCGAGCCAAGCGGTACGTGGCCGCGGCGGCGTTATGTGGTGCTGACGGTCATTGCCATTGCCGCTCTTGCGGGGCTCGCGATCGGTGCAGCCGAAGACCGCAGGATCGCACTGATCTACGTCGTGGCGTCGGCGGCCGTCTTTGTTGTGCTTCGCTTGCTCGCCGCCGCCATCATGGCCGTTTCCCGCCGCGCGCCGCGGCCGCGCTCGACGACGCTCCGCCTCGCACTCTCCAACATTTACCGGCCGGGCGCGCTCACGCCTTCGGCGGTGCTCTCGCTCGGCCTTGGGCTGTCGCTTCTCGTCACGCTCGCGCTGATCGAGGGAAATTTGCGCCGCCAGCTCACCTCCACGCTGCCGAAACAAGCGCCGAGCTTCTTCTTTCTCGACGTCACGTCGGCGGAAGCGGAGCGTTTCAATGCGTTTGTCCGCGGCCATTCGCCGTCCGACGCGCGGCTCGACGAAGTGCCGATGCTGCGCGGCCGCATTGTAAGCTTGAAAGGTGTCGCCGCCGAAGAAATCAAGCCCGATCCCGAGGCCGCGTGGGTGTTGCAATCGGATCGCGGCATCACCTTCGCGGAGGACGTGCCGGAAGGCACGACGATCGTCGATGGCGCCTGGTGGCCGAATGATTATGACGGGCCGCCGGCAGTCTCGTTCGAAAAGCGGATCGCCGATCTTCTGAAGCTGAAGGTGGGCGATCCGATCGTCGTCAACGTGCTCGGCCGCAATGTCGAGGCCACGATCGCCAGTCTTCGCCGGGTCGACTGGGAAAATCTCGGTATCAATTTCGTGATGCTGTTCCCGCCGAACACATTCCACGGCGCGCCTTACAATTTGCTCGCGACGCTGACCTATGAGGACGGCGGAAAGCCGGATACGGAGCTGCAACTGATCAAAGAAATCGCACTCGCCTTCCCGGCCGTGACGACCGTACGCGTGAAAGAAGCGCTCGACGCCATCAATTCGATCGTCAACGACCTGTCGGTGGCGGTGCGCGCCGCCGCCGGAATCACGCTAATCGCGAGTATTCTCGTGCTCGCCGGTGCGCTCGCGGCCGGTCATCACACGCGCGTCTATGACGCGGTGATCCTGAAAACGCTGGGGGCAACACGCGGGCGGCTCATACTTGCCTATGGGCTCGAATACGCGATCCTTGGCTTGATTACAGCGGTGATCGCGACCGGGACGGGCGCCGCCGCCGGAGCTTATGTCGTCAAAGAGGTCATGCATTTCCGTTTCGTTTTCACGCCCTCGGCGGCGATCGTCGCGGCGGGCGTGGCGGTCTTCTTCACGGTCGCTTTCGGGCTAGTGGGTACTTGGAGGGCGCTGGGGCAAAAACCGGCCTCGGTATTGAGGAATTTGTGATTTCACGGCCCCGGAAGCAGGTTTTTCACCGTTCGAGGAACCTTTCCGGGAATTCACTTGCCGCCCCAATCCGCGGTCCCCATATTAGCGGCCGGAATCGGCCATGAGACCCTGATCGCAACAGGGCCCGCCGCGAATGGGAGCTTAGAGGGAAAAGAGGTCATCATGTCCGACTACAACACCAATCCAGCCAACCGCCTTCGCACGCCGGCTGCACGCACGGGCGTCGCGGTCGACCAGGGCCTGCGGGCATACATGCTCAGGGTCTACAACTACATGGCCCTCGGGCTTGCGATTACCGGCGCTGCCGCGCTCGGCACGTTTATGATGGCGGTCGATCGCTCCGGCGGCGTGGCGAAACTCACCGCCTTCGGCAACCTCATCTATATGAGCCCGCTCAAATGGGTCGTGATCTTCGCGCCGCTCGCGCTCGTCTTCCTGCTGAGCTTCCGCATCGAGCGCATGAGCGTCGCCGCGGCACAGGCCACGTTCTGGATCTATGCCGCGCTCGTCGGACTTTCGCTCTCGGTGATTTTCCTCGTCTATACCGGCCAGAGCATCACACAGGTATTTTTCGTGACGGCGGCCTCGTTCGGGGCGCTTAGCCTCTACGGCTATACGACTCAGCGGAATCTTTCCGCCATGGGCGCGTTCCTGTTCATGGGGCTGATCGGCGTCATCATTGCCACGCTCGTGAACCTCTTTCTGCAGTCCACGATGATGCAGCTCATCATCTCGATCGTCGGCGTGGTGGTATTCGCCGGGCTCACGGCCTATGACACGCAGCGCATCAAGGAGATGTATCTCGAGGCCGACGACGAAGTGGCCGCGGGCCGCAAGGCGGTCATGGGCGCGCTCGCGCTCTACCTCGACTTCATCAACCTGTTCATGATGCTGTTGCAGCTGTTCGGCCGCCGCAACTGAGCGCCGCACGAACGGAATCAGAAAAGGCCCCGCTTCGGCGGGGCCTTTTTGTTTATCGGCTCGGTGAAATCTAATTGACGACGCGCAACGGATCGATCGCGCGCAATACGCGATCAAGACTATCGCCGCGCTTCAAGACGAGGCCGGATGCCGCCACCACCGCATAAGCGCCCTGGCGGCGCAGCGCCATGTTCTTTTCGATACGATAGAGCGGCATTTCGGACGAGCGGCGGAATACCGAAAACACGGCGCGGTCCTTGAGGAAGGCGATGGCGTAATCGCGCCATTCACCGGCCGCGACCTTGCGGCCGTAAAGTTCAAGAATGCGCATGAGCTCGCGCCGATCGAAGGTTACTTTCGTGCCGGAAGGCTTGGAACGCTTGCCTCCCGGAAACGTTATCGGTTCGAGATCGCCCATCGCGCCTCCTGGTATACCTGGGGCTTTCCGACGCTCATGTTCGCGCCGCGCCGAAAGGCGCGCAAGCCTCACGCAGCCGTTAAGAAAATCATAATATCGCCCGATTTCGGCCCCGGCCGCGCCAAAGCTGGAGGTGAATTTAAAGCCTCGTAGCCTCCGGGTCGGCCTCGTAGAAGTGCCGGTCAATTCCCAGCCCCCCAGCCCCCCGGGCTTTTGCGGGCCGACCCAATAAGTTTCGCGTACGGTTCAAATCCCCCAACGCGCTTCGGGTCGGCTTATACCGGCCGTTTTTTATTTTGGCGGTTGGATTTTTAGCGCGATTCGATCTTTTAGCGCAACTCGATCATGGATGCGCCGCGAACGGGGCCGGGATTTTCAATCGAGCCCGATTGCACCAGAATCACGACCGCATCGGCGTCCTTGGCGTTGAGCTCGGGAAGCGGCACCGAGCTTTTCATCGGCGCGCCGGTCCATTCGGCGACATGCTGCCAGGAGCGGACGACGTTGGAATAGGTGACGGTGCGGTCGTGGTTTTCACCGCGGCCGATCGCAACCGGGGTCGCTCGCGCAACGGTTAGGAGCCACACCGAGGCCGGCGCGCCTTGCCCGGCGCCGATGTCGACTTCGATGTTGGTACCGTCGCGGGTCAATGTAACCGGCACCGCGGCCTTCGCGGCGTTCTTGCAAGCGGCCTCGATGGCCTGGCGGTCGCTGCCGATCACTTGCGCGGTGCCGTTAACGACCACCTGCGGCGTGTAAACTTGGCGATCGCCGCGGGCACCAGCATAGCCGCGCTGACGCAGCGAGTGGGCGTGCTGCGCGAGGGTGTCCTTCCAGCCGAGATAGTCCCAGTAATCGACCGGAACGCTGAGCGCGATCACGCGGCCTTCCGCCGCGAGTTCGCCGATCACGCGATCGGCCTCCGGGCACGACGAGCAGCCCTGGCTCGTGAAAAGCTCGATCACCGGCTTCGAGTCGGCTGCAAGCGCGGGCGTGGCCAGCACGGCGAGCAGCGAAAGCAAAGCGGAAACGTTGCGGGCGATCATCGTACCGAGTTCCTGAAACCGATACCGAAGTAATGGCCCTTTCACGCGGGAAGAGCGAGTCACTTCACGGTGAAATAAGGTCGCCTTTTCGTGAACGCCGCATCATGCCGCGAGCTGGCGCAACACATAATTCAGGATTCCGCCATTCTTGAAATAATCCAATTCATCCAACGTATCGATCCGGCAGAGCAGCGGCACCTGTTTCAGCGAGCCGTCGGCGGACTTGATTTCGGCGGTGAACTTCTGGCGCGGCTTCAGGCCCGTCGCGATCCCCCGGATCGTCACGGTCTCGTCGCCCTTTAGTCCCAGCGTCTGCCAGGATGTTCCGTTCTCGAAGGTGAGCGGAATGACGCCCATGCCGACGAGATTGGAGCGGTGGATGCGCTCGAAGGACTGCGCAATCACCGCGCGAATGCCCAGGAGCATCGTGCCCTTCGCGGCCCAGTCGCGCGAGGAGCCGGTGCCGTATTCCTTGCCGGCAAAGACGACGAGAGGCACATGCTCGCGCTTGTAGCGCATGGCGGCGTCATAGATCGACATCCGCTCGCCCGAAGGATAGTGGACGGTCACGCCGCCCTCGATGCCCGGCACCATCTGATTCTTGATGCGGATGTTGGCGAAGGTGCCGCGCATCATCACCTCGTGATTACCGCGACGCGTGCCGTACTGATTGAAATCGAGGACGTCGACGCCGTGATCAATCAGGTATTTTCCCGCGGGCGAAGCCGCCTTGATCGATCCCGCCGGCGAGATGTGGTCGGTGGTGATCGAATCGAGGAAAAGGCCGAGGACGCGCGCGTTCACGACATCGGTCATCGGGACCGGCTTGCGGCTCATCTGAACGAAATAGGGCGGGTTTTGCACATAGGTCGATTGCGAATCCCACGGATAGGTATCGCTCTTCGCGACCTTGATCGAACGCCAGTGCGCGTCACCTTTGAAGACGTCGGAATATTTCTTCTGGAACAGCTTCTTCGTGACGGTGCGGCGAACGAAGGCCGAAATTTCCTTCGAGTTCGGCCAGATGTCCTTCAGATACACGGGCTTGCCGCCCTTGCCGAGTCCGAGCGGCTCGGTCGATAGGTCCTTGAGCATCGAGCCCGCCAGCGCATAGGCAACGACGAGCGGCGGCGAGGCGAGGTAATTCGCACGCACGTCGGGGTTCACGCGGCCCTCGAAATTGCGGTTTCCCGACAGCACCGCCGCGGCGACGAGATCGCTCGCACTGACGGTCTTCGAAATCGCGTCGGGCAGCGGCCCGGAATTGCCGATGCAAGTCGTGCATCCGAAGCCGACGAGGTTGAAACCAAGCTTGTCGAGATCCTTTTGCAGGCCGGACTTGGCGAGATAGTCGCCGACGACCTGCGAGCCCGGTGCGAGCGAGGTCTTCACCCACGGCTTCACTTCCAAGCCCTTCTTCACGGCATTGCGCGCCAGGAGGCCGGCGCCGATCATGACATTCGGGTTCGAGGTGTTGGTGCAGGACGTAATGGCGGCGATCACCACGTCGCCATGGCCGAGATCGAATTTTTCGCCGGTCACCTTGAAGCGGCGGCCGAGTTCGGTGGATTTCTTGAACTCCCTGTCCATCGATTCGGTAAAGCCCGCCTTGACGTTGGAAAGCGGCACGCGGTCCTGCGGACGCTTGGGGCCGGCGAGCGATGGCTCGACCGTCGCGAGATCGAGCGAGAGCGTGTCGGTGAAGACCGGATCGGGCACCGATTTGGTGTGGTAGAGGCCTTGCGCCTTGGAATAGGCGGCGACGAGCGCGACGTGATCCTTGTCGCGGGCAGTGTCGGTGAGATAACGAAGCGTCTCCTCATCGATCGGAAAGAAGCCGCAGGTGGCGCCATATTCGGGCGCCATGTTGCCGATGGTGGCGCGATCCTCGAGCGAAAGCGCGCCGACGCCAGGGCCATAGAACTCGACGAACTTGCCGACTACGCCTTGCTTGCGCAGCATTTCGGTGACGGTGAGAACGAGGTCGGTGGCGGTGACCCCTTCTTTCATCTTGCCGGCGAGACGGAAGCCGACCACTTCGGGGATCAGCATCGAAATCGGCTGGCCCAGCATCGCCGCTTCCGCTTCGATGCCGCCGACACCCCAGCCCAGCACGGAGAGACCGTTGACCATCGTGGTGTGGCTGTCGGTGCCGACGAGCGTGTCGGGATAGGCTACTTCAGCAGTCTTGCCGTCCGCGCTCTTTTCCTTGCGCGACCATACTGTGCGCGACAGATATTCGAGGTTGACCTGATGGCAGATGCCGGTGCCCGGCGGCACGACGCGGAAATTGTCGAAGGCCGCCTGGCCCCATTTCAGGAAGCGATAGCGCTCCAGATTGCGCTTGTACTCAAGCTCGACGTTTTGCTTGAAGGCGCGCGGCGTGCCGAAATGGTCGACGATGACGGAGTGATCGATGACGAGGTCGACTGGCACCAGCGGGTTGATCTTTTTCGGATCGCCGCCGAGCGATTTCATGGCGTCGCGCATCGCGGCGAGATCGACCACCGCCGGCACACCGGTGAAATCCTGCATCAACACGCGCGCCGGGCGGAACGCAATTTCGCGCTCGCTCCGGCGCTTCTTCACCCACTCGGCGATCGCCTTGATGTCGTCCTTCTTGACCGTTCGCCCATCCTCGAAACGGATGAGATTCTCCAGCAAAACCTTCATCGAGAACGGCAAGGTCGAAATGCCGGCGAGGCCGTTTTTCTCGGCGATGGGCAGGCTGTAATAGTCGTAGGTCTTCTTGCCGACCTTCAGCGTGCGGTGGCATTTGAAGCTGTCGATCGCGGTCACAGGGGGTCTTTCCTAGGGCCTTCCAATGGTTGCGCGCTTTATATAGCGATTTAAAAGCGCGGTCACCGCGACGAAGGCGTAAGGCGGAACTCGCCCGCTATTGGGCTGAAATCGAAGGTTCGGAGGCCCGATGCGATTGCTGGCGGAAGGTCTCGGCTCAGCGCGCGGGGGGCGAACCCTGTTCCAGGGCCTTTCCTTCGCGCTGGGTGCGGGCGATTCGCTTGTGGTGGTTGGCCCCAACGGCAGCGGGAAAACCACGCTTTTGCGCCTGATCGCAGGGCTTTTGCCGCCGACCGCGGGCCGAATCATCCTTGCTGATTCGGAAGATCCGGTCGCTGAATCGGTTCATTTTGTCGGCCATCTCGACGCGCTCAAGGGAGCGCTTACGCTGGGCGAAAACCTCGCCTTCTATAAAAGCCTGTTCGGAGGCGGCGGAGACGCCGTCGACGAGACGCTCGGGCGGATGGGGATCGGCACCCTGGCGATGCTGCCGGCCGAGGTGCTCTCGGCCGGTCAGCGGCGGCGCGCGGCGCTGGCGCGGCTCCTTGTCTCGCATCGGCCGATCTGGCTCCTCGACGAGCCGGCCAACGCGCTCGATGCCGACGGGCAAATTCTGCTCGCGCGATTGATGCAGGAGCATCGCGGACGCGGCGGTATCGTCATCGCCGCGACCCATGCGCGCCTCGATCTTCCCGCCGCTCGCGAGATTTCGCTTGCAGGTGCTGCTTGAGTGCCGCTCTTGCCGCGATTTTGAAGCGCGACCTCAAGCTCGCGCTCCGCGCGGGCGGCGGCGCCGGCATCGGCGTGATTTTCTTTCTGGCGGTCGTGGTGATCGTGCCGTTCGCGGTCGGGCCCGACCTTCCGCTTCTCAAACGCATCGGCGCCGCGGTGCTGTGGATCGGAGCGCTGCTCGCGAGCCTTTTGGGCTTGGAGCGCATCTTCGCCGCCGATCACGAGGACGGAAGTCTCGATCTCTTGTTTCTCGCCCCCGTGCCGCTGGCGCTCGCCGCCGCCGCGAAGGCTTTGGCGCACTGGGTCGCCACCGGCCTGCCGCTCGTCGTGATGGCGCCGATCCTCGGCCTGATGCTGGGGATCGATGCGCGCTCGCTCGTGGCGGTGACAGCGACGCTTGTTGTTGGAACGCCGGCCGTCACCTTCATCGGGCTTCTTGCCGGCGCGCTCGCGGTGACGCTGCCGCGGAGCGGCTTGCTTGTCGCGGTGCTGGTGCTGCCGCTCGCGATTCCGCTGCTGATTTTCGGCGTCGCCGCCACCGATGCCGCGGTCACGGGTGAAATTCCGTTCGGCGCGCCGTTTCGGCTGTTGTGCGCGATTTCGCTCTTCTTCTTCGTGTTGGGGCCGATCGCGGCAGCGGCGGCGTTGCGCTATGCGCGCGAATGAAACCTCGGCCTGCCGCCGTATTGCGGTCGCGATCCTGGCCCGATAATCAGACACCCATGCCGCTCTCCGAACTCGCCAATCCGCATCGCTTCCTCAGGCTCGTGCGCGTGTTGATTCCAGCGCTCGCTATGCTCGCACTTGTGCTGATCGGCCTTGGGCTCGTGCAGGGCTTCCGCGCGCCGGCGGATTATCAGCAGGGTGAAATGGTGCGGGTGATGTACATCCACGTTCCCTCCGCCTGGATTGCGCTTGCCGCCTATACGCTGATGGCGATCGCCTCGCTCGGCACGCTGGTTTGGCGCCATCCACTTGCCGATGTCGCGGCAAAAGCCGCGGCCCCCATTGGCGCCGCATTTTGCCTCCTCTGCCTCGTCACTGGCGCGCTGTGGGGCCGGCCGATGTGGGGCGCTTATTGGGTGTGGGACCCGCGGCTCACCTCAGTGCTGGTTTTGTTTTTGCTCTATCTCGGCGTGATCGCGCTCTGGCGCGCGATCGACGATCCGGGCCGCGCCGCCAAAGCGGCCGCGATCCTCACGCTCGTCGGCTTCATCAATGTGCCGATCGTCAAGTTTTCCGTGGAGTGGTGGTCGTCACTGCATCAGGGCGCTTCCGTTTTCCGCCTCGACGGGCCGAGCATCCATCCCTCTTTGTTGCAGCCGCTGTTGATTTCGGCGGCGGGGTTTGTCGCATTGTTTTTCGCGTTGCATCTTGCCGCCATGCGCAACGAGATCCTGCGCCGCCGTTTGCGCACGCTGGGCATTCTCGCCGCGGCCGAAGCCGAGGCGCGCTAGCAAGATGGATCTCGGGCCGCATGCGGGCTTCATCGTCGCCGCCTACGCCGCGGCCGCGATCATCGTGAGCGCGCTCGTGTTCTGGGTCGTCATCGACTATCGCGGGCTCGAGCGCTCGATCGCCAAACTTGAAGCGCGCGGCGCCAAGCGGCGCTCGGATCGTTGATCGGCTCATGACGACGCAGGACAAAGGCATCGGTTCGCGCCGCGTCATAGTCGCTTTGCCGCTTGTTATTTTTATCGCGCTCACGGTGCTTCTTTTTTTTCGACTGGGGAGCGGCGATCCGTCGCGGCTGCCCTCGGCGCTACTCGGCAAGCCCACGCCTTTGCTCTCTTTGTCCGCGCTCGATGGCTTGATGCGTGACGGCGCGCCAGTACCCGGTCTCGATCCGGCGAAATTCAAGGGACAGATCACGCTCGTGAACGTGTGGGCGTCGTGGTGCCTTCCGTGCCACGCGGAGCATCCGCAACTGATGCGGCTCGCGGCGGATCGCCGGTTGCAACTCGTCGGCATCAATTACAAGGACGCGGCCGAGAATGCGCGGCGCTTCTTGGGGCGCTATGGCAATCCGTTTTCGGCCGTGGGCGTCGATCAAAACGGCCGCTCGGCGATCGAATGGGGCGTCTATGGCGTGCCGGAACTGTTCCTGATCGGCCGCGACGGGCGGATCGCCTATAAGCAGGTCGGCCCGATCACGGACGAGACCTTGCCGGAGCTTACGCGCGAGATCGAAAAGGCGCTTCGCGCATCATGACTTCGGCGCCTTCGCCGCGTAGCGGACGAAAATCGGCGTCTGCGCCAGCGCGAAGATTACGGTGATTGGGATAAAGCCGAATGTCTTGAACGCGACCCAGGCGTCGGTCGAGACCGAGCGCCAGACGATTTCGTTCAGGATCGCAAGCGCGAGGAAGAAAAACGCCCAGCGCCAGGTAAGCTTTTTCCAGCCCTCCTCGGTGAGGTGGAAGGCGCCGTCGAGCACGAGCTCGAATAACGGCCGGCCGGTGAGCAGACCGATAAAGAGGATACCCGCGAACATCGAGTAAATGATCGTCGGCTTCACCTTGATGAAGGTCTCGTTCTGCAGCCACAGTGTCAGCGCACCGAAAACGAGGACGATCGCGGCGGTGACCACGGGAACGAGCGGAACGCGGCGAACGAGGATGTATTGGACCGCGAGTGCCGCCACGATTGCCAGCATGAAGGCGGCGGTCGCGAAGAAGATGCCGCCATAGCTGTTGGCGAAGAAGAAAAGAACGAGCGGCCCGAAGTCGAGACCGAGCTTCGCGAGTGGGTTCAGCTTGGCGATTTTTGGCATCGAGCCGTTCATGTTTCCTTGATGCCCGTTGCCCGCGCCCGGATCAAGAGGCGGCGGAATCGGAAAGGCCGAGAAGCGCGCGCGAAAAGGCGCGCGCGTCAAAGGGGGCAAGATCGTCGACGGCTTCACCAATGCCGACGAAATGCACAGGCAGACCGAAGCGCGCCGCGATGGCCACGAGAATTCCACCTTTCGCGGTGCCGTCGAGCTTGGCGAGCACGATGCCGGTCACGCCCGCGACCTTGGCGAAGGCTTCCACCTGCGAGAGCGCGTTTTGGCCGACCGTCGCATCGAGCACCAAAAGCACCGCATGCGGGGCGGTCGCGTCGAGCTTCTTGATCACTCGGTTGATTTTCTCCAGCTCGTCCATCAGCGCCGACTTGTTTTGCAAACGACCGGCGGTGTCGATAAGCAGAACGGCGCATTTCTCGGCTCGCGCGCGCTCGAGCGCTTCGAAGGCGACGCCGGCGGGATCGGTGCCGGGCGCCTTGGCGACGACCGGCGCGTTCACGCGTTTTCCCCACACTATGAGCTGGTCGATCGCCGCGGCGCGGAACGTATCGGCGGCGGCGAGCATGACGGAATGACCGCCGGCTTGCAGCTTTGCCGCGAGCTTGCCGAGCGTCGTTGTTTTGCCCGAGCCGTTGACGCCGACGCCAAGGACGACGAACGGCTTTTTTGAAGCGTCGACGGAAAAGGGCTTCTCGACGGGCGAAAGCACCGCCTCGATTTCGTGAGCCACGAGCGACTTGATTTCGTCTTCATCGAGCTCTTGGCCAAGCCGCGCCCGGCCGACCGCGGCGACGATCTTCTCCGCCGTGGCGGTGCCGAGGTCCGCCTGGATTAGGATATCCTCGAGCGCTTGCAGCGTGGCCTTGTCGAGCCGCCGGCGGCCGAGATGGGCGATGCCCTCGCCGAGGCGCGACGCGGTGCGCGCGAGCCCCGCTGAAAATCGCCGCCATAACCCGGCTTCGTTTTTGCTCATGCTCAGAGTTTTTCGCTGACCAAAACGCGGCCCTTGGCCCCGACCACTGTTTCGCCCGCTTCATTGCGGATGCGGCCACGCAATTCGATCACATCGCCGCCGAGCCGCGAATTATGTTTGACCGACACGATCAGCCATTCGAGCCGGATCGTTTCGTCGGCGAATACCGGACGGCGGAAACGAAACCAGAATTCCAGCCCCACCATCGGGCCGCGCCGCGAGAAATGCGAAGCAGTGAGCGCCATCAGATGCGCGGTGGTTTGCGGCCCGCTCGCAACGAGCCGGCCGTATCGGGTTCCTGCTGCATGGTCGGGATCGTGATGCAGCGGATTGTCGTCGCCGGCGGCGCGCGCAAAAGCGCTCACAGTGGCGGGCGTCAAAATGATCGTCGAGGAAAAACGCTCATGCGGAACGGTTTTCATGATCTACGCCACGAGCAATCGGCGCCCATCATGGCCGGCAATGAATACGTCTTGGATCGTGCCCGGCGCCCAAGGCCGCTCCAGCCGCACTTCGGCATAGTGCTCGGTGTGTCCGCCGCCGCGCTCAAACAGCACGTTTCGCCGCCGGCCGACCTCGCCAGCGAGATGCCGGCGGAGCGCCGTCTCGCCCTTCTCGCGCAAGCGGCGCGCGCGCTCCTTTGCAGTGCGGCGGCCGAGCTGCGGCATCTTCGCCGCCGGCGTTTGCTGGCGGGCGGAGAACGGAAAGACATGCAGGAAGGTGAGGCCGCAATCGTCGGTCAATGTGAGCGAATTGCGAAACTGGGCCTCCGTCTCGGTCGGGAAGCCGGCGATGAGATCGGCGCCGAAGACGATACCGGCTCGCCGCCGCCGCGCCTCGGCGCAGAAAGCGATGGCGTCCGCGCGCGAATGCCGTCGCTTCATGTGTTTCAGGATCAGATCGTCGCCGGCCTGCAGCGAGAGGTGCAGGTGCGGCATCAGCCGCTCCTCTTCCGCGAGCGTGCGCCACAGATCCTCATCGACTTCGACCGGATCGATCGATGAGAGGCGGAGGCGCGCTAGCTCCGGCAGATGGCGAAGAATCGCGCGCACGAGCACGCCGAGCCGCGGCTTGCCGGGTAAGTCGGCACCCCAGGCAGTCAGGTCGACGCCGGTGAGCACCACTTCGCGATAGCCGTTCTCAACGAGACGGCGAATTTGCGTGACGACTTCTCCAGCGGGCACCGAGCGCGAGGGGCCGCGGCCATAGGGAATGATGCAGAAGGTGCAGCGATGGTCGCAGCCGTTCTGCACCTGAACGAAGGCACGCGTGTGACCCTCGAAGCCATCGACGAGATGCAGCGCGGTCTCGCGCACCGAAGCGAGATCGTCGATTTTAATTTTTTCTTCGGCGCCAATGCCGAAATCGAGCGCGCGCTTGGTTTCAATCCAGGTCTCGGCGGCGGTTTTCGACGCGTTGCCGAGCACGCGATCGACTTCGGGCATTGCGGCGAAGGTGGCGGGCTCGGTCTGCGCGGCGCAGCCGGTGACGATCACGCGGATGCCCGGCCGCTCGCGCGCGACGCGGCGGATTGTCTGGCGCGCCTGGCGCACGGCTTCCGCCGTCACCGCGCAGGAGTTGACGATGACGGTGTCTTTGATCCCGGCGGCTTCGGCGTGGCGGCGCATGGTCTCGGATTCCGCCGCGTTCAGCCGGCAACCGAAATTGATGACTTCGAGAGACATGGCTTCCTCAGACAGCGCTAGCTTCGGCGAGCATCTCGGGCGAAAGCTTGCCTTCGAACTCG
The DNA here is from genome assembly GCA_003135415.1 of Hyphomicrobiales bacterium. GTDB lineage: Bacteria > Pseudomonadota > Alphaproteobacteria > Rhizobiales > Xanthobacteraceae > Palsa-892. The sequence goes on from PLBP01000038.1 coordinate 218,971, forward strand.
AATTCGACTGGTCCGCTCATCAGCACGTGATTGTCGCGCTCCCGCCACTCGACATGAAGGTCGCCGCCCGGCAGCGTGACACGAACTTTGCGTTCCGTGCGCTTGGTGCGAACAGCGGCGACGGCGGCGGCGCAGGCGGCCGAGCCGCAGGCGCGCGTGAGGCCCGCGCCGCGCTCCCACGTTCTGATGATGAGATGATCGGGTCCCGCGACCTGGGCGAGCGAGATGTTCGCGCGCTCGGGAAAGATCGGGTGATTTTCCAGCATTGGTCCGAAACGCGCGAGATCGTGGGCGGCAACGTCATCGACCCAGAAAATCACGTGCGGATTGCCCATGCTGACGGCCGAGGGCGAGTGCAACACCGGCGCGTCGATCGGTCCGATTTGCAATTCGATCGCACGGGTATCGCGGAATTCCTCGGCGAGCGGGATTTCATCCCAGCGCAAACGCGGCGGGCCCATATCCACGGTGATCGTGCCGGGCGTGGGCCCGATTTCGCAAGCGATGGCACCAGCGGGGGTTTCGAAGGCAACGGTTGTCTTCCCCGTTGCTTTTGAGAAGAGCGCGGCAATACAGCGCATGCCGTTGCCGCAGGCACCGGCTTCCGAGCCATCGGAGTTGAAAATCCGCACGAGCGCTTCGGTGCCGGCCATGCGCGGCGGGTAGAGCGCCATCAACTGATCGAACGGCACGGCGCTTGGGCGGGCAATGGCGCGCGCTTCGGCTGCCGTGACCGGCACCGGGGCCGTTCGCAGATCGAGCACGACGATCTCGTTGCCGAGGCCGTTCATTTTAACGAAGGGGCGGTTCTGCAGCGGGCTCATGACAACCGTCGCGGTTGAGGAAGCTTATAGGAGAAAGCGAGGGGCGTTTGCGAGTCGCAGCTCACGGCCACTACCCGTCTTGCGGTATTCGGTGTTAAAGAATCATGGCGAAACCCGGTTGCGCCAGGATCAGCCATGGTGGCTCGCTCTATCTTTAATTCCATGATCACCCGCTTTCTCGCGGCGTTGCTGCTCGCTTTCGCTCTGTCGGCCGCCGCGCAAGCGCAGGAGACAAAAACGCCTAAGCCGAGCGCGATAGAGGAGCCATTCGGCGAAGAAGTCACGATGCCCGAGCGTAAGGCGCTCTTTCGCCACAGCAAGACAAGTTGGCAAGACGCCTGGATCAATCTCGTCGCCACCTTCAAGACGGCGCGCGCCGAAGCCGAGCGCTTGAAGCTCAAGGTGAGCGGTCCTTCGCTTGTGATGTATCGCTCCACCAGCGATGAAGGCTTCGAATTCGACGCGGTGTTGCCGATCGAAGCCGATCCCGCCTCGCCGCCCGGCGAGGATTTTACGGTCGGGCTTACGCGCACCGGCAACGCGATCAAGTTCGTCTATCGCGGGCCGTTCGATGCGATGGATTCGACCTACGAGAACATCAGCAATTACATCGACTCCAAACGTATCGAAGCCGAGGATCTTTCGATCGAGGAATACGTCACCGATCCCGTGACGACGAAGCCGGAAGAGATCGTGATCAATATTTACATGCCGCTGAAGAAGTGAGCGGCGATTTTTTTCTTCGCCGGCATTTTGTTGGAGCATGATCTTTTCCGAAAACCGGTTCCCACTTTTCGGGATCATGCTCTAAACAATTTTCCACACCTCGCCGGGCCAGAGCGCGCGGAAACGATCGGCCGAAACGCTCGCCGTCTTGAGTGCCACGGCCAGCGCCTCGCGTGGCGCGTCGATCGCTTCATAGGTAAGCTTGAAGGTGCCGTGATGATGGGCGAGCGCGAATTCTGCGCCGCAATCGTGTAGCGCTTGCACCGCTTCTTCCGGATTCATGTGCTGATCGCGCATGAACCAGCGCGGCTCGTAAGCGCCGATTGGCAGGATCGCGAGGCGGAAGGGACCGTGGCGCTCGCGCGCGGTCTTAAAATAATAGCCCTCGCCATAGCCCGAATCGCCGACGAAATAGATGTTTCCATTCGGCGTCTCGATCACGAAGGAAGCCCACAAGGCCTTGTCGCGGTCCAGGAGGCCGCGCGCCGACCAGTGGCGCGTGGCGACGGGCGTGACCGCGAAGCCGCGGCCGAGATCGACGCGCTCTTCCCAGTCATGCGCCTCGGCGCGGATCGCCGGATCGTAGCCGTGCATGATGGTGTCGTTGCCGAGCGGTGTGATCACACGTGGGTGATGAGCGGCGGCGAGGCGCGACAGCGTCGCGACATCGAGGTGATCGTAGTGGCCATGCGAGACCAGCACGAGGTCGATCGGCGGCAGCGCCTCGAACGCGATGCCGGGATCGTTGACGCGCTTCGGCCCGATAAAGCTGAAAGGCGAGGCGCGCTCCGACCAGACAGGATCGCACAGAATGTTCAGGTTCTCGGTCTGAACAAGCACGCTCGCGTGTCCCACATAGGAAACGCGGATGGCTTTTCCCTCGACCCGCGCGGGCGGCCGGTCAGAATAGGGGCTCGGCGCCCGCTCCGGCCATTTTTCGCCGCTCCCGCTGAAAAACCGCAATAGATCGGCCGGCTTTTTCAGGGGCGAGCTCGCGGCGTCGAAGAAGCGCACGCCGTCGAAATGATCGGAAACCGGGCCGTCATAGTAGCGCGCGAAGCGCGTTCGCGCGGCCGTGCCGCCGCCGAGCGCGGCGAAGAACGCGGCAAGACCCAAGAATACGCGGCGGCGGGAAATCGGCATCGTTCTGCCATATAACGGCGCGGAGCCCGGGTTCCAACGCCTTGACTCGGTCTTTTACGGCTCCTAGTTTCCGCGCGCTCACGAAAAGCACGCGAGCTTGATCCACCGCCCACCGGTCCATAGAGGCCGGAGGCCAACGCCCGACAGCGCGATGCGCCCTCGGGCGCGAAAGCGTTTTGGCGCGATGTTCGACACACTGTCGGAAAAAATCGGCGGCATTCTGAGCCGGCTCACGGGCCGCGGCGCGCTGTCGGAAAACGACGTGCGCGAGGCGATGCGCGAAGTGCGCAAGGCGCTGATCGAAGCGGACGTCGCGCTCGAAGTCGCGCGCGCCTTCACCGACAAGGCGGCGGAGCGCGCGACCGGCGCCGACGTGATCCGCTCGGTTACCCCCGGCCAGATGGTCGTGAAGATCGTACACGACGAGTTGGTGAACGTGCTCGGCTCCGATGCGCGGCCGATCGATCTCGCCGCCGTGGCACCTGTACCGATCCTGATGGTGGGGCTGCAAGGCTCGGGCAAAACCACGACCACCGCCAAAATCGCCAAGCGCTTGAAGGAGCGCATGAAGAAGAAGGCGCTGATGGCCTCGCTTGATACGCGGCGCCCGGCGGCGATGGAGCAGCTCGCGGTGCTGGGCCGGGAGATCGGCGTCGAAACGCTGCCGATCGTCGAGGGCGAGAGCGCGCTTGCGATCGCGCGCCGCGCGATCGAGGCGGCGAAGCGCTCGGGTGCCGATGTCGTGCTTCTCGACAGCGCGGGCCGCGTCACCATCGACGAGGAATTAATGCAGGAATTGGCCGAGGTCGAGCGGGCGACGAAGCCGCACGAAGTGCTGCTCGTCGCCGACAGCCTTACCGGCCAGGACGCGGTCGCGACCGCGCGCGCTTTCGATCAACGATTGACACTCACCGGCATCGTGCTCACCCGCATCGACGGCGACGGGCGCGGGGGCGCGGCACTTTCGATGCGCGCCGTCACCGGCAAGCCGATCAAGTTGATCGGCACCGGCGAGAAGCTCGATGCGCTGGAGGATTTCGATCCGCGCCGCGTCGCCGGACGCATTCTCGGCATGGGCGACGTGATTTCGCTGGTGGAGAAGGCCACTGAAAATCTCGACCTCGACAAGGCGAAAGCCACCGCCGAGAAGATGCGTGCGGGCAAGTTCGATTTGTCGGACCTGCGCGATCAATTAGAGCAGATGAAGAAGATCGGCGGCATTTCCGGGATGCTCGGCATGCTGCCCAACGTCGCCAAAATGAAGAACCAGGTCGCGTCGGCCAATCTCGACGACCGCGTATTAAAGCGGCAGACCGCGATCATCGATTCGATGACGGCGCGGGAGCGGCGCAATCCCGATGTTCTGAAGGCAAGCCGCAAGAAGCGCATTGCCGCGGGCTCCGGCACCAAGGTCGAGGACATCAACCGGCTGCTCAAAATGCACCGCCAGATGGCCGACATGATGAAGGCGATGGGCGGTGACAAACGCGGCATGGGCGCTTCCCTTGGCGGCCTGTTTGGCATGGGCGGGCCGAGCCCCGAGGACATGCAAAGGCTCGCGGGAAAAAAAATGCCGGGCAATCCGGGATCGCCGCCGAATTTTCCGGACCTGCCGTCCGGCGGACTTCCGGGCCTGGGCGGCAAGTTGCCGGGCCTGGGCGGTTTGCCCGGTCTCGGCGCGCCGAAAGACTTCAAGAAGAAATGACGAACTGAAACCAAGAACTCGAACGAAAGGGACTGAAATGGCACTTAGCATCCGTCTTGCCCGCGTCGGCGCGAAGAAACGCCCGCAATTCCGTGTTGTTGTCGCCGACTCGCGCTACCCGCGCGACGGCCGCTTCATCGAGAAGCTCGGCACCTACAATCCGATGTTGCCGAAGGACTCGAAGGAGCGCGTCACGCTCGAAATCGAGCGCATCAAGCATTGGATATCGAAGGGCGCGCAGCCCTCCGACCGGGTATTGCGTTTTCTCGACGCCGCCGGTGTTTTGAAGCGGAAGCCCCGCAGCAATCCCGAGAAGGCGGTCCCGCGCGCCGAGCGCAAGGCGCAAGCCGAAGCCGCGAAGACAGCAGCCGCAGCCAAACCCGCGGAAGCCAAGCCCGCAGAGGCGCCGAAGGCTGAAACGCCGGCGGGCGAGGCCGCCGCAAGCTGAGCCGCTCGATGCCGTCGGAGCGGGTCCGGGTTGCCAAGATCGGCGCCGCGCACGGTGTGCGGGGCGAGGTGCGGCTGTTCGCCTATACCCAGGATCCGCTCGCGATCCGTTCCTACGGCGAGTTCGAGGACGAAAGCGGCGCGCGCCGCTTTCGTATCGTCTCGCTACGCGCGGCCAAGGATCATCTGATCGCGCGGATCGAGGGCATCGGCGATCGCGACGAGGCCTCCAAGCTAACGCATCTCGAACTCTACGTTTCGCGCGCGCGCTTGCCGCAGCAAAAAGAGGCGGACACGTTCTATCACGCCGATCTCGTTGGGCTCTCGGTTGAGACGAAAGAGGGCAAGAAACTCGGCGAGGTGATCGGCGTGCGGAATTTCGGCGCCGGCGACCTTCTGGAAATCAAGCTCGCGAACGGCGGAAAAACCGCGCTGCTTCCGTTCATCGATCCTTTCGTTCCGCTAATCGACGTGAAGGGCGGCCGGATCGTCGCCGATCCGCCGCAGGGCTTGTTCGACGATAACACCAAAGGCTGACCATGTGGCGCGCGAGCGTGCTCACGATTTTCCCCGAGCTTTTCCCCGGCCCGCTCGGCGCGAGCCTCGCAGGCCGAGCGCTCGGCCAAAAAATCTGGTCGTGTGAGGCGATCGACATCCGCGATTTCGCCGCCGACAAGCACCGCTCGGTCGACGACACCCCGGCGGGTGGCGGGCCCGGCATGGTGATGCGCGCCGACGTGTTGGCGCGGGCGATCGATGCAGCAGCTCCGGCGAGCGACCTTCGCTCTCGTATTTTGCTCACGCCGCGCGGAAAGCCACTGCTGCAATCGCGCGTGCGCGAACTCGCGGCAGGTCCCGGCGTCGTACTCGTCAGCGGTCGATTCGAGGGGGTGGACGAGCGGGTGGTCGAAATGCGGGGGCTCGAGGAAATCTCGATCGGCGACTATGTGCTCTCGGGCGGCGAGATCGCGGCCTTGGTGCTGATCGATGCCTGCGTGCGGCTGCTGCCGGGGGTAATGGGCAAGGAGGCTTCGCACGCCGAAGAGAGTTTCGAGGCGGGCCTGCTGGAATATCCGCATTACACCAAGCCGCAGGAATTCGAGGGCCGGCCGATCCCGGAAGTGCTGAACTCCGGCCATCACGGCAAAGTTGCGGCCTGGCGGCGGGAACAGGCGGAAAAAGCGACGCGTGAACGCCGTCCGGACCTGTGGGGTAAGCGCAAGGACGACCCGCCCAAAAAGGCATGACAAAAGGCCTGGATTGGCGTATTAGCCCGCCCATCCCGTAAGGACATTATCCGCATTACGCGGTCCCGAAGGATCGGGCGCGAAGGTTGGAAGCCATGGACATCATTCAGACTCTAGAGCGCGAAGAGATGGCGCGCGTCAGCCAAGGCAAGCAAATGCCGGAATTTGCGCCGGGCGACACCGTGCTCGTCAACGTCAAGGTGGTCGAAGGCGATCGCACCCGCATTCAAGCCTATGAAGGCGTTTGCATCGGCCGCTCGGGCGCGGGGTTGAACGAGAGCTTCACCGTACGCAAGATTTCCTATGGCGAAGGCGTCGAGCGCGTGTTCCCGCTCTATTCGCCGATGATCGACTCGCTCGAGGTCGTGCGCCGCGGCAAGGTGCGCCGCGCCAAGCTCTATTACCTGCGCGAGCGTCGCGGCAAGAAGGCGAGGATCGGCGAGAAGCAGGACTTCACCACCGAGATCGGCGAGGCCGCGGAAGCCGGTCGAGCGCCGAAGACCGCTCTTGCTGCCGCACCTGCGGAGGCCAAAGCGGAGTAAGGCTAGAATGCAGCCGCGCACGCTCTACGACAAAATCTGGGACGATCATCTCGTCGACACGCAGCCCGACGGCACCGCGCTGCTCTATATCGACCGGCATCTCGTGCATGAAGTGACGAGCCCGCAGGCGTTCGAGGGCTTGCGTATGACCGGCCGCAAGGTGCGTGCGCCGGAGAAGACGCTCGCGGTGGTCGATCACAACATTCCGACCACCGACCGCTCGAAGGGGATCGACGATCCCGAATCGGCGTTGCAAGTCGAAACGCTCGCCAAGAACGCGCGCGAGTTCGGCATCGAGTATTTCCACGAGCGCGACCGCCGGCAGGGCATCGTTCACATCATCGGGCCGGAGCAGGGCTTCACGCTGCCGGGCACCACCATCGTTTGCGGCGACAGCCACACTTCGACGCACGGCGCCTTCGGGGCGCTCGCGCATGGCATCGGCACGTCGGAAGTCGAGCACGTGCTCGCGACGCAAACACTGATCCAGAACAAAGCGAAAAACATGCGCGTGAGCGTCGACGGTAAACTGCCGCACGGCGTCGGCGCCAAGGACATCATCCTCGCGATCATCGGCGAGATCGGCACCGGCGGTGGCACCGGCCGCGTGATCGAATATGCGGGCGAGGCAATCCGCGCGCTCTCGATGGAAGGGCGGATGACAGTTTGCAACATGTCGGTCGAGGGCGGCGCCCGTGCCGGCATGATCGCGCCGGACGAGAAAGCCTTCGCCTATCTCAAGGGCAAGCCGAAGTCGCCTAAAGGCAAGATTTGGGACGAAGCCGTGCGCCATTGGGGAACGCTTTTTTCCGACAGCGGCGCCGTATTCGAAACCGAAGTGAAGCTCGACGCCGCCTCGCTGCCGCCGATCGTGAGCTGGGGCACGAGCCCGGAGGATGTGGTTTCGGTGATGGGCGTCGTGCCCGATCCGGCTGAAATCGACGACGAGTCGCGGCGCCTCTCCAAACAGCGCGCCCTCGAATATATGGGGCTCACGCCCGGCACCAAGATCACGGATATCGCGCTCGAAAAGATTTTCATCGGCTCTTGCACCAATGGCCGCATCGAGGATCTGCGCCTCGTCGCGAGAATCGTCGAGGGCCGCCAAGTGCACGACGGCGTGAGCGCGATGATCGTGCCGGGCTCGGGTCTCGTGAAGGCGCAGGCCGAGGCCGAAGGCCTCGACAAGATTTTCAAGGCGGCGGGCTTCGACTGGCGCGAGCCCGGCTGTTCGATGTGCCTCGGCATGAATCCGGACAAGCTCAAGCCCGAGGAGCGCTGCGCCTCGACCTCGAACCGCAACTTTGAGGGCCGTCAGGGCCACAAGGGCCGCACCCATCTCGTTTCGCCCGCGATGGCGGCGGCGGCAGCGATTGCCGGTCGCTTCGTCGATGTGCGCGAATGGCCGAAAGCCTGAGCGCGCGAGTTCTGATTTTAACAGACGAAGATCCAATTCTCCGCGCAGCCGCGGCAGGGGCGGGCCTTTTTCCAGCACAACTGCGAATAAGTTGGATCCCACCAAGCCGGCCCCCAATAGAGACCCGGAACGATGAATACCGCGACGCCGGTTTGCCGTTGCTGGTAGCGCCAAGACCAGTAATGCCGGCGCACGAAAATGGCGCCGGCGTCCGTGCGGTTGGCGGCCGCGTCAAGGTAAAGCGGAACGGCCTCGGCCGGCGGCGAATAAGAATGGGCGAGCGTCAACGCAAGGAGAGCGGCGGCGATCAGCATCAATTTTCTCAACATCGATTTTCCTCTCAAGTTTCACGCATTCGTCCCCTCGCGGCTCCTTATCAATTCCGAATCCGCTATGATGGTTCGACCGGAGCGCTGCAAGCAATAGCGCGGTATTCACAAGCGCTTCTTCGGCAACCAAGGCTCGGCTTGGCATGAACCGACCGAATAAAGATCCGTGGCGTGGCTTGAAGGCGCCTTCGCTCGCAGATTTCGAGGAATTGGCCGAGGCGACCTATGCGCGGCTGCCCGCGCGGTTCCGCAGACTCTGCGATAGTGCGGTCATTCGGGTCGAGGATTTCCCGGCTGACGACGTGATCAAAGAGATGAACCTCGACAGCCCGTTCGATATTCTCGGGCTCTTCATTGGCATCGGGCTGCCGCAAGACGGCGCCGTCGCTGAGACGGGCAGGCTCCCCAACATGATTCACCTCTACCGCCGGCCGATCCTCGATTATTGGGCCGAGCACGAGGAAACGCTCGGCGCGATCGTCACGCATGTGCTGGTGCACGAGATCGGCCATCACTTCGGACTCTCCGACGAGGACATGCAACGCATCGAAACCGAGTCTGATACAGTGCAAAATCGCTAACACGCAGCCGCTGGTTTCAATCCCGGCGGCGTGGTATTTTTCGCAAATCAACAAGCATAGGGGGAAACGACCATGTGGAGCGCCGACGTACTCGCCTGGCTCGCAGTCGCAGCCTACGCACTGCACATTATGGAAGAGCGCATCCTTGATTGGCACTCATCGATGAAGAAGTCACTGAAGCTTTCGATGGATGTCGATCATTACCGGATCATCGCCCGGGTATTTTTCGTGCTCGGCGTGATCGCCGCGGTCCTGATCGGAACCTTTCCGGTTGCCGCGCGCGCCTTCGCCGTGTTCCTGCTAATCAACGCGCTTGTCTTCCACATCTGGCCGATGATCCGCTCGCAACAGTTCTCGCCCGGCTCTTGGACGGCGATCTTCCTGTTTCTGCCGATCGTCTACATGACCTATGTGGTGGCGAACCAGCCGCCGGCCGAATGGATCTTGCCAGCGATCATCGCCATCGTGATTACGGCTTTCCCGCTTCTCCTGCTGGAATACGGCGGGAAAAGACGTCGCTAATTCTTTCGTTCCGATCCTTGAAGCCGGCGCCGCGTTCGAATGGAGCGCGGCGCCGGGGCTTTGACCGGACGGCGTAACCGGCTAGAAAGCCGGGCAGAAACCCATTTTTCGAGCCCGTAAACCGCCATGGAAAAATTCACCGTGCTCGAGGGCGTCGCCGCACCCCTCAAGATCGTCAATGTCGACACCGACAAGATCATCCCGAAGCAATATCTGAAGACCATCAAGCGCACCGGCCTCGGCAAGGGCCTGTTCGCGGAGCTTCGCTACAAGGACGACGGCAGCGAGAATCCCAGCTTCGTCCTCAACCAGCCGGCCTATCGCAAGTCCAAAATTTTGGTGGCGGGCGACAATTTCGGCTGCGGCTCCTCGCGCGAGCACGCGCCGTGGGCACTCCTCGATTTCGGCATCCGCTGCGTAATCTCGACCTCGTTCGCCGATATTTTCTACAACAACTGTTTCAAAAACGGCATTTTGCCGATCACGGTGTCGCCCGAGGATCTCGCCAAGCTCTTCGACGACGCCGACCGCGGCGCCAACGCAACGCTCACGGTGGATCTCGCGCAGCAGGAAATCCGCGGCCCCGATGGCGGCACGATCAAGTTCGATATCGACCCGTTCCGCAAGCATTGCTTGCTGAATGGCCTCGACGACATCGGCCTCACCATGGAAAAGAAATCGAAGATTGAAAGCTTCGAGAAAAAGGCGGCCGGCAAAAGGCCGTGGGTCTGAAGCCGATGGCGGCTTTCAAGCTTCTGCTGCTTCCCGGCGACGGCATCGGGCCCGAGGTGATGGCCGAGGCGAAGCGCGTGATCGCGTTCTTCGAGCGGCGCGGGCTCGCATCGTTTTCGATCGAAGAAGAACTCGTCGGGGGTGCCGCCTACGACGCTCACGGCAAGGCGATTTCGGAAGCCGCGATGCAAAAAGCGCTCGCGGCCGACGCCATCTTGTTCGGCTCGGTCGGCGGGCCGAAGTGGGACAAGGTGCCCTACGACGCGCGGCCCGAAGCCGGGCTGTTGCGGCTCCGCAAGGACCTCGGCCTCTTCGCCAACATTCGGCCGGCGATTTGCTATCCGGCGCTCGCCGATGCCTCGAGCCTGAAGCGCGAGTTGGTGGAAGGCCTCGATATCGTCATTCTGCGCGAGTTGACGGGGGGCGTTTATTTCGGCGAGCCGAAAACCATCACCGATCTCGGCAACGGCCAGAAGCGCGCGATCGACACGCAGGTCTATGACACCTACGAAATCGAGCGCATCGCCCGCGTCGGCTTCGAGCTTGCGCGCAAGCGGCGCAACAAGGTGACTTCATCCGAGAAGCGCAACGTGATGAAAACGGGCGTGCTCTGGCACGAGGTCGTGAACCAGGTGCACACGCGCGAATACAAGGACGTGGAGCTCGAGCATCAGCTCGCCGACGCGCTCGGCATGCAGCTCGTACGCAACCCGAAGCAGTTCGACGTGATCGTCACCGACAACCTCTTCGGCGACATGCTTTCGGACGTTGCCGCGATGCTCACGGGCTCGCTTGGTATGCTGCCTTCCGCTTCGCTCGGCGAGATCGACGCGAAAACAAAGAAACGGCGTGCGCTCTACGAGCCGGTGCATGGCTCGGCGCCCGATATCGCGGGTAAGGGCCTCGCCAATCCGATCGCCATGATGGGCTCCTTCGGCATGGCGCTTCGTTATTCATTCGGCATGGCGAAGGAAGCGGATCTTGTCGAGCAGGCAATCGCCGGCGCGCTCGCGAAGGGCATGCGCACCGCCGACATTCGCGGCGACAGCGCGACCAGCGTCGGTACTGCGGAAATGGGGAGTGCGATCCTCAGCGAGATCGAGCGTCTCGCCGCTTGAGCGCTTAGTAGTTGGGATAGCCCGGAAGTTCGAATGGCCCCGGCAGCGGGAAGCGCGTATTGACGTTGAAGTTCGGCGGGCCGTAATTCATGAAACGGCTATCGAGCGGCAGGAGATAATTCGTGTAGCGGGCAGTGCCCGGCTTCACGCTCGTGCCGGCGTCGAGATAGCTGCGCTTCTGAATGATGATGCGGGTGCGCTTATGTTCATAATCCTTGGCGCCGGCGGGAAGGCTCGAGGCAAGCAGCGCAAACGCTGCGGCAAGAGCGGCAAAAGACGCAAAACGCATGGACGCCTCTCTCGTTATTCGGACGACGAGGCTAGAATAGCCTGCTTTTATAGAACGCAATAGCGCGAAAATCGTTCACGCAACCGGGCAAGAATCGATTAGCGCCCGGCGATGCGGCCGCGCAGTGGTGGCCCCGTCTTTTGCGAAATCCAGTCTTCTAGCCGTTTTGGCGTGGCGGCTATAATCGGCCCGTTGACGCCGCAGAAATTGCGCTTCAATTCGGCCTTGGCGAAAAAGGACGCGAGTTTTTCGTCACCGCCCGCGCTCATCAAGGTAAGCCGGTCGACGAGGCAGGCAAGCTGGCCGTGCGGCACCATTTCCGGGCCCGCATTGCACCACCATGCGACCATGCCGAAACGCGGATCGTCCCACGCCCCGGCGATGGCGACACAAGCGCGTTCGCCTTCGATGCTAGCGATTTTCATGTCGATCACCGAGAGCTCGCCGAATTTCGTTTTCAGTGTGCTCGGCGTTTCCGAAAGCTCGGCGTTGATTCTGGAATCACCCGCGATTACCGCGACCGCGTCGAGCGGATCGGCGATGGCCTCGCCTTCCGTGCCCGGACGATAGAATTCGATGCGGACGTAAGCGTTTATGTCGTCCGACGCGCCGAAGGTCATCAGGTCCTTGCGGCCGCCCCCGTCGCGATGGCGGCGCACGAGATAGCTCGACTGGGCGGGGTCGAGGCCCTGCATCGACACGGCGAAGGCGCCGGCCGCGCGCGGCACTTCGATCCAGGCGGGATGAGTGTCCTGCGTCGGCGCCACGAAGGAAGCCGCGGGCGTCGAGCCGATAAAGTCGTAGCCGAGAACGGCGGTGCCGCCGGCGATGGCGAGGAAGATGGACGCGCGCAAAAACGCAAACGCGCGCGCAAACGTAAGCGGCGGGCGCGGCGCTAAGCGAGTGCATTCGTACGTGAGCGGGCCAGCAAAAGTGACCCGCGTTTCAAGCGGTTCCACGCCTTATACCTCTCCTGAAGGCTGGCGTTGCGATTGCGACGGTTCTCGCGTAGAAGCCGCTCACTTTTGGTTTCCGGACGGCCATGGTTGCGGCCAAATTTCGGCAGAGAGTGAACAATGGGTTACAAAGTCGCGGTCGCGGGAGCCACCGGCAATGTGGGCCGGGAGATGCTCACGACCCTTTCCGAGCGCGGATTCGACGCCGACGAGGTGGTGCCGCTCGCTTCGCGCCGCTCGATGGGCGTCGAGGTCTCTTATGGTAACCGCACCCTGAAGGTGAAGGCGCTCGAGAACCACGATTTCTCCGACACCGACCTTTGCCTGATGTCCGCGGGTTCGGCCACTTCGAAGGAATGGGCGCCGAAGATCGCAGCCAAGGGCTGCGTCGTGATCGATAATTCCTCCTACTGGCGCTACGATCCGGACGTGCCCTTGGTGGTGCCCGAGGTCAATGCCGACACGATCGTTGGCTTCAAGAAGAAGAACATCATCGCCAATCCGAACTGCTCGACCACGCAGCTCGTGGTGGCGCTGAAGCCCCTGCACGACCGGGCCATCGTCAAGCGCGTCGTGGTCGCGACCTATCAATCGGTCTCCGGCGCGGGCAAGGAGGGGATGGACGAGTTGTTCGCGCAAACGCGCGCAATCTTCGTTTCCGACACGCCGGAGGGGAATAAGTTCCCGAAGCGGATCGCTTTCAACGTCATCCCGCAGATCGACGTCTTTATGGAAGACGGCTCGACCAAGGAAGAGTGGAAGATGGTCGAGGAGACGAAGAAGATTCTCGACCCCAGGATCGAAGTGGTCGCGACTTGCGTGCGGGTGCCGGTCTTCATCGGTCACTCCGAGGCGGTCAATGTCGAGTTTGAGAAGGCGATTTCGGCCGATCAGGCGCGCGAGATTTTACGCACCGCACCCGGCATACTCGTCGTCGACAAGCGCGAGCTCGGCGGCTACGTGACGCCCTTCGAGGTAGTGGGCGAGGATGCCACTTACGTCTCGCGCATCCGCGAGGATAAGACCGTGAAGCACGGCCTCTCGTTCTGGTGTGTCGCCGATAATCTCCGCAAGGGTGCCGCGCTGAACACGGTTCAGATCGCCGAGATCCTCGTCAATCGCAAACTGTTGTCGCCGAAGAAGAAGGCGGCCTAAGCCGCGCTAAGCCCAAATCGCTATCGGCAGGCCGAACGCGTCCCGCTCCGGCGGGTCGGGAAACGAGATCGCTTTGCCCTCAGCGATCCGCGCCGCACTCCAGCAGGCGGCACAAGCATCGATGAGATCGTCGGCACCTGCTTTTAGCGTGCGCGCGAGTTCTTCGCTCATGATTGCTTCGTCAAAACCCTCGGCGGCGAGAAGCCGCCGGCGGCGATCGAGTCCGGGCGCATAAGGCCGGCCTTTCACTTTTTTGGGCTCGGTGAGCGCCCGCTCGCCGTTCATTGCCCAGAACGCGACTTCCGGATGGCACTCGTAAAGACGGGAAACGAGATCGGCGCGAGCGCGCAAAAGGACATCGACCTCGACGATTTTCGGGAAAATATGAAAGGCTTGTTTGGCGATGGCCTTTTGCTCGTCGGATGTCTCGCGCGCGATCGCACCGGCGCGGCGGTAGCGATCCGCCTCGGGAATCGCGGGGTCGACGCCGGCATAGACCGCGGCGCGGGAAGCGATCGAGAAGACGCTCGATTGACGCTCGCCGAGATAGGACCGCACGAGCCGTTCGGGTGTGCGGCCTTTCGTCCCGGTCCGCTCCGGCAAGCCGATGGGGATATCGATCGCGGCCACCTTCGGTCCGGCGCCTACGAATAGGCGCTCGACGCGATCGATGCGCTCGACTTTTGCGGGCCGGCCGGGCCGCTCGCGCGCGACGACAATCCAGCCGCCCGGGCAGCCGTCGATTCCGGCGATCGGAAAATTGTTCATGGCCCGCTTAAATTTCCAGCAACAGCTTTCGGAGGAAGGGTGGCATGGCCGCAACCGGCGGGCTAACCTCCACTTGTAGCATCTTTTTCCCGACGATCTCCATGACAACCGCCATCCGCCCGCGTCGCAGTGCACTTTACATGCCGGCCTCGAACGCGCGCGCGCTCGAAAAGGCGCGCACGCTGCCGGCCGATGTCATCATTCTCGATCTCGAGGATGCGGTCGCGCCCGATGCGAAGAAGACCGCGCGCGAACAAGCGGCGGCCGCGATCAAGGCCAGGGGCTTCGGTCCGCGCGAGGTGGTGTTGCGCACGAACGGGCTCGATACCGCCTGGATCGACGAAGATCTCGCGGCAGCTGTCACCGCCGGACCCGACGCGGTGCTGGTACCGAAAATTTCCTCGCCGGAAGAAGTAGCGTTCGTTGCCCACAAGCTCGCTGATTTGAAAGCGCCGTCCGGTCTCGCGCTGTGGGCGATGATCGAGACGCCGCTCGGCGTGCTCGACGCGAATTTCATCGCGGCGGCGGGGCGCGATCCGAAGATGCGGCTCGTCGTGCTCGTGCTCGGCACCAATGACATCGCGAAGGAAACGCGCGCGCGCATCGTTCCCGGGCGGCTGCCGATGCTCGCGGCACTTTCGACGGTGATCCTCGCGGCGCGGGCCCACGGCCTCGACGTGCTCGACGGCGTGTTCAACGACATTCAAGATACGGCCGGCTTTGCGCGCGAGTGCGAGGACGGGCGAAATCTCGGCTTCGACGGCAAGACCCTTATCCACCCCTCGCAGGTCGAGCCATGCAACGCGGCCTACTCGCCGGCCGAGGCCGAGGTCGCGCAGGCGAAGAAAATCGTCGCCGCCTTCGCCACGCCTGAAAACGCCGGCAAGGGCGTGATCACGGTCGACGGGCGCATGGTCGAGTTGCTGCATGCCGAGATCGCGCGCCGCACGGTGGCGCTTCACGATGCGATCGCGGCGAGAGCGTGAGCCGCATGAGCGAAAAGGGTTCGAGCCATTTCTTCGAGGATTTTCGCCTCGGCCAGGTGATCAAGCACGCTACGCCGCGCACGCTCACTACGGGCGATGTCGCGCTTTATAACGGATTGTTCGGTGCGCGCTTCGCGGTGCAATCGGCCGATACTTTCGCGAAGAAAATCGGCTACCCGCGCGCGCCGATCGACGACCTGCTCGTGTTTCACATCGTGTTCGGCAAGACGGTGCCCGACATTTCGCTAAACGCCATCGCCAATCTCGGCTACGCCGATTGCCGCTTTCTGGCGCCGGTCTATCCAGGTGATACGCTTTCCGCCGTCTCCGAGGTGATTGGACTGCGCGAAAATTCCAACCGCCAGTCGGGCGTCGTCTACGTTCGCTCCAAGGGGTTCAATCAGAAGGGTATGGCGGTGCTCGACTATGTGCGCTGGGTGATGGTGCGAAAGCGCGACGAAGCGGCCGCTGCCCCGAGCCCGAGCGTGCCAAAGCTTCCCGACAAGGTCGAGCCGGCGGCCCTCGGCCGCGCCGTGCCGAAGCTGAAATCCAAGGCTTACGATTACTCGCTCGCCGGCAGCGCGCGGCGCTACGCCGACTATAAGCCCGGCGAAAAGATCGATCATCGCGACGGCATGACGGTCGAGGAGGCCGAACATCAGATCGCGACGCGGCTCTATCAGAACACCGCGCGCGTCCACTTCAATCAGTTCACTGAGAGCAAAGGCCGCTTCGGCCGCCGGCTGATCTATGGCGGTCATGTGATTTCGCTTGCGCGGGTGCTTTCGTTCAACGGGCTCGCCAACGCCTTTCATGTGGCGGCGATCAATGGCGGCCGGCACGTGGCACCGCTATTCGCGGGATGCACCGTATTCGCCTGGAGCGAAGTGCTGGAGCGGCAGGAAATTCGCGGGCGTAAGGATATCGGCGCGCTGCGGCTCCGCACCATCGCGACCAAGGACAGGCCGTGCGCCGATTTTCCCGATCGGCAACGCGAGGAATACGATCCCGCCGTGATTCTCGATCTCGATTACTGGGCGCTTGTCCCGCGCTGAAGGCCGGATGTAGTCGAGAGATCGTAGTGGCGGAAAAACGCCCAGACTTCTTCAGCCGCGTCGATATCGTGATTGCGCATGCCGAGCATGCGCGATGCCATCGGTGTTTCGCGCCCGGGTCCGATCGACGGCGATTGGTGGCCGCCATTATTGACGCGAAACAGAACCACCGCCGAGCGGTCCCGGCAATTCGACCAGTATATCAAGGTCACGGACGTAGCGCCGCCTGAGCCGTGACTGGGTACGGCGGACTCCATGGCATTGGCGCAGCCGTCCAATTCGGCAAAAAGCTTCGCCGTGTACATCACCGGATAGAGCGACATCACGCCGGGAAGGGAATTGCCGTAGAAAGGCACGATCATGTCCGCCGTGCCGTTGATCATGAGAACCGGCACCGCGCGGCCCGGTTTGCAAGACGTTCGATAGGTGGTCGGCACCGTCGCGCTCAAGGTTGCGAAGGCCGCGAACAGATCGGGCCGTTCGCACGCCATGCGGTAGGTCATGTAGCCGCCGTTCGAAAGACCGACGAGATAAACGCGTCCGGGGTCGGCGATCCGCTGCTCGACGAGCGTCTGCACGAGCTTGCTGAGGAACTCGACATCGTCGCCGGGCGGCGACCAAAAGGTCATGCGCAGCGCCGGATTGCGTCCATCCTTCCAGGCATTGCCGAGGCCGTAGGGATAGACGACGGTGAAATTCTCGCGATCGGCAACGAGATTGAGGCCGAGATAAGAATCCATCCCATCGGCGGATTGCAACATGCCGTGAAGGGCAATGACTACGGGACCGGAACCGCCCGGGTTTGGCGGTAGATGGATACGATAGTTTCGCTGAGCGCCGTCGAGGAGCAAGGTTCGTTCCTCGTCGGCGCGCGCAACAGAGGCGGCCGGCGCAATGGCGAGCAGCGCTAAAACGAGGGCCCGCAAGCGTTTCATATGGCGATTCAAGCCCCTCACCGAAGACAGTCTTCGCCGGCGATATTCAACGGGAATGTGCCGGTTTTCTGTCGGTAGCCGCCGTCTTGTAACCCGATTCCCCACGCCCGAAGCCTAGTTGCAATGGCTTATTCAACCGTAAACCGATTTGGCGCCGCTCACGCGGCCCGCAAATGCTCCACGAGCAGGCGCGCAAAGGGCGGCAATTCGTGCATGCCACGCACGCAGATCGTGAGGTCGCGGACGGCCCACGGGTCGGTGAGGGCAACCGCGACAATCCCCATAGCCCGCGCGGTGCGGCGCGCCGTGGTCTCCGGCACGATGCCAATTCCGACATTGCACTCGACCAGGCGGCAGACCGCGTCAAAACTTCGCAGCTGCACCCGCAGCCGGAGCGGCCGTCCGATACGCGCCGCTTTGTCGGCGAGAAATCGCTGCAGCGCGCTTGCCCGGTCGAGCCCCACGAAATCGCTATCGAGCACCTGCGCAAAGCCGATCCGCGCGCGTTTGGCGAGCGGATGATCGCGGGCAACCACGAGCACGAAGCGGTCCTTGCGGAATGGATAGGTTTCGAGCGCGCCGGCGTCGACTGTGCCGGCGACGATGCCGAGATCGGCGACGCCTTCGGCGATCAACCCGACGATCTCGTCGCTCAAGCGCTCCTCGAGATCGACGCTCACATGGGGATGCGCGGTGAGAAACGAGCTCAAGGCCTCAGGCAGGAACTCGGTCAACGCATTGGTGTTGGAGAGCACGCGGATCTGGCCCGCCAAGCCGCCGGCATAGGCGCCGAGATCCTCGCGCAGGCGTTCCGCCTGCTGCAGCATGGTGCGCGCGTGTTGCAGCAGCGTGCGGCCGGCCTGGGTCGGCGTCACGCCCTGGCGGCCGCGCAGCAGGAGGGGAGCGCCGATCGCTTGCTCCATGTTGCGGATGCGCGTGCTTGCCGCCGCGAGCGCGAGATGCGCCCGTGCGGCGCCGTGCGTGATGCTGCCCGCCTCGACCACGTCGCGAAACAGGCCGAGATCGGCCAAATCGAAGCGCATGGCACACTACCTTCGTATTTAACGAAGGCAGCCTACGCGCAATAAGGATTGTGGTCCAGTTTCGGGATAGTACCTTCGCTTTAGGCGAAGCATGCCGAGAAACGCGTTCCCTATTCGATGAATTGCCGCTCCAGCCGGGATGATTCAAGCGTCCCGCTATCGAATGGAATTGGAGAGCCTTGATGGCCGAGCCCAAAGTCCAGATCGAGCGCCCGCTCTCGCCGCATCTTGGCATCTATCGCTTCTCGATCACGATGGCGATGTCGATCGTGCACCGGATCACCGGCAGCGCGCTCTATTTCGGCACGCTGCTTCTGGTCTGGTGGCTGCTCGCCGCTTCGAGCTCGGCCAAGCAATTCGATATCGTGAGCGCCTTCTTCGCCTCCTGGTTCGGCCAGCTTGTGCTGTTTGGCTACACTTGGGCGCTTCTGCACCATATGCTCGGCGGCATACGTCATTTTATCTGGGACACGGCGCACGGCCTCGAGCCGGGTGAACGCGAGTTCCTCGCCTACGCGACGCTCGTCGGCTCGGTGGTGCTGACGCTTGCTGTGTGGATGCTCGGCTACATGTTCAAGGGCTGAGGGAGCGTAGCGATGAAAACCCCCTTCGCCCGTGTGCGTGGATTAGGCACCGCCCATTCCGGCACCGAGCATTTCTGGATGCAGCGGCTCACGGGTATCGCGAATTTGCCGCTCATCATCGCGTTTCTCGTGGTGATCGTGAGCCTCGTCGGATCGAGTCAGGCAAGCGTGATCGCGACACTTTCCAACCCATTTGTCGCGATGATCCTTTTGGCCGCGCTGATGTCGGTGCTCATCCATATGCGGATCGGCATGCAAGTGATCATCGAGGATTACGTTCATACGGAGCTGCGAAAAATCCTGCTGTTGATGGCCAACACCTTCTTTACCCTCGCGGTCGCCATCGCTGCGGTTTACGCGATCCTGAAGATCAATTTCGGACTGTAGCGATGGCGGCAAACGGCAAACAGCAAGCGGCGCCCGCGGCTCTAGGCCTCGCCTACCCGGTCACCGATCATGTCTATGACGTGATCGTGGTCGGCGCCGGCGGTTCGGGCCTGCGCGCGGTCGTTGGCTGTGCCGAGGCCGGACTCAAGACCGCCTGCATCACCAAGGTGTTTCCGACGCGCTCGCACACGGTAGCGGCGCAGGGCGGCATTGCCGCAGCACTCGGTAACATGGGCGAGGACGACTGGCGCTGGCATATGTACGACACCGTCAAGGGCTCGGACTGGCTCGGCGACCAGGACGCGATCGAATATCTCTGCCGCCAGGCGCCGGCGGCGGTCTACGAACTCGAACACTGGGGTGTGCCGTTCTCGCGCACCGAAGAAGGAAAAATCTACCAGCGGCCGTTCGGCGGCATGACCACGCATTACGGCAAGGGAACCGCGCAACGCACCTGTGCCGCCGCCGACCGCACCGGCCACGCCATGCTGCACACGCTTTATGGCGCCGCGCTCAAGCACAGTGCCGAATTTTTCATCGAATTTTTCGCGATCGATCTTTTGATGGACGACGAAGGCCGCTGCTGCGGCGTCGTCGCCCTCGACATGGAGCACGGCACCATCCATCGCTTTCGCGCGCAGATGACGATGCTCGCGACCGGCGGCTACTGCCGCACCTATTTTACTTGCACCTCGGCCCACACCTGCACCGGCGACGGTAACGCCATGGTGCTGCGTGCGGGCTTGCCGCTGCAGGACATGGAGTTCGTGCAATTCCACCCGACGGGCGTTTACGGTGCCGGTGTCCTCATCACCGAGGGCGCGCGCGGCGAGGGTGGTTATCTCACCAATTCCGAAGGCGAGCGCTTCATGGAGCGCTACGCCCCTTCGGCCAAGGACCTCGCCTCGCGCGACGTTGTCTCGCGCGCGATGACGATCGAAATTCACGAGGGCCGCGGCGTCGGCAAGGAGAAGGATCACATCTACCTTCACCTCGACCACATCGATCCGAAAATCTTGCACGAGCAGCTGCCCGGCATTTCGGAAAGCGCGAAGATTTTCGCCGGCGTCGATCTCACCAAGGAGCCGATTCCGATCTTGCCGACGGCGCACTACAACATGGGGGGCATCCCGACGAACTTCCATGGCGAGGCCCTGACGAAATCGAACGGCAATGCCGATCAAATCGTGCCCGGCCTGATGGCGATTGGCGAGGCGGCCTGCGTCTCGGTGCATGGCGCGAACCGGCTCGGCTCGAACTCCTTGGTCGACCTCGTCGTGTTCGGGCGCGCGGCGGCGGCGCGTTGCGCCGAGATCGTGCATCCCGGCGAGACTCCGCCGGATCTGCCGGCCGCGGCGACCGACTACGCGATTTCGCGGCTCGACCGCTTCCGCAACGCCAAGGGTGCGACCCCGACCGCGGAACTGCGCGTCAAGATGCAAAAGGTGATGCAGAAGAATTGCGCCGTGTTCCGCACCGGCGAGGTGCTGAGCGAAGGCTCGCGGCTCATCCATGATGTGTTCGCGGGCACCTCCGACATCCATGTCAGCGACCGCTCGCTAATCTGGAATTCGGACCTCGTCGAGACACTCGAATTCGACAATCTGATCGCACAAGCGGTGGTCACGATGGAGTCGGCGCTAAACCGGCAAGAATCGCGCGGCGCGCATGCGCGCGAGGACTTTCCCGAGCGCGACGACAAGAACTGGATGAAGCACACGTTGTCTTGGTTCGACGATAAGACCGGCAAGACCAAGCTCGACGACCGGCCGGTGCATGCCTACACGCTGACGAACGAAGTGCAGTACATCGAGCCGAAGAAACGGGTTTACTGAGGCGGACACCATGGTCGAACTGACGCTGCCGAAAAATTCCAAGGTGAAAGCGGGCAAAGTCTGGCCGAAGCCCGCGGGCGCCAAACGCCTGACCGAGTTCCGCATCTATCGCTGGGATCCGGATGACGGCGAGAATCCGCGCATCGACACTTATTTCGTCGACCGCGACGATTGCGGGCCGATGATTCTTGACGCCATCATCTGGATCAAGAACAAGATCGACGCGACGCTGACCTTTCGCCGCTCGTGCCGCGAGGGCGTGTGCGGCTCCTGCGCGATGAATATCGACGGTCTGAACACGCTCGCCTGCACACAGGCGATCGACGACGTGGCGGCGCCGGTGAAGATCTATCCGTTGCCGCATCAGCCGGTGATCAAGGACCTCGTCCCGGATCTCTCGAATTTTTACACCCAGTACGCGGCGATCCAGCCCTGGCTGCACACCGAGACACCGGCTCCCCAGAAGGAGTGGCTGCAAAGCCACGAGGAGCGTGAGAAGCTCGACGGACTCTACGAGTGCATTCTGTGCGCTTGCTGCTCGACATCGTGCCCGAGCTATTGGTGGAATCCCGAGCGCTATATGGGGCCGGCGGCGCTATTGCAGGCCTATCGCTGGATCTCCGATTCACGCGACGAGGCGACCGGCGAGCGGCTCGATTTCCTCGAAGATCCGTTCCGGCTCTATCGCTGCCACACCATCATGAATTGCTCGCAGGCCTGCCCCAAGGGGCTGAACCCCGCGAAGGCGATCGCGCAGATCAAGAAAAAGATGGTCGAACGGCAATTGTAGGTGCGCGTTGCCTGCCGAATGAAAAACGGCGCCCAAGGGAGTGTCCCGTTGGGGCGCCGTTCGCTGTTGGAGCTGCTGACTGGATTAGAACGAGCATCCGTAGGGCGTCATCGATGCTTTCATTTGATCAGCGGTTTGCTTACAGGCGGCTTCGAGCGACGGCCGCGCGCTCGGATTTTGGGCGGCCGCAGCCCAGGACGCGCGAAGCTGATCGAGCTGGGCCTTGAAGGCCGGTTGTTGCGCGGCCGGTATCTTGCCGCTCACGCAAGCCTCGTACTTAGCTAGAAAGTCGTCGCAGGCGGGTATGCCGACATCGGCGGCATTCGCGGCGGTCGTCGCGATCATGCGGCGAGGCTCACGCTCAGTGCAAGTTGATGCATGCTCGTTCTCCACAATTTCCAGGAAGGCCATCATACAGCCGGTTACGCCAGCCACGCTTAGGTATGCAGTGAATAAAAGTCGCGCGCCCAATTCAGCGCGCGAGTGATCGAAATTCTTGAAACCGGATGACCGCTTGCTCAGCGCTTCGATTTCTTGCGGCCCCGCTTCGCCTTTCGCTTTGTTTTTTTCATCGATTTCTTCTTGCCGCGTTTGTTCGCCTTCTTCGATTTCTTCGCTGGCCGCTTTTTGGCAGCCTTCTTTTTGACGGCCGGCATTTTAGGCGCCGGCGGCGGCGCGGGCATGGCAACTGGCTTTGGCATCGGCGCCGGTTGCGGCACCGGGTTCGATAGCGGAGAGGGATGGATTCCGCTGTGAGCCGGGCTTGGCGGATTGTTCGGCGCAACGCCGAACGTTCCCGCGGTTGGGCCGCGGTTGTCGCCGTTATCACTTTTCGACATGGGTAGCCTCCGATGGAACGGCCAGCGGCGCATCAAACGGTAGCGCGCCGCAGTTTGCCAGCGGAAAATCATTTCGAGGGTGATGGATTTCGATCCGGTGCGGGATACCGGCGAAGGGCTTAGGCCGCTTTCAGCATCCGGCTCTGCGCATCGAGGATCGCGGTCGCGAAGCTATAGCCGTCGGCCATGAATTCGCGGAAGAGCGAGAGCGGATCGGGCCGCGGATTGGTGATTTCGGCGACAACGTCGTTCGCTTCGAAGCGCAGGTCTGCCTCATATTTACGCGCGATCGCCTGCATCGGATGATTATGGGATAGGCAGTTCATATAGAGCTTGCGGATCGAGCGGTTGCGCGCGGCGAGGATGGTGCGCCCCATCAGCGCCGAGCCGACGCCAACATGCTGCCACGGCTGTTCGATCGAGAAGGCGGCTTCGGCCTCGTTCGAAACATGATCGGCGGAGACGCGGAGCTCCGCACAGCCGCGCAAGGTGCCGTCGACGAAGAAGCCGTGGACGACTGAATCCGGCCCCAGCGCCTTCGTTGCGTATTTCTCAATGAAGTAATCGGTGACCGGAGTTCCGAAGCGATTGGCGCGGCTTGCAGGATCGAGACGCAAAAGATGCTCGCGGAAGCGGTCGGTTTCACCGATCCAGAGCTTCCGGATCACGCTAGCTGCCTCGGGAGTGTCGTGCATGATGTTCTTCATCCACACCGGATATGGGCGATTCATTCTTGTAAATCAATGTATTGCCGCTATGCAGCAAAAGCATGACGCGGATTTGACAGCCGAACGAAGAAAAGGGCTCCGGCAGGCAATTTTCGGAGGGATTTCGCGGCAAACCACGCAAGAATCATGTTTCTGCGGTAATCCCTATGGCGTTGAAGCGGCGGGTACGGGCCGCTAAGCCTCGCGCGGTCGGAATCACCGGGGGCTTTCTTTCGAATGGCGGCGATCGCGGAGCGCTACGCCGCACGGGTCGCGGCCGAAGAGATCGAGCCCGATCCGGGTCAGCTCCATGCGATCGGCTGCCTGGCGCGGCTCGAGCGCGAACTCGCCGACTACCGCCCGCCCGTCAAATCCGGCGCGCTCGGCTGGTTGATGGCGCGGCGTCCGGCGACCCCGCCGCGCGGCGTCTATCTCTTTGGCGATGTCGGCCGCGGCAAGACCATGCTGATGGACCTTTTTTTTGAAGGCGCGCCGGCCGCGAAAAAGCGCCGCACGCATTTTCACGAATTCATGGCGGATGTGCACGTGCGCATCCAGGATGCCCGGCACAGGTTGAAATCCGGAGAGATAACAAACAGCGATCCCATCGCATTCGTGGCAAGCGGGATCGCCGGAGAAACGTCGCTTCTATGCTTCGACGAGTTTCTCGTTACCGACATTGCCGACGCAATGATCCTCGGGCGGCTATTCGAAAAATTGTTCGCGCAGGGCGTCGTTTTAGTCGCGACCTCCAACGCGCCGCCATCCGAGCTTTACAAGGACGGACTTAACCGCGCGCTGTTCATTCCGTTCATCCATCTCCTGGAGGAGCGGGTGGAGGTGGTCTCGCTCGAAGCGCGTACCGATTTTCGGTTGGAGAAATTGCGGGACGTCGCGAGCTGGCATGTCCCCGCCGACGAGGCGGCGCGCGCGGCAATCGACCGCGCCTGGCGGCGGCTCGCGGGTCCCGAAGGCGGCGCACCGCTCGAGCTTCCGCATCTCGGGCGCACGATCCACGTGCCGCGCGCGGGCGGCGGTGCGGCGCGCTTTACCTTCCACGATCTTTGTGAGGCGCCGCTCGGGGCAAGCGACTTTGTCGCGATTGCGCGCGCGTTTCACACGCTGATTGTCGAGAACATCCCGGTGATTGCCGCCGAGCAGCGCAACGAGGCGAAGCGTTTTATTCTTCTTATCGACACGCTCTATGACAGCGCGGTGAAGCTGATCGCATCGGCGGCGGCCGAGCCCGACCAGCTTTATGCCGGGACCGAAGGCTTCGAGGCGTTCGAATTCCGCCGTACGGCGTCGAGACTACACGAGATGCGCTCGGCGGCCTATCTCGCGCTCCCGCATGGCAGACGGGGTTCGAACGTGACCGGAAGCACCACCGGCATCGTCGAAACTTGAATGCGAAGAATGGATGAACTTTCGGCGCTTGAGCGGCTTCTACAAACGGGTTAGAGGCTAGGCGGCCCCGCGGCCCGATATTGCGGCTCCGCATCCCTCCAGCAGGACTTTCCTTTCCATGGCACGCAAGAAGATCGCTTTGATCGGAGCCGGCCAGATCGGCGGCACGCTCGCTCTCCTCGCCGGGTTGAAGGAACTCGGCGACATCGTTCTCTTCGACGTGGTCGAAGGCATTCCGCAGGGCAAGGCGCTCGACATCGCCCAATCCTCGCCGGTCGAGGATTTCGATGCCAAGATCGCCGGCGCCAGCTCCTACGAAGGGATCGAAGGCGCCGACGTCATCATCGTCACCGCCGGCGTGCCGCGCAAACCCGGCATGAGCCGCGACGACCTTCTCGGCATCAATCTCAAGGTGATGGCGCAGGTCGGCGCCGGCATCCGCAAATACGCGCCGAAGGCGTTCGTGATCTGCATTACCAATCCGCTCGACGCCATGGTCTGGGCGCTGCAGACCGCCTGCGGCCTGCCGAAGAACATGGTGGTGGGTATGGCGGGCGTTCTCGACTCGGCGCGCTTTCGCTATTTCCTCGCCGACGAATTCAAGGTTTCGATCGAAGACGTGACCGCCTTCGTGCTCGGTGGCCATGGCGACACCATGGTGCCGCTGGTGCGCTATTCGACCGTCGCCGGCATTCCGTTGCCCGATCTCATCAAGATGGGCTGGACGACGGAGGCGCGCGTCGAGGCCATCCTGCAGCGCACGCGCGACGGCGGCGCCGAGATCGTGAATTTGCTCAAAACGGGCTCCGCTTTTTACGCGCCAGCGTCCTCCGCGATCACGATGGCGGAGAGCTATCTCAAGGATAAGAAACGCGTGTTGCCTTGCGCCGCCTTCCTCAACGGCGAATACGGCGTGAAGGGCCTTTATGTCGGCGTGCCGGTGGTGATCGGGGCCAAGGGCGCCGAGCGCGTGGTGGAAATCGAGCTCAATAAGGACGAGCAGGTAATGTTCGACAAGTCGGTATCGGCGGTGCAGGGACTCGTCGACGCCTGCATCAAGATCGCGCCCGATCTCGGCAAGTAATCTTGGGCAAGTGATATCGCGGAGAATTTTCGCGCGGCGTTTTTGGAATTCGAGGATCACCAATGAATATTCATGAATATCAAGCCAAAGCCGTGTTGCGCGAATTCGGCGTGCCAGTGCCGCGCGGCATTGCGGCTTTTTCGCCTGATGAGGCAGTGAAGGCGGCAAACGAGCTCGGCGGCTCCGTCTGGGTCGTCAAGGCGCAGATTCACGCCGGCGGCCGCGGCAAGGCGGGCGGCGTCAAGGTCGTGAAGTCAGTTGACGAGGTGAAGAAAGAAGCGAGCCGCATGCTCGGCTCGACGCTCGTCACGCACCAGACCGGGCCGCACGGAAAAGAAGTCAGCCGCCTCTATATCGAGGAAGGGGCGGCGATCGCGAAAGAGTTCTACCTTTCGCTGCTCGTCGATCGCGAAACCTCGCGCGTCGCGCTCGTGGTCTCGACCGAGGGCGGCATGGACATCGAGAAGGTCGCGCACGATACACCCGACAAGATCATCACCTTTTCGGTCGATCCGGTGACCGGTATTTTGCCGCACCATGCGCGCCGCGTCGCGCAGGTACTCGGTCTTGGTCCGGACCAGCAGAAGCAGGCGAACGCGTTGATCAGCGCGCTCTATAATGCATTCACCGAGAAGGACATGAGCCTTCTCGAAATCAACCCGCTGATTCTGACGAAGGACGGCAAGATCGTTTGCCTCGACGCCAAGATGGGCTTCGACGAGAACGCGCTGTTTCGTCATCCCGATGTCGTGGCGCTGCGCGACATTACCGAAGAGGACGCGAAGGAAGTCGAGGCCTCCAAATACGACCTCAACTACATTTCGCTCGACGGCACGATCGGCTGCATGGTGAACGGNNCTCGACGTCGGCGGCGGCGCCACCAAGGAGAAGGTGGCGGCGGCGTTCAAGATCATCACCTCCGACCCGAACATGAAGGGGATTCTCGTCAATATTTTCGGCGGCATCATGCGCTGCGACGTGATCGCCGAGGGCGTGGTGGCGGCGGTGAAAGAGGTCGGCCTGAAGGTGCCGCTTGTCGTTCGTCTTGAAGGCACAAACGTGGAGCTCGGCAAGAAGATTTTGAAAGAATCGGGCCTCGATGTGATTGCCGCTGACGACCTCGACGACGCCGCGCAGAAGATCGTCAAAGCTGTGAAAGGAAAGAAGTG
This sequence comes from Hyphomicrobiales bacterium, assembly GCA_003135415.1. GTDB lineage: Bacteria > Pseudomonadota > Alphaproteobacteria > Rhizobiales > Xanthobacteraceae > Palsa-892. Next base: position 246,293 of record PLBP01000038.1, read on the forward strand.
ATGTCGATCCTCGTCAATAAATCGACGAAGGTCATCTGCCAGGGTTTCACCGGCAAGAACGGCACCTTCCATTCCGAGCAAGCGATCAAGTACGGAACGAAAATGGTCGGCGGCACCGCGCCGGGCAAAGGCGGCTCGCAGCATCTGGGTCTGCCGGTGTTCGACACCGTGATCGAGGCGAAGGCGAAGGTCGGCGCCGACGCGAGCGTGATTTACGTGCCGCCCGCCGGTGCGGCCGACGCCATTTGCGAGTCGATCGATGCCGAAGTGCCGCTTATCGTGTGCATCACCGAAGGCATTCCCGTTGCCGACATGGTGAAGGTGAAGCGCTCGCTGTCGGGGTCGAAGTCGCGGCTCATCGGCCCGAACTGCCCCGGCGTGATCACGCCCGGCGAGTGCAAGATCGGCATCATGCCCGGTCACATCCACAAGCGCGGCAAGGTCGGCATTGTTTCGCGCTCGGGCACGCTTACATACGAAGCGGTGTTTCAGACCACCGCCGAAGGCCTCGGGCAGACCACCTGCGTCGGGATTGGCGGCGATCCGGTCAAAGGCACCGAATTCATCGCTGTGCTCGAAATGTTTCTCGCTGACAAAGAGACCGAGGCGCTGATCATGATCGGCGAGATCGGTGGTGCTGCCGAGGAAGACGCGGCCCAGTTCTTGCGCGACGAGGCGAAGCGCGGCAAGAAGAAGCCATGCGTCGGCTTCATTGCAGGCCGGACCGCGCCGCCCGGGCGCAGGATGGGTCACGCGGGCGCCATTATTTCGGGCGGAAAAGGCGACGCGGAGTCGAAAATCACGGCGATGGAAGCGGCGGGCATTCGCGTGTCGCCATCGCCCGCGCGGCTCGGCAAGACGCTCGTAGAGGTGCTAAAAGGCTGATAGAACTCGAATTCTTCACTGAATCGGCGGCGCAAGCGGGGCGTTGCAGCGTGCATTTCGGAAAACGGCATCCGTCGTGCATGGGAGCGGGAACCGGCGAGGCACCGGGATCGCAATCATGGCAAGAGTTTCGGACAACAACATCTTTCTCAAGACGTCATTCCTCTATGGCGGCAATGCCGCTTACCTCGAGGACCTAGAGGCGCGCTACGAACAGAACCCGTCGTCGGTCGACGAAGACTGGCGCTCTTTCTTCGCGGCGCTGAAGGAAGAGAAGGGCGACGCCCTCAAGAACGCCAAGGGCGCATCGTGGAAGCAACCCGGCTGGCCGCTGCAGATGAACGGCGAACTCGTCGCCGCGCTCGACGGCAACTGGATCGAGGTCGAAAAGACGGTCGGCCAGAAAATCAAGGCTGAGGCAAAGCCTCGCGGCGTCGAACTCACCAGCGAAGAGGTCCAACAGGCGACGCGCGACTCGGTTAAGGCGCTGATGATGATCCGCGCTTATCGCATGCGCGGCCATCTGCACGCCAAGCTCGATCCGCTCGAGCTGGAGCCGCAGCCGATACAGCCCGAACTTGATCCCGCTTCCTACGGCTTCACCAAGGCCGATCTTGATCGCAAGATTTTCATCGACCATGTGCTCGGACTGGAATTCGCGAGCGTGCGCGAGATGGTGGCGATTCTTTCGCGCACCTACTGCGAGACCATCGGCGTCGAGTTCATGCACATCTCCTCGCCCGAGGAGAAGGGTTGGATTCAGGAACGGATCGAAGGCCCGGACAAGGAAATCACTTTCACGCGCGAGGGCAAGCGCGCGATCCTGAACAAGCTCGTCGAGGCCGAGGGCTTCGAGAAGTTCATCGATGTGAAATACACCGGCACCAAGCGCTTCGGCCTCGACGGGGCGGAATCGATGATCCCGGCGCTCGAGCAGATCATCAAGCGCGGCGGTGCGCTCGGCGTGCAGGAAATCGTATTCGGCATGGCACACCGTGGCCGGCTCAACGTGCTCGCCCATGTGATGGCGAAGCCCCACCGCGTGATCTTCCACGAGTTCAAGGGCGGCTCGGCGACGCCGACCGAGGTCGAGGGCTCCGGCGACGTGAAATATCATCTCGGCGCCTCGTCCGACCGCGAGTTCGACCACAACAAGGTGCACCTGTCGTTGACGGCGAACCCGTCGCATCTCGAAATCGTCGATCCGGTGGTACTCGGAAAAGTTCGCGCGAAGCAGGACCAGCATCACGCGACGCCCGACGACCGCACCATGGTGATGCCGCTCCTCATCCACGGCGACGCCTCGTTCGCGGGACAGGGAGTGATCGCGGAGTGCTTTGGTCTCTCCGGGCTCAAGGGCTACCGCACCGGGGGCTCGCTGCATTTCATCGTCAACAACCAGATCGGCTTCACCACCGATCCACGTTACGCCCGCTCCTCGCCTTATCCCTCGGACGTCGCCAAGATGATCGAGGCGCCGATCTTCCACGTCAACGGCGACGATCCCGAGGCGGTGGTGTTCTGCGCCAAGGTCGCGACCGAGTTCCGGCAGAAATTCCAGAAGCCGGTGGTGATCGACATGTTCTGCTATCGCCGCTACGGCCACAACGAAGGCGACGAGCCTTCGTTCACGCAGCCCTTGATGTACAAGAAGATCCGCTCGATGCCGACGACGCTCGAAATCTACGGCAAGAAGCTCGTGGCCGAAGGCGTCGTTTCAGAAGACGAAGTCGCGCGGATGCAGGCGGCCTGGCGCGCGCATCTCGAAGCCGAATTCGAATCGGGCCAAGGCTACCAGCCGAACAAGGCCGATTGGCTCGACGGCAAATGGTCGGGAATCAAGCAGGCGGACAACCTCGACGATCCGCGCCGCGGCAACACCGGGGTTGCGATTGAGACGCTGAAAGAGATCGGCCGAAAGATCACCAAGACGCCGGAAGGCTTTCATCCGCACCGCACGATCACGCGTTTCCTCGATACGCGCGCCAAGGCGATCGAGACGGGCGAGGGGATCGATTGGGCGACCGGCGAGGCGCTCGCGATCTGCTCGCTTCTTCTGGATGGCAGTCCGGTCCGCCTCACCGGGCAAGACGTCGAGCGCGGCACTTTCTCGCAGCGGCACTCGGTGCTGTTCGATCAGGAGGATGGCGAGCGCTACACGCCGTTCAATTACGTGCACGAGGGGCAGGCGCGCTACGAAGTCTGCAATTCGATGCTATCTGAAGAAGCCGTGCTCGGCTTCGAATACGGCTACTCGCTCGCCGAGCCGAAAGGGCTCACCGTCTGGGAAGCGCAGTTCGGCGATTTCGTCAACGGCGCGCAGGTCGTGATTGATCAGTTCATTTCCTCGGGCGAGCGCAAGTGGTTGCGCATGTCGGGCCTCGTGATGCTCCTTCCTCACGGTTACGAGGGCCAGGGGCCGGAGCATTCGTCGGCGCGACTCGAGCGCTTCCTGCAGCTCTGCGCCGAGGACAACATGCAGGTGGCGAACTGCACGACGCCGTCGAATTATTTTCACATCCTGCGGCGGCAGTTGAAGCGCGACTTCCGCAAGCCCTTGATCCTGATGACGCCGAAGTCGTTGCTGCGCCACAAGCGCGCGGTGTCGAAGCTCGACGAAATGGGGGCGGATACTTTTTTTCATCGTGTGCTGTGGGACGACGCGCAGTTGCATCCGAACGGCGCCGTCAAGCTTGCCCCCGACGACAAGATTCGCCGCGTCGTGCTCTGCTCGGGCAAGGTCTATTACGATCTCTACGAGGAGCGCGAGAAGCGCAGCAGCGGCGACATTTATCTATTGCGCGTCGAGCAGCTCTATCCGTTCCCGCTGAAGTCGCTGGTGACCGAGCTTTCCCGCTTCAAGAGCGCGGAGATTATCTGGTGCCAGGAAGAGCCGCGCAACCAGGGTGCCTGGGCGTTCGTGCAGCCGTATCTCGAATGGGTGCTCGAACAGATTCAAGCCAAGAGCACGCGCCCGCGCTATATCGGACGCCCGGCCTCGGCCTCGACCGCGACCGGCTTGATGTCGAGCCACCTGAAACAGTTGAAAGCGTTCCTCGACGAGGCGTTGGGCTGAACCGTTTGGAGATTTGACGATGGCGACCGAAATCCGCGTGCCGACGCTCGGCGAATCCGTCACCGAGGCGACCATCGGCCGCTGGTTCAAGAAAGCGGGTGAGGCGGTCGCGGCCGACGAGCCGCTGGTCGAATTGGAAACCGACAAGGTGACGGTCGAGGTGCCGGCACCGGTCGCCGGTGTCTTGTCCGAGATCAAGGCCAAGGACGGCGATACGGTCGCGGTCGGCGCGCTGTTGGGCTCGATCGCCGAGGGTGCGGGGGGCGGCAAGGCCGTGCCGAAAGCCGCGCCCGCGAAGGCGACGGTGGAAGCCGCCAAGCCTGCTGCTTCCGCTCCCGCGAAACCGACCGCCGCTCAGCTTGCGCCGAAAAAAGTTTCCGATGACGCCCCGCAACCGCCCGCGGTGCGCAGGTTAGCGGCCGAATCCGGCGTTGATCCCGCGACCGTCGCGGGCTCCGGCAAGGATGGGCGCGTCAACAAGGGCGACATGCTTGCCGCAATCGCGGCCGGGCCTTCGATCGCGCCTGCACCGCCGTCAATCGCCCGCGCGCCGTCGTCAGCCGACGACGCCGCGCGCGAAGAGCGCGTGCGCATGACGAAGCTCCGCCAAACCATTGCGCGGCGCTTGAAGGACGCACAAAACACCGCCGCCATGCTCACGACGTTCAACGACGTCGACATGAGTGCGGTGATGGCGATGCGGGCACACTACAAGGAGACGTTCGAGAAGAAGCACGGGGTCAAACTCGGCTTCATGGGCTTCTTCGTGAAGGCCTGCATCCAGGCGCTGAAGGAAATCCCGGCGGTGAACGCCGAGATCGACGGCACCGATCTCGTCTACAAGAATTATTATCATATCGGCGTCGCCGTCGGCACCGACAGGGGCCTCGTCGTGCCGGTGGTGCGCGAAGCCGATCAGCTCTCGATCGCGGAGATCGAGAAGAAAATCGCCGAATTCGGCAAGCGCGCGCGCGAAGGCCATCTCACCATCGACGAGATGCAGAGCGGCACCTTCACCATCTCGAACGGCGGCATTTACGGCTCGCTGTTGTCGACGCCGATCCTGAACGCGCCGCAGTCGGGAATTTTGGGCATGCACCGGATCGAGGAGCGGCCGGTCGCGGTGAAGGGGCAGGTCGTCATCAAGCCGATGATGTATCTCGCACTCTCCTACGACCACCGCGTCGTCGACGGCCAACAGGCGGTCACCTTCCTGGTGCGGGTGAAGGAAAGCCTGGAGGATCCGGCGCGGCTCGTGCTCGATCTATAAAGACAAGCCTTCGGCCTATGCGGTGCGGGCGATCCAGTTATGCGCCGCGGCTTCTTTCTAGCCTCGCCTATTCGTCGCCACATGATTGAATGCAATGTGATTGAATGCCGGTTCGCACCGGCGCGCTAAAAGAGACAGCAAAATGGCCTACGACGTCGTCGTCATCGGCACCGGACCCGGCGGCTATGTCTGCGCCATTCGCGCGGCACAGCTCGGATTGAAGACGGCCGTCGTCGAGAAGGACAGGACCTTCGGCGGTACCTGCCTCAATGTCGGCTGCATTCCCTCGAAGGCGCTGTTATACGCCTCGCATCTCTACGAGGAAGCAGGGCGCGATTTCGAGAAGATGGGCATCAAGGTGCCGGCGCCGAAGCTCGATCTCACGCAAATGATGACGTTCAAGCAGGAAGGCGTCGACGGCAACGTCAAGGGCGTCGACTTCCTGTTCAAGAAGAACAAAATCGACGCCTATGTCGGCAAGGGCCGGATCGCCGCACCCGGCAAGGTCGAGGTCTCGACCGGCAACGGCAAGACCGAAACGATCGAAACGAAATCGATCGTGATCGCGACGGGCTCGTACGTGACGCGGCTCGCGGGCATCGAGACCGACGAGAATCGCATCGTTTCCTCGACCGGCGGGCTGGAACTGTCGAAAGTCCCCGACCGCCTGCTCGTCGTGGGTGCGGGTGTGATCGGCCTCGAGCTCGGCTCGGTCTGGCGCCGGCTCGGCTCAAAGGTAGAGGTGGTCGAGTTCCTCGACCGGATTCTGCCCGGCATGGACAACGAGATCGCGCGCTCGTTCCAGCGCATTCTCGAAAAACAGGGCATCAAGTTTCGTCTCGCCTCCAAGGTCACCGGCATCGACCAGAAGGGCAAGAAGCTGAAAATTTCGGTCGAGCCTGCGACGGGCGGCAAGGCGGAGATACTGGAAGCCGATGTCGCGCTCGTCGCGATTGGCCGCGTGCCCTACACCGATGGGCTCGGTCTTGCCGAGGCGGGCGTCAAGCTCGATAACAAAAAACGCGTCATCGTCGACGCGCGCTTCAAGACCAATGTCGAGGGCATCTATGCGATCGGCGACGTGATCGCGGGGCCGATGCTCGCGCACAAGGCGGAGGACGAGGGCATTGCCGCCGCCGAAAACATAGCCGGCAACGCGGGGATGGTGAACCACGACGCGATCCCGAACGTGATCTATACCTTCCCGGAAGTGGCTTCGGTGGGAAAGACGGAAGAGGAATTGAAGGCCGAAGGTATCGCCTATCGGATCGGCAAGTTTCCGTTCAGCGCCAACGGCCGCGCCAAGGTGAACAAGACCACGGAAGGCTTCGTGAAGATTCTCGCCGACGACAAGACCGACCGCGTGCTCGGCGTCCACATCATCGGCGCGGACGCAGGCACGTTGATCGGCGAGGTTACGCTCGCGATGGAATTCGGTGCTTCATCGGAGGACATCGCGCGCACCTGCCATGCGCATCCGACGCTCTCCGAAGCGGTGAAGGAAGCGGCACTCGCGGTCGACAAGCGCGCGATTCACATGTGAGCCGCGCGCCGCGAGGAAACGCGGCCCACGCAAGCGCCTCGCGCTTAATGTCCTCCGCCGAATAGGCCGAGGATGGTGTGGATGAGATGGGGCGAGAACAGCCCGACCGCCGTGAAGAAGAGACCGCAGAGGCCCAACAGCCCCGCAAGATACGTGAGCGCTATCATGCCGGTAATGACCGTCGCGGAGGCGAGCACGATCGCGATCTGGAAAGCCGCCGAGGCGATTTCGAAATTGTGATAGCGCGCGAGCGCATGGTCACGCTTCTCCTCTGCCTCCTTGGCTTTCTCCGCGAGTTCCTTGCGGCCCTCGCCCGTGGAGGGCTCCGAATCGTAGCGGTCGGCGGTCTTGCGCCAGTCGTCGATCTGCTTCTGCTGCGCGGCCTTGAGGGCGGGATCCGTCGCCGCGATCGTATCGACCGCCATCGTGTCGGCGCCGACGCGGAGTTGCGTCGCGCGGATCGTCTTCGCCTGGAAGAATGCCCACAGGTCCGAGGATCGGACGTTCTCGCTGATCGCTTCGGTCTGCGAGCTTTTGCCGAGCGTCTCCGAGAACGACAGACACAGCGCCAGCACCGCGATCAGCAGCGCGACTTTTTTGTTCAAGCCTGCGAGATGATGACCTTCTTCCGATTGTTCCGCGGCTTCTTGCGCGGCTTCATGTGCTTCCGGCATGTTTTCCTCCCCCTGGTGGCCGCACGCTTTCATAAAGCGGGGGAGGAACGCAAGAGGGCTTAAAGACGCGCGCGCGGATGGGCGGCCTTATAGGCCGCGATCAGGTGGGCGGAATCGACGGCGGTGTAAATCTGCGTCGTCGCGAGCGAGGCATGGCCGAGCAATTCCTGAATCGCACGCAGGTCGCCGCCGCGCGAAAGCAAGTGCGTTGCAAAAGAGTGACGGAGCGCGTGGGGGGTCGCGGTATCGGCCAAGCCCAGCGCGCCGCGCAGACGCTCCATGGTGAGCTGCAGGATACGCGGCGACAATGGGCCGCCCTTGGCGCCGCGGAACAACGGCTCGCCGGCAGCGAGGTCGAACGGCGAGAGCCTAACATATTCGGCGATGAGCTCCAGTACCTGCGGCAGCACCGGCACCATGCGCGATTTCTTTCCTTTGCCGAGGACGGTGATCGAATCGCCCTTGTTGGGCAGCGGCACGTCGCGGCGCGTCAACGCGAGCGCCTCGGAAATGCGCAGGCCCGAGCCATATAAGAGCGCGAGCACGGCGGCGTCGCGCGCGAGCACCCAAGGTGCCCGCTCCTCGCCCGCGCGCAGCGCCGGATCGGAGACCGCCTTTGCGCTTGCGACCGACAACGGCTTGGGCAAGCCTTTCGCCACGCGCGGCGCGCGCACGGCTACGAGCGCCGCAACCTTGCCCTTTCCCTCGCGCTCGAGAAAACGGGCGAAGGAGCGCGCGGCGGCGAGTGTGCGCACCAGGGTGCGCGATTCGACTCCGGCCGCGCGGCGCCAGGCAAGAAAAGCGCGGATATCGGCGGGGGCGAGCTTTGAAAGCGCGGCGAGACTTGGGCGGCCGCCAAGATGCCCGGCGAGGAAACCTAGGAATCCGCCGACATCGCGCGCATAGGCTTCGAGGGTGAGTGCGGAAAGATGGCGCTCGGCGGAAAGATGCGTGAGCCAGCGACCGGCTTCGCGCGCCACATCCTTGCAAGCGGCGGCAAGCAGCGTTTTCGCCGCGGCATCGGCTTTCTGGTCGGCTGTCCGCGCCATGCTCCGTCCCTTGACAGCGCCGCTCCTTGTCGCTCCGCTCGCCTTTCCCGCCCGTTAATTTCGAACGGAATTCGCAAAGATGGCCGAGCGGACCGTCGACGTACTCGTGCCGGTCGCCGTCGACTCACCCTATAGCTACCGTATTCCGGCGGATCTGGCGCTCGCGCCCGGTGACCTCGTCGCGGTGCCCTTCGGCAGCCGGCGGGTGATCGGTGCCGTCTGGCCCTCGCAGCAAGAGGTCTCGGCGCAGACAAAACTGAAGCCGGTTTCGGCCAAGCTCGATTTTCCGAGGCTACCGCAAGAATTAATGCGGCTCGTCGATTGGGTGGCGGACTATACGCTCGCCCCCCGCGGCATGGTGCTGCGCATGGCGCTTCGCTTTGACCCGGAGCTCGGCGAAGCGCGCGCGAGGGTCGGCGTGCGGCTCGTGGGAGAGCCGCCGCCGCGCATGACGGCGGCGCGCGGGCGCGTGATTGCGCTTCTTTCGGACGGCCTCGTGCGGCCGAAGGTGGAGGCGGCGAAGGAGGCCGGCGTGTCTGCGAGCGTCGTCGACGGTTTGATCGACGAGGGAACGCTGAGTGCCGTCGAGCTTGCGTCCGAGCCGATTGCGCCGCCGCCCGATGTCGATTTCGCCCGGCCGGAACTGAGCGATGCCCAAGCCAACGCCGCCGAAATTTTGCGCGCCGCGGTTCGTGCCCACAACTTCTCAGTTAATTTGCTCGACGGCGTCACCGGCTCGGGCAAGACCGAAGTGTATTTCGAGGCGGTGGCGGAGGCGATGAAGGCGGGCAAGCAGGCGTTGATCCTGCTGCCCGAAATCGCGCTCACCGCGCGCTTCCTCGATCGCTTCGCGGCGCGCTTCGGAACGCGGCCGGCCGAGTGGCACTCGCAAATCTCGCCGCGCCGCCGCGCGCGCATTTTGGAAGGTGTGGCGAGCGGCGAGATCGCCGTTGTTGCCGGTGCGCGCTCGGCGCTGTTCCTGCCGTTCCGCGATCTCGGCGTTATCGTCGTCGACGAGGAGCACGACCCTGCCTACAAGCAGGAGGACGGCGTGCACTATCACGCGCGCGACATGGCGGTGGTGCGCGGCCAGCTCGCCAAGGTCCCGGTGGTGCTCGCCTCGGCAACGCCTTCGTTAGAGACCGAGGTCAATGCACGGCGCGGGCGCTACCGCCGGCTCGAATTGCCGGAGCGCTTCGGCGGGAGCCAAATCCCGCCGCTTACGACCATCGACTTGCGCAAGGAAGGGCCCCCGCGTGGGCGCTGGATCGCGCCGCGGCTCGAGAGCGCCATCGGCGAGACGCTCGCGCGCGGCGAGCAGGCGCTTCTGTTCCTGAACCGGCGCGGCTACGCGCCGCTCACCCTCTGCCGCGCTTGCGGGCATCGCATGCGATGCCCGAATTGCGACGCTTGGCTCGTCGAGCACCGCCATCGCAAGCGGCTGGCCTGCCATCATTGCGGCTTCGAGACGCTGCTTCCGCCCGCCTGCCCGAAGTGCGGGACGGCGGATTCATTCGTTGCGCTCGGTCCCGGCGTCGAGCGAGTGGAAGAAGAAGTGCGCGGGTTGTTTCCGCAAGCGCGCACGCTCGTATTATCGAGCGATCTCGCGGGCGGCGTTGAACGGCTGCAGGCGGAATTGGAATCTATCGCCAAGAGAGAGACCGATATCGTGATCGGTACGCAGCTCGTCGCCAAAGGACACCATTTTCCGGGGCTCGCGCTGGTTGGCGTAGTGGACTCCGATTTCGGATTGAGCCAGGGCGATCCGCGCGCCGCCGAGCGGACGTTTCAATTGCTGCATCAGGTGGTCGGCCGCGCCGGACGGGAAGCGGCGGCGGGGAAAGGGCTTTTGCAGACCTATCAGCCGGAGCATCCGGTGATGGCGGCGCTGATCGCGGGCGATCGCAAGGCTTTCTACGATTGCGAGATCGCCGCGCGCGAGGAAGCGGGACTTCCGCCGTTCGGCAGGCTCGCGAGCCTGATCGTTTCGGCCGCCGACAAGCCGGCGGCGGAGGCGCATGCGCGAAAGCTCGCCGCCACAGCACCCCACGAAGAAGGCGTGCGCGTTCTGGGGCCGGCGGAAGCGCCACTCGGTTTGATCCGTGGCCGGCATCGCTGGCGGCTCCTGGCGAAATCGCCGCGCAACTTCGATCTATCGGGCTATTTGCGCGACTGGCTCGCCCAGGCCCCGAAGCCGAAAGGCAGCGTGCGCGTCACGATCGACGTCGACCCGCAGAGCTTCCTTTAAACGCCGCGCGTATCGCCCTAATTCGGCCCTCGTCCTGCGTGATTGACCGAAAGCCGCGCTTTTCCGCGGCGTCGGATCTCACATGACCTAACTCACCTCCTTTCGACACCACGGTCGGCAGCAAGGCGCTTTTGCGCCTGGCCGTGCGTGGGCGGGTGCGCCGCATCCGCCATTGTCGAAAGGAGAAGGATGTGAGGTTTCATGAACATCGCGGCGACCGCCGCAAGAAGAAGCCGCTGCCCCGGTCGACGCCGGCACAACTCGCCGCGGCACACACAGAAGCCTTGAAGTGCCGGGAGTGGGTGCGGTCGGAGAAGACCACCGCTGCAAACGCCCCGAACGGGCAGAGCCCGCTGCGGCCGAAGCGGCCGCGGGATGAGGCGAAGGAGCGGGCGCAATTCGCCGCCAATATCGCGCGCGCGGAGTTCGGGCGCTTCTATTGGGATGAAGAGCGGTCGAAGGAAGCCGGCAAGAAGAAGCCGCCTCGGTCGTACCGGCGCAGAAACCATAAACCGCTCCCATCTTCTTGAGCGCGCACGGAAAACGGCCCGGATGAAAACATCCGGGCCATCCGTTCAGACATTCTTGATGTCGTTCGCCGCGCGCATGAGAATTTCGACGATTTTCGTCTCGGTATCGGCATCGCCTTCGAGCCGCTTGGCCGCCGACTCGCTCAGATTCGAGAGCGCGGCACCAACCACCTGCGGCAAGCTGGAGCGCTCGCCCTCGCCCTCGCCGCCGAAGGCGCGGCGCATCCTCGCCATCTTGCGGCCGATAGCGGCAAGGCGGTCGAGCACTACGTCGACGATGTCACGGTTCGACTTGAGATAGCTCTCGCCCTCGGGCGTGATCCGGTAGCGCTTCTTGCTGCCCTCGGTCTCGGAGATGAGGTAACCCACCTCTTCGAGATAGGTGAGCGTCGGATAGACGACGCCCGGACTTGGGCTGTACCAGCCGTTCGTTTTCTCCTCGATCAGCTTGATGATCTCGTAGCCGTGACGCGGCTGCTCGGCGATCAAGGCGAGCGCGAGCAATTTCAAGTCTCCTTGCGCAAACAGGCGGCCGATACGGAACATATCGCCGCCACCCGGACCGCGCCCGCGGCCCCCCCAGCCGAAGCCAGGCCCGAAACCGCGATGACCATGGCGTCCGGCGGCCCAATAGGGGCCGCAGGAATGGCTGTAACCTCTCATTCCAAACATGTTCTCTCCTGCTAGACATAGCTAGCGATATAGCTGATCTAAACATATCTTTAGATATATCTAAATATCAAGAACTACCACTGAACCACGCTAATTCAGGTCTCTTGAAGCAGGGAAAAGCCTCGCTGGTGTAATTGCACCGCATCAAGAAGCTATGTTAGTGAACCGCCGGCTTCCAAGAGGAGCGCGGGGCGCACCGCATCCTCTTTCTTCGACACTCCGTTGGACTTTTTGGGGCCTCCGCCGCGTCTCCCTTCGGGGGCGGAGCGCACCCGAGAGATTGACCGTGGCTAATGAACCGATCGTATCCGGCATGGCAGGCCGTTATGCGAGCGCGCTTTACGACCTCGCGCTGGAACAGCGCGCGCTCGATTCCGTCAAGGCTGACCTCGATCGCTTCGATGCGATGATCGAAGGCAGCGAAGATTTGAATCGTCTCGTGCGGAGCCCAGTGTTCACCGCGGAGGAGCAGAAAAACGCGCTCGCGGCGATTCTTGAAAAAGCGGGAATCGGCGGGATTACCGCGAATTTCCTTCGCCTCATCGCGCAGAAGCGCCGCCTGTTCGCCGTGCGCGAAATGGTGCGGGCTTTTCGCGCCTTCGTCGCCCGCCACAAGGGGGAGGCCCGCGCCGAGGTCACGGTCGCGGAGCCTTTGTCCGAAAACCATTTGAATGCGCTGAAAGCGGCGCTCAAAAGCACGACCAAGAAAGAGGTCGCGCTCGACATCCGCGTCGATCCGACGATTCTCGGTGGCTTGATCGTCAAGCTCGGCAGCCGCATGGTGGATGCTTCCCTCAAGACCAAGCTCAACTCGATCAAGCTCGCGATGAAAGAGGTTCAGTGATGGATATCCGTGCCGCGGAAATTTCCGCGATCCTGAAGGACCAGATCAAGAATTTCGGCCAGGAAGCCGAGGTCACCGAGGTCGGTCAGGTGCTGTCGGTCGGCGACGGCATCGCCCGCGTCTTCGGCCTCGACAACGTTCAGGCCGGCGAGATGGTCGAGTTCAAAAGCGGCGTGCGCGGCATGGCGCTCAATCTCGAGACGGACAATGTCGGCATCGTCATCTTCGGCACTGACCGCGACATCAAGGAAGGCCAGACGGTCAAGCGCACGCGCTCGATCGTGGACGTGCCGGTCGGCAAGGAACTCTTGGGCCGCGTCGTCGACGCGCTCGGCAATCCGATCGACGGCAAAGGCGCGATCAAATCGAAGGAACGCCGCCGCGTCGACGTGAAGGCGCCCGGCATCATTCCGCGGAAATCGGTGCATGAGCCGATGTCGACGGGCCTGAAGGCGATTGACGCGCTGATCCCGATCGGCCGCGGTCAGCGCGAACTCATCATCGGCGACCGCCAGACCGGTAAGACCGCGATCGCGCTCGACACGATCTTGAATCAAAAGTCGCTTAATCAGTCGAAAGACGAGAAGGTGAAGCTCTACTGCGTTTACGTCGCGATAGGGCAGAAGCGCTCGACCGTCGCGCAATTCGTCAAGGTGCTCGAGGAAAACGGCGCGCTCGACTATTCCATCATCGTCGCCGCCACCGCCTCGGATCCGGCGCCAATGCAGTTCCTGGCGCCGTTCTCGGGCTGCGCCATGGGTGAGTATTTCCGCGACAACGGCATGCACGCGGTCATCATCTATGACGACTTGTCGAAGCAGGCGGTGGCTTATCGCCAAATGTCGCTGCTTCTCCGCCGGCCGCCCGGGCGCGAGGCCTATCCCGGCGACGTGTTCTATCTGCATTCGCGGCTGTTGGAGCGCGCGGCGAAGCTCAACGACGACAATAAGGGCGGCTCGCTTACGGCGCTGCCGGTGATCGAAACGCAGGCGAACGACGTCTCGGCCTACATCCCCACCAACGTCATCTCGATTACCGACGGCCAGATCTTCCTCGAGACCGACCTCTTCTACCAGGGCATTCGCCCAGCAGTGAATGTCGGCCTTTCGGTATCGCGTGTCGGCTCCGCGGCGCAGACCAAGGCAATGAAGAAAGTCGCTGGCCGCATCAAGGGCGAGCTCGCGCAATACCGCGAAATGGCGGCCTTCGCGCAGTTCGGCTCCGACCTCGACGCCACCACGCAGCGCTTGCTCAATCGCGGCTCGCGGCTGACGGAACTCCTGAAACAGGCGCAATTCTCACCGCTCAAGATGGAAGAGCAAGTCGTGGTGATCTATGCCGGCGTCAACGGTTATCTCGATCCGCTGCCCGTCAATCGGATCAAGGCGTTCGAAGACAGCTTGCTCGCGCATATCCGCTCCAAACACGCGGATATTCTCGATGCGATCCGCAGTTCCAGCGATCTCAGCGATGCCGTTGCCGCGAAGCTGAAATTGGCGGTCGAATCCTTCGCGAAATCGTTCGCTTAACCGCTCCTTCGCCGAAAGAGACGCTCGATGCCGTCGCTGAAAGAACTGCGCAACCGCATCGCCTCGGTGAAGGCGACGCAGAAGATCACCAAGGCGATGCAGATGGTCGCCGCGGCGAAACTTCGGCGTGCGCAGACAGCGGCGGAAGCCGCGCGGCCCTATGCCGAGCGCATGGAAAAAGTGCTCGGCAATATCGCCATGAGCATCACGCCGTCGCCGGAATCGCCGAAATTGCTCACCGGCAGCGGCAAGAGCGACGTGCATCTTCTGCTCGTCTGCACCGCCGAGCGCGGGCTCTGCGGCGCGTTCAATTCCTCGATCGTGCGGCTTGTCAAGGAGCGCGCGAACTCGCTTGCCGCCGAAGGCAAGACGGTCAAAATCCTCTGCGTCGGCCGCAAGGGCCAAGATCAGCTCAGGCGCCAATACGAACGGCAGATCATCGAGACGGTCGAACTTCGCAACGTGCGCACGCTCAGTTACGCGGACGCCGACAAGATCGGCGACAAGATCGTCGCGCTGTTCGAGAAGGGCGAGTTCGACGTCTGCACCTTGTTCTATTCCAAGTTCAGGTCGGTGATCTTGCAGATTCCAACCGCGCAGCAAATCATTCCGCCGGTTTTTCCCGACAACAAGGAAATCGGCAACGGCGCGGTGTACGAATACGAGCCCGAGGAAGAAGAGATTCTCGCGGAACTCCTCCCGCGCAATATCGCCACCCAGATCTTCCGCGCGCTGCTCGAGAACGCCGCCTCCGAACAGGGCGCGCGCATGAGCGCGATGGATAACGCCACCCGCAACGCGGGCGACATGATCCGCAAGCAAACGATTACCTATAACCGCACGCGTCAGGCGATGATCACGAAGGAACTGATCGAGATCATCTCCGGCGCCGAGGCGCTGTAAGGAGTGACGTCATGGCTTATATGACTTCGGCTACAACCAAAGGCGGCCGTGCCGGCCGTGCCATCCTCGACAATGGTGCGCTTGCGCTCGCCATGGCATTACCCAAGGAGATGGGCGGCTCGGGCGAAGGGCATAATCCGGAGCAGCTTTTCGCGCTTGGCTATTCGTCCTGTTACGGCTCGGCGATCCTCGCTCTCAGCAAGAAGCATGGTATCGACGGCGCGGCGGCGCGGGTGACCTGCACCGCCATCCTCGACAAGGATGCCACCAGCTTCGGTCTCAAAGTCGACCTCAAGGTTTCCATTCCGGGCGCCGACAAGGACAAAGTCCAAGCCCTTGTCGAGGACGCCCACACCATCCGCCCCTATTCCAAGGCGACGCGCGGCAACATTCCCGTGGCGCTGACGGTCTGATCCGGACTTCAAGGAGAAATTCATGGCAACGCCCGCAACGAACAAGGTCGGACACATCACCCAGGTGATTGGCGCCGTGGTCGACGTGCAATTCGACGGCAGCTATCTGCCGGAAATTTTGAACGCGCTGGAAACGAAAAATCAGGGCCAGCGTCTCGTGCTCGAAGTGGCGCAGCACCTCGGCGAGTCGACCGTGCGCACGGTGGCGATGGACACCTCCGAAGGCCTCGTGCGCGGACAGGAAGTCTCCGACACTGGCTCGCCGATCGCGGTGCCGGTTGGGGACGGGACGCTCGGGCGCATCATGAACGTGATCGGCGAGCCGGTGGACGAGGCGGGACCGGTTCCGCACAAGACGACGCGTGCCATTCACCAGAACGCGCCGGCTTATACGGACCAGTCGACGGAGGCCGCAATTCTCATCACCGGCATCAAGGTCGTCGACCTGCTCGCGCCCTACGCGCGCGGCGGCAAGATCGGCCTGTTTGGCGGCGCCGGCGTCGGCAAGACAGTCATCATCATGGAACTCATCAATAATATAGCGAAGGCCCATGGCGGCTATTCGGTCTTCGCCGGCGTCGGTGAACGGACGCGAGAAGGCAACGATCTCTATCACGAGATGATCGAGTCGGGCGTGAACAAGGATCCGAAGAAAAACAATGGCTCGACCGCGGGCTCGAAATGCGCGCTGGTCTACGGCCAGATGAACGAGCCGCCCGGCGCGCGCGCGCGCGTCGGCCTCTCGGGCCTCACGGTCGCCGAATATTTTCGCGACCAGGGCCAAGACGTCTTGTTCTTCGTCGACAATATCTTCCGCTTCACGCAAGCCGGTTCGGAGGTGTCGGCGCTGCTCGGCCGCATTCCCTCGGCGGTGGGCTACCAGCCGACACTCGCGACCGACATGGGCGCGCTGCAGGAGCGCATCACGACGACGCAAAAGGGGTCGATCACTTCGGTGCAGGCGATCTACGTTCCGGCCGACGATCTGACCGATCCGGCACCAGCGACCTCGTTCGCGCATTTGGACGCGACCACGGTGCTTTCGCGCGATATCGCCGCCAAGGGCATCTATCCCGCGGTGGACCCGCTCGATTCCACCTCGCGCATATTGTCGCCCCTGATCGTCGGCGAGGAGCACTACGCCATCGCGCGCCAGGTGCAGCAGGTGCTGCAACGCTACAAGACGTTGCAGGACATCATCGCCATTCTCGGCATGGACGAGCTTTCGGAAGAGGATAAACTGTCGGTAGCGCGCGCGCGCAAGATCGAGCGCTTCCTGTCGCAGCCGTTCCATGTTGCCGAAGTGTTCACGGGTACTCCCGGCAAGCTCGTGGCGCTCGCCGACACGATCAAGGGCTTCAAGGGCCTGGTCGAAGGAAAGTACGATCACCTGCCGGAGGCGGCCTTCTATATGGTCGGCACCATCGAAGAGGCGGTCGAGAAGGGCAAGAAGCTCGCGGCGGAAGCGGCTTGATTCGGATTATCAGGAACGATCGGGAGGGCATCGATGAAAAATCCCAAGGTTCTGTTCCTCGTTCTCGGGATCGTGGCTGGCGGCCTCATCGGCTATCTCACGCGGCCGGAATCCGCCGAGATCAGGATCGGTCCGTTGAACATCGAAGTCACCGGAAAGGGCATCGCGCGGCCGGACGATACGCTCACGTCGAGCCAGTCGCGCCACATTGGACTGTTCGCACTGATTGGCGGCCTTTTGGGGCTCGGCTTCGGCTTCGCGGTCGACAACGGCAAGATCAAGTTCTGAGTGATTGACCGATGGCAACATTTCCCTTTGAGCTCGCCTCGCCCGCGCGCCTCGTCTTTTCCGGCGAGGTGGAGCAGGTCGATGTTCCCGGCGCGGAAGGTGATTTCGGCGTGCACGCGGGTCACGCACCGCTGATCTCGGCACTTCGTCCCGGCATTCTCACGATCCGCGAAGGCGGCGGCGCGAAGCGGCTCTATGTTCGCGACGGCTTCGCCGAAGTGAATGCCTCGGGCCTCACGGTGCTCGCCGAATTCGCAACACCGGTCGAGGAACTCGACTCGGGCGAGATTCAAAAGGAAATCGAGGCCGCGGAAGTGCGTCTCACCGAGGCTAAGGAAGGCCACGCGAAGGACAAGGCGGCGGAGCGCGTCGATCAACTGAAGCAAGTCCGCACCCAGCTTGGCGCTACGCAGGCCGCCCACTGAAGCGAGAAAACTCCTTTACCACCTGTTCGTAGACTTTGCGCTTGAACGGAATGACGAGCGCCGGCAGGCGCTCCATTTTTTCCCAACGCCAATCGACGAATTCGGATTTATGGCCGCCGGGCGGATGCAAAACGTCGATCTCGCCCTCACTGCCCAGAAAGCGTAGCGCGAACCATTTCTGGGTTTGCCCGCGATATTTTCCCTTCCAGGCCTTGCGTCCGACATGGGTGGGAAGGTCGTAGCTGTACCAATCCTTGGCTTCCGCTAGAAGCGCGACCGAGCGCACGCTGGTTTCCTCTTGAAGTTCGCGGAGCGCCGCTTGATAGGGGTCCTCGCCTTCGTCGAGACCGCCCTGCGGCATTTGCCAGGAATGAACCGCGTCCACATGCTCGGGTCCGCCGGTGCGGCGGCCGATGAATACGAGCCCCGCGCGGTTGAGAAGCATCATGCCGACGCAGGGCCGGTAGGAAAGCTCTTCGTATTTCGTCATCGGGAACGGTCGAGTGTGAAGGGCGAGGGCTTCAGCCCTGCTTAGCCTTCGGCAGGATCGCGCTCAAGGGCACGATGCGAATACCACGCTCCTTGGCCGCTTTCGCCCAGCGGGCGATGCGCTCGATCGAAAGCGGCAACGCGCTTGCGGTGCCGATGGCGACACCGCGTTCGGCGGCGATGGTTTCGAGCCTCGCGAGTGCCGCGTCGATATCGGCCCAGTTCGGCGCGGCATCGACCACGAGATCGGCCTTGACGAACGGTGCTTTGGCCGCGTCGGCGGATTTCGTGGCGACGCTGCGTGGCGAGGAGCCATCATCGAGATAGAGAAGTCCGCGCTTACCGACGTCGCGCAGGACCGCGCCAAGCATTGTCTCATTCGAGGTGAAACGGGCGCCCATGTAATTGGTGACGCCGACATAGCCCTGCATTCGGCTCAGCATCCAATGCAGCCGGTCGATATTTTGCTCCGAGGAAAGATTTGAGAGAAGCGTCTGCGGGCCGGGATCGTTATCGGGATAGTCGAACGGCTCCATCGGCAATTGCAGCATGATCTCGTGGCCGGTGCCGCGCGCGCGTGCGGCCCAGCGCGAAAGCTCTCCGCCGTAAGGCGCAAAGGCGAGCGTGATCGAATCGGGAAGCTTGCCGATCGCTTCCGCCGTGGTGCCGCCGCCAATGCCGAGCCCGCCGACGACGATCGCGATGCGGGGCATTTTGCGGTCGGCTGCTACCGCGCCAGCACTTGCATAAAGATCGAGCGGTCGCGTGCCGTCGTTTCCCACGCGCGGTATGGCGCCATGGCGGGAAACTTCCACAAGCCGCGCGTCCACGGCATTTCCTTCGAAGCCGTCTTGCAGCTTCGCGGTGACGGCTCCGCCTGCATGGTCGACATTGCGAACGACGAATTCTTGTCGCGCGCCGCTCTTGCCGTCGATGATGGTGACGGTCTGCGCCCCGGAAGGAGTTGCCGCCACTTTATTTTCAACCGGATCGCGGGCGGATAAAGCGGTGGGAGGAGCAGCCGGCTCAAATCTTTGCTTCGCGGCATTTTTTTCGATGGAGACGACGGCGAAAGGTTCGCTCGCGCGCGGATCTTTTACAAACAGAAGCCAGCCGAGCGCGATGGCCGCGAGAAAGCCGAGCCAGCCCGCGATCAAGAGAAATGGCGGGATTGGTAGAAGCGACCGGCGACGAATGCCAGTCCCAAGAGGAAGGCTGAGATCTTCCGCCACGAATTCCGCCCCTTCAACACCTGCGATCGGCTGTCGCAACATCGCGATCGTATGGTTAATGGCGGGTTAAAGGCCGTAAGCCGATAGGCTGAAAAGCGAAAGCCCCGCCCAGGAACTCCGGGCGGGGCTTGATTTTGCTGATCCTGGGAAAGCGAAGTTAGTTCGGAATCGCTCCCTTCGGATTCGGCGGGAAGGCGGAATTCCGCTGCACGCCGCGCAGGAGATCGAGCGCGAGCGCGAGCTGCTTGTCGTCCTTCGGATCCGGCGGAACGTAGGCGGGGGAACCCGCCAGCTCTTCCTTCTCATCGCCGTTCTTAAGATGTCCGCGCAACGACGATTCGCCGCGGGTCTCGATCTTGCCCTTCAACTCGTCGGGTAGATCTTGAACGAGCTCGATATCGGGCGAAATGCCCTTGGCCTGAATCGAGCGGCCGGCGGGGGTGAAATAGCGCGCGGTCGTGAGCTTGAGTGCGCCGAACGATCCGATCGGGATCACGGTTTGCACCGAGCCCTTGCCGAACGAGCGGCTGCCGAGGATCGTCGCACGCTTGTGATCCTGCAGCGCGCCGGCGACGATTTCGGACGCCGAAGCGGAGCCGCCGTTGATCAGAACGATCACCGGCTTGCCGTTGGTGATGTCGCCCGGCCGCGCATTGTGCCGTTGCGTGTCTTCCGGATTGCGGCCGCGTGTCGAGACGATTTCGCCGCGCTCGAGGAACGCGTCGGCAACCGCGATTGCTTGATCGAGAAGGCCGCCGCCGTTGTTGCGCAAGTCGACAATGTATCCCTTGAGCTTGTCGGTGGGCACATCGCGATTCACGTCGGCGACGCCCGCCTTCAGCTGCTCGAGCGTACGCTCGCCCTGGAAGCTGGTGATGCGGAGATAGCCGATGTCGCCGCCCTCAACACGAGCGCGCACGTTCTTGATCGAGATGATTTCGCGGACGATCTTCACTTCGACCGGATTTTCGACGCCCTTGCGGCTGATGCGGATTTGAAGCGATGAATTCACCGGTCCGCGCATTTTTTCGACGGCCTGCTCGAGGGTAAGGCCCTTCACCGGCTCATTGTCGAGATGGGTAATCAGATCGTTCGGCTGGACGCCGGCGCGAGCCGCGGGCGTTCCGTCCATCGGGGAGACGACCTTCACGACGCCGTCTTCCATCGTGACTTCGATGCCGAGACCGCCGAATTCACCGCGTGTTTGCGTCTGCATGTCGCGGAAATTCTTGGCGTCGAGGAAGGCGGAGTGCGGATCGAGCGAGGTCAACATGCCGTTGATGGCCGACTCGATCAGCTTCGCGTCGTCCGGCTTTTCGACATATTGCGCACGCACGTGCTCGAAAATGTCGCCGAACAGATTGAGCTGCCGATACGTATCGGAGCCTGCCGCCTCGGCCGGAGCACCGATGAGGATCCGCGGCTGTATGGCCAGGAGCGCGAACAAAGCGCCGGCTCCGGCTCCGAGGAAAAACAGAGAGGTCTTGCGCATTATCCGCGTACCTTTTCGTCTTCGGTTGTTGCCCACCAGGGAGATGGATCAATCGAGTTCCCGTCCTTGCGGAACTCCACATAAAGGATCGCTTCTGAAGAGCCGAACGCCGAGACGGCGGCCACCCTAGACGCGCTACCCATCACTGCCACGGGCTCGCCAGTGAGCACAAACTGCCCGAGATCGACAGTGATCCGTTCCATGCCTGCCAGAAGGATATGATATCCACCGCCGGCATTAATGATCAAGAGTTGGCCGTAATTGCGGAAATTTCCGGCATAAACGACCCAGCCGTCACAAGGCGCGCTGACCTGGGCATCGGGCCGAGTCGCGAGCGAAAGCCCCTTTTCGACGCCTCCGAGGCCATTCGTCGCACCATATTCGTGCAATTTCCGGCCAATCGCGGGGAAAGACAGCTTTCCCTTGGCTTCCTGGAAGGGAACCGCAGGCGAAATACGGGCGGAATCGGGCGGCGCTAAGCTCGCCGACTTGACTGGTTCCTCGCGCTTTGCGGTCTCCGCGGCGCGCGAAGCGGCCTCGATTTCGCGCTCCATGCGGCTCACGAGATCTTGAACCGTCTCGACTTGCTTGGCGAGCGCCTGCACGCGGCCGCGCTCGCCCTCGAGCGCCTTTTCGTCTTCGCCCTGCTGGCGTTGGCGTTCGTCGATCAGGGCGGAAATGCGGCGTTGGTCTTCCGCGAGCGCCGCGCGGTTTGCGGTCAGCGAATCCCGCTCGAGTGCGATATCGCGTCGTAGCCGTGCGAGCTCGGAAAGATCGGCGACGATCGACTCCGCCTGGCCGCGCAATTCCGGAACTACGGCGCCGAGCAGAATCGCCGAACGCACCGCTTCGAGCGTGGTTTCGGGCTGAAGCAGGAGTGCCGGTGCAGGATGAAGACCAAGTCGCTCGAGTGCGGCGAGAACCTGCGAAAGAATCGCTTCGCGCCCCGAGAGGGATTTCTTCAGCTCGGCCTCGCGTTGATCGAGCGGGGCGAGGCGCTTTTCCGCGTCGCTGAGCTTGGCTTCGGCGGCGCGAATGCGGCCGGCGGTATCGAGAAGGTCTTGCGAGAATTTCTTGCGGTCGTCCTTGATTTTGTCGATCTCGCCCTTGAGCTTGGCCTCCTGCCCGCGCGAGCGCTGCAGATCGCCGAGCAAGGCATCGAATTCGCGCTGCCGCTCGGTGCGCTCGATTTCCTTAGGGCCGGCGGGCGCCACCGGCGGCTTCTGCGCTTGCTCTGCCGTGGCGGTGGCCAGAAAAGCGACGGAGCATGCGAGCACGGCGAAGCCGTGAGAGGCGCGAATCATGAAGCGCATACTGCACCAGACCAAGGCTCGGGTGAGGCGGCTTCAGGCACGATGATACGGATGGCCTGAGAGAATCGTTAAGGCGCGATAGATCTGCTCGGCGAGCAGAATGCGCACGAGCTGATGTGGGAAGGTGGCGGCGCCGAAAGCAAGGATGAAATCGGCGTCCTTGCGGGCTTCCTCGGCGAGGCCGTCGGCGCCGCCGATCAGAAACAGCACCGCCGGAGCGCCATTTTCGCGCAGTGCAACGAGGCGTTTCGCGAAATCCTCGCTAGTGAGGCTTCTCCCGCGCGCATCGAGCACGATCCGGCGGGCGCCGGTGATCGACCATTTTTTCAAGGCCACGGCCTCTTCTTTCATCCGATCGGCGGGCCGGCGGGCGCTGCTTTCGGAAACTTCCACCGCATCGAGAGGCGCGAGGCTCAGGCCGCGCCCGACTGCGTTCACGCGCTCGAGGTAGCGATCGAGCAATTCACGCTCGGGACCGGCCTTCAGCCGTCCGACCGCCGCAATTCGTAACCGCATCGGGGGTTCTCGTATAGGAAGTCAAGGTTTCGCGGGGCGGGCGCGCGCCCACATTTTTTCGAGGCTATAGAACTCGCGCACTTCGGGCCGGAAGACGTGCACGATCACGTCGTTGGCGTCGATGAGAACCCAGTCGCAATGCGGCATGCCCTCGACCCGCACGCGGGATATGCCGTGCTTCGCGAGCGCGTCGACGACGTTATCGGCGATGGCGCCGACATGACGATGCGAGCGCCCGCAGGTCACGACCATGTAATCGGCGATGGTCG
Source organism: Hyphomicrobiales bacterium (assembly GCA_003135415.1). Lineage (GTDB taxonomy): Bacteria > Pseudomonadota > Alphaproteobacteria > Rhizobiales > Xanthobacteraceae > Palsa-892. Next base: position 269,427 of record PLBP01000038.1, read on the forward strand.
TCTTGCCTTTGAGGTCGATGCGGGTGGTGTCGGTGGCTTTTTGATCGTCGAGCCGCGCGAGAATAATCTTCAAAACCTCTTCGGGGGTCGGACGCCCCCCGGCGGATGAGGCCGGCGACTTGCGGGCAGTGGCTACGCGCGGGCTTGCTAGGGCTTCTTTCCCCTTACGCTTGCTCGCGGACCGGCGGCGAATCACCTTGCGGCCCGGATGCTTCCGAACATATCGGTTCGCCATCGAAATTTTCAACCCTTTCGCCGCTTCGATTTCGCCGCCGCCCTGAGTACGGTCGACGACAATTCGGATTTGAGACCGTGCAGGAAAACCCAGGCCGGAGGCGCCAGCAGCGGCAGCAGGACGGCATCGCTTTCATCGATGCGGGCGCGGGCAAGCGAGGCCGCGGCCGGCGCCGCCAGCGCCGAAAGGTCGTAATCCGGACGGTCCACCACGACGATCGGAATCATGCGCGCGAGCGTGCGCCAATTCTTCCAGCGGTGAAACCCGGCGAGATTGTCCGCGCCCATGATGAAGACGAAGTGGACGTGGGGAAAGCGCGTCTGCAGCTTCTTGACCGTGTCGCAGGTGAAGCGGGTGTGAAGGGCCGCTTCGATTCCGGTCACGACGATCGCGGGATGGGAAGCTTCCTTGTGGCTCTCGGCGATCCGTTTCGCGAGCGAGGGCAGCGCGCGATTTTCCTTCAACGGATTGCCCGGCGTCACCAGCCACCAGATGCGGTCGAGGCCGAGCCGCTTCAACGCGAGCAAGCTCGCGGCGCGGTGGGCGTCGTGCGGCGGGTTAAAGGTGCCGCCGAAGAGGCCGATGCGCATGCGGGGTAGCGCGATCGGAAACGGAATCCGCTCGGCGGCGACCGTGCGCGCACGAACAGCGCGCTTGCGAACGGCGCTCTGCTTCCGGCGGGCGGTCTTTTGCTTGCGTGAGCGAGATTTCATCCGGGCCGGGTTTGTCCGCTGCCGTGGATGCGATATTTGAACGAGGTCAATTGCTCGGCGCCGACGGGCCCGCGCGCGTGCAGGCGGCCGGTGGCGATGCCGATCTCGCCGCCAAAGCCGAATTCACCGCCGTCGGCGAATTGGGTCGAGGCGTTGTGGAGCACGATGGCCGAATCGACCTCCTGGAGGAAAGTCTCCGCCGCCGCGTGATCGTCGGTGAGGATCGAATCGGTGTGGTGCGAGCCGTAGCGGTCAATGTGAGCGATCGCGGCGTTCAACCCATCGACGACGCCGACCGTGATGATGGCGTCGAGATATTCTGTCGACCAATCCTCGGCGCTCGCCGGCACCACACGGGAATCCACTTTTCGTGTTGCCTCGTCGCCGCGTACTTCGCAGCCGGCCTCGATCAGCATCGCGACGAGCGGCTTCAAATGCGTGGCTGCGAGCTTTTTGTCGACGAGCAAAGTTTCGGCGGCGCCGCATACGCCGGTGCGCCGCATCTTGGCGTTCAACACGATCTTCTTCGCCATTTCCAAATCGGCGGGTGAATGCACATAGACGTGGCAGACGCCTTCGAGATGGGCGAAGACGGGAACGCGCGCCTCCGCCTGCACCCGGCCGACGAGGCTCTTGCCGCCGCGCGGCACCACGACATCGACCATGCCCTCCAGGCCCGCGAGCAAAAAGCCGACGGCCGCGCGGTCGCGCGTCGGGACCAGCTGCAAAGCGTCGGCGGGCAATCCCTCGCGCACGAGCCCTTGCACCATCGCGGCGTGAATAGCGCGCGCCGAGCGAAAACTTTCCGAGCCGCCGCGCAGGATCACGGCGTTACCGGCCTTGATCGAAAGCGCACCGGCGTCGGCGGTGACGTTGGGGCGGCTCTCATAGACGACGGCGACGACGCCCAGCGGCGTGCGCACGCGCTCGATCTTGAGGCCGTTCGGCCGCTGCCAGCTCGCGATCACCTCGCCGACGGGATCCCGCACGGCGGCGACGGATTCGATGCCGTCGGCCAGGGCGGCGACGCGCTTTTCATCCAGCATCAGCCGATCGATGAAAGCGGGGGTGGCGTTTTCGCGACGCGCACCGTCGATGTCTTCGGCATTGGCTTGCAGGATCGCGCGCGCTTGTTCGCGCACGGCGGCTGCGGCTGCTCGTAGCGCAGCTACTTTCCGCGCGGGCTCCGCGAGCGCGAGAATACGGGCGGCGGCGCGCGCGCGCGCGCCGATATCGCGCATCAAATGCGCTACATCGCCGCTATTCTCGACCGCCTCCAAGCGCGCTTCCATCTTCATTCTCCGGCCAACGCAAGATCATCGCGATGGACCATTTCGGAGCGGCCACGATAGCCCAAAATCGCCTCGATGCGCTCGCTGTTCTGGCCTTTGAGCCGCTCAGCATCGGCGCTGTCATAGGCAACGAGGCCGCGACCGATCTCGCTACCCTCCGGATCGCGGATCAAGACCGCATCGCCGCGGGCGAAGGCACCGGAAATTTTAACCACGCCGGCGGGCAACAAGCTCTTGCCGCGCCGGAGTGCGGCGACGGCGCCGGCATCGACGTGGATCGCGCCCTTCGGCTCGAGCGCGCCGCCGATCCATTTCTTGCGCGCGGTGACGGGATTGGCCGGCGTGAGAAACCAGGTGCAAGGCGCTTTTTCCGCGATCGCACGCACGGGATGGAGCTTGCGCCCCGAGGCGATCACCATGTGGGTGCCGGCGGCGGTGGCGATTTTCGCCGCTTCGATCTTCGTCCGCATGCCCCCGCGCGAGAGTTCGGACTCCGCCTCGCCCGCCATCGCCTCGATCTCGGCGGTGACGCGGGGCACGAGCGGAATCAATTGCGCCGAGGAATTTTTGTGCGGCGGCGCCGAATAAAGCCCGTCGATATCCGAGAGTAAAATGAGCAGATCCGCGCTCATCATGGTGGCGACGCGGGCGGCGAGGCGATCGTTGTCGCCGTAGCGGATTTCGGTGGTCGCGACCGTATCGTTCTCGTTGATGACGGGCACGGCGCCGAGTTCCAGCAATTTGCCGATGGTCTCGCGCGCGTTGAGATAGCGGCGACGCTCCTCGGTGTCGCCGAGCGTCAACAGGATTTGTCCGGCGGTGAGGTTGACCGCGGCAAGCGTCTCGGCCCAGACGCGGGCGAGCGCGATTTGGCCGACGGCGGCTGCGGCCTGACTTTCTTCGAGCTTGAGCGGGCCTTGCGCGGGCAACTTCACGACCGTCCGCCCGAGCGCGATCGCGCCGGAGGAGACGACGAGCACCGAAGCGCCGCGCTTCGCGAAATCGGAGAGATCCTCGGCGAGCGCGCGCAGCCAATCGGCGTTGACGGTCCCCGCTTTGCTGTCGATGAGAAGCGAAGAGCCGACCTTGACGACGACGCGCCGGAAGCTCGCGAGCTTAGGCGTCACGGCCGCCATGGTCTCGCTCCTTCTTCTTTTGTCGGCTTGCGGCGGCCCTTTTCGATCAAGGCGTAAAGCGCGCGCAGAACTTCCTTTACGCCCTTGCCGGAATGGGCCGAGATGACGAAGGGCTCTTTACGGCAGGCGCGCTTGAGCTTTGCTTTTTGCACCTTCAGCAGCGCGGGCGTCATGGCGTCGGCTTTGGAGAGCGCCACGATCTCGGGTTTCTTGTCGAGCTTGTTGCCGTAGGCCTTCAGCTCCGCGCGCACTGTCTTCCAGGCGAGGCCCGCGTCTTCGCCGGTGGCATCGACGAGGTGCAACAGCGCGCCGCAGCGCTCGACATGGGCGAGGAAGCGATCGCCCAAGCCGATGCCTTCATGCGCGCCTTCGATCAGGCCGGGAATATCGGCGAGCACGAATTCGCGCCCGTCGCTTCGCACCACGCCAAGCTGGGGATGCAGCGTCGTGAACGGATAATCGGCGATCTTCGGCTTCGCCGCGGTCACCGCCGCGAGAAAAGTCGACTTGCCGGCGTTCGGGAGGCCAACCAATCCTGCGTCGGCGATCAGCTTCAGGCGGAGCCGAATGGTGCGTTCCTGGGCGGCCTGGCCGGAATTGGCGCGGCGCGGCGCGCGGTTGGTCGAGGATTTGAAATGGGTGTTGCCGAAGCCGCCATTGCCGCCTTTCATCAAAACGACGCGCTCGCCGGCATGCAGCAGTTCGGCGAGCTCGGCGCCGGTGTCTTCGTCGAGCACCTCGGTGCCGGTGGGCACTTTCAGCACGGCGTCGTCGCCGCGCGCGCCGGAGCGGTTGGCGCCCATGCCGTTGCCGCCCTTTTGCCCCTTGAAGTGCTGCTGGTAGCGATAGTCGATGAGGGTGTTGAGGCCGTCGACGCATTCGATCACGACGTCGCCGCCGCGGCCGCCGTCGCCGCCGTCCGGACCGCCATATTCGATGAATTTCTCGCGCCGGAATGAAATGCAGCCGTTGCCGCCGGCGCCGGATTTCACATAGACCTTGGCTTCGTCAAGGAACTTCATCGTGCTACCCGCCCCGCCGTGGCGGCGGATGACTTGCCCTTGTCATACAGTATCCATAGAGCGTCCATAACGGTCCGCGCATCATGAATTCGCAAGCCATCCATCGCACTATATCGAGCCCGAAATCCGCGCTCGCGGCGGGTATCGCGCTGATGCTTCTCGGCTGCTTCGTGTTTTCGCTGAACGACGCGCTCGGAAAGTGGCTGGTCGCCACCTATTCGGTCGGCGAATTGCTTTTGATCCGGAGCGCCGCCGCGCTCTGCGTGCTCGCTCCCTTGGCCTACCGCGAGGGCTTTGCCGCCTTCGCCGCGATGCCGCGTCCGCGCCTGCAAATTCTGCGCGTCGTGCTGTCTTCGCTCGAAGTCGGCTTCTTCTTTTGGGCGGTCACTTATCTGCCGCTCGCCGACGTCACGACGTTCTATCTCGCGGGTCCGATTTTTGTCACCGCGCTCTCGCCCTTCCTGCTCGGCGAGACCATCGGCTGGAAGCGCTGTGCGGCGGTGATCGTGGGCTTTATCGGTGTCGTGATCGCGATGCGCCCCTCGAGCGCAAGTCTCGGCCTGCCGGCGCTGATCGCACTCGGGGGCAGCATCCTCTTCGCGCTGCAGATGATGGTGACGAGGAGCCTGCGCGGCACACCGGACATTGTGCTGGTGACGACGCAAATCACCAGCACATTCCTGCTCGGTGTCCTTACCGCGCCGTTCGGCTGGGTGACGCCGAGCGCGCGCGATCTTGCCCTCTTTGGCCTCCTCGGCCTCGTCGCGCTGTTCGGGCTTTTCTGCGTCAATCGCTCGCTGAAGCTGGCGCCCGCGAGCCTCGTCGTCCCCTATCAGTACTCGTTCATTCTGTGGGCCATGATTCTCGGCTACTTCGTATTCGGCGACGTGCCGGGCGCATTGCTTATTCTCGGTGCCGTGATCATTGTCGTCGCGGGGATATTCCTCTTCTGGCGTGAGAATGCCGCGACCGGCAGCGACGAAGCTTTGCCGCCGGTCGCGTAAACGTTTCATCGCCCACCCTTTTTCTTTGCCGCCGCGATCTTCGGCATGCCGCTCTTGCCCCAGGCGCGGAGCGAAGCCCAGATGCTGCGCTCGAGCCGGAAGCGATCGGCCGGCACCGAAGCGCCGAGCGCGCGCACGCGGAAGAGGGCCGCCCCCGTCCACTGGAAGCCGCACTTTTCGATCACGCGGCGGGACGCGAGGTTCGTCACCCGGCATCCGGCCGCGAGTGCATCGAGATCGGTCACGCTGAACAGATGATCGATCACCGCCCGCACCGCTTCGGTGGCGTAGCCGCTGCCCCAGTAAGGCTCGCCGATCCAGTAGCCGATCTCGGGCTCTTCCACGAAGTCGTCGGAACGCCGGCCGTAGCCGCAGGCGCCGATCAGGCTGCCCCCTTCGGCCTTCGCCGTGATCGCGAACGTCCAGCCGCGCCCCTCCTCGGAAAGCGACTCGATCCAGCCCTTGGCGTCGTCGACGCCATAGGGATGCGGAATCAGCGCCGTCATTTCCGCGATTTTTCGGTTATTGGCGAGCCGGGCGATGACTTTCGCGTCATCGAGCTTCGGCGCGCGCAACAACAACCGGTCCGTCTCGAGCACGGGCGTGCCCGAGTGTCCCGGTGGAAAACCGCAGGTCATCCGTAGGGCGGACATGACGGGCTCCTTCGAAATGCGCGAGGGGGAGACGACACCCGTCTCCCCCTCGGAAATTCTGGACCCGTTTTACGAGGTCCCGCGGGGGCGACGAGCGCCGGCGGGGATCCTCGCTGATCTCCGCCGTTACTTGGCCGTAGCCTCCATCGGGACTACGGAAACCGTGACGCGATCTTTAGCCTTGGTACGGAACTGAACTTTGCCGACTTGAAGTGCGAAAAGCGTGTGGTCCTTGCCGACGCCGACATTGGCGCCCGCATGAATTTTCGTTCCGCGCTGGCGCACGATGATTTTGCCGGGCGATACGGATTCGCCGCCAAAAATCTTCACGCCGAGCCGGCGACCAGCCGAGTCGCGCCCGTTACGTGAGGAACCGCCTGCCTTCTTGTGAGCCATCGTGAACTCCGAGTCGGAACTTGTTAGCCTAATTCGACGACAAAATCATTACTTCTTTTTGCTTTTTGCCTTCGGGGCCTTGTGCGCTTTTGTTTTCGGCTTTTCGGCCTTTGTTTCGGTTGCGGGTTTGGCTTCGCCCTCGGGTTTCGGCGCCTTCGCCTTGATCGGCCGCGCCTTTGCTTCCTTCGAGGGCTGCTTGCCGTCGGTGAGGATTTCGGTGATCCGCACGACGGTAAAATCCTGCCGGTGGCCGCGGCGGCGGCGCGAGTTCTGCCGACGGCGCTTCTTGAACGCAATGATGGTGGCGCCGCGCGTGTGCTTCACCACTTCCGCCGCGACGAGCGCACCGGAAACGAGCGGCGTGCCGAAGGATGGCTTGTCGCCGCCGAGCACCATCACCGGAAAGGTGATGATGTCGCCCGGCTTGCCGGCGAGCTTGCCGAGCTGGATCGTTTGATCTTCGGCGACCGAGTATTGCTTGCCGCCCGTCTTGATGACCGCGAACATCGTTTTCATCCTCGTGTTCGATCCCGGTGCTCGGA
>PLBP01000012.1 GCA_003135415.1 Hyphomicrobiales bacterium
AAGATTTCTCCGTTTAGCAGCTCGTCGCGTAGCTTGCTGCGATATGCCGGCATCCCGGCAAGCCATCGGCGTAGGTTTACCCTGCGCCATCGACACTTCAATCTGACGAAGCAGCGTCACGATCTGCTCCGCGCTAAACCTCTTCTTCGGCATGACCTTAAGCTCCTTTCCAAGCTCACTCTCTCATATCGCTTGGTCTAAAAAAGCCCGGTCAGGTCATTTCCGAATAAGGGCATTTACGGTCACGTCTGCCCATCATGATCTAGATCAATGTAGCGAACCGCGAAGGTTGCTAGCGATCAATCGACGGATGCCCTTCTTCTTCAGGCTAACCGTCCAAGGGTCCCCTAGCCGAACGGGAAACCGCTACGACTAGGGCTGCCTTTATGATGGATGAACGGATCTTGATAACGCTTAACAAAACTGGTTTCACAAATCGAGGGTGCCATGAGCAAACTATTTGACAATACTTATTCGACAGCTTTCGAAGGAATGCGGGAGTACAGTGTCAAGGTGCTTGAGATAGCCCGAACTAATGCGGACATAGCTCTCAAATTCGCAGAGCAGATTGTGAGCGCGAAGTCTCCGTCGGAAATGATAGAGCTATCAACAACGCACTACCGTAACCAGTTCGAGGTCCTAACCGCGCAAACTAAGGAGCTTGTGTCGCTTGGCCAGAAAGTAGCTGCGACGAGCAGAGAACCTCTTACGAGCGGTATCGCAAAAGCATTCGCTAAGGTCGCCTGACTGCCAGATAGCAGTTGATATGTGTATTTGAAGCTCGGGTTCTTAACCCGGGCTTCTCGTTAAAGCTGATCGTTGACAGCAGGTGGAGTTCGCCGGTGTCCGTTCCGGGTCAGAATCGGACACTCGACGGCGGTCGTGGCATGTCCGCTAAAGCCAAAAGCTGACCTTTAGTAGCAATGATCCATATGTTGATTGATATCAATTCTATTTCGACCTTTGTCATTATAGACAAAGGCGATGCCAGAAGAAAAATATCATCACACACACCGAACCGGGTGGCTACGCGCAGCTGTTTTGGGTGCAAATGATGGCTTGGTATCGACCGCAAGCCTTATCGTCGGCGTTGCGTCGGCACACACAACTCACGACAACGTGTTGCTCGCAGGAGCTGCTGGCCTCGTCGCGGGTGCAATGGCCATGGCGGCCGGTGAATATGTCTCAGTAAGCTCGCAGGCAGACACGGAGAATGCCGATCTTGTGCTCGAACAAAGAGGACTTGAAAGCAATATAGAAGCTGAGCGCGCGGAATTAGCAGCAATTTACGTTAAGCGAGGATTGGACGCCGAACTTGCAAAGAAAGTGGCCCTCCAACTCATGGCGAAAGATGCGTTAGGCGCCCATGCCCGTGATGAGCTTGGTATTAGCGACATTCTTCGAGCGCGACCGCTGCAAGCTGCGGTAGCATCAGCCGCGAGCTTCGCTGTTGGGGCTGGTGTGCCACTGTTGACCGCTGCGGTTGCTACCGGAATGAGTTTGATACTTTTCGTAGCAGCAATTTCGATCGGCTTTCTTGCGATTCTTGGTGCGCTCGCGGCGCGAGTTGGCGGCGCAAGTATGAGCAAAGGAGCAGTGCGCGTTTTGTTTTGGGGTACTTTGGCGATGGGATTGACCGCGGCCGTTGGTGCACTATTCGGTGCGACTTTATGAATGAGAGTGGGCAATCTAGATTACGATATTCTCTTAGATTGTCTCGCTGAACCCCTGCGCCGACTTGTGTAGTATCCGTGGGCGTACTCGGCGTGATTTACCACTGGCTGGCTCTGTTCAATGGTCATACCTTTTGCGAATGTCGCGACGTGCCACTAGCGACATTGGACGTTTATCCGTGAAATGAAAGAGGCGCTAACTGACTTCGCGTACTTGTCGCCGATCTTCCGGGCGCCCTAGACTCGCGTTGGGAGAATAGCAATCGGAACGTAGTCCCGCTTCTCCCACCGTTTTCTGAAAATTCGCTTTTGGCCGCTGAGCTGCTTTTCCGTTTTCAGCTCTTTGCTCGTTAATATACTCCATGGAAAGCGTCTCAGTGCCGGTCATAATCGGCAAGGCTGGCTCGTAGGTGAAAGCAATTCCGGTCAAATGTGCGTCGAGCTTGTCGGCGAGCGAGATAGCATAGTCTCTCGCGCGATCGCCTTTATCGTCGATGGCCAAATTCACAAGAATATCTTTAATCATGCCTGTTCACTCGCGGGAGTTCAAATTTAAGAATGTTCCACGGTACAAACTTTATAGACGTGCATTCGACTTCCCTCGCGCAACGAAACATATCCGCCTGCCACAAAGCGTTCATTTTCAAAATGGAATCCCGGCTCATCCTCTTCATTGCCGACTATGTCGTAGTGAAAAGCCCACGACCCAGCGGGTCTGCGGATTAGATGACCGATTTCATTCGAGGTTCGGGGGCGAAATTTGACGACACGAAAATAATCGCTGAACTGTTTCCAAACTCCGGTGTCGATTTTTCCTTCGCCATCGAGAGGGGCCCAGATCAAATAACCAAAATAGGGATTACCCTCCGGACGTCCCGGTTCACGCGCGAGTTCGAGCCGAACCCTGCGAAAGCTTTCAGGAAGATGGACTTCCTGCTTCGCCCGCTTTCTTGCGAGATACACCATGGATGTCTCTACGGGGGTCATGCGTTTAGCCGATTCAAGGCACCACGATCGCGCAGCACCACTCGGCGTGAAGTTGGAAGTTCGATCGCCGAATTGTTTTCCAACTGCGTGAAGGTCCGCGACACGGTCTCGATCGTCAGTCCAAGATAATCCGCAATGTCCTGTCGCGACATCGGAAGCTCGAGGATGTGTTTGTCGAAACCGCGGCCCGCCATCTCGAGGAGAAACGCGGCTACCCGCCCCAGCGCATTCTTGCGGCCGAGGGTGATCATCAGATTTTGGACTTTCTGAAGCTCGCGAGCGGTAAGGGTCCATAGTTCATTTGCGACGTCGTTCTGCCGGGCGGCAAGTGCAACAAGCGCGCTCCGCTTCACGACAAGAACAGTCGCACGCGTAACCGCTTCAGCGGAGAAATGGTGATTGCGAGCAGCTTCCAATCCAAACACGTCACCGGGGAGATGGAAGGCGTTGATTTGGCGGCGGCCGTCGTCAAGCAGCTTGTAGCTTCGTACCGTACCGCTAACCACTTTGTAGATATAATCGGCAGCCTCACCCTCGCCGTAGATTTCTCCATTGCGGGCAAAACTCATCGCCGCTCCCATCATTTCGAGGGTGCCGCCCGATGTGCCAGAGTTTCGCGGGCTCTTCTCGTGAACGGCACGAACGGCAGGCTGGACGTAAGGGCGGTTCTTCGGGCTTATGGATTCGGCTAAGGTTTGGATCTGCATGGCTTGGACCTCCATCTCGGAGGAGCTTTACCGATCCCTCGCCATCCTTAAATTCAGAACATGTCCCTAAGGGGAATCCCTTAGGTCGCGGGCCCAGTCTTTTGCGGTTTAAACTCAAGGACGTTCTTGTGCAGCAGAGAACTTCAACGGGAGCGACCGACCCATCAAAACAGCCCGCGCTCATAGGGGCCGGGCAGACACGATTACGTGGATACCTTTCCTCCGTCGGCTTCGTTTGTGTTGCAGCGCTAGCCCAACTGGCGTTGGCATCGATCATAAAACAAGAAGCCCCTTATCTCTTCTACGCGCCCGCGATCCTTCTCGCGGCGACACTTGGTGGTTTCGGGCCGGGACTCCTTGCCACACTTTTGAGCCTCCTATTTTCGCTTCCGCTCGCGAATTTACCGGCATTGCCTGCAAAAGAATTCATTGCCGCAATTGCATTCGCCGTCGTCGGACTTGGTTTGTCGTTGGCCGGCGAAGGTCTACGTCGCGCGCGTGTCCACGCCGCACTAACCGCTGAAGACTTGCGTGCCCGGGAAGCGCACCTGCAATCGATCCTCGACACGGTGCCTGATGCGATGATTGTGATCGACGAAAATGGCATCATTCAATTATTCAGTTCGGCAGCCGAGCGCCTGTTCGGCTATAAGGAGGCCGCGGTCATCGGACAGAATGTCAAAGTGTTAATGCCTTCGCCATATCGAGAGAGCCATGACGGCTACATCAAACGATATCTCGACACCGGCGAACGTCGAATCATCGGCATAGGCCGGGTAGTCGTTGGTGAACGTCAAGATGGCTCGACATTTCCGATGGAGCTTTCCGTCGGCGAGATGAAATCGAGCGATCGTCGATTTTTTACGGGTTTCATTCGAGACTTGACCGAACGCACGCAAACGGAGACTCGACTTCAAGAGCTGCAGTCCGAGCTTATCCAGATGTCGCGCCTCACCGCCATGGGAGAGATGGCGTCGACGCTCGCCCATGAGCTCAATCAGCCGCTTTCGGCGATCGTTAACTACCTCAGAGGCTCACAGCGGCTACTGGAAGATTCCGAAGATGAGACCGCCGTTACCGTTCGGGAGGCCGTCCATAAGGCCGCCGATCAGGCTTTGCGCGCCGGACAAATCATCCGCCGCTTGAGGGAATTCGTTGCCCATGGGGAAAATGAAAAACGTGTGGAAAGTGTTTCAAAAATAATCGAGGAATCAAGCGCGTTGGCACTTGTCGGTGCGAGAGAAACCGGCGTCCACGTGAAGTTTCGCCTCTCGGCTTCGTCGGATCTGACGTTGATCGACAAAGTACAGATTCAGCAGGTTCTGGTGAACCTGATCCGCAACGCGATCGAAGCCATGGAAGAAGTTCCGCGGCGCGAGCTGACCGTAAGCACTCTGGGTCCCGACGGCGGGATGATTGAAGTTAGCGTAACGGATACCGGCAGCGGTATTTCGCCGGAGATTGCAGTACAGCTTTTCCAGCCGTTTTTCACAACTAAGGCGCACGGCATGGGTGTCGGCCTATCTATTTCGCGCACGATCATCGAGCGGCACGGTGGAAAAATTTGGATTGAGCCAAATCCGGAAGGCGGGACAATTTTTCGGGTCAGCCTTCCGTCCGTTACTCAAGAGGACCTCACCGATGCTGGCTAGCAGGTTGGTGCATGTTATCGACGACGACGATGCCTTGCGGGATTCGCTTCGGTTTTTGCTCACTTCCGCGAAATTTGACGTAGAGACCTATGAATCCGCCACCGCCTTTCTCGCGGCCATGCCGCAGATCAAAGGCGGATGCATCATCACAGACGTGCGAATGCCTGGCCTCAGCGGAATCGAATTGCTGCGCAGGCTCAAAACCCTGTCGATCGATTTACCGGTCATCATCATGACAGGGCATGGCAACGTCGCTCTTGCGGTCGACGCCATGAAGGTAGGTGCGATTGAATTTATTGAGAAGCCATTTGACGACGTAGTCCTACTCAAAGCCGTGCGTGTAGCGCTCGACCGGTATGGAAAAGAGATGAAGAAGGATACGGAGAAGGCGCAAGTGAGGGAAAGGCTGCACTCTCTTTCGCAGCGGGAGCGCGAGGTACTGGAAGGCCTTCTTGCGGGACATCCCAATAAGATCATCGCCTCCGACCTAAAGATAAGTCCGAGAACGGTGGAAATTTACCGAGCACACGTCATGACTAAGATGGAAGCCGACAGCCTTTCCGAATTAGTGCGCATGAGCCTGGCGGCTGGGCTGTTCGACAAGGCATAACGCCCACTACCGATCATCGCGATAGACCAAGAAGCCGGCGGCTGTATTCAACTCGCGGAATACCCGCAATTTAAACCAATTGACGCCAAGAACGAAACCGATAGTGAGCGCTAAGAGCAATAGAATCCCTAGTACTGAGAATTCGATCGAAAGCGACAATAAACTCTCGGCCTGCACACCTAACGACCTAATAATTTTCTCAAGATGTTCGTCGAACAAAAATTTTGTAATGGCGTGGATCCACTCATACGGAAGGTAAAACGCCCAAATTAGATAGGTTACAAACCATATCGCAAGAATAATTGGTCCCGGCTTGGCTAATTTGCTGATGCGCATGGCTGGTCTCCAATAATACTTAAATACTGGCCCGCTTTGCGGAGATCGCGTTGCGTTAGATCAATAACAATCGCTAGGCGGCAATCGGCCTTCAATTTCACATATGGGCGCTTCAGGTGATCCTTCTCGTTCCTTCTCAGGCTGCTGACCCAATCTTTTTTTGAGTTGGATCAATGTTCCTCGGCTGCTCTCGATCCACCGTTGCTCCGCGTCGAGCGCGGTGCTCGCCGCCGAAATCGGACACATAGCCATGAAAACCATGATTGAAGAGTCGAACTGGGCGCCCTTCCTTTCGGCCATTTTCATCGCTTTGCTGGCCACCGCGATCCTATGGTGGTTCTGGCAGCCTGCCTTTTGAGGACTGTCCAAAATGGCCTCGGCTGGGTAGCCGACTAATGGCGACAGCTCTAAGGCAACATTCCGAAGCGGATCATCGATGCGCACCTTCTAGTGCCGCACGGAAATGCTGTGCAGCCAATAGGATGCAGGCTGTTGTTCTCGCACTCGTGAGACGCTTGATCGAAGTTTAAAACTTCCGCCGCGACACTACTCCGCAAGACCCAAACGTTGAAGGTGTTGTGAGCGGCTAGCCCGATCAGGGCCTGGCTGATCCATCTGCAATTCAAAGAAGATGTCTGCATTTGGACAGAAGCACGGGGCGAATAGAACTGGCGCCGGATTAATTTCGAGCCAATCGCGGCAAGCTTGCTTTGACGGGCAACTTTCACAGCGATGAAAAGCGGCCATATAGCTTAAACTCAAACGGGGCACGTCGCCGCCGGGCTCGATACCGAGGCGGTCCATCATTTCGCAGATATAGATCGGTTCATGCTCATCTGTCATGAGAACAGCTATTGATCGCCACTTCTTCAATCGCCTGACAGAGAGGCACCAGAGCGCGCCAGGGCACTTTATGATCTAGATCAATGTTGGTGATCCTAAAGCTCGCTAAGAACTATCGGTAGCAGGGAAACCCGGGGGTGCTACTCCTGCGAATGAGGCAGCCTAAGCCGAACGGGAAACCGCTACGACTGGAGCTGTCTCTTTTCTCCTAGAGCCCAAGTATTGGTCGATGGCAGATACGAATACGCGCTGGGCCGTTCGCGATGTCAAACCCGGAGAGCGGCGACGCGGTGAGGATGAGCTTCGCGGCCGATAGGGTCACCGAATTCACGGTGTATCGGTAAAGCATTCAAATAATTTTCCGATGCGATAATTTTGCAACAGTCAACTAATGAAGCGGCGAAGCCAGGGGTTATTGACCTAGATTCAATAGTCCGACGCGTGCAAGGTCTACCAGCAAAGGGCGGGGCTGGCTCTTTGACGCCAAATAGGGTTTTCTTAGTTGAAGTTGGGGGACAACCGATGAGCGCAGTAGGGCGGCTGATCGTTGGTGTTATTACGGCGGGGGCAGCCATTATTGCTGCGGTAGAGCCCGCTCAATCGCTTCCCAGCTTTGCGCGCCAGACCGGGCAGCCTTGCGGGAAATGCCACACCGATTTCCCGGGCCTCACGCCATTCGGTCGTCAATTCAAGCTTGGCGGCTATACGCTCGGGGGCGGGGACTATCGCACGACAATCTTTCCCACGGAGGACGAGGCTTCTTCGACGAAGGCCGTGATGAACTATCTCGCGACGAAGGCACCGCCAGCGGCGACATCTGCAGAGGCGCCAAAAATTTGGATACCGCCAATTTCGGCGATGGAGATCATCGGCTTCACGCACACGCGAATGGCGCAGGATCCCACCGGATCTCCATGGAACCCGAATAACAATACCGCCCTCTCGCCGGTCAGCCTCTTTTGGGGCGGCGCAATTACGGAACACACGGGCGCATTCATTCAGGGAACGTACAATGCGTCGGGCATGGGTGCGCCTGCTGATGCTTTCACTCACCATAGTACTTGGGACCAAGTCGACATTCGATACGCGAACACTGGAAAGCTTGGCAGCCTGGACGTGACCTATGGCATCACGGCCAACAACAATCCCACCGTTCAGGATCTTTGGAACACGACGCCGGCATGGGGATTTCCTCAAGCATATGCTGTCTCAACCCTAGCGCCAGGTCCGGCTGCGAAGACCCTTATTGACGGAACCCTCGCCGCGCATGTCGGCGGCGTCGGCGCCTACGCTTACATCAACAATCTGCTCTATGTGGAATTATCGGGGTATCAAACGCTCAATTTCAACGCCCAGAACAGATTGGGCACCGATCCCTTCGGCGCCCCGGGGCTGTTCAACGGCATTGCTCCCTATTGGCGCGTGGCGTTGGAACCGAACTGGGGTGATCACTATTTGATGATCGGTACCTTTGGCATGGTCTCGCAGGTCCGGCCGTGGATAGATTCCATGGGGGTAAACTCACTTTCTACCTTCACCCAATCGGATAAGTTCACGGACATTGGATTTGACTCGCAATATCAATACAAAGGCGAAAATTACTGGTTCACGTTGCGCGGCAGTTACATTCACGAAGATCAGAAGCTTGATTCTAGCTTTGCGAATAACCTTTCCGCCAATCCGACAAACAAGCTGAATACGGCAAAAGCGTACGCTTCGCTCGCGTATGGAGACAACAATCGGATTGTATTCACCGGCCAATATTTCAATACCTGGGGTACTCCCGATACGGGGCTGTATGGCGGCCTAATTAGCGGCGCTAGCCCGAACAGCAACGGATACATCGCGGAGATAGCCTACATTCCATTCGGTTCGAGCAAGTCTCCCCTTTGGCCGTGGGCTAACGCACGCCTTGGCGTCCAGTACACTTGGTACAATAAGTTCGATGGCGACAAGATGAACGCCCACGCCAATAACACGACGTTTATCTATCTTTGGATGGCGCAGTAGGCAGTCGCTGCAGACTGACAATCGGACGGCCGAAAGCAAAACTCTCGGCCGTCAATCCGTGGGAAGGATGTCTGTTATTAATTTCGCGGCATGATCAGATCGGCGATACGCCGGTCTGATCATGCCCGATTCAAACCGAGACACTGACCAGCAGCGTCTCTTATTTGGGTACGTAAATTTTACACCAGCCAGACGGGCTAATGCTGCCATCAACGCTCTTACATGAGTTTGGCGGCTGCCACAGCCGACAATTGTCACAGCGCTGACTGCCGTGGGGCGAGGGTACATATCCGACCGCCGCCTGCGGCATCTTGCCCGCCCGTGCAGCGGTCATCGTCATGGCTAGAACGCTTGCTGCGCCTACCCCACATGCCGCACCCTGCAAGAGCGTACGGCGGGAAACCTCGTGTGTATGGTTTTTCATTTTAGCTCTCTTGGCATCAAACTGACGTTATATTGGTAGAGCTATCTATTCTTGCATTCGTTGACAAAAGTCAAAGACTAACGATGATAGGAATAGTGAAAAAGCATAACTTATTTTTGGAGGGCGCCATGAAGAACTATAGTCCACTCAGCATCGTTGCTCTGGGAACCGCACTCACAGCAGCGCTTATCGTGCTTTTCCTGATCTGCCTAGTTTCGGCTCTTGCTTTCCCGGACTTGCCTGCCGCGCAGGGTTGGGCAGCATGGCTTGCCCTTTTTACCGTCTCGCCCACTTCGTCGCCCAGAGTTTTGATCGACGGCTTCGGCTTCAGCCTCGTCTTTGGCTGGGTTACCGCCGTAGTTCTCGGCTTCGTGTACAATTATCTTATTAGCCGCTGAGTTGGCGGTTTATTGGTGATCTGTATTTTATCTTAGAGGCACAACTCTGCCATGCGCCGCACAACGCGGGGCATGGCCGTATGAATAGATGGTATTCTACACCCTCCGCGCCGTGTGGGGGCCGCCGGAGCGAACGCGCTAGCTTTCTTTTTTGATGTTGGCGACCGGCGTCGAGGAAGGCTGGCCCTTATATTGCTGGGCATAGGCCGACGCCTGATGGGGCTTCTTCTCCTGCTTCGGCTTCTTCTTCTCTTTGCTACTCCGCATTTGACCCTTGGCCATGATTGTTCTCCCGAGTAAGGCCGCTACCGTCGCGACTCAAGGCTAATCCTAGTCCGGCGCGAGGATTCATGCCATGGCAGGCGAATTCGCGGGGCGCGCGAGGGGGGCATGACACGGGCGCTACTCGGCATTATCGGGGGTTCGGGCTTCTATGATTTGCCAGGGCTGGAAAAGGTCGAGGAGCTCTCGATCGAAAGCCCATGGGGCGATCCGTCCGACAGGCCCCGGCGGGGTGAGATCGGCGGCAAGCCCGCGGTCTTTCTCGCACGCCACGGGCGCGGTCACCGGGTGCCCCCGAGCGACATCAACTATCGCGCCAATATCGATTGCCTGAAGCGCGCGGGCGTCACCGACCTCGTATCGCTTTCGGCCTGCGGCTCGTTCCGCGAGGAATTGCCGCCCGGCACCTTCGTGCTTGTCGACCAGTTCATCGACCGCACGTTTCGCCGCGCGACGAGCTTTTTCGGACCGGGCTGCGTCGCGCATGTGTCGATGGCGTATCCGGTCGGGCCGAAACTCCTCGATCGTATCGCCGCGGCGGCGGCGGCCGAAGGCGTCGCTCATAAAAAAGGCGGTACCTATGTCTGTATCGAGGGACCGCAGTTCTCGACCAAGGCTGAAAGCCTTGCCTTCGAGGCCGAGGGATGGAGCGTGATCGGCATGACCAACATGCCGGAGGCGAAACTCGCGCGTGAGGCGGAGATCACTTACGCCACGGTCGCGATGGTGACCGATTACGACTCCTGGCATGAGGAGCACGGCCCGGTGGATGTGCCGTCGATTTTGAAGGTGATGCAGGAGAATTCTGCCCATGCGGCGCGTCTGGTCGCACGGCTCGCGCGCGATTTTCCTACGGAGCGCGAAACGTGCCCTGCGGGATCCGATCATGCGCTCGATTCCGCCATTATCACGCCGCCGGAGTTTCGTGACCCGGTGCTGGTGAGAAAGCTCGGCGCGGTGGCGGGGAGGGTGTTATGAGCGCGCGCCAACAAAAGCCCACCGTCGATCTCAAACGGTTGATCCGCACGATCCCGGACTATCCCAAGTCCGGAATCATGTTCCGCGACATCACGACGCTGTTGCTCGACCCGCAGGGCCTGCGCGCGGCGGTGGACGGGTTGATGCTGCCCTTCGCGAAGATGGCGATCGATCTCATCGCCGGCATCGAGGCGCGCGGGTTCATCCTCGGCGGCGCGGTCGCGCACGAACTCGGCAAGGGCTTCGTGCCGGTGCGCAAAAAAGGAAAGCTACCTCACAAGACCATCGGGCAGGAATACCAGCTCGAATACGGCGTCGATGCCGTCGAAATTCACGCCGACGCGATCGCGCCGGGCCAGCGCGTGCTCCTGATCGACGATCTGATCGCGACCGGCGGCACGGCGGAAGCGGCGATCGAACTCGTGCGCCGCTCGGGCGGCGAATTGGTCGCGGCGGCCTTTATCATTGATCTCCCCGATCTCGGCGGCTCTGAGCGGCTCAAGGCGCGCGGCGTCGCGGTACACACGCTCATCAGCTTCGGAGGGCACTGAGGCTCAGGCGGCGCGCGTCTCGGCGAAGGCGGGGCGCAATAAAAGCGCCAGCGGCAAGGTGAAGAGCACGAACAATGCGACGAGCGCGAGCGTGACGCCGACGCCGAGTTGGTCGCCGATCAATCCATAAAGCGTGGGTGACAGCGCGCCCGCGCCGATGGTGCCGGTGTAGAAAATGCCGAAGGCGCGTTGGCGTTTCTCCGGCAGCACCAGATCCGGCACCGAGCCGTACAGCACCGAGGACGTGCCGTTCAGCGCGAAGCCGATCAGCGGCAGGAGCGCGAGATCGCTCCACAGCGGCAACGGCAACAGCGCGAGAATGCCGAGCGCGGTCAGGCCTTCGGTGAGGCAGACGGTGGCGATCGTCCCGATGCGGGCGTCGAGAAGGGCGCAGCCGAGCTTGCCGAGCGCGCCGCCGCCGAACACGAGAAGAAGCGCCAAGCCGATGGCCGGGGTGTCGGCGCCTTTCATCTTGAGGAGAAACGGCAGGAAGGTCAGGAATGCCATGCGCGTGGCGCTGTCGAGCACGCCGATCGAGAGCAACAGCGAAAAGCCGAAACGCCGCGGATGCGCGGCCGTGCGTGTATTCGCCGCCGCGTCCGTCCGCTTATCCTCGAGCGCGGGGGTGAGCGCGAAGATCAGTCCGGCGGCGGCGATGCCGAATAATCCGATCAAGACGAGCGCGCTCCGCCACGGGATCACCACGAGCAGAAGTGCTGTGAGGGCGGGAAAAATCATTTTCCCGAGGTCGCCGGCGAAATTGTAGGTGCCGAGTGCTGCGCGCGAGCGCGCACCTTCATAAGCACGCGCGACGAGGTTGGAGCCGACCGGGTGCTGAACGCTCGCGCCGAGGCCTCCGATCAGGAGCGCGACCACGAGCGAAACGAAGCCGATGCTGGCGCCGGCAAGACAATAGCCGATGCCGCCGACCGCCACCGAGGCGGTCAGCATCACGCGCGTGCCGATACGGTCGGCGAGAAAGCTCGCGGGAATTTGCAAGCTCGCCATCGCGCCGGAATAAAGCCCGCGGAGGGCGCCGATCTCGGCGTAGCCGAGGCCGAACTCCGTTTGCCAGATCGGCAGCAGCACGTAGAGGAGGTCGCTAAAGCCGTCGAAGAGGGCGTGGGCGGCGCTGGCGACGCCGAGTGCGCGGCGCTCGTTTCGGCGCGTTGAGGCCGCGATCGCGCTCAAGCCGTGCGCCGCTCGATGAAGGCGATGTTTTCGATCTCGTACACGCGCTCGCCCTTCTGGTTGGTGCCTTGCGTGAGCATGCGCACGACGCCCCATTGCGGGCGCGACGCCGAGGGGCGGAGCTCGATCACTTCGCTCGCGAAGGTGACGGTATCGCCGGCATAGATCGGTTTTCGCCATTTCAAGTTCTTGAAGCCGGGCGACGGGCCGATTTTCGCCGGCCGCTCGCCGCGCGCGATCATCTCGGCGGCGAGGCCTTTGTGATAATCGACGATGAGACGCATGCAGGCCGCGGTCGTGTGCCAGCCCGAAGCGCATAGCGCGCCGAAATGCGAGCGCCGGGCTTCCTCCTCATCCAGATGAAACGGCTGCGGGTCGAAGCTCCGCGCGAAGCGCTTGATCTCCTCGGCGGTGAATTGGTGCTTGCCGATCTCGCGCAGGTCGCCGATTTGCATGTCGTCGAAGAATTTCATTCCGCCGCCTCGCGTTTTCGCTTGGCGAACATGCCGGGATAGGCCGAGTCGAGCACGACGTCGCCCTGCTGATTCAATAATTCGCAGCGGAATTGCACGAAGCCCATGTCGAGCCTTGTTTTCGGCTCGCGCTTTTCGAGCGCGGTGAGGCGGACGGAGAGCGCGTCGCCTGGCCGCACCGGCTTCAGCCATTTCACTTCGTCGATGCCGGGCGCGCCCATCGAGGCCGCGTTCACCAGAAAGCCGTCGTAAATGAGCCGCATCATGATCGCGCAGCTGTGCCAGCCCGAGGCGGAGAGGCCGCCGAGCATCGTCTTCTTCGCGGCTTCTTCGTCGAGATGCATCGGCTGCGGATCGAACTCGGAGGCAAACGCGATGATTTCCTCGCGCGTGATCGTGCGCGGGCCGTAAGTGGTGATGGAGCCTGGAACAATGTCTTCGAAATAAATGCGGGGCATGGGAATGGCGATGAAGATTGCGGTGCCGCGATCAAGCATGGAAAGCGGGATTTGTCATCCTGGTTTCGCGCAAAACAGCCCTGCGCCGCGCGCGTCTCAGTTCGCGAAACGGAAGTGCATCACGTCGCCGTCGACGACGACGTAATCCTTGCCTTCGAGCCGGAGCTTTCCCGACTCGCGCGCGCCGGCTTCGCCGTTGCCTGAAACGTAGTCGTCATAGGCAATGGTCTCTGCGCGGATGAAGCCTTTCTCGAAGTCGGTATGGATGACGCCCGCCGCCTGCGGCGCGCGGGTGCCGCGCGTGATGGTCCAGGCGCGCGCCTCTTTCGGGCCGGCGGTGAAGTAGGTGACGAGATCCAAGAGCCCGTAGCCGGCGCGGATCAGCCGGTCGAGGCCGGGCTCCTGGAGGCCGACGGCGGCGAGATAGTCGGCGCGCTCGGCCGGCGGCAGCATCGCGATCTCCGACTCGATCTTGGCGGAAATGACCACCGAGGCTGCATTCTCGCTCTTTGCCTTCGCCTCCACTTTTTTCGAGAATACGTTGCCGTTCGCGGCCGAGGCTTCCTCGACGTTGCAAACGTAGAGGATGGGCTTGGCGGTAATCAGGCCGAGCATGGCGAAAGCCTGCTCTTCCTCGGGCTTCCGGGCGACGAGGCGCGCGGGCTTTCCTTCCGACAGGAGTGCGATCGCGCGGCGGACGAGGTCGAGCGCGAGGATCGATTCCTTATCGTTGCCGCGCGCTTTCTTTTCCAGCGCGTCGACGCGCTTCTCCAGGCTATCGAGATCGGCGAGCATCAATTCGGTCTCGACCGTGGCGGCGTCGGCGAGCGGATCGATCTTGCCCTCGACGTGGGTGATGTCGCTATCCTCGAAGCAGCGCAGCACGTGGGCGATCGCATCGACCTCGCGGATGTGGGCGAGGAACTGGTTGCCGAGACCCTCGCCCTTCGAGGCGCCGCGCACGAGACCGGCGATGTCGACGAAGGTGAGCCGCGTCGGAATGACCGCGTCGGAATGCGCGATTTTCGCGAGCGTCTCTAGCCGGGGATCCGGCACCGCCACCTCGCCGAGATTGGGCTCGATGGTGCAGAACGGATAATTCGCCGCCTGCGCGGCGGCGGTCTGCGTCAAAGCGTTGAAGAGCGTGGACTTGCCGACATTCGGCAGGCCGACGATGCCGCACTTGAATCCCATGATTGACCTTCGTGTTCGTTTAGGCCGCGGGCCCGTTATCGGCGGACTGCGGGATGCCGCGCGCCTGCAAGGAAAGATGAACGCGGTTCTGGAATTCCTCGGGCCGGCCCTTCACCAGGAATTCCGCGGCGTCGGCGACCCCCTCGCAGACCGCTTCGACCCAGCCGTGCTCGTCCTTGAAAAAATCCGAGAGCACGTAGCCGTGGACTAGTTCCTTCTGGCCCGGATGTCCGACCCCGAGCCGCACGCGTATATAATCGTTTCCGCACATGGCCGTGATCGAGCGCAGCCCATTATGGCCGGCATTGCCGCCGCCGGTCTTCACCCGCACTTTAGCGGGCGCGAGATCGATCTCGTCGTGGAACACCACGACCTCGCTGAGCGCGAGCTTGTAAAAATGCTGCGCCGCCTGCACCGCCACGCCTGACTCGTTCATGAAGGTCTCGGGCTTCAAGACCAGAACCCGGTCGCCCGCGATCTCGCCTTCCGCCGCCTCGCCGTGAAAGCGCCGCCGCCACGGCGCGAGCCGGTGGCGGCGGTGAATGGCATCGGCGGCGAGGAAGCCGATATTGTGCCGGTTCCCTGCGTGGCGCGGTCCCGGATTGCCGAGCCCCGCGAACAGCAACATGGCGAGCCTCCCGGCAAGCGTTACTTCTTGCCTTTGTCGCCACCCTTCGCGTCGGCCGCGGGCGCCGCGGCAGCTCCTTCGGCGGGCACCGCTCCGGGTACCGCACCTTCCGCTCCTTCGACGCCTTCCGCGCCCTCGACGGCGGCAAGGGTGCCGGCGGCGGCGGCCGCTGCGGCTTCGGCTTCTTTCTGCTTCGCGAGCAGCTGCTCTTCGAGATAGCCCGATGAGGACACGATGGTCGCGACCGTGAAGTCGCGGTCGCGGATCACCGGACGGACGTTTTCGGAAAGCTTGATCGCCGAGATGTGGAGCGAGTGGCCGATTTCGAGGCCGGTGAGATCACCCGTGATGAAATCGGGGATCGCATCCGCGGGACAAATTAATTCGACGGTGTGGCGGACGATGTTCAACGTGCCGCCGCGCTTGATGCCGGGGGCGGCGTCGTGGTTGGTAAATTTCACCGGCACGGCGACACGGATGGCCGCGCCGGGCGCGACACGCTGGAAGTCGACGTGGGTCGGCAGGTCGCGCAGCGGGTCGAGCTGGAAGCCGCGCGAGATGACCTGGTGCTTCTCGCCGTCGACGTCGACGCTGAACAGCGTGGTGAGAAAGTGGCCGGCATAAATCCGGCGGGTGAGCTCGACGGCGTCGAGCGAAATCGCAACGGGGGGTTTCTTGTCGCCATAGATCACGCCCGGCACCTTGCCGGCGCGGCGCGCGGTACGGGCGGCCCCCTTGCCGACCTCAGGACGCGCGGTAGCCTTCAGCTCGTGCTTCGCAGCCATAGTCTCGATCCTTATCCTAATTACCGCGGGCCGCCTCCAGGGGTGCGGGGCGCCGGGCGGCGTTTCTATAGCGTCATCACCTTTAGGATGCAACGCGGCACGGATGCGAGAACCCGCTTGTCGAGGCCGCGATCGCCGTGCCACTGCTGGCGCCCTTTCTCTTACGGGAAAAGATCGCCCAAAGATGCATTTTAAGCCGTCTTTGCTTTTCGCCGCCGCGGCGCTTGCGTTTCTCATGTCCGGCTGCATTTCGTCGAAGGTTCCGCTGTTCGACGAGGCGAACGCGGTGACACCGGTGCCGGCCGGCCGTTACGACGAGTTGCGGAACAACAACGGCACTTTGATCAAGCGCGGTAGCGGCACGCTCAGGCTGGATGGCCGCTTCTATGGCTGGAAGGAAGATCGTTCCATCAGCGAACAATTGTTCGCGCTCTACGATATCGGTGGCGGATTTTACGTCGCGGCGGCCCGGCAGCGGAATCCGAAGCTCGGCGATCCTTATCGCTACCAGCTGATCGAGGCGACCGAGGACGGCTATCTCGCCTATGCGCCGCAATGCGCCGATTTGCGCAAGATGCGGCTGCCCGAGAAACTCGCGCCGATCGTCGACGACACCGACTGTTTCTATGTCGAGCGCGAGGCGCTGGTGCAGGTCTTGCGGCTGTGGGCCGAGCGCATGTTGCCGACCTATCGCTACATCGTTGCCCGCCCCTGACGGCAATTCTTTAGCGCAAAAGCCGTATGGCGAGTTCGAGCGCGGCGGCCACGGCGAAGGCTGCCGCGATGGCGATCAGCGACCAGCGTTGGCGCTTTAATCTTGCGATCTCTTCCTCGAAGGGGCGGATCGAAGCCGCATGCGCGATCTTGTCGAAGGTGCCGGGCGGGCGGGTGAACGCCTTTTCGAGCTCGCGATTTTCCTCGGCGAGGAAGAAAGAATTGAGCCCGTCGTGATAGACGAAATGGTAGCCGAGCGGCGCGAGGAAGTCGGAATACTCCTCCACCCGGTCGGGCACTTCGTCGACGCGGTCGACCATGTTGAGGGTGACGGGCATTTTCGATTCGAGCACGATGATCTTGGGCCGGTGACGGCGAAGATCCGCGCCGCGCAGGACCGAGAGCTCCGTTCCCTCGACGTCGATCTTCAGAAAATCGATGACGCGTCCCTTCGCGTGCTCGTTGAGAATGGTCGCGAGCTTCTTCACCGGCACGTCGTGCTCGACGACTTTGAGTCCGTCCTTGCGGTGCTGCGCGGCGAGTACGGGATCGGTGGTGGAGTAGCCGTGCCATTTGCCGATTTCGTAGAAGGTAATCGTGCCTTCCTGCTCGCCGATCGCCATCTCAAGATTGATATCGCGCGGGCGCTTTTTGCGGAGCTCCACGCTGTTCACGGAGAGCGGCTCGATATTGATGCCCGACCAGCCGCGCTCGTAGAAAACGCGGGTGACGTTGTCGATGTCGGGATCGTTGGCGCCAACGTCGACGTAAAATCCGCTGGCGCCGGGAAAGGCGCGCGCCAGCATCACGTCCTCGAAATTTTGGGCGTAACTCGTGATGGGCACGGAAACTCCTGACGAACGCCGGCCCGAAACCAAACTTTAGTAGAACAGACTCGATACCGACTCCTCGGTCGAGGTGCGCCCGATCGCCTCGCCGATCAGCGTCGCGATCGAAAGCACGCGGACGTTGGGCGCAGCGCGGATGGCGTCGGTCGGCTGAATCGAGTCGGTGATCACCAATTCCTTCAACTTCGAAGCGGTGACGCGCGCGACCGCGCCGCCCGACAACACGCCGTGGGTGATATAGGCGTAAACATCCTTGGCGCCCTTTTCGAGCAACGCGTCGGCGGCGTTCACCAGCGTGCCGCCGGAATCGACGATGTCGTCGATCAGGATGCAGGTTTGGCCGGCGACCTCGCCGATCACGTTCATCACCTCGGATTCGTTCGGCCGTTCGCGCCGCTTGTCGATGATGGCGAGCGGCGCGTCGATGCGCTTGGCGAGCCCGCGTGCGCGCACGACGCCGCCGACGTCGGGCGAGGCGACGGTGACGTTCGTGAGGTCGAAGCGCTCCTTGATGTCGCGCACCATCACCGGCGAGGCGTAGAGATTATCGGTCGGGATATCGAAGAAGCCCTGGATTTGGCCGGCGTGGAGATCGAGCGTGAGCACGCGGTCGGCACCGGCATTGGTGATCAGATTGGCGACGAGCTTGGCCGAGATCGGGGTACGCGGCCCGGGTTTCCGGTCCTGGCGCGCATAGCCGAAATAGGGAATCGTCGCCGTGATGCGCCGCGCCGAGGCGCGCCTCAGCGCGTCGATGATGATCAGGAGTTCCATCAAATGATCGTTCGCCGGGAACGAGGTCGATTGGATTACGAACACGTCGCGACCGCGCACGTTCTCCTCGATCTCGACGAAGATTTCCATGTCGGCGAAGCGGCGGACGACGGCCTTGGTCAGCGGCGTTTCGAGATAGCCGCCGATCGCTTCGGCGAGCGCGCGGTTCGAGTTGCCGGCGACGAGCTTGATGTTGCCGTTGTTGCGGGTCGCCATCGCATTCCCCAACGCGGGCTCCAGCGGAGGCCGCGGCGCCCCCGAGTCCCTAGCCGTGCGGGCCGCGGCTGTAAAGTTAACGGCGGCGGCCTTCCAGAGACTTATTTTATCGCTACTCGGAAACGAAGGAATGGCGCCGATCCGCCAGGGCGACCGGTCTCGAAGCGCCTGCATCCGCTACCGGCGTATCGCGGCCTGTGGGCTTCGCGGGGGTCGGGGAAGGCGACAGTTCCGGCGCGTTGATCTGCGCCATGATGGCGTCCAAGCTTTTCGCGGCGATCCGTGCGAGCACGGCATCGTCGGCGAGCGCCCACACGTCCTTCCGCGCGGGCGAGACCGGCTCTTCGCCGGCGACGCGGAAGGCGCGGTCGTAGCGGGTGTCGAACACGTCGCCGACCCAGGTGATCACCGCCTGCTTCTTTTGCATGCTCGCAGCGAGATAGAAGCGCACCCGCCAGGCGCCCTGGTTGGCGCGCGAGACGACCGGGAGCTTCCGCGCTTCCGCCTCGCTGGTGAGTTGCGCGACCAGCCGCGCGAACACAGTGGGCGGCGGGCCATCGATCGATTCGAAGGCGATGGCGCGCGGCCGGCTCTCACCGAGCGAGCCGGTCACGAGCCCGTTGTCGGTCTGGCAGGCGGTGAGGAACAGGCAAGCAAGTGCGGAGGCGAAAACTCGCCGGCGCGAAACAACGCCGCGCTCGCACGCAGTGACTGCGGACATCGACACGCTCCCCGTCCGCCGTGCCTCTTTTGTGAGGCTTCGGCGGGACCGGGATATTTTTAGAGGGTATCGGAGAGGAGGTCCAGCGGAGGGTCGGCAGAAGGTTAGTTTTGGCGAATGTCAGTTTCTGATTCAGTGCAGGCATTCGAGAGTAACGCTGCGGACATATTCTTCCGCCGCATGGTTCCGCATAAAACAAGAAGGCCGCTGCAATAGCGGCCTTCCGGAGCACGTTTTGTTTGGTCCGACGTTTATACCGATGGATTCCACGGCGCGGGAACAAAGCGATAACCATTGCCTGCTTTTTCCAGATGGCCGACGCCCGGGAACGGAGCATGGAAGCCCTGAACCATAAGCTTCTCGGCGACGATCATGTCGTAGACCTTGCGGCGCGTCGCTTCCGCCATGCCGGGATCCTGATCCAAAAACACATGCCAGCCCGGATTGCCCGCGAACAGCGCCGTATGATGGGTCAGGTCCGACTGGACATAGATTTTTCCGGAGCCCGACGAGACGATAAACGAAGTGTGACCCGGCGTGTGACCCACCGTCGCAACCGGGGTGATGCCGGGTGCGACTTTCTTATTCCAATTGTACTGCGTCACCTTGCGATTGAGCGCATCGAATACGCGGCGATTATTCTTGAACTGGGTTGCCATGCGGCCTTCCGGCGCGCGGCTCATTTCCCCATCGTCCGTCCAAAATTTCCATTCAACGGAGGGAACCATCACTTCCGCGTTCGGGAAGGCGAGCTTGTTGTCCGCGGTGAGCAATCCGTTCACATGATCGCCGTGGAAGTGAGAGATCACGACGACATCGATCGCGCCCGGATCGATGTCCGCGGCCGCGAGATTTAACAGGAGCTGGCCATAGCTGCTGTTCGGTAAAGCGGCGGCGGCCGGACCGTTGCCGGTGTCGATCAATACAAGCTTCGATCCCGTGTTCACGACGATCGGCGAGTAAGAATTGGTGATATTGGCCGGATCCAGGAAGTTCGCGGCCAGCATCGCGCTCACTTCTTCTTTTTTGATATTGGTGACATAGCTATCGGTCAGCGGAAAGGTGCGCGCGCCGTCGGTAACGACGGTGACTTCGATTTCGCCGACCTTGTAGCGATACCAGCCGGGCGCCTGCTTGCCCTGAAGCGGGGTGGAAGCCTTGGCGGATTCAATGGCGGCGAGCGGGTTCAGCGTTGCGGCAGCGCCGGCCGCAATGGCGCCGGCAAGCACCGTACGACGGTTCACTTCAGTCATGATCTTCCTCCGGGAAAGCCCCGTAAACCAGGGTCATTAGCGCTTTATCGCAGCGATCCTCGAAGCCCTGTCGCTCATAGAAGGGGCTGGCATGTTATGGCACAAATCGAACAATGATAAGCCGCCCAATCCCTTCACTCACTCCGCCAGCGTAATCGCCGCGATCAGCCGGCCGTAGTCGGGCTCGTTGCGGTGGACGGAGCGGCGGAAGCTGAAGAAATAATTTTCCTCGGCATAAGTGTCGCAGCAGAGATCATCGATCGTCCCAACGCCGATCTTGCCGAGTCGCGCGCGGATATAGCCGGGGAGATCGAATAGCGCATGGCCCGAGCGCTCGCTCGGCGCGAAGTAGCGGATATTCATCGAGTCCGCTTCGCGAAAGCGGATGACGAATTCAGGGCCGACTTCGTAGCTCGACTGGCGAATGAGCGGCCCGATGGCGGCGACGATGCGGGCGCGGGCGGCGCCCAATTCTTCCATCTTCGCCACCGTCGCTTCGAGAATGCCGGTGAACGCGCCCTTCCAACCCGCATGCGCCGCACCGACGACGCGCGCCTCGGCGTCGGCAAATAGCACCGGCCCGCAATCGGCGATCGAGACGCCAATGGCGATGCCCGGCGTCGCCGTCACGATCGCGTCGGCGCGCGGCGCATTGGCGCGCGTCCACGGCGCGGCGGCGATGACGGCTTCGGCCGAATGGATCTGGTAGCAGGCCACGAGATGTCCGTCGGCAACCTTCAGGGCTTCCGTCATCCGCCGCCGGTTTTCGATAACGCGCGCCGGATCGTCCGAAGAGCCCTGGCCGCCATTCAGGCTCGCGTAAATTCCCTCCGATACGCCGCCCTCGCGCGTGAAGAAGGCGTGGCGGACATGCGAGAGCGCGTCGAGCGGCTTCGATTGCAACATCATCATGCGCGAAGGCTCACTGCGGTCTTACCCACTGTCAAATCCGGGTCCGATGGGAAGTGTTGAATGGGCGAATGAGATCACCTTGAACAGCTCCCCCATATGACGCGGCGAAGAGCCGACGAGCCGCGCCAATGCCGCGTCGATGTCGCTCCGCACTTTGGCGTCGGCTTTTCGCTTCAAGCGCTCGGCGCGCGGCTCGATGCCGAGGCGGCGCAAGAACACGCCCTGGGCGATGGGGCCGCGCACGCGCAAGCCTTCGCTTTTCGCGAGCGCGGCCAATGATTCGAAATCGACATGGGCGGACAGGTCGGCGAGCCCCGGACTTTCCAACGGATCGGCGAATTCGTGCATGCGTACCGCTTGCAACGTATCGCCGAAACTGGTGCGGCGGTGGCCGTAATCGACGATCAGCGCCGCCCCGCTCGCGGCGGCGATTCTCGCCGCGATTTCCCGAAGCGATGCGAGATTGCGGCGCTCCAGCACCGATCCTTCCGCCGCCCGGCGCAATCGTGCCGGCAGGCTTTCGTCGAAGCCGGAGAGGGGAGTTGGGTGGAGTCCGAAAGCGAGCTTCTCTCCTGATATGCCGATGCGCTGCTCGCACCAGCCGCCCGCGGTCTTCACGAAGCGGTCGATCGGGAGCGCGTCGACGAATTCATTGGCGATCATCAGGAGCGGTCCTGCCGGCAAGTCCGCGGCGCTCTCATGCCAGGCGACCGGCACGGCGGCGCCGGCGAGCTTCTCGCGCTGCAGCCCCGCGAGCACGGGGCTCGTCTCAACGAGGTGAACCTCGAGCGCTTGCTCGAAAGCGGGCTCGAGTTTCGCCGCGCGCAGCATGTCGTGCATCAGCGTGCCGCGGCCGGGACCCAGTTCCACCAGCCGGACCCGCTTCGGCGCCTGCATGCCGCGCCACGCCTCCACGCACCAAAGGCCGATCAACTCGCCGAACATCTGGCTGATCTCGGGCGCGGTGGTGAAATCGCCCGCGGCGCCGAGCGGATCGCGCGTCGCGTAGTAGCCGTGGCGCGGATGCCCGAGACAAAGCGCCATGTAGCGCGAGACGGGCATCGGACCTTCAGCTTCGATGATCGCGCGAAGCTCCAGCTCCAGCGAGGTCATGCTGCTCCGGTTGGGGGCATGCGCCATGCGCGCACAATCGCGATCGCACCCGCAAGCACCATGGGCAAGGATAATAGCATCCCCATCGTCAGCCCACCGGCGAGGAAACCGATATGCGCGTCGGGCTCGCGGAATTGCTCGCCGGCAATCCGCGTGAGTCCGTAGCCCGCGACGAACAGGCCGCCGATCGTGCCCGGCCGCTTCAGCGCGCCCAGGCGTGTTGCGAACGTGAGGATCGCGAACAGCAAAATGCCTTCCATCGCGGCCTCATAGAGTTGGCTCGGATGGCGCGGCTCGGGTCCGGCATTCGGAAACACCACGGCCCAGGGAATTTCGGTGGGACGGCCCCATAATTCTCCGTTGATGAAATTGGCGATGCGGCCGAGGAAAAGTCCGATCGGGGTGACGATGGCGGCGATGTCGAGCATCGACAGCATCGGGATGCCGCGTGAGCGGGCGAACAACAGGAGCGCCACGATCGTCCCCAGAAATCCGCCGTGGAACGACATGCCGCCGCGCCACAAGATGAAAATCTCGAGCGGGTTCGCCGCGAAATAGCTGAGTCCGTAAAACAGCACGTAGCCGAGCCTGCCGCCGATGACGATGCCGAGCGCGCACCAGGCGATGACGTCGTCGACATCGAGGGGTTGGATCGGCGACCGGCCGCCCCAGAGCGCTTGATTGGCCGCGATTCGCCGCGCCAGCCACCAGGCGAGCAGGATGCCGACCACATAAGCGAGCGCGTACCAGCGAATTGCGAATGGGCCGATGGAAATCGCGATCGGATCGAAGGCGGGGAAGGGAATGACCAGAAACGGCATGTAGGCGTGATCCGCTGGAACAGGGGCCTCCGTCAAGCACCCTTGCGCCCTGCCGTAGCGCACCCCATTCTCTCCAGCGATCACGCGGGAGCCGCTTATGGTGCAGACGACCAATCGTTTCTTCGACGAAATGGCGAGGCTGATGAACGACGCCGCCGGCGTCGCCAGCGGCGTGCGCAAAGAGGTCGAGACCATCTTCCAGGCCCAGGCCGAGCGAATCTTGCGCAATCTCGACGTGGTCACGCGGGAAGAATTCGAGGCGATCAAGGAGATGGCCGCGAAGGCGCGCGATGAAAACGAGCGGCTTGCCGCCCGTATCGCGGAGCTCGAAAAGAAGCTCCGCGCGGCGCCCAAGGGCGAGGGCTCGCAAGGCGCCTAGCAGGTATGCCGCGACGCAATTTTGCGTGATCCCTGTGGACGCGCCGCCCCGCAGCATTGCAGTCAGGCGGCAAATCCGATTCCTTCGAATCCGGGAGCTGGACGAGTGATTCGCCGTCATCGGCGAGACACCCAATCGCCTTATTCAATTCCCAGCTACCGAACGAGGCGAACCATGTCGATTACCGATTTCGAGACGGATGTACGGGGCAATCCCGTCGATCTCGTTGAGCGTCTTGCGGCCGTCAATAACTGGTCGTTCGAGCGCTCGGGCGATTCCGAAATCACGCTTTCGATCCGCGGCCGCTGGACCGACTACCACATCTCGTTTCAGTGGATGGCGGAGCTTGAGGCCCTGCATCTTGCTTGTGCCTTCGACCTCAAGGTTCCGGAAGTCCGCAGGAACGAAGTCCTGAAGCTGTTGTCGATCGTGAACGAGCAGCTCTGGGTCGGTCATTTCGACCTGTGGTCGGACGAGGGCATGGTGATGTATCGCCACGCGCTTCTGCTCGCGGGCGGTGCTGTCGCGAGCGACCGGCAATGCGAGGCGCAGCTCGAGCGCGCGGTCGACGCCGCCGAGCGCTACTTTCCGGCTTTCCAATTCGTCATTTGGGCCGGCAAGACCGCGCGCGAAGCGATCGACGCGGCGATGTTCGAGACCGCCGGCGAAGCGTAACTCCAAAATGGCCGCGACGACGCTCCACGGCACCGTGCTCCTGGTGGGCGCGGGCAAGATGGGCGGCGCGCTGCTCGAAGGTTGGCTTGCGCGTGGCCTCGACCCGCACCATCTCGCCGTGCACGATCCGTCGCCGCCGCCCGAGGTCGCGAAGCTTCTTTCCGAGCTTAGAATCGCGCGCGATCCCGACCCGAAGACATTCTCGCCCGACGCGATCGTGCTCGCCTTGAAGCCGCAGATCGCCGCCGAGGCGGTGCCCGCGGTCGCGCCGTTCGTAAAGCCGAAAACCGTGGTGGTCTCGATCATGGCGGGGCGGACGATCGCTTCGCTCGAAAAAGCATTTCCTTCCGCCGCGATCGTGCGCGGCATGCCCAACACGCCCGCCTCGATCGGCCGGGGAATCACGGTCGCGGTCGCGAACAAGCGGGTGGACGCGGCGAAAAAGATACTCGCGAACGATCTCCTTTCCGCCGTCGGCGTCGTCGAGTGGGTGGAGGACGAAAAACTGATCGATGCGGTGACGGCGGTTTCCGGTTCCGGTCCCGCCTATGTTTTTCTCTTGGCCGAAAGTCTTGCCAAGGCGGGCATCGCCGCGGGCCTCCCCGCCGAGCTCGCGATGAAGCTCGCGCGCGAAACGGTCACGGGCTCGGGCGAATTATTGCATCGCTCGAAATACGACGCGGCGAAGCTGCGTGAAAACGTCACTTCGCCCGGCGGCACCACGGCGGCGGCACTGGAAATCCTGATGGGCAAGGAAGGGCTCGATCCGCTGCTGGCCAAAGCCATCGCCGCCGCGGCCAAGCGCTCGCGGGATCTCGCGGAATAGGCGTCTTTCCTCCGCCACACCGACCTCCTACATTGATGGGTACATTCGGGAGGCTTTCATGGCCAAGAACCCCCATCGCGAAAAGATCATCGAGGCATTTCTCGCGCTCGTCGCCGAGGGGCCTTTCGAGAAAATAGGCCTCGCCGCTGTCGCCGAAAAAGCCGGCGTTTCGCTCGCCGACATGCGCGGTGAGTTTGGATCGACCTTCGACATCGTTTCCGCCTTCGTCCGCGAGACCGACCGCAAGGTGCTTGCGGGCGGCGAGGGCGAAGACGCCGAGGCGACGGCGCGCGATCGTTTGTTCGACGTGCTCATGCGCCGCTTCGAAGCGTTGCAGCCGCATCGCGCGGCGGTGCGCTCGCTCGTTCGCTCGGCGGAGCGCCATCCGCGCTTTGCGCTCGCGCTCAACAAGCTCGCCGTGCGCTCGCAGCAATGGATGCTGTCTGCGGCCGGAATCGACTCTTCGGGATGGGTCGGCGGCATTCGCGCACAGGCCGTGGCGGTGATGTTCGCGCGCGTCATGCGGGTATGGCTCCACGACGACGATCCGGGTCTCGGGCGCACCATGGCCGAACTCGATCGCGATCTTGCGACCGGCGCACGCTTTGCGATGCTGCTCGACGATCTCCGCCGGCTCGCCCCGCGTTGTCCGCCGCGCCGTCGCCGCACACGCGATTCTTCAGCGCGCCGGACGCCGGATCCCTCCGAGCCCGAAACGATGCGGACGTAAATCCGGTCGCTTAAACTGGTATCCGCACCGTCGCGCGCAGGCCGCCAAGCGGGCTTTCCGACAGCAGAATATCGCCGCCATGCGATCCCGCGATATCGCGTGCGATCGAAAGCCCGAGCCCGCTGCCGACCTGGTTCTGGTTGCGCGCGTCGTCGAGCCTGAGAAACGGCCGAAACACGTCGTCGCGCTTGTCGGCCGGAATGCCGGGACCGTTGTCGTCGACCTGCACCGTCAACCAGCGCGGCTCGCGCGTTCCGGACAATGCGACGACCGAGCCGTAGCGCGAAGCGTTGGCGACGAGATTGGCGACGCAGCGTTTGAACGAATCCGCCCGCACCTGGACGATGGGCGGCCCGGAGAACGTCACGCTTGTCCGCTTGCCTCGGCGCTCGGCTTCGGCGGCGAACTGTCCGAGCATTTCCGAGATGTCGACGAGGCCCGGTTGTTCGCCGGCATCGCCCCGCGCGAAAGCGAGATAGGATTCCAGCATGCGCTGCAACTCGTCGACGTCGCGGCGAAGCGCCTCGACTTCGGGGCTGTCCTCGAGCAGCGCGAGTTCCAGCTTAAAGCGGGTCAACACCGTGCGCATATCGTGCGAGACACCCGCCAGCATCGTCGTGCGCTGCTCGATCTGGCGCTCGATGCGCCGCTTCATCTCAAGGAAGGCAAGGCCCGCTTGGCGCACCTCGCGCGCGCCGCGCGGACGATAGTCCGTTACGTCGCGGCCTTTGCCGAAGGCATCGGAGGCTTCCGCAAGCTTCAAGATCGGCCTGATTTGGTTGCGCAAGAAGATGATCGCGACGCCCAAGAGAACGAGGGAGGTGGCGACCATCCAAACAATAAAGATGTGCGAATTCGAGGCATAGGCCTGATTGCGCGGGGCGAATACCTGCAGCGTGGCCTTGTCGAGCAGAATGCGAACCTCGATCAGGTTCGAATTGCCGAGGGTGTCGATCCAGAACGGCTTGCCGATCTGGCGGCTGATCTCCTGCGACAACACCGAATCGAGCGTGGAGAAGAACGGCTTCGGACCCGGCGGCGGCAGTTGATCGGGCGGCAGGAACTCGACCTTGAGGTTGAGCCGCTCGTTGGCGATTTTCCGAAGCAAGGCCATGTCCTTGTCCTGCGGATAGGTCTGATAGACGTCGATGACGGCGGCGATGTCCTGGGTGACCGCGGCCGAGAGCCGGCGCGTCACCAGGTTGAAATGCCGCTCCATGAACACGAAGGCGACGACCGACTGCAGCACCACCATCGGCGTCACAATGATCAGGAGCGAGCGGGCATAAAGTCCCTTCGGCATCTGGGCGTTCACCCAGCCGCCGAACCGGTCCCACAGTTCGGTGACGCGGCCGAAGACGGAGCGGATTCCGGCGATGCTCGCCTCGATCGTCGTCATGCGATCACCACCAAGCGATAGCCCCCGCCGCGCACCGTGCGCAGATAGGCGGGATTGGTCGGATTCTTTTCGATTTTGCGCCGCAGGCGGTTGATCTGCACGTCGACCGCCCGCTCATTCGCCTCGGTGCCGGGGGCGACGAGCGCCTGGCGCGGCACGGTCTCGCCGGGCTTGGCGGCGAGCACGCGTAACATGTCGCGCTCGCGATCGGTGATGCGCACGGACTTGCCTTCGCAGGTGAGTTCGCCGCTTTCGACGTGAAAGCTGAAATCGCCGAAGCGCACTGTCTCGATGGCGGGCTGTAGCGGGGTGCTGGTGCGGCGCAAAACGCTGCTGATGCGGAGCAGCAACTCGCGCGGATCGAACGGCTTCGAGACGTAGTCGTCGACGCCGGTTTCCAACCCCGCGATGCGGTCCTCTGTTTCCGCCCGCGCGGTTAGCATCAGGATCGGGACGGCGGAGCCGCTGCGAATCGAGCGGGCGAGATCGAGGCCGCTTTCTCCCGGCATCATCACGTCGAGCACCAGGAGGTCGAACGCCATTCCCTCGAGCTTGGAGCGCGCCTCGGCCGCGGAACTCGCCGTCGTCACCCGGTAGCCATGGTCGGCCAGGTAGCGCGACAACAGATCGCGAATGCGCAGATCGTCGTCGACGACGAGCAGATGAGGCGCATCGTCGGCGAGCGGTTTACGAGCGTGGATCATCGGAGCCTTTTCTGCGCGCGGCCGTCAGCGCGGACGATTCTTCGCCTCGCGATCGGCGCGCGCGATCAGCGCTTCGACATCAGCACGGGCTGAAGGCTCGATCATGGCGGCGAGAAATTTGCGCGCCGCTTCCCGCGCCTCACCGCCGCACTCGTGGAGGGCGCGGGCGAAACGCCGCGTCTGCAGGAGCGCAAGCTCGAGCGCGAGCGCTTCGCCTTTCTGCGTGGCGAACAGAAGCCGCTGACGCCGGTCGGCGGGTCCGGCGCGCTGGACGACGTAGCCGTTGTCGACAAGCTCGCGCAGCACGCGGCCGAGGCTCTGCTTGGTGATTTTCAGCACATCGAGCAAATCGGCGACCCGAATGCCGGGATGCCGGTTGACGAAATGCAGCACCCGATGGTGCGCGCGGCCGAAATCAAGACGCGCCAGCACCTCGTCGGCATCGCCGATGAAGTCGCGATAGGCGAAAAACAGCAGCTCGATCAGATCGAAGGCGGGGCCTTGGGCTTGGCCGTGCTCGGCCGTGGCGGAGCCCGATTCCAAAGGGCGAGAAGAGAGCGTCAAGACGTTTATGTCAGCCATATTGACATATTCTGGTTCGATTGTTACAAGGGAGCGTGTTTTAGCGAAAGGATCGGTCGCGAAAGCCTTGGATATCCAGGCCGATCATTGCACCAGGCGATGGGACACGCTCTCATCGTTACAAACATATCGGGTTTGCGGGTCTACGCAAAACCTGAAAAACCGGCAGAATTCGGGAGGTAAGCCGCTTCGGCGGCAACCCCGAGGGAGAGAACGACATGGCGGCCGACGGCGAGCCTTTCGACAAGCGCAAAGGGGTCATCTGGTACGACGGCAAGCTCGTGCCATGGGAGCACGCGAACCTGCACGTGCTCTCGCACGGCCTGCATTATGCGAGCTGCGTGTTCGAGGGCGAGCGCTCCTATGGCGGCGAAATCTTCAAATGCACCGAGCATTCGGAGCGGCTGAAGAATTCGGCGCAGTTGCTCGACTTCGAAATTCCGTTCTCGGTCGCCGAGATCGACGCCGCCAAGCGCCTCGTTCTGGAAAAGAACGGCCAGAAGGACGCCTATGTCCGCCCGGTCGCCTGGCGCGGTTCGGAGATGATGGGTGTCTCCGCGCAGATGAACAAAATTCATCTCGCCGTCGCGACTTGGGAGTGGCCGAGCTATTTCGACCCGGCCGAGCGCCTGAAGGGCATCCGGCTCGACCTTGCCGAATATCGTCGGCCGGATCCGGCGACGATTCCTTGCAAGGCGAAGGCCTCGGGCCTCTACATGATCTGCACGATTTCCAAGCACCGGGCCGAGCGGAAGGGCTATGCCGACGCGTTGATGTTCGATTGGCGCGGCCTCGTTGCGGAGTGCACCGGCGCGAACATCTTCTTCGTCAAGGACGGCAAGATTCATACGCCGACGCCCGATTGCTTCCTCGATGGAATCACGCGGCGTACCGCCATCGAGATCGCGAAGAAGCACGGCATCGAGGTGATCGAGCGCGCGATCAAGCCGGAAGAGCTCGACGGCTTCAGCGAGTGTTTCATCACCGGCACGGCTGCGGAAGTGACGCCGGTCTCCGAGATCGCGAAGTGGCGTTTCACGCCGGGCGCGATCTCGAAGCAGTTGATGGACGGCTACACCGCCAAGGTGCAGCCGAAGCGGCGCTCTGCGGCGGCCTGATCTATTTCATCTTGTGAGATCAAAAGCCGCCTGTGGGCGGCTTTTTTCGTCAATCACGCCGAATTTTATTCCGCGGCCTCGCGGCTCGACTTTTTCCAGCGCCCGGCCGCCGCGTCGTCTTTGTCGTGCGCCGCGATCCAATGGGTGCCGCCGGCGCGCTCGACCTTTTTCCAGAACGGCGCGCGGGTCTTGAGGTAATCCATCAAGAACTCGGCGGCGGCGAAAGCGGCTTGACGATGCATGGAGGTGGCGGCGACGAGGACGATGGTCTCGCCCGGTGTGACGCGGCCGACGCGGTGCGCGATGCGCACGCCTAGAAGCGGCCAGCGCTTTTTCGCCTCCTCAACGTGGCGCCCGATCTCTTCCTCGGCCATGCCCGGATAATGCTCGAGCACGAGGGCCGCGATCGGCGCGCCTTCTTCCTCGCCGCGGCAAATGCCGGCGAAGGTGACGAGGGCGCCGACGTCGCTGCGGCCGCGCGAAAGCTCCGCGGTTTCGGCCGCGGCGTCGATCGGCGCTTCGGTGATGCGGACGCTCATCTCGCGGATCATACTCCGAATCGACCCGCCCGGTACCCGCTAAGTGGGGGGTTAGCCGCCGGTCATCGGCGGGAAAAACGCGATCTCGCGCGCACTCGCGATTTTGGCGGCGGGCTCGACATGTACCTTGTCGATCGCGGCGCGGACGACCTTCGGATTGTCGAAGGCATAAGCGTATTCTTCCCCGCGCTTCTTCAGCCAATTCATCAGATCGCCGACGGTCGCGACCGACACCGGCAACTCGATGTCTTCCTCGGGCTTCCCGATCCGTTCGCGAATCCAGGCAAAGTACAAAACTTTCATCGGCTGTTTCTCACCAAGTGGCGCGCGCCGGCGCGGAAATAATCGTAGCCGGTATAAAGCGTGAGCAGCGCCGAGAGCCAAAGCAGCGCAAGCCCGATCTGGGTCGTCGGCGGAAAGACCTTGTCGCCGGCTTCGCCCGCCAGCAGAAATCCGATGGCAAGAAGCTGCATGAACGTCTTCCACTTGCCGAGCTGCGAGACAGGCACGCTGACGCGCAATTCCGCGAGATATTCACGCATGCCGGAGACGAGAATCTCCCGGCACAGGATGATGAGTGCTGCCCATAACGACCAGCCCTTGATGGTGTCGTCGGCGGCGAGCATGAGCAAACAGGCGCCGACTAGGAGCTTGTCGGCGATCGGATCGAGCATACGGCCGATCGTCGTCCACTGGCCGAACCTCCGCGCGTACCAGCCGTCGAGCATGTCGGTCAGCGCGGCGAGAATAAAGATCGTCAACGCGGCCCAGCGCAGCCACAGGCCGCCGCCGAAAACTGAGACCTGGAAGAGGCAGGCGGCGATGAGAGGCACGGCCGCAATGCGCGCATAGGTCAGGAGATTCGGAACGGCGAACGTTTGATCATCGGCGCGTGCCGCGCCGGGCCGCGCCGTTGCTTTATTTCCCTGATCCATCGCTTAGCCTCGTTGACGGGCATACTACACCAAGCCGACACCAATGCGACGCGCAAAAATGGCAGGTCAACCATTCGCGTGGAAGAAATCGTAGATCGCGCGCGCCGTGGTGGCGTTGATTCCCTGCACCTTTTCCAGATCCGAGACGGCGGCCCCCTCGACCGCGCTGAGCGTTCCAAAATGCCGCAGCAAAGCGCGCTTGCGGGTCGGGCCCACGCCCGGAATTTCCTGCAAGCCGGCGCTCGCGATGTCCTTCTTGCGGCGTACGCGATGCGAACCCACGGCGAAACGATGCGCCTCGTCGCGCAACCGCTCGACGAAATAAAGCACGGAGTCGCGCGGCGGCAGGCGGAAGGGTCCGCGGCCTTGCTGGTAAAAGGTCTCGCGGCCCGCGTCGCGGTCGAGGCCTTTGGCGACGGCGATCATCGGCACGTTCTGGATGCCGGCCGCGGCGAGCGTTTCCAGTGCGGCCGTGAGCTGTCCTTGGCCGCCGTCGAGGATCACGAGATCGGGCCAAGGGGATTCGGCGTCTTCGGTATTGCGCGGTGATACATCCTTCAGGCGGGCGAAGCGGCGGCGCAGCACCTCGCGCATCATGCCGGTATCGTCGCCGCGCGCGGTGTCCTCGGACTTGATATTGAATTTGCGATACTGGTTTTTCGCGAACCCTTCGCGACCGGCGACGATCATGACGCCGACCGCGTTCGCCCCCTGAATGTGGCTGTTGTCGTAAACCTCGATGCGCCTTGGCGGGCGCGGCAGGCCGAAGGTTTCGGCGAGTGCTTTCAGCAGGCGGGCCTGCGACGAGGATTCCGCAAGCCGCCGGCCCAGCGCCGAGCGCGCGTTCAGGAGCGCGTGCTCGACCAATTCTCGCTTCTCGCCGCGCTGCGGGATTGTGACCTCGACCCTATGATCGGCGCGAATCGAGAGCGCTTCGGCCAATAATTCGCGATCCTCGATTTCGTGCGAAAGCAGGACAGAGCGCGGTGCCGTTCGGCTTTCATAGAACTGCGGGAGGAAGCTTTCCAGCACTTCGCTCGTATCGAGCGAGCGGTCGGCGCGCGGATAATAGGCGCGGTCGCCCCAATTCTGGAAGTTGCGGACGAAGAACACCTCGATGCAGGTGACGCCGCCCTCCTGGTGGCAGGCGAAGATGTCGGCGCTGTCGGTGCTGCGGGGATGCACGCCCTGATGCGATTGGATGGTGGAGAGCGCCTCCAAGCGGTCGCGCAAGGCGGCGGCGCGCTCGAAATCGAGCGCCGCCGAGGATTTTTCCATTTCTTCCGCCAGCATGTCCTTCACCGCCGAGCTCTTGCCGGAAAGAAATTGGCGCGCTTCCTCGACGAGCTCCTTATAGTCCGCGAGCGCGATCTCGCCGGTGCAGGGAGCGCTGCAGCGTTTGATCTGGTAGAGCAAACAGGGCCGCGTGCGGCTCTCGTAAAAGGCGTCGGAGCACGAGCGCAACAGAAACGCGCGCTCGAGCGCCGTCAGCGTGCGGTTCACGGCGCCGGCGGCCGCGAACGGGCCGAAATAATCGCCCGGGCGATTGCGCGCACCGCGATGCTTCACGATTTGCGGAGCGCCTTTGTCGCTCGTAATCAGGATATAAGGAAACGATTTGTCGTCGCGCAAAAGCACGTTGAAACGCGGCGCGAAGCGCTTGATCAGGTTCGCTTCCAGCAGAAGCGCCTCCGTCTCGGTCGCGGTGGAGACGAATTCCATCGTCGCGGTCGCGGCGATCATGCGCGCGATACGGTTCGTGTGTCCGGTATCGCGCGTATAAGCGCTGACGCGTTTGGCGATGTTTTTCGCCTTGCCGACATAGAGCACTTCGCCGCGCGCGTTCAGCATGCGGTAGACGCCGGGCGTTGCCGGGGCGAGCTTGGCGAAATGCTGGATCGCCGCGATTCCGGTGGCGACGG
Organism: Hyphomicrobiales bacterium; assembly: GCA_003135415.1. Taxonomy (GTDB): domain Bacteria; phylum Pseudomonadota; class Alphaproteobacteria; order Rhizobiales; family Xanthobacteraceae; genus Palsa-892. The sequence goes on from PLBP01000012.1 coordinate 33,362, forward strand.
CTTCGGCGGCAGGTTCTTCTTCCGGGAGATTCTCGGGCGCGAGTTCGATCGGCGCCTCGGTCTCCGGATTTTCCTCGGAGTCGGCGGCGAGATCGGTTTCCGGATCGACGTCCAGGCGTTTCCGTTCCATCACAGGCACCGCTCAGAGGCGCGAGAAGCGAGCGCGCTTTCTTGCCGCGAAATTTTCTTCGCAACGAATATCGAAGCAAGGCAAAAATTCGCCTTCGTTTGGCCCGTTTCGGGTCAAGCCGACGCCGTTTGTAAACGCTTTGTTAGTCATGACTCGAAAGAGAAGCGCGTTTTGGCCCGGCAAGACAAGACGCAATTCTCCGAAAAGTTTAAATAATGGCCGTGGGGTCGATCGACAAGATCGAGACGAGGAGGCCAGCATGAAGAAGCTGCTTTTGGCGGCGTGCGTTGCCGTCGCGGCCGCGCCGCATGCTTTTGCCGGCGATCTGCCGCTACAGCGCCAGTCAAACTATGCGCCGCCGCAATCTTACAACTCGCTGTTCAATTGGACCGGCTTCTATGCCGGCGTCCATGGCGGCTACGCCTGGGGCAGCGGGGCGGGCGTAAACCCCGACGGGTTCGTGGGCGGCATTCAGGCCGGCTACAATTACCAATTCGCGCCCAACGGCGTTTTAGGCGTTGAAACCGATATTTCGGCGACCTCGATCGAGGACAAGGCGGGCGTGGTGAAATTCGGCATGGATTATCTCGGTACGATCCGCGGACGCGCGGGCTACACGCTCGACCGCGTGATGTTCTACGTCGCCGGCGGCGCCGCCTATGGCCGTGGTGCGCTCGAAGTCGCGGGCCTTACCAATAATCAGGTCCATTGGGGATGGACTCTCGGCGGCGGCATCGAGGCGATGGTCACGCCGAATGTGTCGGCACGTCTCGAATATCTCTACGTGGATCTCGCGAAGGAAAATTATCAGTCGGTCTTGGGGCCGGCGAGCATCGGCTACAACAGCAATATCGTTCGCGGCGGTCTCAATTATCGGTTTTGATTTTCGTTCAACGGACAGCGGCTCTCATGATCGAAAGCAAAAGCAAAAGACACATTGGTGCCATGTTTCGCTCATGGCGCGACGGAACTTTGAAGAAATTTTCGACCGAAACCCTTGTGCGGCCAAGGACTGTATTTTTTTTCGGCGGTGTTGCCGATTTGTCACCGCATGCGCACGAGATCGCTCTAGGAAAATGCACCAACTCAAAAACTAAGTGGAGTTCATCCATGAAAAAGACGCTACTGCTTTCAGGCATTGCATTCGCGGCTCTCGCGATCGCAGCACCTGTATCGGCTGCCGACATGCCGAATCGCGGACCGGTCTACAAGGCCGCGCCGGCACCCCTGTTCAACTGGACCGGTTTCTATGTCGGCGGTCACGGCGGCTATGGCTGGGCCGATGACGCGAACCTCAGCCCCAAGGGTTGGTTCGGCGGCGGTCAGGTCGGCTACAACTGGCAATACGCGCCGAACTGGGTGTTCGGCCTCGAGGCCGACATTGCCGCTTCCGACATCAGCCAAACGAATGGCGTCGCGCCGCTCGTGAGCTCGAAGGTCAATTACTTCGGCACCGCGCGCGCGCGCCTCGGCTACACGGTGGATCGCGTCATGGTCTACGGCACCGGCGGTCTCGCCTGGGCCCATAACCGCGTGAATGACGGTCTGGTGCAGGCCGACGGCACTCAGGTCGGTTGGACCGGGGGCGCCGGCATCGAGTACGCCTTCGCGCCGAACTGGTCGACCAAGCTCGAGTGGCTCTATGCCGACTACGGCAACAAGACTTACGGGCTCACAGCGCCCACACGCGTGGACCTGACCGACAATAGCGTGAAGCTCGGCCTCAACTATCGCTTCGGCGGCCCGGTCTACTCGCGTTATTGATCGCAACAATCCTAAACGAGAAAAGCCCCGGGTTTCGGCCCGGGGCTTTTTCTTTTTTCGGACGTGCCTTCAGTGCGGCACGGTATCGGCGAAGGCTGGGACCTTGTTCGCGAACTCGTCGAGCCACTTTACAAGTTTTGGATGCGTCTCGCGCCAGCTCGTTCCGAAGCGGAAGTCTAGATAGCCGAGCGCGCAGGCAAGCGTGATATCGCCGACGTTGAGCTTCGATCCGAGCGTGGGTGGGGCCTTTTCGAGCGCCGTGAGGGCGCGGCCCATCTTGCCGGTTTGATGATCGAGCCATTTCGCTTCGTGTTTTTCCTCGGGGCGGAAACGGCCCTCGTACACGCGCAGGATTCCCGCATCTAAAATGCCGTCGGTGAGCGCTTGCAAGCGGAGCGTCTCGAAACGTGCCGGGCCCGCGGGCGGGAGAATACGGCCGCCGCCGGCGCGATGGTCGAGATATTCGAGAATCACGCGCGAATCGAACAGCGTGGTGCCGTCGTCGAGAATGAGCGTCGGAATTTTGCCGAGCGGGTTTTGTTGCCGCACGCTGTCCTTGGGATCGAGCGTGTCGGCATTCTCGATCCGAATCTCGTCCTCAAGGCCGAGGATCGAGATCGCGATTCTGATTTTCCGCGCGAAGGGCGAGGTCGTGGACGAGCGTAGGACGAGCATCTTTGATCCCCTGTTTATTCCCTATTGTTTTGGAATTCAGCTTTGCTTGAGGTTGACCGCTTTCGGTCCCTTGCCGCGATTGTCGTCCTCGACGTCGAAAGAAACTTTCTGGCCTTCGTTTAACGTGCCGAGACCTGAGCGCGTCACCGCGGAAACGTGCACGAACACGTCGCGGCCTCCGTCGTCGGGCGTGATAAATCCAAAACCCTTGTCGTTGTTGAAGAACTTCACGGTACCGCTCGTCGACATGGTCTCAACTCCCTCAGTCTATCAATGCGCGCTTCTCGCGCCCCATGATGCGGCGCGAGCGTGGCCGCTTTCCTAGGACACAAGTGGGAACATGAAAAGCGGTTTTCTTGACGCGAATGTTTTGCGGTGCGTTTATGCCGCGGGCGCGAGCCAATCCAAGCGATAGCGGCCCGCTCCATCGCGGCCGAGCCGTTCGATGAGCGCCGGTAAGATTGCTTTCAGTTCTTTTTCCAGCGTCCACGGAGGATTCACGATCATCATGCCGCAAGCACGGAGTGCTCCATCCATCTGCGGTTTGTCGATTGCGAATTCGATGCGTAAAATTTTCGGAATTTCCTGCTTCGCGATGCGGTGCTCGAACAGACCCACTTCGTGCTCGCTTTTAATCGGGTACCAGAGCAGAAAGATTCCCGAAGACCACCGCCGGTGTCCCTCGACGAGCCCGTCGCGAAGCCTGTTGAATTCGCCCGGCTCCTCGAAGGGCGGGTCGATCAGCACGAGACCGCGCCGCTCTTTCGGCGGCAAATAGGCCTTGAGCGCGGTCCATCCGTCGGTCTCGAACGTCTTCGCGCGCGGGTCGCCTTTGAAGGTGCGGCTGAGCGCCGCATATTCTTCGGCGTGCCACTCGCAAAAAATCATGCGGTCCTCGTCGCGACAGAAGGCACGCGTAATCAGGGGCGAGCCGGGATAGAGTTTAATGGTTCCCGACGGGTTCTCCGCCCGGATTAGCGCGAGATAAGGCTCGAGCAATGGGGCGGCTTCGCCGGCGAACGGCTGTTCGATCAGGCGCCCGATGCCCTGCCGCCATTCCTGCGTGCGGCTTGCCGCCTCGCCCGCAAGATCGTAGGCGCTGGCGCCGGCGTGGGTTTCGATCGCGCGAAACGGCGTTTCCTTGGTGACGAGATGCGCGAGCACCCGGCAGAGCACCGCGTGCTTCAGGACATCGGCGAAATTTCCGGCGTGAAAAGCGTGGCGATAATTCATCAACCGCCGCGCACGGGCGGCATCGCGACCTGCGGGTTGCGGCAGGCGCGCCGATCGGTTTCGGGGCAGGCGTGAAAGGCCAAATCCTTGCCCATGCAGATGCGGACTTCGCTGAGGTAGCGGCGGTTGCAGGTGACCGCGATCATGTCGTGCGCGAGCCCCGGATTGGCGGCGATGAAGGCGTCTTCCACTTCATCGGGCGACACCATGGTGTAGTTATTGAGTTGCACGAAGCGCTCGGGGATTTTTACCTTGTCGCGCGCGCTGCGCACGGTTGCGAAAAAGCGCTCGGCCTCCAAGCCGGAGCAGGTGCCGTGCGCTTGCCATTCATGAATGACGAGCTTGCGCGCCGGCATCAGGTCGAGCATCGAGCGGATCAACTTGTTGTCAATCCGGGGCGCGGGCTCGATGCAATTTTGCGGAAAGCCGCGATCGAATTGCGGCCACAACCCGTGAACGACGAAGGCATAGGGCCGTGCTTGATCGCATTGCTCGTTATTGCCGCCGCGCCCGCCTCCGGATTCGCAAAAGGAAGGCGACCAGGAGAGCGAAAGAACATAGAAATCGAATACACCGGGCGTGCCTTGATGCGAGCCGCGCGAGCCGCGATGGCGTCCGGAGTCCTGGTAGGAGTTGGATTGACGATAATCTTGCGCCAAAGCCGGGCAGAGCATCAGTACCGCGATCGCGGCGGCGAAGACGCCGGGACGAATTCTGTTCATGAGCTTTCTCCCGGATTTTTTTCTTGATTGGATGCGAGTGGCGCCCGCAATCCTACGGCTGCGCCATCTTGCAGCGCGGCGAATAGGCCATGTTGCGGTCGGCACCGAGCACGCACCACTCCACGCCCCAGGTCGCGCCGGCAAAGCCGAGATCCTCGCCGATGGCGTAATAGGTCACGGTTTCCGTGCCGTCGGAAAGAAGCGTCTTCGCGACGCAGAAGCGGCGTGGGATGGCGTGGTCGCCCCACGGACGATAGGCGACTTCACGCGTCTCGCCGAAGCGGCTGATGAAGAGGCTTGGGTTCCAGAAGCGGATTTCCTTGATCGCGAAGTGAATGTCGATCTTGGCGAGCGCGATCGGATTGTCGCAGGCAGGCAACCAGGCGTCGTAGCGCGGCCCGCCGAAAAGATAGAAATTCATCTCAAGCCAGCTCGCCGCCCGCGCCGGCGCCGCGGTTGTCAGCGCGATCGCGGCGCTTAGCGCGAGGCTCAAAACCTCACCGTTTTTTCTCATTCCCTGCTCCTGTCCGAGGCGACGATGCTGCGACTGGCGGCGGGGGTCAAGAGCGCTCGATTGCAACCCTGCAAGCGAAGAAATCGTCCGGAGCCGCGACTTTGCGCGCCCTTGCTTCACCGGGCTGCGCTCATTAGTTTGGGCTCAATCCCAATCGATCACAGGCGGGGCCAGCACAATGTTCGTTCTTGAGGCGCGTACCGAGCGGATCGCCATCCTTGCCCTTACCGTGCTGATGGCGGCGACGCGGATCGAGCATTTCGGCGCCGGCCAGATCACGCCCGACGCCTCGACCGCGGTGTTCTTCCTCGCCGGTCTCCTGATCGGCAATCCGCTTTGGCTGCTCGCTTTCCTGGCGGAAGCGCTGCTACTCGATTTGACGGCGATCAAAGTCGTCGGCGTCGAAGCGGTCTGCGTCACGCTCGGCTATGGCCTCATGATCCCGGCCTATAGCGCGCTGTGGCTTGCCGCACGTTGGGTTCGCAAGACGGACAAGCTCAGCGTGTCGAGCGTGGCCAAGCTTGTTTGTGCCTGCTTTATTGGCGTTCTCGGCTTCTTTCTGTTCTCGAATATCGGCTACTATTTCGGCGGCGGTTTCGAGAGTTCCATGGGCCTCGAGGAATATGCGCGCCGTGTCATGCGCTATTTCCCGCAATATTTGACCGATACGCTGTTCTACAGCGCCGCCGGCGTCGCGATCGCGGTTCTCGCGGCGCACTTCGTGCCGCGAAGACGTCTGGTATCTCGCTGACTGAAGCGCTCATCAGCCCGGTCTGCTGATTCGATATTCCGCGCGGCGCGGTTTCGTCGTCGTTGTCGCAGCCCTGTTATGATATTTTGCTTTGCATAAGCCTGGAATGCCGCGAAAGCGCGGACTGCGCTGTCAAGCCTTAAGAACAAGGGTGGCGGAATACGGTTTTACTGTCCCGCGCGAAGGACTTGGCTTTCGCAAGGTGTAGCGGCGCAGCCCCGCGCCGGCGCCTTTGGTCAAAAGGGCTACGGGAGGAGTGTCATGTCGGGAACACTCATCAATCTTATTATTCAACTTATCTCTGGGGCGGTCGGCGGCAATGTCGCCGGCGCTGGCTCAGACGGCAAGCACCATGGATTGGAGCGCGGTTGTCGGCCAGGTGACCAGCGGCGGCGTCGGTGGCGCGATTCTGATGATCGTCGTCGGCGTCGTGAAGAACATGATGGGAAAGTAAGCCCGATAACCCCGGGTTGAAATCAAGCCCCTTCTTCACATGGAGGAGGGGCTTTTTTATTTGCAGGCGGCGCTATTTCGCGAAGCGCTTGATCAAGTCGCCGATGGCGGTGGGTAGCGCATCGAGATAAGGCCCCATGAAGAAGGTCTCGCCGCTGCCTTCGCCGTAAAGTTCGTCATGCGCGTCGATGAGCGCGCGCACGGCCGGGAGGCAGGGCGTGATCGAGTCGACGATCAGGTCGGTGACATTGCCGATGCGCGATAGCTGCGGATAACGCGGATCGGCCGCGACTTTGTGCGCGATGCACTCGGTCGCGGACTTCATCAGCGGGCGGACCGCCGCCTTCCTTTGCGTTTCGGTATAGTGCGGCCCGGCGCCGAAGCCGGTCATCCGGTCGATCGCGCCGCGGTCGACCGATACGTTCACGGCCAAGGTTAGGCCGACCAGCGCGCCCACGATCATGCCCCGAACCCCCGAATCTTTTTATTCTAGGTTCGAAGATTCTCTATGCGCAACGAAAATATCGCCGCATTGCGCGAAACGGCGCGGCTGTTGTGTTTATGCAACGGTCTGCTTGCAAGCAGCGAGATGATGCGGATAGACGTGTGTAAACACCCCGGAAGGTCCGGGCAGCGTTCGGCGGAACTTCAGCTAGGGATCAAACAACATGCGCGGCAATGTCGTTCGGCGCGGGCTTCTCGGCTTCGCGCCCGTTTTATTCTGGCTCTTGGTCACCCATGCCGCCGCGCTCGCCCAAAGTCCGGCGGAAAAGTTGGAAGCGCTGATTAAGACGAGCGGCTACACTTCGAGCAAGGTCAGCGACAATGTGTGGACGATCGATTTCAGCGGCAAACAGCTGCCGAAATTCAAGGTGATCCTGTCGGCGAGCGGCAAGGACAAGGACGGCATCGTCGTCATCTTCGCGAACCCCGCGGAAAAATCCCGCCTGCCGTCGACGGCGAATTTTATGTTGCTCTTGCTCAAGGCGAACCATGACTTCGATTACGTCAAGGTCGGCATCGACGGCGACGGCGACGTCTTCGTCCGCGCCGACATCCCTGACAGCGTCGATGGCGGCTACTTCAAGAACATCGTCGAGCAGGTCGCGGCGGCGACGGATCAGCTGTACGGCCGGATGAAGCCGCTGTTGCGAAGCTGAAATCCGCCGCGGCGGCCAGACTCAGCAGCGGATGATGCGAACCGTGGATTCACCGCCTTGCGAGGCGGGCACGGTGACGAATTCCGCCGAACAACGCGTGCCGTCGGGATTGTTTCCGCGCGACACCAACACGCGGCGCGGACCCGTCGAGCCCGTGACGTCGTCGGTCTCTTGCGGGACTTCGACGATCAGCGGTTCCGCATAGGGCGTGTCGAAATCGGCGTAGGGCCAGTCGAATCCGAAGCCGCGCGCGAAGCGATGGCGATGGGCGAAGCGGTGATCTCCCGCGAAATGGGCTGCGGGCGCGGCATGAAGAGGCGCCGCCGCCGGCTTCAATCCCGCCATATGCGGTCGCGCGAAGGCCCAGGATTTTCCCCTGAAGCCCGCTCCGGCGAAGCCGCCGGACTTGGCGTTGGAATGCGTGGATACAATCAACGCGCCGGCGCCGAACAAGGCGATCGCGGCGTACGCGAACAACTTCTTCATCCCATACTCCCGTCCCAAGCGCGCAGAACAGGCCCCCGTCCTTCACGCCAACGCCGCCGGTAAATATTAGCGGCTCCGCCCGCGCCTGTCGATTCGTCGGCGCACCGCAGTAGTGCCTCAGTTTGATTATAGCGGCCGAAATAAAGGTCAAAGCTATCGTTTGAAAAGTCCGCCTCACTAATGCGTTTGCCCGGCTTGCGCTGTCCTGCCGGGAGCCGTCCCGCCCAATGAGAAGGCGAGTACAATATTTTCAGGCGTCTGACTGAATTCTTTTTCGACCGCGGCGCGCACCGCTTCGGCGAGCTCACGCACGGGCTTGGTGTCATAGAGGCGCGGAAAGGTCACCGTTACCGACAGGAGCCGGCCATTTCACCAGTTGAAACCGACTTCCGGCTTTAATCCGGTCGCCTGCTCAAGATCGCCTTCGACAGCCTTCGCGTACTTGAAGCCATTCACAAGGGTGCTGATCATGTCACAGGCGGCGAGACCGACTGCGAGAACAACGATTGCTATGGCCTTGTGCATGGGAGTGCTCCGGATCGACGAATAAATAAGGATATGCTTTCCCATGTCTGGAGGAAACCCCACAGCCCACGTCGCGAATTATTTGCGGCTGCGCCCACGGCGCGGTTTCTTGCGCTTCGCCGCGCGCTTTCGTTTCAACTCGCCGTATTTCATACCCTCGAGCTTCAAGCCGTCGGGGTCGAGAAAGAACACGGCGTAATAGTCGTCGTAATATTCGGCGGGCGGATCGATGATCTTGGCGCCGAGTTTGTTCACGAATGCGCCCAATGCATCGACCTCGGCGCGGCTCCCCAATTCGAATGCGTAGTGGTGGAAGCCGATGTCGCCGATGCGGTATTTGTGTTTCTTGCCTTCGGCGTCGGCCTCGCCGATCCAGAAGCGCGTCTTGCCGTTCGACCAGCCGGCGGCGTCTTCGTAGTGCTCCATCGGTTTGAAGCCGAGAAAACCAAGGAGTTTTCCGTAAAACGCCTTCGATTTCTCGAAGTCGCTGACGCGAATGACGAGGTGGTCGACGCCGAGGACGCGGGGCATGTCATGCTTCCCTTTCGGGAATAACGCGCACGGTCCGTAGAGGTTCGCTACGCGGTCACTGCGCGCGCGGTAATTGCTTCATCTTCTCCTCGATGCATTTGTCGACGAGCGTCATGCGCTTGTCGAGGTCGCGCGGCGCCGATTTGTTCTCGTAGCGCATCCAGCACTGCGTCTTCGCTTCTTCCGGCGTATTCGGCGTCGGCTCGCCGTTCGCCGCGGCCGGCTTCGGCTGGTTGGCGGCATCGGCGCAGGCGGCAAGCAGGAGCGCGGCGAAAAGCGCGAGCGCGCGCGGGGAAAAAGCGGTTCTCCATTCGGTCATGCGGCGAAGGTTCTCCGGCGGCTCGCGCGGGGGCGCGGTGCATTATAGCGGTCGTTGCCCGGTGGCGGTGAAATTCTGCACGAGGAGGGAGGGTGAAGTGCCGGGCTCATGGCGTTCCGCACTTCATTTGATCCGATACGGCGTAACAGATAGGGTTTCGCGATTTCATGATCGATCTACACACTTTGAGAGGCACCCATGCTTCCGGTCATTGTTCCCGCCTATGCGGCCCTGCTCACCTTCATTTTTATCTTTCTCTCCTCGGAGGTGATCCGGTCCCGGGTCGTCACGCGGATCGGCATCGGAACCGGTGGGAACCGCGGCCTCGAGCGGCTGATGCGGATTCAAGCGAATTTTGCCGAATACGTTCCGCTGGCGCTGCTTCTTCTCGCCTTCGTGGAAATGCAGGGCAGGCCGGGCTGGCTCCTGCATCTCCTTTGCATCGCGCTTGTTCTCGCGCGCATCGGACACGCCCTCGCGCTTCGCAACGAGAAAGAAATCATGTGGCTCCGCATCGCCAGCGTGTCGACGACGTTTGTCATCATGGCGGCGGCGGGCGCCTCTCTGATCGGCCGCGCCCTGCAGATCGGGTGAGAAGCGAAGCGCGGTGGGATTATCGCGCGGCCGCGCCGCGAATTATCTCAGATCCTGCTTCTTTTGCGGCCGCCACTTCCCTCCCGGCGCAAAGCGCTGGTTGAAGCGCTGCAAGAATCCCGGCTTCTGCCCCGGGTTCGGCTGCTGGAAATTCTTCCCAAAGCCTTTCTGCTCGAAGCCCTTTTGCCCGAAGCCTTTCTGCTCGAGGCCCTTTTGGCCAAAACCCTTAGACCCAAGTCCCCGCTGCGCCGCTAGACCCTGGAAGCGGCCGGGAGTCCTGGCGAAGGCGAGCATATTGCCCGGGTTGCGGCCGATCCTCTGCGCGAGGATGTTGTGCGAGCGGGTGATGGTGTTGAACATGCGCGACGCTTCCGCCGCAGTGGCGCGGGCAAATCCGCCGCGATTGATCGCGAGCGGTTGATCGCCGGCACGTACGTCGCGGCAGCCCGCGCTCGCGTGACACAGCACGCCGACGCCCTCCACGGTGTTGTAGATCATGCGGTCGTTTTCGTAACCGACGTCGATGGTGGTGCCGCGCACACCGATGGTGGCGACCGGCGTCTTCAGCTGATAGGCGCCGTGATCCGAGGTGCCGGTGACGAAGCGCAGCGTGCCGCGCGTGATCTGGATCACCGCGGTCTTTGCCTTGTCGCCGTCGAACACGAACTTGTCGAGGATGACTTCGGAGTTGGCGCCGATCGTCAGCACGGTGTCGTCGATGAAATGAATATAGACGGAGCCATCGCCGGTCGTGACGATCCGGTCGTTCTGCTCGAGGAGATCGTTGACCGAAAGTTCCTGTGTAGCACCGCCGCGCTGGTCATTTGCCTGCGGGACGACGGACACCACGTCGCCGATGGAATCGGCATGGGCGCCGGTAGGCGCCAACAATAAAACTGCGCTTGCGGAGGCCAACCATAAAATCGCAACAGTGAATATCGAAAAACGCGCAATCATAATATCGGTGCTCCCGCCGGATTTCCGGCTACTGCACGACCATCGGATATTGTCTCTTTTTTTCTTCCATGCACTGGTCGACGAGTTTCATCTTCTCGTCGAGATTATGCGCGACCTTGGTATTCTCGTATTTCATCCAGCATTGGCCGCGCGCCATCTCCGTCGATTGCGGCGGCACTTCGCTTTTCAGGCTGTCGATGGCGGCCTGCCGCTCGGAGCCAGTCGAGCGCGTCATCGATCCTTCCGCGCAGGCGGCGAGCATAAGCGCAATCGCTATGGCGCCGATCGCGTTCCGGGCGAAAGGGCGTGCGCGGCCAATTTGTCGCGGTCTCGGAAGTGCGAGCATGGCTCTTTCTAGCGTGCCGAGATGGGCGAGAAAAAGGCCTAGCTACGGTTGGTCTTGAATGCCCGCGTTCCCGCTTTTCCCCCGCGCGAGGAGGGTCCGCGGAAGCGCCGGCTCGCGGTGCCGCCGCCGAGGCGGGTAGGCGTCGTTCCCCGTACGGAGATGCGGGTCGATGGGTCGTCCACCACCGCCATTTCGACCGAGCGCAGCCGCTTGATCTCGTCGCGAAGCCTTGCCGCCTCCTCGAATTCGAGATTGCCGGCCGCCTCCTTCATGCGCTCCTCGAGGTCGCCGATCACCGCCTCGAAATTGTGCCCGAGCGTTGCGATATCGTCGGAAAGCCCGGCGTCCACCGTCACGCGGTCGCGCTCGTAGATCGAATTGGTGATGTCGGAGATCTCGCGCTTGACGCTTTCGGGCGTAATGCCGTTCGCCTGGTTCCATGCCGTCTGCTTGGCGCGGCGGCGGTCGGTCTCGACCATCGCGCGCTCGATCGAGCCCGTAATCTTGTCGGCGTAGAGGATCACGCGGCCTTCGACGTTGCGCGCGGCGCGGCCNNATGGTCTGGATCAGCGAGGTTTCCGAGCGCAGGAATCCTTCCTTATCGGCGTCGAGAATGCCGACGAGCGCGCATTCGGGAATATCGAGACCCTCGCGCAAAAGGTTGATGCCGACGAGGCAATCGAAGGCGCCGAGCCGGAGGTCACGGATAATCTCGATCCGCTCGATGGTGTCGATGTCGGAGTGCATGTAGCGTACGCGCACGCCCTGCTCGTGCAGATATTCGGTGAGGTCCTCGGCCATGCGCTTGGTGAGCGTGGTGACGAGGGCGCGGTAGCCCTGCTGCGCCGTTGCCTTCACCTCGCCGATCAGGTCGTCAACCTGGGTGCGCGCGGGCCGCACGATCACTTGGGGGTCAACGAGGCCGGTGGGGCGGATCACTTGCTCCGCGAACACGCCCTGGGTTTCCTGCATTTCCCACGGACCGGGGGTGGCCGACACGCACACGGTCTGCGGGCGCATCGCGTTCCACTCCTCGAAGCGAAGCGGGCGGTTGTCCAAGCATGACGGCAGCCGGAAGCCGTATTCGGCCAGCGTCGCCTTGCGGCGGAAGTCGCCGCGATACATGCCGCCGAGCTGCGGCACGGTGACGTGGCTCTCGTCAACGAAGACGAGCGTGTTGTCGGGAAGATATTCGAACAGCGTCGGCGGCGGCTCGCCGGGCTTTCGGCCGGTGAGATAGCGCGAATAGTTCTCGATTCCGGAGCAGACGCCCGTGGCGACCAGCATTTCGAGATCGAACATCGCGCGCTGCTCGAGCCGTTGCGCTTCCACCAGGCGGTTGCCGCGATTGAGCTGGTCGAGGCGGGTTTTCAATTCGGCCTTGATGCCGCCGACCGCCTGATGAAGCGTCGGCTTCGGCGTGACGTAATGCGAGTTGGCGTAGACCCGGATCGCTTCGAGATCGTCAAACTTTTCGCCGGTCAGCGGATCGAATTCGTGGATCGATTCGACGTCGTCGCCGAACAGCGAAATGCGCCAGGCGCGATCTTCATAGTGGGCCGGGAATAGTTCAATTACGTCACCGCGTACGCGAAAGGTACCGCGATGGAAGTCGACCTCGGTGCGCTGGTATTGCAGCGCCACGAGGTCGGCGATCAGCGCGCGCTGCGAGACCTTGCCGCCGCGCTTCAACTCGAAGGTCATCGTCGAATAGGTCTCGACCGAGCCGATGCCGTAGATGCACGACACCGAGGCGACCACGATCACGTCGTCGCGCTCAAGCAACGCGCGCGTCGCCGAGTGGCGCATGCGGTCGATCTGTTCGTTGATGGAGGAGTCTTTTTCGATATAGGTGTCGGTGCGCGGCACGTAAGCTTCCGGCGTGTAGTAGTCGTAGTAGCTGACGAAATACTCGACCGCGTTGTCCGGGAAGAAGCTCTTGAACTCACCATAGAGCTGGGCGGCGAGGGTTTTGTTGGGCGCGAGAATGAGCGCCGGGCGTTGCGTCCGTTGGATCACCTGCGCCATGGTGTAGGTCTTGCCCGAGCCGGTGACGCCGAGCAGCACCTGGGTGCGCTCGCCTTCCTTCACGCCCTTCATCAGGACATCGATCGCCTGCGGCTGGTCGCCCTTGGGCTCGAAGGGCGAGACGAGATTGAACAGCTTGCCGCCTTCGAATTTCTCCGGCCGCTCGGGCCGGTGGGGAACGAAATCGACGCCCTTGAATTCCGGCCGGCCGGTTTCGAGCAGGTGCTGCAACGCCTCGGCGGAAGCGGTCGAGCCGATGGAGGGAACGAAATCGCCCGCCTCGGGCGCGAGGCCGAGGCTTTCCGCCAGACGCGGATCGGCGGCAGTGACCGGCGACCCGGTTTCGAAGAGCCGCTGCGGCCGCTCGGCCATGCCGTGATGGGTGCCGCGCGCGGTGCGGTAGGGCTTCTGGGCTTTCGGCATGGGCTCAATATGGGCATTCAGCCGCAGGGATGGAAGCGGGGAAAGCCTGCATTTTTCACGCTTCGTCCATCGATCCGTAACCCCCATTGCCCCAGTCTCGACATGTCCCGGTGAGACACCAGGGCGGGTCTGGATCCGGAGGCGCGGCAGATGGCGCTCGATCCGAAATTTGAGGCGGCGCTGGCGCTGCATCGATTTGGCTTCGGCCCGCGCGGCGACGCCATCGCGCGGATCGCCGCCGACCCGCGCGGCGCCATGCTCGCCGAGATCGAGCGGCCGAACGCGGGCAGGATCGATAATCCCGATTTGCTGACCGGCGGCGAGGCGGCGCGCGCCGCTTTCGACTTCCGGCAAGAAAAGAAGGCTGTGCGGCTTGCGGAGGCGGCCGACCGCGAGGCGGCGAAGAACGGCACGGCGCAGCCGGCACCGAGGCCGGAGAAGATGGATCCGGCGATGGCCGATCCTTTCCTGCAGACGCAGACAGGAGCGATGAAGCTCACCCTGGAGGAGGCGCAGCGAAAAGCCGCCAATCCTCCCGCTCTTCCGCAACAGATTTATCTCGAAGAGGCGAAAGCGCGTTTCGATGCCGCGGTGGCGACCGATATCGGCTTCGCCGAGCGGCTGGTGTGGTTCTGGTCGAACCATTTCTGCATTTCCGCCGACAAGGGGCCGACACGTCCGCTGTGCGGCGCCTTCGAGCGTGAAGCAATCCGGCCGCACGTCGCGGGCCGCTTCGCCGACATGCTGATGGCGGTCGAGTCGCATCCGGCAATGCTGATCTATCTCGATAATGCGCGCTCGATCGGACCAAGCTCGATCGCCGGCATGCGGCAGAACAAGGGACTGAACGAGAATCTCGCGCGCGAAATTCTCGAGCTGCATACGTTGGGCGTCCGAACCGGCTACACGCAAGACGACGTCACCAGCTTCGCCAAGGTCATCACCGGCTGGACGATCGAGCCCTTGAAGCAGAACGCGCCGCATGCGGGCGAATTCGCCTTTAATCCGCGCATGCACGAGCCGTTTTCGCAAACCGTCGCGGGCAAGGCCTATGCGGATGGAGGGCTCGATCAGGGCAAAGCCGTGCTCGCCGATCTCGCGCGCCATCCTGCGACGGCGAAGCACATCGCATTGAAGCTCGCGCGCCATTTCGTCGCCGATAATCCGCCGCCGGCGCTTGTCGAGCGCCTCGCCAAGCGCTTTCGCGACACCGACGGAAACCTGAAAGAAGTCACTAAATCGCTGGTGACGGCGCCCGAATCCTGGTCGGCGCCGCGCGCCAAGCTAAAGCGGCCAAGCGAATGGCTCGTCGCCTCGCTCCGTGCCGGCGGCGTGGAGCTGAAGGATGTGCGCCCGCTGGTGCAGGCACAGAATCTTCTCGGCGAGCCACTGTGGCGGCCGCCGGCGCCGAACGGATTTTCCGACGACAGCACCACCTGGATGGACGGTCTCGCGCAGCGGCTCGACATCGCCAACCGCTTCGGCCAGCGCGTGCCGACCCAGCTCGAAGCCGACGCCATGGTTGAAACCGCGCTCGGTCCGCTCGCTTCGGAAGAAACGCGGAGCGCCGTCAAGCGCGCGGAAAGCCGGCCGCAGGCGCTGGCGCTTCTCCTGATGGCTCCCGAATTTCAGCGGAGGTGAACATGACCTGTCTTCACGCCCCCAGCCGCCGCGAATTGCTGCTCGCCTCCGGCGCGCTGTTTGCCTGGACGTATCTTCCGAGGATCGCGCGCGCCGAGGGCCGCGATCCGCGCTTTCTCACCATCATCCTGCGCGGCGCGCTCGATGGGCTCGGCGCGGTCGCGCCGGTCGGCGATCCCGGTTGGATAGCGCTCCGCGACGACAAGGCGTTGAAGCTCGAAGGCGAGCACGCGGCGCTGCCGCTCGATTCTTTCTTCGCGCTCAACCCGGCGATGCCGAATTTCCATCGGCTCTACAAAGCCGGCCAGGCGACGGTCGTGCACGCCGCCGCGACGCCCTATCGGGAGCGCTCGCACTTCGACGGGCAGGACATTTTGGAAAGCGGCCTGCCGAAACCCGGCACCGCCGAGACCGGCTGGCTCAACCGCGCCTTCGCGTCGATCGAGCCCGGCGGCCGGGTCGACGCCCGGGGCCGCGAGGCTTTCGCGGTCGGGCCCGTCACGCCGCTCGTGGTGCGGGGTCCGGCGCCGGTCTTGTCATGGACGCCGCCGCGGTTGCCGCCCGCGAGCGACGACACGCTGATGCGGCTCTTGGACCTTTATCGCCATACCGATCCTGCGCTCGCGCGCGCATTGGAGGAACGCATGGGCCTTGCCGCCATTGCGCGGGCCGGCGGCATCAATCAGGACCCCAACAACCCGGCGGCGAAGCAGGCAGGCGTCGCGCAGGTGCGCGCCTATTTCGCGGAAGCCACTGGTTCCGCTGCGAAATTTCTCGGCCGCCCGGACGGGCCGCGGGTCGGGGCGCTGGCTTTCGACGGCTGGGACACCCATGCCAATGAGGGCGCTTCCGACGGGCGTTTGGCGCAGCTTCTCGGCGCGCTCGACGGGGCGATCGCGGCGATCGAAACCGAAATGGGTCCCGCCTGGCGCGAAACGGTGGTCGCGGTGGTGACCGAATTCGGACGAACCGCGCATATCAACGGCACCGAAGGAACCGACCACGGCACCGCCACGGTCGCGCTGCTCGCGGGCGGTGCGCTCAAGGGCGGCCGCGTCATCGCCGACTGGCCGGGCCTTAAACCGAGCGATCTGCAGGACGGCCGCGATCTCAAACCGACGACGGATTTGCGCGCCGTGTTGAAGGGTCTGTTGAAGGATCATCTGCGCGTCGCCGACGACGCGCTCGCGAACAAGGTCTTTCCCGGCAGCGGCGCGGTGCGGGCGGCAATCGGCCTCGTCGGCTGAAAAACTTTTTCCCGCCCATAAAAAACCCCTCGCTTTGCAGCGAGGGGTTTTTGAATTCGGGAAGCTTCGCGTCAGAGTCCCTTCATCAGGACCCCCGCGAGCAAGAGCAGATAGCCGGCGAGGCAGAGCCAGAAGCTCAGCTGACCGAGAATTGCCGTGTAGGGGAATATAAATCCGATAACGCCGAGGATGAAGACGATCAGCGAAATGATCACGGTGGTCGATCCGGGAGGAGTGGTCTTGATGCTGATGCCCGAACTTCTGCGCTTAGCCATGGTTTGCCCCTGTTTTTTGGCGTTACGAGCCGATGCCGGCGCGAGAATCACGTCGGCATCTTGAAGTTGGCATTTTGTCACGATTGCGCGCGGTTTGCAGCCGGTTTTTTCGGCGCCGCTTAGGGCCGGTTCCGATCCGCGAGGCTCAATGAAACGCGCTTGATGTCGCGATCCGACATGTAGTCGCTTACGTGAAAGCCGAGTTGCTCGCATAATTTCAGCATCTCGGCGTTGTCGGCGAGCACGAGCCCGGTGATCGTCTTGATGCGCGCGGCCTTCGACCACTCGATCATCCGCAGCATCAACAGGCGGCCGAGCCCGCGACCCTTAAAATCGGACCGCACGATGACGGCGTATTCGGCCGTGCCGGGGTCGTCCTCTTGCCGGTGCAGGCGCACGACGCCCAGCATCTTCGCACCCACCTCGTCGATCGCGATGAATGCCATCGTTTGATCGTAGTCGACGTGGGTGAGCCGCACGATGAAGTCGTGGCTTAAATCGCGGACCGCGCCGAAAAAGCGCCGGCGCGTATCCTGGACGCTCTCGGCGGCCATGAAAGCGGGATAGAGCGTCTCGTCCTCGCCCTTGATCGGGCGCACCAGGATACGCGTGCCATCCCGCAGGCGTTCATGGCGTTCCCATTCCCCGGATAGGAACTCATCACCCACACCACCTGGCCGGATGGCCCCACTTTTCGGAATCATGCTCTAGCTGTTTTGCTCGTAGCCAACGATTTTCCAGGCGCCGTCCGCTCCCTTGCCGTAGCAAAGTCTGTCGACCGCAAGCGTCTGGACCGCATTCACATCCACCCAGCCGGTTTTGCCCGAGGGCAGCAGCAACTGATAATGCGTTGGTATGGGATTGTTGCCGAGCGCCTGCGTGGGCGGGTAAGTGGCCGCGATCGGCATCGCGAGCTTCGACACCGTTTCGACCGAGCCGCCGCCGCCCGGCTTTTCGGTGAGCGTGACTTCGGCGAGGCTATAGACCCACTCGGGATTCTCGTCCTCGCTTTGGATCCGCTCGATCGCCTGGTCCATCGCATGGTCGTCGGCGGGTTCGGCGCTGAGGGGTCCGCACAGCACGCCGGGATTGCCCTCCATCTGGACGAGAGCCGCGCTAGAGGTGATGTCATCGAGCACGTCCCACAGCTGGTCGCGGGGATTTTCGCTGTCGCTGCCATGGCCGAACTGGCGGAAGCCGAAAGCGACCTTGAAATTGTGCAACGCGTTGCGGCGGTTGTCGAATTGCTCGCTCGGCTCGCCGTCCGCGTTCCAGAAGAAAGCCGGCCCGACGAGCGCATAGAGCTGCCCGGTGTTGCGCTGGCTGATCGCGCTCGCGAGTTGCTTGCGCATGGCTGCGAGGGCGGGCTCGGCTTTCGCCTCGGCCGGAACTGCCACCCTTACTTCGGGATAGGACGTCTTCTTGATCGCGGCCGCGGGCGCGGGCGCGAAGAGAACCGCGGCGGCGAGGAAGAACGAAGCGGCAAGGGCGGAACGCATGGGCTTCTCCGGACTTTTGTTTCGATGCCGCGAGCGGGCGGAATTGTGACGCACAACTGGGTCGGCGCGGGCAGAGGAGTTCCGCAATCCGCGTTTTTCGCGAATCGCTTGCCGTCGCCGCAATTTATCCGCTCTGGCCGGAAAAGGAGATTGATGGGAGATTGGCGAAACGATCGCGGCGTTTCTCGCCGCGGGATTAAGGTTTTCGGGAATGCCCGTGTCTTTGCGTAGCTGGCTATTGTGCTTCGCCCTCGCGATCGTGGTCGTGACGGGGCCGGCCGCGTGGGCCGAGCCGCCCGCCCAGCGAACGGACCCCGCGCTGCAAATACGGGTGAAAGCCGCCCTGCCGCGCCAGCCGCAATTGCTGCAAGAGGCGCTGCATGCGCTCGCGCCCCAGCGCCCGGGGGTGCGCGATCTTTATTTCGTGGGCTTCGCCGGCTATGGCGACCAGGATGTTTTCCGTAAGGAAGTCGAGCGCGTGCGCGAACTGTTCGACCGGGAGTTCGACACGCGCGGCCATTCGCTCGTTCTCGTCAATAGCCCCGCCACGCTCGATCGCTACCCGCTCGCCACCCTCGCTAACCTGAAATCCGTTCTCGCCGCGCTCGGCAAGGTACTCGATCCGAACGAGGATGTGCTGTTTCTGTTTCTGACCTCGCACGGGAGCCCGCGAACCGGCGTCGCGCTGCGGCTCAACGGGCGTGGATTGGGCGACATCGCGCCCCGCCAACTGGCGAGCGTGCTCGCCGCCGCCGGCATCAAGAACCGCGTCGTTGTGATTTCGTCGTGCTTTTCCGGCCAGTTCGTCCCTTCGCTCGCGAACGACGATAGCCTCGTGATCACCGCCGCCGCGGCCAATCGCAGCTCTTTCGGTTGCGCCACCGACGCGGAATGGACCTATTTCGGCAAGGGCTATTTCCTCGACGCGTTGCCGAAGCAGAAGAAATTCATTTCTGCTTTTTACGATGCGCGGCATTTAGTCGGAGTGCGCGAAATATGGGACCAAATGCCGCCGTCGCAGCCGCAAATTTCCATCGGCTCTAACATCGTTCGGGTTCTCCAAGAACTGGGTTATTGATTTCGCTCTCACCGCCAGCAAACGGATTCAGCCATGTCGCTCACGATCCCGCCGGCGCTTTTGCCCATTGTGATGCTCGTCTGCTCGAACGTCTTTATGACGTTTGCCTGGTACGGGCATCTGAAATACAAATCCTCGCCGCTTTTGCTGGCGATCCTCGTGAACTGGAGCATCGCGTTCGTCGAATATTGTTTCGCGGTGCCGGCGAACCGCTTCGGCTCGGCGGTCTATTCGACCGCGCAACTCAAGACCATCCAGGAAGTGGTGACCCTCTTAGTCTTCGCGGTTTTTTTCGTGCTTTATCTCGGCGAAGCGTTCCGCTGGAATCACGCGCTCGGCTTCGCGCTGATCGCGGCGGGCGCGTTCTTCATTTTCGAGAAGTGGTGAGTTTCTATTTCGCCGGCACGATGTGCAAAACCTTGCCGTCATTCGCGTCGGTAAGGAGCCACAACGTGCCATCCGGCGCCTGCCGTACGTCGCGGATGCGAAAGCCCAAATTGGCAAGAAGCCGCTCTTCCTTGACGATATTTTCGCCGTCGAGCTCGATCCGCTCGAGATGCGTGAGCGCGAGCGCGCCGACGAAGAGATTTCCCTTCCAGCCGGGAAACGCGTCGCCGGTGTAAAACGCCATGCTGGAGGGTGCGATCGAGGGCACCCAGTAATAGATCGGCTCCTCCATGCCTTCCTTGTGGGTGCTTTCGTGAATCTTGGCGCCGGAATAGTCGACGCCATAGCCGATCACCGGCCAGCCGTAATTCTTGCCCTTCTCTGGCACGTTGATCTCGTCGCCGCCCTTCGGCCCGTGCTCGACGATCCAGAGTTTCCCGCTGACTGGATGGATCGCCGCGGCCTGGATGTTGCGGTGGCCGTAAGACCAGATTTCGGGCCTAGCGTCTTTGCTGCCGACGAAGGGATTGTCGGGCGGGACTGAGCCGTCGCCGGCGACGCGGATCACCTTGCCGAGATGGCCGGTGAGATCCTGCGCCGGCGTCTTGAGATTGCGCTCACCCGTGGTGAGGAACAGCGTGCCGTCGCGCGCGATCGCGATGCGCGAGCCGAAATGCATACCGCCTTCGACCGCGGGCTCCTGGCGGAAAATTACTTTTACGTCGGCGAGCTTCGCCTTGCCGCCTTCTTCGAGGAAGCGCGCGCTCGCGAGCGAAGTGCTATTTGGGTTGGCCGCGCCATTCGGCCCGCGCGGCTCGGCGAAGCTGAAATAGACGATGCGGCTTTCTTTGAAATCGGGCGCGAGCACGATGTCGAGCAGGCCGCCCTGGCCGACCGCGGCAACCGCGAGCACGCCTTCGACCGGCGGCGACAATTTCCCTTCCCTGTCGAGAATGCGGAGCCGGCCCGGGCGCTCGGTCACGAGCATGCGGCCGTCGGGCAGGAAGGCGAGCGACCAGGGATGCTCGAGCCCGCTCGCGACGGTCTCGACGCGGAAATCCGCCTTTTCGCTCTTCACCACATCGCTTTGTGCGAGGGCGGGCGAGGCGAGGGGCGCGAGGCAGAAAGCCAGATAAAGCGTGCGGGCGCGCATGGCGACTAGGTTAGCCGCTGGCGCGGCGCGCGCCAGCTTTCTCGCAGCGACGTGATGAGGGAGCCGCGGTTAGCGGCGGTTGCGGCGGCGGCGCGCGTAAGCGGGCGCGCGGCCGTCAGTGGCAAAACAGCTGAGCGCCATGAGGATGAGAAGAACCGGCACCAGAGCGCCGTAGTCGAGGCTCTGCCCGCCGGCCGCGATCCCGCGCGGGGTGGCGGCGAAAGCGCCGTCGGCGCCGAGCACGAGCACGATCGCGCAAATCGAAACGGCGAGGGCGAGCGCGACCATGGCGGCGGCGCAGGCCGAGCCGAAGCGGCCATGCCGGACCGCCGCTCCGATCGAGCGCGGCTCCTTGGTGCAAACTTCCCAGGCCATCGCAGTCATTCCTCGAATCGATTGCGTGTGTCGCAAGGGGTGCACCCTTATTCGGTGCGGCATTGCGACGGAATAATGTCGCCTTGCGCTGGGCCAATGGCGAAAAAGAGGCAGGCGGGGCCGCGCGAACTAGGCCGGGTTGGCTTTTACCAGCGCGCCTTCCGGCGCTTCTTCCATTTTGATATGGCCGGCTTCGCCCGCGATCCGCGCCAGCCAATCGATCAGATGGGGAAATTCGCCGAGCTCGAATTCCCCCTCCTGCGCCACATGGGTGTGGGCGTAGAGGGCGAGATCGGCGACGGTGGTGCGCTCGCCGACGAAATAGCGCCGTTGCGCAAGATGGTGCTCCATCAAGGACAGCGCCTCGTAGCCGTGCTCCATCCAGCGATCGATTTCGTGGGTGCGCAGATCCCGGCCGCCCTTCACGAGGTGCAGCCACCAACGCGCCGCGGCGATCGCCGGTTCGTGGTTGTGCTGCTCGAAGAACATCCAGCGCAGAACTTCGGCGCGATCGAGCCGGTCTTCGGGCAGAAACGGCGTGCCTTCGGCCAGATAAACCAGGATCGCATTCGATTCGCCGAGATAACGACCGCCCGGCAGTTCCAGCACCGGGATATAGCCCTCGGGATTTTTCGCCAGGAATTCGGGCGTGCGCGTCTCGCCCTTGAAGATATCGGTTTCGACCAGGCGATAATGGATGCCGAGGCGCGCGAGCAACATGCGCACCTTGTAGCTATTGCCGGATTTTTGCATCGAATAGAGCGTGTACATATCGTCGCTCGCGAAAGCGCTAGCCAATCAGACGTACAGATGGGTATGGCGCGCGCCGCGGCAAGCGAGCGGCGCGCGGATTTATTCCGCCGCCACGCGATGGGCGCGCGCGTAAGCCATCAGCGCGTCGTCGGCGACAGGTTGGATCGGCGTGAAGTCGCGATGCGCGATAAATTCCGGCCGCGTGAATTTGGTGATGTGGTTCGAAACCGCGCACAGCGTGAGATAGACGATCTTGCGCGGATAGGGCGTGATGTTCGGCGGCGAGGCGTGCACGAGATTGCCGTGGAACATCAGTACCGACCCGGGCTTGCCGGTCGGTGCCACGATGCCGGGGCGATCCTTGGTCGCCGCCTCTGCGCAGAGCCGCGTCACCGTTT
Source organism: Hyphomicrobiales bacterium (assembly GCA_003135415.1). Lineage (GTDB taxonomy): Bacteria > Pseudomonadota > Alphaproteobacteria > Rhizobiales > Xanthobacteraceae > Palsa-892. The sequence goes on from PLBP01000012.1 coordinate 55,779, forward strand.
CCTGATCGAGCGTCCACAACGGATAAGAGGTGGTCGACTTGTCGTGGCCGGCCTTGAGCGTGCCGTGCTTATGGCTCTTCGGAATGATCATCAAGGCGCCGTTGATCGGATAGACCTCGTCGAGGAATACGGCGATGTTCATTGCCCGCGGCTCCGGCATGCCGTCGTCGCGCGCCCAGGTGCCGTAATCCTGGTGCCATTGCCACACGTCGCCCTCGAAGGCCGCCTTCGCGTTGATCTTGAACTGGTGGACGTAAACGCCCTCGCCGAAATATTGCTGTAACGGCTCCACGAGCCGGGGATGATGGCCAAGGATGCGGAACGCTTCATTGTAAGTGTGGGCGGCAAAAGCGGTGCGTGGCGCGCCGGTCTTCTCGCGCCACACTTCCTCGCGGTCGCTGCGGTAAATTTGCTCGGCTTCCGCGCGGAGGACCGCGATTTCGTCCTCGCCGAAGCAATTGGGAAAGAAGAGATAGCCCTCGTCGTCGAAGTGCTTGAGCTGTTGCGGGGTGAGCTGCATGGGCGTCCTCCTGCCAGATCCTTTTTCGGCTTTTCTGGCGTGGAGTGTAGCAGGCGCGGGCTGAAAAGCGACTAGTGCCCCAACGCGGGACACTAAACAGTAGTTCCTTCGGCGACGGCACGGCGGTAGGCGAGCGCGAACAGGGTCAGGAGCGCAATCAACCCGAGCGGCAGGCCGATGTGTTCGGCGAGCGAGCGGGTAAGAAGCGGCGTGACCCAACAAAAAGCCAGTGCCGTCTTTTCGTGCGGTAGAAATCCGCGCTCAAGCCCGTGTGAAACAAGAAATGCGATGGCCGGCGCCATCACCGTGAGATCGTAATCGAGGAGGTAGGGTGTCGAGATGAGCGCGCCCGAAAGCAGCGCTGCGGACTTGAGCGCGAACGCGGCTTCGCTTCGCCACAGCCGCACCAGAAAGAAGCCGACGATCAGCACAGCCGCACCCTGCACGGCATAGGCAAGTGGAACCGAGCCATGCCAAAGCCGCACGGCGGCGAAAGGGCTTTGCATCTTGAAAAACCCGGTATCGCCCTGTTCCAATATGACCGTGCGCGTGAATTCGAAACTGTCCCGGAAAGCGATCCAAGCCGCGCCGCCAAATCCGATCCAGGTCGCAACGACGAGAGCCGCGACCGTGACCGCAGCGGCGGCGAATACGCGCCAGTGTCCGCTTGCGGCAAGCACGAGCGGGATCATCAGGCCAAAGTGCGGTTTATAGGCGAGGAGCCCGAGCAGAATTCCCGACAGCAACGGCCGACGATTCAGGAATAGAAAGCCGCTGCCCAGCAAGGTCGCGGTGAGAAAGCCGTTATTGCCGTGCGTGACATTGATGAGCACGGCCGGAAATGCGAGCGCGGGAAGCCAGACTTCCTTGCGCGGTAGAATCGCCCGCACCGTGGCGAGATAAGGCAAGAGCGTCGCCGTCTGCCACACCACAAGCGCAAGCAGATAGGGCATGAGCGCGAGCAATGCCGCCAGACCAAGAAAAATCGGCGGGTAGGGCCAGCCGTAAAACGGCGTGTCGGCGCCGAAAATCCGCTTCTCCATCTGGTGCTGAAGCTCGTTATCGAACGGAGCCTCTGGCCGGCCGGCGAGGACCCACTTGCCGGCTGCGTACACATTGGAGAAGTCAGTGCCGAGGGGGCGGCGCTGGTAATCGACGAGACCGTCGGCGGTTACGACGAGCCAGCCGATGATGACGAGGCCTGATACGAGCATGATCGCGGAATAAACCCGGATCCGATTGAGGGTAATCCAATCGCCCGTGCGAATCGCCTGCAGGAGTTTCATCATGTGTGATTCCTAGCATCCCGGATCGGGAAGGCCGCCGGCTCATGCCTTGGGCGCTTCACCGCGAGGTTCCGCTTCATTTCGAAAGATGGAACGCAGCGTCCGCGCGGAAGAATTTAATGCTCGCGGGCCCCATGCACTCCGCTATGCGGCGGCTATCGCCTTGGCGGCGCCATCGCAGAGGGTGGCTATTTCAGAATAGTAAATGTCGCGGCCGATATCGGCGCATAGATGACGTTCAGGCACCGGATGCACGGCTCGTAGAAATGAATGCATATAAGGAAAAAAGTTGAAGTGCGGATTGAACGAGTATCTGTACTCGCGCTCGCGTGGCACGACAATGATGAGTTTTTGTTTTGTAATGCGGCGAAGCTCCGCGATCGCGGCGCGATAGTCCAGAATGTGCTCGATCACGTGGGTGCAGATCACCGTATCGAAGTGCTGGTCCGGGAAAGGCAGGTTTTCGACTTTCGCCGCAATATATTCGATGCCTTCTATTCCTTTCGCGTCTTCGATAACAAAATCGACGCCGGTAAAATGCTTTATGTCCGGCCGCTTCAATCGAATGACATTAAGCAGGTAACCCGTACCGCATCCGACGTCGCATATATTGTCACCAACGGCGTCGGCGATGATCCGTTCAACGCAAGCGTTTGAATTGTCGGTGTGCGCATGAACACGCGGGTGGTGCCGATAGAGGCTCTCGTATTCCTCATCCGTCAGAAAGGGCGCTCTGGCGCGGAATTTGGCGAGATTCGAAATATGGTCACCCCAAGCGAGCTTGGCGACGGTGAGAAAAGCCCTGGAATCGCGGATGACAGGCGGAAGAACGTCTTCCAGGATGTAACGGAGCTTATTGGTGGTCTCGCGGCGCATGACAAAAAGTGTATCGAGCCGGGATTTAATAACAATTAAACCGGCATTCCCCGAGCCGGGTTCACTGTCGAATTGAGTTACAGATCCATTAAAGTTTGAACCTTGCCGGGTGCTGTAGCGGGCTTTAGGACAAATACGACTATCCCGCGGTTCCCTCCGCCACGGCGCGGCGATAGGCGAGCGCGAACAGGATCAGGAGCGCAATCAACCCGAGCGGCAGGCCGATGTATTGCGCCAAGAAGCGCGTAATCAATGGCGCGAGCCAACAGAAGGCGAGCGCCGATTTTTCGTAGGGCAGAAATCCGCGCTTCAATCCGTAGGCAGCAAGGAAAGCGATCGCCGGCCCCATGACCACGAGGTCGTAATCGAGCGAGTAGGGCGTGACCAGCACGGCTCCGGCAATGAGCGCTGCCGCCTTGAAGGGCAGCGCCGATTCGTTTCGCCAGATGCGCACAAGAAAGAAGGCGACCGCGAGCGCCACGATCGCCTGTGCCGCATAGGCGAGCACGACCGGGCCGCCCCACAGCCGCACGGCGGCGAAGGGACTCTGGATTTTGTAGAAGCCGGTGCCCCCTTCTTCCAGCACGACCGTGCGGGTGAAGGTGAGGCTCTCGCGGAAGGCGTCCCAGACGCCGCCGCCGTAAGCAAGATACGTTGCGCCGCAAATCACGATCACGGTCGCCGCCGCCGTCCAGAAAACGCGCCAGCGCGCGGAGACTGCGAGCACCAGCGGGACGAGCAATCCGAATTGCGGCTTATAGACGAGGAGGCCGAGCAGCACGCCTGCGAGCGTGGGCGTCCGGTCGAGGAGAAGCATTCCGCCGCCGAGCAATGCCGCGGTCAGGAATCCGTTCTGGCCGTGGGCGAGATTGATAAAAGCGGCGGGAAAAGCGAGCGCGGGCAGAAAGGCGCGCGGCTCGCGCACGATGGCAAGCACGTTCCACAAATAAAGCGGAAGCGTCGCGAGCTGCCAGGCTGCCAGCGCGGCGAAATAAGGGAGTAGCGCCAACAGCGCCGCGAGCGCGAGAAAGACCGGCGGATAACACCAGCCATAGAAGGGCGTATCGGCGCCGAAGATCGATTGCTCTTTTTCGTATAGCCGCGGCGGCGAGAAGGGAGCGTCGGGCTTGCCCTCGAGCGCGTATTTTCCAGCGGCGTAAACGTTCGAGAAGTCAGTGCCGAGCGGTCGGTGTTGATAATCGTTGAGGCCGTTCGACGTCGCGAGAAGTGCTGCGATCGCGAAAAAGCTGAGCGCGAACACGATCCCGGCATAGGAGCGCACCCGCTCGGCCGTGACCCAAGCGCCGCTCCGTAGATTGTCGATGAAGACCCCCATTCCGACGGCCCGGTTTATCGCGGCGGAACCGGCTTCGGCGGGGTGCTGGTGCAGCCGACGGTCGGACAGTTCACGCCAAAGCCCCGCTCGTCCAAGACGCAGGGCAGGAATGAAACTCCGCGATAGGGCATCCCATAGCATTTCGCATCGGCCTTGCACTCGCTGACGTTGCGGTACTGGCCGCAAGGATCACCGGGCGGCGCCGGGCACCACTCGTCCATGCCCGTCCCGCATTCGGCCGCGGCAAAGCCCGCGCTGGGGCTCGCCAGCAGGATCGCAATCATCAGAATCGTTGATCGATGCATCATGATTGCTTGAGCCTTGCCGTTGCCGCTTTGGGCCAGTAGGAAGCTCACGCTCGCCCCAGAGGCAAGCGGAGATTCACATGTCCTTTCTCGCCGAGTCCATCGGCCGCATCAAGCCATCGCCCACCATCGCGATTTCGAACCTCGCGAAGGAGCTGAAGGCGCAGGGCCGCGACATCATCGCGCTGTCGGCGGGCGAGCCCGATTTCGACACGCCGGAGAACATCAAGCAGGCGGCGATCCGCGCGATCGAGCGCGGCGAGACGAAATACACGATCGTCGACGGCATTCCGGAACTGAAGGCCGCGATCTGCAAGAAGTTCAAGCGTGAGAACGGCCTCGACTACAAGCCCTCCCAAGTCAGCGTCGGCACAGGCGGCAAGCAGGTCCTGTTCAACGCGCTGGTGGCGACGCTGAACCCCGGCGACGAGGTGATCATCCCGGCGCCCTATTGGGTGAGCTACCCGGACATCGTGCTGTTCGCGGGCGCGAAACCCGTGCCGGTGGAGACGCGGCTCGAGGACGGCTTCAAGATGAAGCCGGCCGCGCTCGAGCGCGCGATCACCAAGAAGACGAAATGGCTGATCTTCAACTCGCCCTCGAACCCTTCGGGCGCGGCCTACACGCGCGCCGAGTTGAAGGCGCTCACCGACGTGTTGGTGAAGCATCCGCATGTGTGGCTGCTCACCGACGACATGTATGAGCACTTGGTTTACGACGATTTCGAATTCACGACGCCGGCCCAGGTCGAGCCGAAGCTCTATGAGCGGACGCTGACGCTGAACGGCGTGTCGAAGGCCTATTGCATGACCGGCTGGCGCATTGGCTACGCGGCGGGTCCCGAAATGCTGATCAAGGCGATGGGCACGCTGCAATCGCAATCGACCACCAACCCCTCGGCGATCTCGCAATGGGCCTCGGTCGAGGCGCTCGAGGGGCCGCAGGATTTCATCCCCAAGCACAATAAGGCGTTCAAGGAGCGCCGCGACCTCGTCGTGTCGATGCTGAACCAGGCCAAGGGCATTACGTGCTCGAAGCCCGAGGGCGCCTTTTATGTGTTTCCCTTCTGCCAGGGCGCGATCGGCAAGACGGCGCCGTCGGGCAACAAGATCGCGAATGACGAGGATTTCGTGAAGGAACTTCTCGCCGCTGAAGGCGTCGCCGTGGTGCATGGGTCGGCGTTTGGGCTCGGACCGGCCTTTCGCATTTCCTATGCGACCGCGATCAAGGATCTGGAAGAAGCCTGCAGCCGCATCCAGCGTTTTTGCGGTGCGCTGCAGTAACGGCGCTTGCCGGTAAAGCCATCGGCTCAATCGGGCTTTCACACCCCTAATTGCTTGCGCTCGGCGCCCGCACCTGAAACGATAGTTGCCCGGCGTTGCTTTAGCCGGCCGGCAAGCCCTGGCCTCGCGCAAGGGAGTGCGACGTCAGGTCCCTCATTCTCGCAGGGAGGCGTCGATGGCCGACAACAAAAATACGGCAAACGGCAGTGGTTCGAAGGGTCCGCGCTGCATCGCGCTCGTGGGCCCGTTCCAGTCTGGAAAGACCACGTTGTTAGAGGCGATCCTGGCGCGCTCCGGCGCGGTACACCGGCCGGGCACGGTCGAGGCCGGAAACACGGTGGGCGACGCCAACGCCGAGGCGCGTGCGCACAAGATGAGCGTCGAGCTCTCCGTCGCCTCCGCCGATTTCCTCGGCGACACTTATACGTTTCTCGATTGTCCGGGCTCCGTTGAATTCGTGCAGGAGATGCGCTCGGCGTTGCCGCCGGTCGACGCCGCCGTGGTGGTGTGCGAGGCCGACGAGCGCAAGGTGCCGCAGTTGCAACTGGTGCTGCGCGAATTGGAGGAACGCCGTGTTCCGCGCTTCCTCTTCATCAACAAGATCGATAAGGCGGACAAGCGCGTGCGCGAGACGCTGGCACTTCTGCAGCCCGCCTCGCGGGTGCAGCTGGTGCTCCGCCAGATTCCGATCTGGAAGGACGAGATCGTGGTCGGCTTCGTCGACCTCGCGCTCGAGCGCGCCTTCATCTATCGCGAACACGCGGCGAGCGAAGTCGTCGACTTCGACAACGATAATACGGCGCGCAAAAAGGATGCGCGCTTCACCATGCTCGAGAAGCTTGCCGACCACGACGACCAGCTGATGGAGCAATTGCTCGAGGACATCGAGCCGCCGCGCGACAAGGTGTTCGACGATCTGGCGAAAGAATTGCGCGAGGGCTTGATCTGCCCGGTGTTGATCGGCTCGGCGACGCGCACCAATGGCGTGCTGCGGCTCCTGAAGGCGTTGCGGCACGAAGTGCCCGGCATCGCGGAGACGGTGGCCCGGCTCGGCATCAAGCCGGGAGGGAATGCGATCGGCCAGGTGATGAAGACCGTGCACACGCCGCACGGCGGCAAGCTTTCGGTGGTGCGCGTACTCGCGGGCGAGATCGGCGAGGGCGCGAATGTGTTGGGCACGAACGGCGAGGCCGGGCGCGTCGCCGGCGTCTTCAAGCAAATGGGTGGCGCCGCGGAAAAGCGTGGGCCCGCGAAGACCGGCGAAACGGTCGCGCTCGGCAAGCTCGATTCGATCCCGACATTGGACACGATCACGACTGCAAAACAGCCGGTGCCGCCGCTCGCCAAGGTCGCGCCGCCCGCGCCGGTGCTCGGACTCGCGATCGCGCCGCGCGAGCGCAAGGACGACGTCAAGCTCGGCCAGGCGCTGCATAAATTGGTGGAAGAAGATCCCTCGCTCTCGGTCGTCCACAATACCGAGACCGGCGAGATCGTGCTGTGGGGCCAAGGCGAGATGCATCTGCGCGTCGCTTCCGAACGGCTTGCCTCGCGCTTCGGGATTCAAACGATGACGCACACGCCGCGCGTCGGCTACCGCGAAACCATCCGCCGGCAAATCACGCAACGCGGCCGCCACAAGAAACAGTCCGGCGGCCACGGCCAGTTCGGCGATGTGGTGATCGACATCAAGCCGCTGCCGCGGGGCTCCGGCTTCCAATTCGCCGAAACGGTGACGGGCGGCGCGGTACCGCGGCAATATTTCGCCTCGGTCGAGGAGGGCGTGAAGAGCTATCTGAAATCGGGGCCGCTCGGATTTCCGGTGGTGGACGTTTCCGTCACCCTCACCGAGGGCTCCTATCATGCGGTCGATTCCTCCGACATGGCCTTCCAGCTCGCCGGCCGCCTTGCGATGGTCGAAGGCATGCCGCAGTGCCAGCCCGTTTTGTTGGAGCCGATCCATCACGTCGAAATCGTCTGCCCGTCCGAGGCGACGGCGAAAATCAACGCCATTCTGTCGCAGCGGCGCGGACAAATCCTCGGTTTCGACGCCCGCGAAGGCTGGGACGGTTGGGACGTGGTCAAGGCGATGCTGCCCGAATCCGAGATCGGCGACCTGATCGTCGAGGTGCGCTCGGCGACCGCGGGCGTCGGCGGGCTCTCCTTCCGCTTCGATCACCTGCAGGAACTGACCGGCAAGCAGGCGGATCAGGTGGTGGCGGCGCGCAAGGCCGCGGAATGATTGCCACTCGCGGCCAGTGTCCCGATTCCGAAGTTCGTAAGCCCTTGCGGCACACTCTCGTACGAACTTCGGGTTCGGGGCAGCGGCACCGCCAATCCTTCGGTCGCGCGCGCGTAACCGGCTTCGTCGCGGGGATAGGGCTTGCTGCCGGCGATCATATTCGTGAGTGCGCCCTCGTTCACCTTGACGCCGAGCCCGGCCGCGATATGGCCGACGACTTCCCGCGGCGCCCGAAACAATTCCTCCATCGTCACGAAATAGGGCTTGATGCCGGCGAGCGCGAACAGCTCGCGAAAGCCCGCGTCCTCGCCGCTGATGAATTTGAGATCTTCCTGGAACTGAGCGGCGCGGGCGCGCATCTCCTGCGGGTATTCGCGCGGATCGCTGGTGCGGCGGCCGGAAAAATCCCAAATCCCGGTGTTCATCGCGACGCGCCAAGAAGTGACCTGCGCCGCGATATCGGGCCGGAAGAGATAGACGACGAACGCATCGGTGAATAACGCGTTGCCGGGGTTGTTCAGCAAAAATCCGCTGAAGTGCCAATATTGCAAGTTGATGGCGAAGACGCCGTTTTGCACGCGGCGAAGGCGGAGCGCTTCGATATAGGGCGCGATGTTCTCGGCGCGCAGCGGCTGGGCGGACATTCCCAGCGCGGCACGATTTGCGTGGCGAATTGGGGATGCATGTATTCGAAGGGAATCCCGAGGCCGGCCGCGAGCAGGAAACGGCAAAGCTCGTAGCTGCCGGTGCGCGGCGCCGAGCAGATGATGAGGGTCTTGGTTCCGACCTCGCTGATGTCGACGTCATAATCGGGCCCGGCGAGATCGATCAGATCCGGCCGCCGGTCGAGGGGAATTTGGGAGCGTGAATTCACCGCGGCTCTCGTCCGATTGATTCGGGATGGAATAATAGCGGTAGCGCGGGCGAAAAGCGCAGAACCGCATGGGATTACAACAAGAATATCCGGCAACGGCGCGAAACGCGGGATTGTGACTTGTCGGTGAAGACCAAGCCGGTGTAGCCCCGAAGGATATCGACGGGGGCGACCATGCACATTCTTCATCGCCGCGGCTGGGAAATTCCGGAATCGCAAGCAACACCCGAGTCCATCTATCTCAATCGCCGCGCGCTGCTCGGCGGCGCGGGCGCGCTCGCGGCGAGCGCCATACTTTCGTCGAGTGCGCGTGCCGATACCGACCCCACGGCCGATCTTTATCCCGCCAAGCGCAACGAAAAGTTCACGCTCGACCGCGATCTCACGCCGGAGAGCAACGCCAGCAATTACAACAATTTCTACGAATACGGCACCGACAAATATATCGGCGGCCGCGCGCAACTATTGCGGACGCGGTCGTGGACGGTGAAATTCGAGGGCATGGTCGAGAAGGAAATGACCGTCGGCATCGACGACCTCATCCGCGCGATGCCGATCGAGGAGCGGCTCTACCGCATGCGCTGCGTCGAGGCCTGGTCGATGGCGGTGCCGTGGACCGGCTTCGCCATGGCGAAGCTCGTCGAGTACGCCAAGCCCCTTTCGTCCGCGAAATACGTCCGGATGGAAACCTTTCTCGATTCATCCATGGCGCCGGCGCAGCGGTTGCCGTTCTTCCCGTGGCCCTATGTGGAAGGCCTCACCATGGCCGAGGCCACCAACGAACTCGCTTTCATGGTCACCGGCATTTACGGCAAGCCCGCGGTGAAACAGCACGGCGCGCCGCTCAGGCTGGTGACGCCGTGGAAATACGGCTTCAAGGGGATCAAATCGATCGTGCGCTTTAGTTTCACCGACCAGCGGCCGAAGGGCACCTGGGAAGTATTGCAGGCGAGCGAATACGGTTTCTGGGCGAACGTGAATCCGCAAGTGCCGCATCCGCGTTGGAGCCAGGCGAGCGAGGAAGACATCGGCACGCGCGAGCGGCGGCCGACGCTTCTGTTCAACGGTTACGGCGAATACGTCGCCGATCTCTACAAGGGCGCTGAGAAAGAGAAGCTCTATATGTGAGCGAGGCTTTTCCTATCCCGGACCGGCACAAAAAACTCGCCGGGCTCCAGGGGATGGGGGGAGGGAGCCCGGCGAGTATCCCGGCCACCAAAGTGGCGGGTAACTCAACGCAGAGAAACATCCACGCTTCAGAACGTGGATCACTTCCGTAAGCATGCTGCCGATGGTGTTCGTGAACAATGCGCGCGTCCCGCATGGCCGACATGCGATCAGTGCAGGGGTGGTTGTTCGCGCTGCGTACGGTTCAGAAGTTCCAACGCTGCGCTTTGGAAATGAGGAAGTCCCTAAATACCTGCACCCGCGCCACCGAGCGCAATTCCTCGGGATAAACGAAATAGGCGTCGAGCGAGGGCGCGTCGCGCTCGGCGAAAAGCTGCACCAGACCGGTTCCCTCGGCGATGTAATCCGGGAGTGTCGCGATACCGGCGCCGTTTTCCACCGCGGTGCGAAGGCCCATCGCGTTGTTGACGGTGAGCGCGACATTGCGCGGCCCGTTGCCGTCGCGCCCCACGTCTGCCAGCCAATTCAGGTTTTGATAGAAGGAGGGCACCGGGCCGCCGAGCGTCAACAGCCGGTGGCCGTCGAGTTCCTCGGGTGAGCGGGGATGGCCGTTGCGCTTGAGATACGTGGGCGAAGCATAGGCGTGAAAGTGCACGGTGAAGAGCTTGCGCTGCACCAGGTCCGATTGCACCGGCTGGCGGAGCCGAATCGCCACGTCGGCTTCCCGCATGGAGAGATCAAGCTCTTCGTCCGACAGCAAAAGATGGATGCGGATTTCGGGATAAAGCTCGAGAAATTCGCCGATGCGCGACGCCAGCCAATAGCTGCCAAGCCCGACCGCCGTGGTTACTTTCAATTCGCCGTTCGGCTTTTCGCGGCTGTCGGAAAGCTGCGAGCGCGTGGCTTCCAATTTCATGAATACTTCGTGCGCCGTCCGGTACAGCACTTCGCCTTGCTCGGTGAGGATCAAGCCGCGCGCGTGGCGATGAAAGAGCGGGACTTTCAACTCCTGCTCCAGCGCCGCGATTTGCCGGCTGACGGCGGATTGCGAGAGATTGAGCGCTTCGCCCGCGTGGGTGAAGCTGCCCGCCTCGGCGACGACGTGGAATATTTTAAGCTTTTCCCAATCCATCGGGCTACTCGGCGGCGGCGCGGTTGCCGGCAGCCTCGGCCGCGAGGAAGCGCTCGGCCTCCAGCGCCGCCATGCATCCAAGCCCGGCGGCGGTCACCGCCTGGCGAAAGACTTCGTCGGCGATGTCGCCGGCGGCGAATAGGCCCGGGATCGAGGTCGCGGTCGAATTGGGCGCGGTCCAGACGTAGCCCGAAGGCTTCATCTTGAGCTTGCCTTCGACAAGCGCGGTCGCGGGCGAATGACCGATGGCGATGAACACGCCGTCGATTTTCTTTTCGGTAACCGCGCCGGTCCTGACATTCTTTAGCCTCGCGCCAGTGACTTTCAGCGGATCGGATTCGCCGGTCACTTCCGCGAGCGTCGTATCCCAAATGACTTCGATCTTCGGGTTCTTGAACAGGCGATCTTGCAGGATCTTCTCGGCGCGGAAAGAATCGCGGCGGTGGACGAGCGTCACCTTGGAAGCGAAGTTAGTGAGGAACAGCGCCTCCTCGACCGCGGTATTGCCGCCGCCGATCACCAGCACTTCCTTGTTGCGAAAGAAGAAGCCGTCGCAGGTGGCGCAGGCCGAAACGCCGAAGCCGCGGAATTTCTGCTCGGAGGGGAGGTCGAGCCAGCGCGCTTGCGCGCCGGTCGCCAGAATCACGGCGTCGGCGAGAAAGCTTCCGCCCGATTCGAGATCGAGCCGGAACGGGCGCTGGGAAAGCTCAAGTTTGGTGACGGTATCGGTCACGACGCGGGTGCCGACATGCTCGGCCTGCGCGCGCATTTCCTCCATCAGCCACGGGCCCTGGATCACCTTGGCGAAGCCGGGATAATTCTCGACATCGGTGGTGATGGTGAGCTGGCCGCCGGGCTCGGCGCCTTGAATCAGCACGGGCTCCAACATCGCACGGGCGGCATAGATCGCCGCGGTGTAACCGGCGGGGCCGGAGCCGATAATCGCGACGCGGACGCGCTCGCTCGTCATGGTGGATCGCCCCTTCGATGGTCGTGGAATCGCCATCGATTACTCCTATATGGCGTGTCCAGGTCTCGCCTGCAAAACGCATTCTCGTTTCCACAGGCTTACGCAGCGGAAATCGCCACGGATCAAAGCAAAATGGATCAAAGCAATAGGGCCAAGCTTGCGCCGGCGCGATCCGGCCTTTACACGTCGCCCCACCCCGGGGGCGGGGTGGCCGAGGGCCAAAAGATGCGCGAGCGGCTCGATGCGATCGATTGGAAGATTCTCGCCGAATTACAGCGCGACGGGCGTATCACCAATGTAGAGCTTTCCCGCCGCGTCGGTATCTCCGCGCCGCCATGCCTGCGGCGAATGCGTGCCCTCGAGGACGCGGGTATCATCCGCGGCTATCGGGCGTTGCTCGACGAGAAACGCCTCGGCTACGAGGTCACCGTGTTCGCGATGGTGCACCTCACGAGCCAGGCGGAATCCGATCTTGCCGCCTTCGATGAGAGCGTCCGCAACTGGCCGTTGGTGCGTGAGTGCTGGATGCTCTCGGGTGAGGTCGACTTTATTTTGAAGTGCGTGGCGCCCGATCTCACGACGTTTCAGGCTTTCCTCACCGAACTCACCGCCACGCCTAACGTGCGCAGCATCCGCACCGCGCTGGCACTTCGCCGCTCTAAGGATGAAGCGAGCGTGCCGCTGGAAACCGCGCTAACTTAAAGATGAAAAAAGGCGAGTGGCTTTTTATTGGAGCATGATCTTTCCCGAAAACCGGTTCCCACTTTTCGGGATTAGCGCCACTCGATCTTCGTCACTTCGTAGGCTTTGGCACCCTTCGGCGTGTTGACCTCGACGGAAGCGCCCTTCTTCTTGCCGATCAGCGCGCGGGCGAGCGGTGAGCTGATCGAAATGCGGCCGGCCTTGGCGTCGGCCTCGGTTTCGCCGACGAGTTGCCAGACCTTCTTCTCGTCGGTGTCCTCGTCGACGAGCGTCACCGTCGCGCCGAAGGTCACCGTGTCGCCGGACAATTTCGAAACGTCGATCACCTCGGCGCGCGAAATCTTGTCTTCGAGCTCGGCGATGCGGCCCTCGTTCAACGACTGTTGTTCCTTCGCGGCGTGATATTCGGCGTTCTCCGAAAGGTCGCCGTGGCCGCGCGCCTCGGTGATCTGCTGAATGATGCGCGGCCGGTCCACCGCCTGGCGGTGGCGCAGTTCGGCCTCGAGGGCGGCAAGGCCCGCGCCGGTCATCGGTAACTTTTCCATGGCTCTCTCCGAGACCCTGGTCGACTCACAATAATTCGCCGATCGCGCGCCAGTTGATGGGGACGCCGCGACCGCCGAACGGTTTACGAACTCGCTGGCGCCTTAAGATCGGCACTCCCCCGGCCGTTCGCTAGGGCCGATTGCCGAAATAACTTTGTAGCGCACGAACCTCGAGATCGCCGCTCAAATAAGCCTTGATCCCCTGCGCCGCGGCGACAGCTCCGGATAGGGTGGTGTAATACGGTACTTTATGCAAGAGGGCGGCGCGCCGCAAAGAGCGTGAATCTGCAAGGGCTTGGGCGCCCTCGGTGGTATTGAAAACAAGCTGCACTTGGCCGTTTTTGATGGCGTCGACGATATGCGGGCGCCCTTCATGCACCTTGTTCACCTTTTCGACCGTGACGCCCTGCTCGGCGAAATAACGCTGCGTTCCACTGGTTGCGATCAGCCGGAAGCCGATCGATTGCATCAGCTTTACTGCGTCGAGGATGCGCGGCTTGTCTTCGTCCTTGACCGAAATGAACACGGTGCCGCTTTTCGGCATCGCCGCACCCCCGCCGAGTTGGCTTTTGGCAAAGGCGATCGAATAGTCGAGATCGAGCCCCATGACTTCGCCGGTGGAGCGCATCTCGGGCCCGAGCACCGTATCGACGCCGGGGAAGCGCGCGAACGGGAATACCGCTTCCTTGACCGCGACATGCTTGAGTTCGCGCTTCTTCAACCCGAAACTCGCGAGCTTTTCGCCGGCCATGACGCGCGCCGCGATCTTGGCGACCGGGATGCCGATGGTCTTGGCGACGAAGGGCACGGTGCGCGAGGCGCGCGGATTGACTTCGAGAACGTAAATATCGCCGTTCTTGATCGCGTATTGCACGTTCATCAGCCCGCCAACCTTGAGCGCGAGCGCGAGCGCGCGGGTCTGCTCCTCGAGATCCGCGATCGCCGCGGGCTTCAATGAGTGCGGCGGCAGCGAACAGGCGCTGTCGCCGGAGTGAATGCCGGCCTCCTCGATGTGCTCCATGATGCCGGCGATGAACACGTCCTTGCCGTCGGCGAGCGCATCGACGTCGACTTCGATCGCATCGGAGAGATAGCGATCGATCAGCACCGGGCTCTTGCCGGAGACGATCACGGCCTCTTTCATGTAGCGCTCGAGCGAAGGCCCGTCATAGACGATTTCCATGCCGCGGCCGCCGAGCACGTAGGAGGGGCGGATCACGACCGGGTAGCCGATCCGCTCCACCACGCGCCGCGCTTCCGCGGCGCTTTTGGCGATGCCGTTTTCGGGCTGGCGCAATTTGAGTTCGTCGAGCAGCGTCTTGAAACGGTCGCGGTCCTCGGCGAGGTCGATCATGTCGGGCGAGGTGCCGAGGATCGGCACCTTCGCTTTTTCGATCGCGTCGGCGAGCTTCAAGGGCGTCTGGCCGCCGAACTGCACGATGACGCCCACAAGCGTGCCGTTCGTTTGCTCGCGCGCGAGAATTTCCAGCACGTCCTCGGCGGTGAGCGGCTCGAAATATAGGCGATCCGAGGTGTCATAATCGGTCGAGACCGTCTCCGGATTGCAGTTGACCATGATGGTCTCGAAGCCCGCTTCCTTCAGCGCGAAGGCGGCGTGGCAGCAGCAATAGTCGAATTCGATGCCCTGGCCGATGCGATTCGGGCCACCGCCGAGAATGGCGATTTTCTTCCGATCGGAAGGCTGCGCCTCGTCGGCGGCAGCGCCCGCGAACGGGGGCTCGTAGGTCGAATACATATAGGCCGTGGGCGAGGCGAATTCGGCGGCGCAGGTATCGATTCGCTTGTAGACCGGCCGCACGAGAAGCGCGCGGCGGCGCTTGGTCACTTCGGCCTCGCTCACATTCGTCAGGGTCGCGAGCCGGGCGTCGGAAAATCCCTGCGCTTTCAGCCGGCGGAACGCGCCCGCGGTCTTCGGCAGGCCCTTTTCCCGGATCTCGGCCTCGCAATCGATAATCGCGCGGATTTCGGCGAGAAACCACGGATCGATCTTGCAATAGTCGTAGATCTCGTTGTCGGGCAGGCCGAGGCGCATCGCCTGCGCCACGTTCAACAACCGCTCGGGCGTCGGCGTCGCGAGTGCGGCGCGGATCGCGTTCTTGTCGTCGCCCTGACCGAGCCCTTCGATGGCGATTTCGTCGAGGCCGGTGCAACCGGTCTCGAGCGAGCGCAGCGCCTTTTGCAAGGATTCGCGGAAAGTGCGGCCAATCGCCATCGCTTCGCCGACCGATTTCATCGAAGTGGTGAGCGTGCGCTCGGCGCCGGGAAACTTCTCGAATGCGAAGCGCGGAATTTTGGTGACGACGTAATCGATCGTCGGCTCGAACGAGGCGGGCGTCGCGCCGCCGGTGATGTCGTTCGCGATCTCGTCGAGGGTGTAGCCGACGGCGAGACGCGCCGCGACCTTGGCGATGGGAAATCCGGTCGCCTTGGAGGCGAGCGCGGAGGAGCGCGAGACGCGCGGGTTCATCTCGATCACGATCAGGCGGCCGGTCGCCGGGTCGACCGCGAACTGCACGTTGGAGCCGCCGGTTTCGACGCCGATCTCGCGCAATACCGCGATCGAGGCGTCGCGCATGATCTGGTATTCCTTGTCGGTGAGCGTGAGCGCGGGCGCCACCGTGATCGAGTCGCCGGTGTGCACGCCCATCGGGTCGATATTCTCGATCGAGCAGATGATGATGCAGTTGTCTTTTTTGTCGCGCACCACCTCCATCTCGTATTCCTTCCAGCCGAGGACCGACTCTTCGATCAGCACTTCGTTGGTGGGCGAGGCGTCGATGCCGCGCTCGACGATCTCGATGAACTCGGCCTTGTTGTAGGCGATGCCGCCGCCGGTGCCGCCGAGCGTGAAACTCGGGCGGATGATGGCGGGAAGGCCGATGTCGTCCAGCGCCGTGAGCGCTTGCGCGAGCGTCTTGATCTGGTGCGAGCGCGGCGTCTCGAGACCGATCTTGGTCATCGCCTCGCGGAAGCGCTCGCGGTCCTCGGCTTTGTCGATCGCCTCGGCCGTGGCGCCGATCAATTCGATGCCGTATTTTTCCAAGACGCCCATTTTGCGCAGACTCAGCGCGCAATTGAGCGCGGTCTGCCCGCCCATCGTCGGCAACAGCGCGAAGCCGCCGGGGAGGACGTTCTGCTCCTTCTCGATGATCTTCGCCACGATCTCGGGCGTGATCGGCTCGATGTAGGTGGCGTCGGCGAGGTCGGGGTCGGTCATGATCGTCGCCGGGTTCGAATTCACCAGCACGACGCGATAGCCCTCGTCCTTTAGCGTCTTGCAGGCTTGCGTCCCGGAATAGTCGAACTCGCACGCCTGGCCGATCACGATCGGGCCGGCGCCGATGATCATCACGGTCTTTATATCTGCGCGTTTCGGCATCGATCTAAATTACACTTCCTGGGCCGGACACCCTCTCCCCGCAGGGGAGAGGGAGAATGAGGGGCACATAAAAAAAGGGCGCGCGAGCGCGCGTCCATGTGGCAAACGCGGATCGGAAGCCTGACGCCCGCCGCGGCGAGGGCGGTCTTAGCCGAGATTCGCCCGGCGGGGAAGTAGAGCATGATTCCGTCATGGCCGGGCTCGTCCCGGCCATCCACGTCTTCCTTCTTTGCAAAGACGTGGATGCCCGGCAACGCAGGCAAGTTTACGCAGCCTGCGCAAGCTTGGCTGCGTGCCGGGCATGACAAATTAGAAAGATCATGCTCCAGCATGTTCTAAGCGGGCTTGATCGCCTCGAAAGCCATGCGTTGCTGGTTGTGTCCGAAATTGCGCGCGAGCCGCTTCGGCGAAAAACCGCCCTTGCGCAGGAGATCGAGCATTTCGCGCTCGTCGTAGCGCGCAAGGCCAAGCGCGGAGCGGAGCTTGGGGTAGCGCGAGAAGGTGGTGCGCACGAGGCCGAAGCAGGCCGCAATCAGAAATCCGTTGGCGGCGGCGAAGCGAACGAGCGCGATCGCCGCGGCGAGGGCGCTTTGCTTTGAACCGATGACGTCGGCGATCACGAGCTTGCCGCCGGGCTTCAAGACGCGCCGCCAGGTGGCGAGCAGCGCCTCCAACTCGCCGCGCTTGAGGTACTGAACAAGCGAATTGGCAACGACGAGATCGAGGCAGGCCGCGGGCAGGCGCTCGACCTCCTCGGGGCCGATGACGCGGATTTTCGGTTCGTCGGCGAAGCGCGCGGCGACGCGTGCGCGCACGGTGGGTGCGGCCTCGCACAGGAACAGGCCGGCGCATTTCGCCGCCACCGCATCAGCATGCAGCGCTTCGCCGCAGCCGTGATCGAGCACGCGCGCCTCCGCCGAGGGGAGGAGGCGGATGATGTCGGCGGCGATACCGCGGTAATGCACGTCGAAATGGCGTGCATTGACGTAGATCGAGTGATCGCTGTCCCAGAAGCTGACCCAGTCCTTCAAGCGCGTCTCCGCTCCTCGTCTCTCCGAGCCGGAGAGCCGATGTTGCTATAGCCGATCATGCTTTATAGTGCGGCTCCAGCATCGGCATCGGCTTTTTTCGGCTTTCCCCATGTGGCTCAAACGAGTTCTCTTTTCCACGGCCTTTATCTGCGCCTCGCTCGCGGCGGCTGTTGCCGCGCAGGCACCGCCGATGCTCATTCGCGGCCGCTGCCACATGGACGAATGTTCGTTTACCGAGATCGTGACGACGAAGACGGTCGGCGCGCGGCCCGGTGGCGCGCTGGTGTCGGCCAAGGAGCGCTCGGCGGTGGTGAAGGCGCCGATGAAGAACGGCGAGCCGCAATATAATTTGGTGGAGCCGCCGAAATTCTTCGGCCTCGTCAAGGTGAGCTACGCGTTCTGCTCGACCGAGCGGCCGGCTTTCGTGTTTTACGCCGACGGAAAATTTTACGCCCATGTCCTGAACGTCGGCGATCCGACCGGCGTCTCCGGCTTCAACACCGACTCGCATCTGTTGTATTGGGCGATCTGCCACCAAAAAATATTGCGCGAGGATGAGCTGGCGAACGAGGCGGTGGCGAAGCAGGCGCAGGAACTCGGCTATCACAAGGTGCCGGAGGCCGATAAGGGACAATACGAGTTCAAAAGCAGGCGCAGGATGCTGCGCTTTTTCGGATTGTGACGCGCCCGTTCGCGCGCCCCGCGAGGAATCCGGATGATGAAAGTTTCCCGCACAAAATAGCATTAAAATCATCGCCCGATGAGCCTGTATTTTGAAGAACTCGATTATCGGCTGACGCCGATCGGCGCGCTCAGCCTCCGCCGCCGCCGTGAATTGTCGCTGGGGGTCGATGTCTTCGAGATCAAGCTCGGCGACGAATATCTCATGTCGAGCTTGTTCACGGCCTCCGAAATTGCGTTGGCGCGGCTGGGACTGGCCGAGCTTTCGCGGCCCGGTCTCGATGTCGTCGTCGGCGGTCTCGGCCTTGGCTATACAGCGCAAGCGGTGCTTGCGCATGAGGCGGTCAAGCATCTTGTCGTCGTCGAGGCGCTGGATGCGGTGATCGACTGGCATCGGACGGGGCTGTTGCCGCTCGGACGCGCGCTGACCCAAGATCCGCGTTGCCGGTTCGTGTTAGGCGATTTATTCGCACTGGCGGACTCGAAGGAAGGATTCGATCCGGACGAGCCGGCGCGGCGCTTCGATGCTATTCTGGTCGACATCGACCATTCTCCGGATTTCTTGCTCAATCCACGGAGTGCGGCCTTTTACCAACCTGGGGGGCTGAAACGGCTCGCTTTCCACCTTCAACCCGGTGGCGTCTTCGGGCTGTGGTCTAACGAGCTGCCCGACGAGGCATTCACCGAGCGGCTTTCAACGGTCTTCGCCGAGGCGCGCGCCGAGCGGGTGACGTTTCACAATCCGCTCCAGAACCGCGAGTCCACCCAGACCATTTACCTCGCGCGGACAAAAGCCAACCGCGGTTAGACACCGGCACGTAGAAAGTCGATATGGCCCCACCACTCCTTCAGTTGAAAGACATCGCGCTCACCTTTGGCGGCACGCCGCTGTTGGAGCGCGCGGAGCTGTCGGTCTCCACCGGCGAGCGCGTCTCGCTGGTCGGGCGGAACGGCTCGGGCAAGTCGACGCTGTTGAAAATCGCGGCGGGGCTGGTCGAGCCCGACCATGGCTCCGTTTTCGTGCAGCCCGGTGCCGTGGTGCAATACCTGCGGCAGGAGCCGGATCTTTCGGGATTCAAATCCACACTCGCCTATGTCGAAGCCGGTCTCGGCCCGGATGACAGCCCGCACGTCGCCAAAAATATTTTGGGCGAACTCGGCCTCACCGGCCTTGAAGACCCCGCACATATTTCCGGCGGCGAAGCGCGCCGTGCATCCCTCGCGCGCGCACTCGCACCTTCGCCCGATATTCTCCTTCTCGATGAGCCGACCAACCATCTTGACCTCACCGCGATCGAATGGCTCGAGCGCGATCTCGATTTCCGCCACACAGCGCTCGTGATCATCAGCCACGACCGCCGCTTTCTCTCGAACCTGTCGCGCAGCACCGTCTGGCTCGATCGCGGCGAGACGCGGCGCTTGGAGCGCGGATTTTCCCATTTCGAGGAATGGCGCGACACGGTGCTCGCGGAAGAAGAGCGCGACCAGCAAAAGCTCGCGCGCAAGATCGTCGCCGAGGAGCATTGGATGCGCTACGGCGTCACCGCACGGCGCAAGCGCAACATGCGCCGCGTCGGAGAGCTGCAAGCGCTACGCGAGCAGCGCCGCAGCTATCGCGCCACCGCGGGCGATGTGAACATCACGACAGGCTCCGCCAAGCCCTCCGGCGCGCAGGTGATCGAAGCCAAAGATATCGGCATGAGCTATGAAGGGCGTTCAATCGTCAGCCACTTCTCCACGCGCATCCAGCGCGGCGATCGCATCGGCATCGTCGGGCCGAACGGCAGCGGCAAGACGACGCTGGTCAATATACTCACCGGAGTCCTGGCCCCGAACACGGGATCGGTGCGCCTAGGCTCGAACCTTGCGATCGCGACGCTCAATCAGCATCGCGACAGCCTCGACCCCGATACCACGGTCGCGGAAGCCCTGACCGGCGGCGGCAACGACACGGTATTCGTCAACGGCGAGCCCAAGCACGTCATCAGCTACATGAAGGACTTTCTGTTCAAGGGCGAGCAGGCGCGCACGCCGCTCGGCAAGCTCTCGGGCGGCGAGCGCGGCCGCTTAATGCTGGCGCAGGCGCTGGCCAAGCCCTCGAACCTTTTGGTGCTGGACGAGCCGACCAACGATCTCGATATGGAAACGCTCGACGTGCTCGAGGACATGCTCGCCGAATATTTCGGCACGGTGCTCCTGATCAGCCACGATCGCGATTTTCTCGACCGCGTCGTCAACGCCGTGATCGTGCCGGAGGGAAACGGCCGCTGGACCGAATATGCCGGCGGCTATAGCGATATGCTGGTGCAGCGCGGCGCGGACTTAACTCGCGAGGAGCGGAAGCAAAAGCCACAAAAAGCGAATAAGAAATCCGCTCGCGGCGTGGGGGTGCCGCAACTCGCAAAACTACGGATGAGTTTCAAGGACAAGCATGCGCTGGAGACCTTGCCGAAAACGATTGCCGCCTTGCAGGCGGAAGCTGCAGCGCTGCAGGTGAAGCTCGAGGATCCGCAATTCTACGCGCGCGACCGCGCCGCGTTCGAAAAGACCACGGCGAAACTCGGACAATTGCAGGAAAAAATTATTGCCGCCGAGGAGCAATGGCTACGGTTGGAGACGCTGCGGGAGGAAATTACCGCCAACTGACAGTGTAGGCGGTACGCAGTATTCTGTTTACAGGCTACCGGTTTTTTGATCCGCCTTAATGAAGCCGAAGTACCCGAACAAGTAATCGCTATGAATAAACGAGCGTGGTAGCTCGCGTCGATCGTAAACCAGGGTGTAGGAATATAGGAGGGCAAGATGAGTGAGCCTTTAGACCACCACTATCTTCCTATATTTTTCCTTTCGCGTTGGGCTGGTAACGACGGTCGCGTTTGCCGTTTTAGTAAACCGGCCGGTAACGAGGTGAAAGCGAAACGCGTATCTCCCAGGGGAACCGCATTTGAACGCGGGCTATACGAGATTCGGGGGCTGCCTCCGGAACTTGCGCAGACTATGGAAAAAGATTTCATGGCGAGGCTTGATGCGAGCGCTGCACAAGCCTTGGAACTTTTAGAATCTGGCCTGCCGGAGAAAGATTGGAAGAGTGGTCCTCGAAGCAGTTGGTCGCGGTTCATGCTCACCCAAATGTTACGAACGCCAGAGGACGTTGCGCAGCTTAAATCGAGTGTGAAGCAAGATTGGGCAAAGGCATTGTCGGAACTGGAGGAAATCTATACTGCGCGGCGGTCGGAAACCGATCCTCCCACGGTTGGAGAATACCTAAGGGCCCAGAATTCGGCTGAGGAAGATGAATTTGCACTTAGCATTGCTCGGACACTGATGGATCACCCGAATATCGGCCAGTCGTTCAATAATATGCATTGGCAAGTATTGGATGTATCGAACGACGACTTCCCCCTGCTTACATCCGATCGGCCAATCTGGATGACGTTATCGATTACGGAAGAAGATGCCTATTGGGCCGAGGAAGTTGTTTACAGCCGCAGTTAATTCATCAACGCAGATGCGGTTGAGGGAACGCAGTCGTGGGCAATTGGTGAAGGAAGTGAATAAGTTGGCGACGCAACACGCTGTTAGGTTCGTATATGGGTTAGATGATAAGGCGCTGCCTTTCGTCCAGAAACATATGGCGTCGAAGCGGCACTCTACCTTGTTGGAGAGAGTAGCCGCAAAGCACGGGCACGAAATCGTCGCGGCAGATAGCCCGTCTGCGCCTAAGAAATCGTGATGCCGATATCCTAGATGATTTCAGGTGCCCTGCCGTAGGCCGCGATCAGCTAGCGCCTTACCAAACGCCGCCGAAGTAGAATGCTTTCCCGCCGTAAAAGCCGATCGGATGGGGAAGGCTATCGGGCCGGCAGTAATCATGAAAGTAATAGGGCCACGCTGAAAGATCCTCACCATCGTCCCGATCATAAGGACCGTGGCCGCGGCGATAAGCCGGGCAACCGTAAGTCCGATAATAAGCAGGATCGTAGCGATAATACGTGCGCGCGCAGACCCATTGGCTGCCGTGCCAGCAACGGCGCGCAACCGATATGACGTTCGTCTCAGCCGCCGGTGCAAACGCTCCGGCCAACGGCGCGGCTTCGGTCGCAGGGATGAACAAGGTCGCAAACGTTAGTCCGGCTACCGCCGCGTCGAGGAAATTCATCTTCTTCATGGAGCGCTCCTTGCTCGATCGTACTCTTTCATCATCCCTACCAACCGCTCGAACAGAAGGACGCCCACCTCTAGAATCGTGGCGGCCTGACCTGATAGGGCGTGCAGGGCTTGGTGACCGTCGTACCGCCGCATGCACCGGAATGTGATGATAGCAGAATTCCACTGCGCCTGTTCAATGTCCAACGAATCAACCCGCATGGCTGCCGCGAGTCAGCGGTGATGCTGTCGCCGGTAATGGTCGCAAGCATATTTTGAAAACCCGCATTCTGGATGTTCCCCGCGACATCCATATTATCAACGCTCAGAGTCTTTCTGTTATAGTCAACGCTAACAAGATATCCCGGCCCCCATCGTTGCTCTGACATTGGAGTTGAATGACCTTCGCCGAGGCAGGCGATGTCGGGAGAACAATGGCAAGCGTCGAAGCTGCAAGCGTAACCCAGAGCAACCGCTCGGCCATAGCCAACGCCATCGAAATTATGAAAGCGACTGACGCAAACAACAGGTGATGGCTCTTCACTTCACTCCCCTGAAACTGCTCGTCGGCGCGCCCGAGATAGAACGCTACCAAATCATTTTTGTCCGAAACAAGTCACCCGGCCGGATGGCAAGATTAAATTGCCACCGCGATGCATCAAATCGGTCGCCGAATACCTTTAGAGCGACGGCCGCTCCGTTATTTTTCAGGCGCGGAGTTCAAACATTATGCGTCTCCACCAACCCTTTGATCTTTTCGTAGACCTCATCAGGATTGAGAATATCGCGCACGCCGACGCCGCTTGCCGAGACATTGCCGAAGCCGAGGGCATAAAACGGATTGAACGAGGATGTAGAGCCCGTCGCCAAGGTCGCGAGATAAATCGTCCCCAAGCCATAGCTTCTCTGCAGGATGCCTTTGCGCAAGGTGACTTCCTTGACGTCCTTGTATTTGATCACCTTCTTGTTGATCGTGAAAAACCCTCTTCAAATTCAAGATGGTCGTCGAAGAATTTATATTCGGTCCGCGCGTAATTGAGCTTCTTGACGATGTAGATCGCGATCGGAACGCCAAAGAAGGCCAGCGCGCCGATGAAAATGAAAGGCGCCTGCGAATTCCTTGAAAAGATGCCGATGCTTTTGGCCATCCCGCCGAAAAACAACGCGCACCACAACGTAAAGAAGAGCTGGAGCGGCAATTGAGCCAGCAAAGTGATCCAGCCGATGAATACGGGCTTGAGCGAGAATTTCATGGCTGAATCTCTTTCTTTGCCGGCAAAACTCATGGAGGATTAGAGCGGCCAAGATCGGCCATCAAGTCGATTTCCGCGCCAGCCACTCGTCGCGCGTCTGCCCCCAGATGTCGGTCTCGAAGTTCAGCGGCGCCGGTAGACGGGCTTTGCGCAGGATTCGAGCGCCGAGACGCGCGGCGACCCGCTGCGATTTTTCGTTCTCCGGCACGATGCAATGAATGACTTCGCTCCAACCGAGGTCCTTGAAGGCCCAATCGACGGCAGCCGCTGCCGCCTCGTAAGCGTATCCTTTGCCCCAGGCGTCGCGCACCAAGCTGTACGCCACTTCCGTTCCGGGCCATCCTTCCGGGTGCCATGGCCCCACGCGGCCGATCCAACGCCCGCTCGACTTTTCGATGACGGAAAAGACGGAAAATCCACGCACCGTCCAGGCCCCCGTCATGATGCACATGTTTCGCCATGCGCCCGCGCGGTCGAGCGCGCCGCCTAGATAGCGGCTTACTTCCTCGTCGGCGCAGAAATCGGCCCAGGCATCGAAGTCTTCGGCCGCGGGAGGGCGCAACAGCAGGCGATCGGTCTCGAGCGTCGGCATGCAACATGACCCTCGGTGTTCACCTACGAGCTTTTCCTCCCCGCCTTCATCATCCCGACGAAGCGCTCGAACAGATAGCGGCTGTCGCGGGGGCCCGGCGAGGCCTCGGGGTGGTATTGCACCGAGAACACGGGCTTGCCTTTGAGCTGGATGCCGGCGTTGGAGCCGTCGAAGAGCGAGACATGCGTCTCTTCCGCGTCGGCCGGCAGCGTCGCGCGGTCGACCGCGAAGCCGTGGTTCATCGACGTGATCTCCACCTTGCCGGTGCCGAGCTCTTTCACCGGATGATTGGCGCCGTGGTGGCCCTGATGCATCTTCAAGGTCTTGGCGCCGACGGCGATGCCGAGCATCTGGTGGCCGAGGCAAATCCCAAAGGTCGGCGTGCCCGATGCGATCAGCTGCTTGATCACCGGCACCGCGTATTCGCCGGTCGCGGCCGGGTCGCCGGGGCCGTTCGACAGAAACACGCCGTCGGGCTTCAGTGCCAGAATATCGTCGGCGGAAGTTTTCGCCGGCACCACGGTCACCTTGCAGCCGTTCGCCGCGAGCAAGCGCAGGATGTTCCGCTTGATGCCGTAGTCGATGGCGACGACATTATACTGGGGCGCCTCCTCGCGCCCGTAGCCCTTGCCCCATTGCCACGGCGTCTCGTCCCAGCTGTAGCGCTGGGCGGTGGTGACCATCGGCACCAGATCCATGCCGACAAGGCCCGGCCATTCGCGCGCTTCCTGCTTCAGCGCGTCGAGATCGAATTTTCCGTCGCGCGCATGCGCGATCACCGCGTTCGGCATGCCCCGCTCCCGAATCATTGCGGTGAGGGCGCGGGTATCGATGCCGGCGAGCCCAATGACGCCGCGCGCTTTCAGCCAGCCGTCGAGATGGCGCGCCGAGCGATAGTTTGAGGGATCGGTGATCGCCGAGTGCAGCACCACGCCGCGCGCGCCGGGCGAGGCCGCGAGGTTCACCGTTTCGATGTCCTCGTCATTGGTGCCGACATTACCGATATGCGGGAAGGTGAAGGTGATGATCTGGCCGGCATAGGAGGGGTCGGTGAGAATCTCCTGGTAGCCGGTCATGGCGGTGTTGAAGCACACCTCGCCGACTGCCTTGCCCTCGGCACCGAGGCCGAATCCCTCGAGCACCGTGCCATCGGCGAGCACGAGGAGGGCGGTCGGAACGGGTTCCGGCCAGCCGCTGTCGGCTTGTTTCGTATTCATGAGCGGCTTACATAGCGGCGAGCCCGGCGGGCGTCAAAGCCGCGGCATACGAGGTCCTCAAGTGCTGCGCGAAAAACTCAACGAAGCCACCAAGGAAGCATTGAAATCGGGCGACAAGCTCAAGCTCTCGACGCTGCGGCTGATGACCGCGGCCGTGCAGAACGGCGACATCGAAGCGCGTACGGGAGGCCGGAAGCCGCTTTCCGACGAGGAATTGCTCGGCATCTTTCAGAAGCAGATCAAGCAGCGGAATGAATCGGTCGAGCTGTACGAGAAGGGCGGCCGCGCCGAGCTCGCCAAGAAAGAAAAAGACGAGATCGAGGTGATCAAGGGTTTCCTGCCGCAGCAGATGTCCGAGGCCGAGACGAAGGCCGCGATCGCGGCGATCATCAAGGAGACGGGTGCCGCGAGCGTGAAGGACATGGGCAAGGTGATGGCAGCACTCAAGGAGCGCTTTGCCGGCAAGATGGATTTCGGCAAGGCGAGCGGGGCGGTGAGGGGGCTGCTCGCGGGCTGAGGCTTGCTCGCCGCTCTCTATTAAACGTTATGCCCGGGCTTGTGCCGGGCATCCACGCCTTCTTNNCCCCGGCCATGACAATTTAGGCTGCCGGGTGACGAAGAAACACCCCGCTCATGCGCGCGACTTGTTTCTCGCCCACCATCAGATGGGCATTGGCGAAGGCCATGCGTGAGCCGACCTGATATTCGTCGACATGCGCCTCCAACCAATCGCCGACGGCGGCGCCGCCGATGAAATCGGCGCTCAAGCTGATTGTCGTCGCCCGGATCGGCGGGTCTTGTGACAGCGCCATCTGATAGCCGAGCGCGACATCGGCGATGGTGAGCAGGAGGCCGCCATGGGCGGTGCCGCGCGCATTGGCGTGGCTCGCCTCGATGCGCAAGCCCAGCACGAGCTTCTTTCCGCGCCATTCGAAGAACAGCGGGCCGACGCGCTCGAGAAACGGGCTCGTTCGCAGCTTTTCGATCGGCTGGAAGTTTTGGGGAACGTCCATGGGCGCGTCTCCGGGATAAGCCGCAATTTGAGCGATATGATTAGGCAATCTTAGACTGCCGCGCGCGGCAACGCGCGAAAGAAACGCCGATCGCCGCGCGGAACCAGGATTTCGCGGAGAGAAACGCAGATGAACGACCGAAAACCGTCCGGCGATTTTTCGTTCTCGCGGCGAGGGATGCTGGGAGTCAGTGCCGGTGCCGTTATCGGCGCGCTTTCGCGCGCGGCTCCCGCTCGCGGGGAATTTGAGCTTCCGCCGTTCTCGAGTCGGTCGATCCGGCGGCCGATTCCCAGTAGCGGCGAGTTGCTCCCGGTCGTCGGCCTCGGCACGTCGCAGGTTTTCCAGATTGGCACCGATGCCGCGGAGCGCGCGCAGCGGCGGGCGGTGATCGAGGCGATGGTCCTCTCAGCCGGCGGCGGCCTGATCGACACGGCCTCGACCTACGGCACCGCCGAAGGCGTCGTCGGCGATCTCGTTGCGGCAGTGGGCGTGCGCGACAAAATCTTTCTCGCGACGAAGTGCGAAGTGCGAAGCCGCGCCGCCACCATCAATGAGATGCAGGAATCGCTTCGCCGGCTGAAAACTTCGAAGATCGATTTGATGCAGTTGCACAACGTCAGCGACCCGAAAACCGATCTCGCGCTTTTTCGCGATTGGAAGGCGCAAGGCACGTTCCGCTATATCGGCATCACCACCTCGTCCAACGGCGATCAGGATGCCATTGCCGCGGTGACCGCGCACGAAAAGCCGGATTTCGTGCAAGTAAACTATTCGATTACCGACCGCGACGCCGAGAAGCGCGTGCTGCCGGCGGCGAAGGATAATGGCGCGGCGGTACTTTGCAATCTCCCCTTCGGCCGCGGCGAGTTGTTCCGCAAAGTGCGCGGCAAGCCATTGCCCGAATGGGCGGCCGAATTCTATGTCGATAGCTGGGGACAGTTTTTCCTCAAGTTCCTGCTCTCGAACGACGCGGTGACGGTGGTGATTCCCGGCACGGAAAAGCCCGAGCATATGAAGGATAATCTCGGTGCCGGACGCTCCCTCATGCCCAATCCCGCCACGCGTCAGCGGATGATTGCGTTGATCGAGGCGCTCTGAAAGACGGCCGAAAAGTGTATGTCCCGTCATGGCCGGGCTTGTCCCGGCCATCCATGTCTTTGCTGCAAGTAAGGCGTGGATGCCCGGCACAAGGCCGGGCATGACGAGGGAAGAGACTATTTCCAGAAATAAAAATGGCCGGATTGCTCCGGCCATTTTTATTTGCGATCGATGAAGCGTTTATCGATGCGCCTTCTCAATATCCTTGCCAGTGTAGTCGGTGAGCATCGAGGTCGCGATGAAGCTCACCACGGCCGCGAACAGGATCAGGCCCGAGATCACGTAGGGCGTTTTATATTCGGCGAAGAGCCAGGTCGCGACCAGCGGCGCCGGCCCGCCGGCGATTACCGCCGTGAGCTGGTACCCGAGCGAAGCGCCGCTATAGCGAAGCCGGCTCGGAAACGACTCCGCGATCATCGCCGCCTGCGGCCCGTACATCATGGCGTGCGGGACGAGCGAGAGCACGACGGCGAGGAAGATCAGCGCCGCCGAGCCCGTGTTCAGCAGGCCGAAATAGATGAAGCCATAGATGCCGACGGCGATCACGCCAAGCGTGTACATGCGCTTGCGCCCGATCCGATCCGAAAGGTAGCCGAAGAACGGAATGGTGAAGAACTCGAGCACGGCGGCGGCAAGGACTGCCGTCAGCAAAAAGTCGCGCGACATTTTCAGCGTACCGATGCCATAGGCGAAGACGAAGGCGGTGAAGATGTAGAACGGGCCGTTCTCGGCCATGCGGGCGAAGGCGCTGAGGGCGATCGCCTTCGGCTGCTGCTTGATGACTTCGAGCGTCGGCGCCGTGGCCATTTTTTTCTGCGACAGAATCTTCGAGAAAACCGGCGTTTCCATCACGCCGAGCCGGATCCAGAGCCCAATCGCGACGAGAATGGCGCTCAGGAAGAACGGAATGCGCCAGCCCCAGACCAGGAATTGGTCGCCCGAATAATAGCTGAAGCCGAGCACGGCAAGGTTCGCGAGAAAGAGACCCGCGGGTACGCCGAATTGCGGCCATGAAGCGATGAAGCCGCGGTGCTCATGCGTGCGTGCCCATTCCATCGAGAGCAATACCGAGCCGCCCCATTCGCCGCCGACGCCGACGCCCTGAATGAAGCGAAGCACGGTGAGGAGCACCGCGCCCCAAACGCCGATCTGCTCATAGGTCGGCACCAGCGCCACCAGGAAGGTCGCGACGCCCATCAGCATCAGCGTGATGATCAGCGTTGATTTCCGCCCGATGCGGTCGCCGTAATGGCCGAAGATCGCCGCACCGATCGGGCGCGCGATGAAGCCGATGGCGTAAATGCCGAACGCGTTGAGCGTGCCGACCAGCGGATCGGAATTGGGGAAGTAGAGCTTCGCGAAGATAAGACCGCTCGCGATGCTGTAGAGAAAGAAGTCGTACCACTCGATCGCGGTGCCGACGGTGCTTGCGATCACCGCGCGGCGGAGCTGAGACTGATGTTCCTTGGCCGACAGGGTCCCCGCCGTTGCTGCTATTGCCATGATTGCCTCCCATAGTCCGGGGCTCGGAATAGACCCGCCCCGTTAGTTGTGGATGGTGAGAAAACCCAAAAGCCTTGCAAAGGCAAGCGTGCTTCCCTTAGGTGAGAGGTATAACGCGGCCATCACAATGCGCTTCAGCCAGGGATTCATCGACGAAATTCGGGCCCGCCTGCCCGTATCCGAGGTCGTGCGCCGCCGTGTGCAGCTGAAAAAGGCCGGGCGCGAGTGGAAGGGACTCTCGCCCTTCAACCCCGAAAAGACGCCGTCTTTCTTCGTCAACGATCAGAAGGGGGCGTGGTTCGATTTCTCCTCGGGCAAGAACGGCAGCATTTTCGACTTCGTCATGTTGACCGAGGGCGTGACGTTTCCCGAGGCGGTCGAGCGGCTGGCGAACCTCGCCGGACTGCCGCTCCCGGTCTCCTCGCCCGACGACGAGAAGCGCGAGGCGCGCCGCAAAACCCTCTATGAGGTGGTGGAGATCGCCGCCAAGTTCTTCGAGGCGAACCTGCAAGCGCGCGCCGGCGCCCGCGCCCGCGGCTACCTTACCGATCGGGCCATCAATTCCGAGACGCAGACGCGGTTTCGCATCGGCTATGCTTCGGCCGAGCGCTTCGCCTTGAAAGAGCATCTCGGCGGCAAGGGCGTCTCCAACGAGGACATGATCGAGGCGGGCCTCATCATCGCGGGCGACGACATCCCCGTTCCCTACGACCGCTTCCGCGAGCGGGTGATTTTTCCCATTACCGACTTCAAGGGCCGCGTCGTCGGCTTCGGAGGCCGCGCGCTTTCCGAAGAGGCGCAGGCGAAATATCTCAATTCGCCGGAGACGCCGCTCTTTCATAAAGGCTCGCTGCTCTACAACGGCGCGAGCGCCCGCATGGCGGCGCAAAAGGATCAGCCGCTAATCGTGGTCGAGGGCTATATCGACGCCATCGCGATGGTGGCGGCGGGCTTCGAGGCGACGGTGGCGCCGCTCGGCACCGCGCTGACCGAGGACCAACTCGGATTGCTGTGGCGGATGCAGCTGGAGCCGATTCTGTGCTTCGACGGCGATAGCGCGGGCCAGCGCGCGGCCTATCGCGCGGTCGATATCGCTCTGCCGCTGTTGAAGCCCGGTCAGAGCCTCTTGTTCGCGATCCTGCCCGAAGGCCAGGACCCCGACGATCTGGTTCGTGCCAGCGGCGCCGAGGCGATGAAAGAAGTGCTCTCTTCCGCGCGCCCGCTTGCCGAAATGCTGTGGCTGCGCGAAACCGGGAACGCGCGTATCGATACGCCCGAGCGCCGGGCGGCGCTGGAGACGCGGCTTTCCGAAATCACCCGCACGATCCAGGACGAGACGGTGCGCCGCTATTACCGCGAGGATTTAAAGGCGCGGCTCTCCCGGTTGCTGGCGCCTTCGGATGTGCGCGCCGTGGCGCGGACGCCGATGGAATTCAGGCGCGGCCCCCGCAACCGGCTGCCCGAGCCGAAAACGTCACTCAACGCGCGCGGCGCCCGGCTCGCCACCAGTTCCATCATCCGCGGCCATCATTCGGCTGTCCCGGCGCGGGAGGCACTGATCTTGCTTTCGGTGCTGAGCCACCCCTGGCTCTTGTCGGAACACGCCGAGGAATTTGTCGAGTTGGAATTTGTTCATCGGGATGCGGAAGCCTTGCGCAAGGCGATCCTGGCGGCCGCCGCTTCCGGCCATGCCCAGGACGCCGATGCGCTGAAAGGCCGCCTGGAAGAGAGTGGACATGCGGAACTCCGCACACGCATGGAACGTGCCATCTCGCACAAGGCGGACTGGCCGGTGGGGCCGAAAGCGGCCCGCGAGGACGTTTTAGCCTGGTGGCATCAAATCGCGCGCTTGCATCACAATAAGACGACGCTATCTAGAGAGCTGAAAGAGGCGGAACGCGCGTATAGCGCCGACATGAGTGACGCCAATTTCGCCCGCCTGAAGGATATTCAGGAGCAACTGGCCAATCTCGACGGGACCGAGGCGATGCTGGAGGGGTTTGGCGAGCCTTCAGGTCGGCCCGCTCGCACGATGTGACCCCGCATAGTGTGAGACGTAGGGCCGAATCAGTATAGGGCAGGAAATCGATTCACCCCGCATAGGGTAGGGGGTGTTTTTTCTCCCTGAGGCACAGTCAGAGAGAGCAGGATCCGGTGAGTTCGAAGAAAGCAGCCATCAAGGCGGGTTCCATGAAGAAACCCGCCGCCGCCAAGGCCCGCGAGCCGGAGAAGTCCGCCCGCAGCAAGGATACCCGTCAGCAGGCGCCGGCCGCGAAAGCGCCGGCCGCCGGTTCCGCCAAGGAAGGCTTCGGCCTCAAGCTTTTCCGCGCCATTTTGGGCGGTACCAAAGAGGCCGCGAAGGCGCCCCCACCACCCCCGGCGAAAAAGGGGGCGGCTCCAGCCGCCAAACCCGCAGCGAAGGAAGCGTTGAAGCCCGCCGGCAAGGCGCCCGCGCCCGCGCCGAAACAGCCTGTAAAAGCGACCCGTAAAGAAGCGCTGGCGGCGAAAGTCTCCGGCAAAACCATTCCGACCGCGCCGAAGCAAGCGCCCGCGCTGAAAGCGCCGCCCGCGCCGAAGGCAGCCAAGAGCGCGGTAAAGAGTAATGGTGCCGCAGCCAAGGTTCCCGATCAGCAGCGCGCCCAGCTCGGCATCGAAGCGATCCGCCGCGCGGCGGCCGCGGTCGGCGCCGGAACCGGCGCCTCGGCCTCGCCCAAAGACCAAGCGGCGATGGCGAAGGCACAAAAAGAAGAAGTCGCCGAAACCGACACCGAAGCGGGGCCGCTGCTCGATTTAAGCGACGCCGCCGTCAAGAAGATGATCCGGCTTTCGAAGAAGCGCGGCTACGTCACCTATGACCAGTTGAACGACGTGATGCCTTCCGAGGAAGTAACCTCGGAAAAAATCGAGGACGTGCTCTCGATGCTGAACGAAATGGGCATCAACGTCGTCGAGGCGGAGGAAGCCGAAGAATCCGACGACGACGATGATGACGATGAGGAGTCCGCCGGCGAGCTGGTCGAAACCACCTCGAAGTCCCTCGCCAAGAGCACCAAGTCCGTTCCCTCCGAGCGTACCGACGATCCCGTTCGCATGTATCTCCGCGAGATGGGCTCGGTCGAGTTGCTCTCGCGCGAGGGCGAGATCGCGATCGCGAAACGGATCGAAGCCGGCCGCGAGGCGATGATTGCGGGCCTGTGCGAGAGCCCGCTGTCGTTCCAGGCCATCATCATCTGGCGCGACGAGTTGAATCTCGGAAAAGTTTTGCTCCGCGACATCATCGATCTTGAGGCGACCTATGCCGGCCCCGAGGCGAAGCAGATCGCGGCTCCCGTCGGCACCGACACGCCGCAGGAGGCGGCCGCCGCCGACGACGGCATGATGGCGCCGCCGGAGAAGCGGGAAAATCCGCCGCAGCGCCCCGGTTTCTCGGGCGAGCCCGAAGGTGAGCCCGACGAGGACGAGGAAGATCTCGAAAACGCGATGTCGCTCGCCGCGATGGAAGCGGAGTTGAAGCCGAAGGTGGTCGAAACCTTCGACAAGATCGCCGACAATTATAAGAAGCTCCGCCGGTTGCAGGACCAGAACGTCGAGAACAAGCTGAAGAACTCGTCGCTGTCGCCGTCCCAGGACCGCCGCTACAAGAAGCTGCACGACGAGATCGTCGCCGACGTGAAGTCGCTCTCGCTCAATCAGGGGCGGATCGATAATTTGGTCGAGACGCTCTACGACATCAACAAGCGCCTGGTTTCGTTCGAAGGCCGGCTGATGCGGCTCGGCGAAAGCCACGGCGTCGAGCGCGAGGACTTCATCAAGAACTACCAGAATTCGGAACTCGATCCGAAGTGGCTGTTGCGCGTCGGCAAGCTCGGCTCGAAGGGCTGGAAGGGCTTCGTCGGGCACGACAAGGACAAGATCAAGGAAATCCGCGGCGACATTCACTCGCTCGCGACCGAGACCGGGCTCGAGATCCAGGAATTCCGCCGCATCGTGCACATGGTTCAGCGCGGCGAGCGCGAAGCGCGGCAGGCGAAGAAGGAAATGGTCGAGGCGAATTTGCGCCTGGTGATTTCGATCGCTAAGAAATACACCAATCGCGGCTTGCAGTTCCTCGATCTCATCCAAGAAGGCAACATCGGCCTGATG